>JBKQOX010000045.1:0-159164 GCA_052145255.1 Occallatibacter sp.
TCGATTCCCGCCATATTTTCGAACTCCTGCCGAACAGCGAACAGGCTGCGGCCCTCGTGAAGGTGCATCTCAAATCCCGACCGCGTTACGCGCGCACCGGCCTCGTTGCCGGTCTGCACGTCGGCAAGCTCTGGCGTTTCCGAGCATCGCATTTCGATGGCTGGTCGCAGGACGCGGAGCAGACCGCTATCGACTCTCAACCCTAACAGCGGTACTCTGTTCTTAACCACTCGTGCCCGCAACAAAGCAGGAGGTAACCCTTGTTTGTTCGGACACGGTATCAGTACGGAAGTTTACGGCTGAGGAAGCGCGAGCGCAGTCCTGACGTGTGGGAGTTTCGCTACTACGAAACGGACTCCCAGGGCGAGCGGAAACGGCAGAGTGTGATCCTTGGGGATCGCAACCTGTACGAGACGGAAACCCAGGCGCGGAAGGCTACGCAAGCTCTTCTTCTTCGACTCAACGAAGAGTCTCCGCGTGCGGAAGTGGAGGTCGCGTCCTTCGGAGCCTTGCTCGACCGCTATGTCGAGAAGGAGCTCTCGGAACGTTACTCAACCCGGAAGTCGCATCTGTCGAATATCCGGGTTCACATCCGCCCACGTTGGAGTGAATACCCCGTGGACAAGATAAAGCCGATGGCAATGGAGCAGTGGCTGCACGATCTGCCATTGGCTCCAAAGTCAAAGACTCATGTGCGGGGAATCATGCACCTGGTTTTCAAGTGCGCAGAGCGGTGGGGCATTATCGAACTTGGTAAGAACCCTGTCTCTCTGGTGCGCGTGAAGAACGCAAGCAAACGACTGAAGCGGCCACGGGTTCTGGACGTGGCCGGGTTCTTTGAACTGCTCAAGCACCTCGACGATCCATGCCGGACGATGGTATTGGTTGCACAGTGCCTGGGCCTTCGCGTTAGCGAAATTCTCGGGCTGCAATGGGGCGATTTCAACTTCGAGGATCGCTCCGTACTGGTTCAGAGAAGCATGGTGGGCGGCAGAGTGGACGATGTGAAGACGGAATATTCGAAAGATGATGTTCCGCTCGATGCTCGTCTGGCCGAGGCGCTGTTGCATTGGCGCTCGGCTTCAATCTTCCCGCGAGACACGGATTGGGTTTTTGCCAATCCGGCTACGGGAAGGCCGTACCACCAAGAGAGCTTGCGGAAAAGGCAGCTTCAGCGGGCTGCTAAGCTCGCCGGGTTGGGAGAGGACATCGGGTGGCACACATTCCGCCATACCTATCGCTCCTGGCTCGACGAAACGGGTGCTCCGATGAAAGTGCAACAGGAACTGATGCGTCATGCCTCAATCCAGACGACGATGAACGTCTATGGGCGGGCGATGACGGAAACCAAACGCCGGGCAAACAGTCAGGTTGTGGGACTGGTGTTCGGCCCGAACTCGCAGCATCCAACTGAAAACACAGGTGTTGCGACTGTCCAATAAATTGCAGTTGTTCCTAATGGGGGATAACGGGGACTTGCCGGGAGCGACCAAATTCTGTAAGTTGTTGATTTATTTGGTTGCGGGGGCTGGATTTGAACCAGCGACCTTTGGGTTATGAGCCCAACGAGCTACCGGGCTGCTCCACCCCGCACTTCCATCTTATCAAGCTGATGAGTGCGGGTCAATCGAGTGCGACGACGGTGCCGGCACAGAGAATGGCGTAGGTACAAGCCGTTTTTTGGGATCTAGCAAAAGCAAGGTCATCGCCGAAGAGCGGGGCCAATCCTCGCTTTCACTTCGCCGGCCCAGGCAGCCTACTTCACGTCCGTTGCATCCTCGTCGGGTTCGCCTTCAACCGCGATGCGCAGCGAGCGCAGAAAGTGCAGGTCGTTAGGCGTGAAGGTTCCCACCTCGCCCCCGGCCGCCTCATCCGTTCCAGCGGCAGCATTCTTTTCGGTGACTTCATTCAGCCCGATCGTGGCTTCAAGCATCAGCAACACGTCGAATCCGTGCTTGCGGATGTCCTGCACCACGCCGGCAATCTGTTCGCTCTCAATCACCGACTCATGGATGGCCTCGCCCAGTTGCTGAATCAATTCACGCAGACGGGATGTCACAGCTACCTCCATGAGCGGCGCACCCGTGGGAGAGGAATGCGGGTCGCAACGCGGAATCTCTTTACCTTACTTCCAATCAGGATCGAGAGCAACTCGAGAATCAGGATTGACAGCAACTCCCGACCCGCGCCAATTTGCGAAAAGCACCGTGAGCCACTGCTAACATCATAAACGGTATGGAACCGCGAAACATCGGCCGCGCTCTGGGCATCGGCGTTCGCGTCGCCGGGCGCATTGCCGGCCAGCGTGTTGCAAGCCCCGCGCCATCTGGGGCGAGCCCGCCGCATCCCAAAGCGCAATCGGTCGCCGCCGGCCCCAGCCTTGTGTCTCAGGCTCAAACCGCGGAGCGCATCGCAGCTCGAACCGGCCCGAACCTCAGCAAGGGCATCGGTGGGCTCCTCCGTCCCTTCCGCCGCGTTGGCGGCGTCGTCTGGCTTGAAGCCACCGGTACATTCTTCCTGTTATTCGCAGCTCTCTTCGCTCTGCGTCTTTGGCAAAACTGGTCCGGGATCGGCGCAATTTCTCGCGATTTCTCCATCGGCGCGGGCGTGGTTTTTCTCTACCTGGGAGTCAGTTCATTCTGGCGCGCACGCCGCAGATAGCGACGGTCTGTCGTTTGAATTCCTTCAATCGCAGAATTGCCGCCAGAACGAGCGATCGAGCAGGCCGCTCTCTCCTAAAGGCCTGTCGCGTCGATGTCTTCGCCGGTCGCGAAGACCGCCCCGTCAAACACGACAATCCGTTCCCTGCGAAGATTGGCAACATCCTCGAGCGGAGAGTGGTGTGTAAGAATGAACCGGCTGAGGAACCCAGGCTTGATCTGTCCAAACTTCTCCTTGAATGCCAACCGCTTCGATCCGGCCCCCGTGGCCGAGTTGATCACCGCCAGCGGCGAAAGCCCGGCTCGCTGCATCAACTCCAATTCGTATAGGAATCCCAGTCCGTGGGCCACGCCATAGGAACCGGCGTCGGCGCCCGCGATCACCTGCACACCCATGGCGTGAGCCTTGATCAAGCTTGCCGCATGCGAATCGAGAATCCTCTTCAGATTCCCGACGATCTCCGCATCCCAGCCCATCCGCTCTGCGTGATCCACTTGGCATTGCACGGGCGCAAACGTTGGCACCCAGGCAATCTGCTTGTCGCGCATCTTCGCGAGCTGATCGTCGCGAACAAAAAAACCGTGCTCGATCGAGTCCACGCCGCCGTCAATTACGTGATCGATGCCTGCATCTCCTGATGCATGCGCCAGCGTCTGCCTGCCAAAAGCTTTTGCCGCTGCAACGAAATCGCCGACTCGCTCCGCTGACATTTGCGGCGCCGTCGTGACCGCGCCTTTTTTGAAATTGATAATCCCGGTCGGAATCAGCTTAATGCGATCGGCTCCGGCTTTTATCCGCTCTTCCACGCACTGGCGCGGTGTCAAGCAGTCCTCAAACGCCTCGGCCATGAAGCTGCCGTAACGGCCGCGATGATGAATCGCCGCGCCGGGGCTGTCGACATACGGCATCAGCGGCCGCTCCGCGCTCGAATAAAGCTTGCTCAGCGCCAGGCCAACGCCATTCTTGTCGCCGGCATCGCGAGTTGCCGTAATCCCCAGACGCACCAGCTTCTCCAGCCGCAGGCGCGCGCGGTGCAGCAACTCTCCCGGTGTCTGCTTAAGGTAAGCGGAGCGCTTGTCCGGATCAAGTTCGCCGCCTTCGAGGAAAAAATGCGTGTGCGCGTCCGTCAATCCTGGCAGCAGCGTGAATTGCGGCAGGTCGTGATCCGGTTGATTCTGACCGGTGTTCAGTAAATCTGCGGGCGGCAAACCCTCCCCGGCAAAAAGAACCGACTTCCGGTCGTACACAACATTGGCATTGTGCAACGGCGTGGTGCCTACGCCGTCCAGCAGCGTTCCAACACGCATCCAGACGCGGTGGTCATCGGTCTCAGGGAAAATGAGATCAATCACAGGCATTACTCGCAGCCGCTTTAGTAGTCGACGGCCTCAACCTCTCTGCAAATACTCAGGATGGCTTCTGCCTGGCGGAAGCCGCACATTTCAGCGGATTCCCCTTCTCCACGACGGCCCTGCTCCAGCGCTTCACGCAACTTGGCCACCATCGGATGACCGGCGGGCAGCGGCGAAGGAGTCTTCTCTGGATTCGCCAGCGCGAAATCCAAGCCCGCTTCCATCCCCAGCGTCAGGTACGCCTTCTCAAGATCCTCGCGAATCTCTTTCGGTGTGCCCCAGGCAAAGTTTGAAAGGCCCACGATCATGTGTACGCCCTTCAAATCTGGATCGGCGCTGATCAGCCGCATCGCGTCCAATCCGATGTTTACCAGTCCGTATGTGTCCGCGCCCACCGGCGCCAGGCCGGTATCGATGATGATCTGATCGTTGCGGCGCCCCGCCTTGGTTACCAGCAGCTCAACAAAATGCTTGGCCGCGCGATACGAGTCCTGCGGATTCAGGCATTGCGAAGCTCCTCCGGGCACAAACATCTCCGAGGCCATTACCACGGCGAGCGTGTCGTAGTGCTTCACCAGCTCCACCATCTCGTCCAGCCGCTCGCGCGACGCGGCCAGCGAATTCAGAATCGGCGGACCGCTCTTCTTGCGGTCGTAGTGCTTGAGCGCAATTCTGTGGTAATCGACTGACGGATTGTCGAAGGCGATCGGCGTCGACGTGGCTTCCTGAATGGCCGGAATCACGTCGGGCAAAAAGTCGAGCATCTCCTTGCTTCGCACCTGAATCCGTTGCGTGCCGTCGATATTGAGCGTCAGATAATCCGCGCCTAGGTCGGCCTGTAGTTTGGCCAGCTGCCCATAGCCCTCAGGATCGCGCGCATTAAACGCCTTGCGCGCACGGGCGTAAGAGTTATTCATCAATTCGCCGACAATATGCAGTTTTCTATTCATTGCTTTTGTAGCTCCGGAACGGGAGGGTTCGTCTCCGCCTTTGCGGCCTCCCGTTTTGAACTGTGATCGCGGCCCAGCCAAAGGTTCGCCCACGCCGATGTTCCTCGCAGTCCCTGGTTCTGGACCACGGGCACATGATCGAGCAGTTTTTCTTCGCGGCCGTCATGTTTCAGGCGCTCGTATGCGCGCAGCCAGATGCAGTCGCCGTATCCGTCCACTTCGCAGCGGCCTTCGCGCGTGCCGCCGCATGGGCCGTTGCGCTGGTTTTTCGCGCACTGCGATTCGGGGCATAGATACGCAATGTCAGGCAGCGAGCAGTCGCCGCAGTCCTTGCACTGGTAAAGGATGGCCTTGCTCACATGTTCCAGAGCCCGCAGCGGCTTTGGCCCCTGCATCGGGTCCTTTGAGTGCGCGCACGCCTTCGCGCCCCAACGTGCGAACGCCGTTCCGGGAGCGAACATCGTCGCGTGCGACAGCTTGGATATTTGATAAACCGCGGTCACGTGCTTCGATGGAGTCTTGGTGCGCGGTGTTTCCTCAAGCGGATTCGCCAGCCCGGTCGCGGGATCTTCAGAGTAGAAGAAGAACTCTCCCGGTCGCGAAAACCTGATCTCGCGCGCGAACTGCTTCCAGTCGTCCGGCGCAAAGCTTCGCTCAATCTCCAGAATCCGCTCAATCGCGGTGAGGTTGTGCACTCCGCCCAGGTACACGCCGCGGAATCCGAGCCCGCGATAGACCGCAATCTGCTTGGCCGCGAGCTCGAGGAAAAATGCTTTGCCGCGGTCCGGCGATCCGCTTTGAATCTGGCAAAGTTCCCACAGCGCATTACTTACCACCACGCCCGGAATCCTGCCCTCATGAAAAAGATCAGCCACGCGCGGGCTCAGCACGTACACGTTGCCGATCAGCGGCGTTTGCTTCATCTCGTGCGCGTTCATATAGCAGCGCAACTCGGAGATTTTCCGCGAGTCGAACCCGATCTGGTTGATGATGAACCGCGCGCCGCACTCAACTTTTTTCCCGAGTTTCTGGTATTGCGGAATGACCTCGCCCTCGCGCAGCTTGAAGTTGGTGGTCACCGCTCCAATGCAGAACTGCGTCTTTTCCAGTTGCAGTCGCTTGCCGTTTGCCGCCGACGCACCGAGCCCCTGGTTCATTTTTTTCAGAAGGCTAATCAGGCCAATGGAATCGATGTCGAACACCGGCCGCGCCAGCCCGTCGTTGCCCGCCACCGGATAATCGCCGGTCATGGCCAGGATGTTGTTGAAGCCCTCGCTGTTCAGCATCCAGGCCTCGCTCTCCAGGCCATTGCGGTTCAGATCCTTGCAGGTGAGATGGATGACGACTTCCTTGCCGGCGTAAAGAATGGGCCGGCCCATAACCAGCGGCGCTAGTTGCGGATTGCCTCCGGCGTTATCTGTTATCGAGATCCAGTCAATGTCGCCACACGCAACCAGGTCGTTGGCAAAGTTGCGCGCCTTGATGGCACTCACTCCAGCCATTGAACCGCGTACAGACACAAGCTCCGTAGCGACAAGAAATCGCGTTGGGTCGGTGAGTTTTTCACGCAGCGTTGGCATCCGCCCAGAAAGGCTCCACGATGAGGGTATCATGAATTTATTCGAGTCGTGAACTATAGAACAAGCCGCGCCGCTATATGGCTCACAGAAAAGAAGATAGCCTCTACCGATTTCCGCGCTGGGCGAGCTGCACTGACGGGCTAAAGCGTCACCGTCGCGGCCCAGGCGTTCGCCGACGGTCGCGCGTCAAGTGCCACACCCCCATCGCCAGGGCCAACGCACCGAGCCCATAAGCCAGCACCGCCGTTTCTCCGTGGTGAATCTGCCAGCCCTTCCAGAACGCAAGGCCGGCGGCAAGAATCATCACGATGCCTCGAACAGGGTTCATAAGGATCTCACCGTAGCGATGCCTCTGGTTTGCGCACCGCCCGCATCTCGCGGCGCAGGGCAATAGCCCTCCGCAAGCCCTTCACGTTATAGGCCCACTCCGGCAGCAAAATCGAAATCGTCAGGCTCTCCGTCTGGCAGGCGATTCCCCAAATCAGGCTGCATGTCAGCAGCCACGCCCCCCGATCGAAACCGAGCAGTGCAATTGCAGCAACAGCCAGCAGGAACCCCCACAACTTTGCCGCATATGTATGGAAGCTCGGCATGCGCCCGAATTTCAGCCAGCCAAAGCCGATGTGAATCGACTCAAACACGAGCACCGCAATCACAAGTCCAACCCGTGCTTTCAGCTCCGCGCCATGGCGCGCAATCGCGGCCGTCAATATTCCCACCCAGAAAACAATATCCGCGCTCGAGTCCGCAATGCGCAGCGCCGCCGTCTCTGTTTTCCATCGCCGCGCCAGAATTCCGTCGTAGAAGTCGGAGATGAATCCCGTTGCGATCAGAAGGCCCAGCCAGATCTGCGGGGACTGCAACCGGATCGCCAGCGCGGCGATCACAGGGCCCGCCAGAACGCGAAAGCTCACCATCCACCACGGAATCACCCTGCGAAGATTCATCCCGGCGCTCCTTTCAGGCGCTGCTTCCCGTTTGACCCCTTCCCCGTCGCGTCCCTATGGTTAAGGTTGTAGATTACGCTGCCGGAAAGGATCGCGAAATGGCTTCTCCCTCTGCAACCGCACCCGCCGCACCGCTCAAAAAGACAGCGCTGAATGCCACGCACCGCGCGCTCAATGCCAAAATGGTCGACTTCGGCGGATGGGATATGCCGGTCGAATACCCGGGTCCCGGCGGAGGACTCATTGCGGAGCACATGGCCGTGCGCACAGGCGTGGGCATCTTCGACGTGAGCCATATGGGTGAGATTCAGTTTCGCGGCCCCGGCGCCCTCGCTGCAGTACAGCACATCACCATGAACGACGCGTCGCGGCTCAAGGATGGGCAGGCGCAGTACTCCGCGCTCCTCACGCCAAGGGGAACCTTTGTCGACGACATTCTCGTTCACCGGCTGAGCGAAAACGACTACCTGCTCGTCGTCAATGCCGGCACAACGGAAAAGGACTTCGCGTGGATCAAGCAGCAAGTGGGCGGCCGGCCCGGCATTCACCTCGCCAACTACTCGGCCTACTACTCGCAACTCGCGCTCCAAGGGCCGCGCGCGCTCGAGACGCTCGCCAAGCTGACCAAGGTCGATCTCGCGGCGATCAAGAATTATTGGTTCACTTGGGGAACAGTGGCCGGCATTGCGAACACGCTCATCGCTCGCACCGGCTACTCGGGCGAGGACGGCTTTGAGGTTTACATCCCCTCAGACGAAGCCACCACGGTGAAGATGTGGGACGCGCTTCTCGAAGCTGGAAAAGACTTCGGCATTCGCCCCTGCGGCCTCGGCGCGCGCAACACGCTGCGCCTCGAGGCGGGCATGAGCCTCTACGGCCACGAAATCTCAGAAGAGATCAACGTGTTTGAAGCCGGGATCGATCGCTGGCTCAAACTCGACAAAGGTTCTTTTATCGGTAGTGAAGCGCTCGCTGCGGTTCAAGCTGCGGGCGGGCCCGCACGCAAGATTGTCGGCCTCGAGATGATCGACCGTGGCATCGCCCGCGACGGGTACTCCGTACATTCACTTTCGGAGGAGAGAATCGGGGTGGTCACATCCGGCTCGCCGGCGCCATTCCTCAAGACCAACATCGCCATGGCGCTCGTTCCAACTGCCGTAGCCGCCAGTGGCGCCGATGTCATCGTCGAATGCCGCGCCAACAAGGTCCGCGCCAAACAGGTGCCTCTACCGTTCTACAAACGCGCCAGAAAGTAGCTGTACGGCAGCGAAAAGCATGCACTTGACGTACAACATCCGCGTCAAAAGACGAACACGGTTCAGGGTCTGCGACGGGGCTGCAGTCATTGTGCGAGATGCTTCGTCTCGGCCTCTATTTCGCCAGATAAGGGAGCACGTCGGTGTGGTGCCCAACCATCTTCCATTCCCCGCCTTCTCTACGGAAGATGTTTGTGGCCCGGAGCTTCAGCTGCTGGACCTTGCCTTCAGCATTCGTGTTCTCGCCTTCCTCGAGATCATCTACAACCGCGAGATTCTGCCCCACGATGACATGGACTTCGACGGGTTCTACCTTGCCGCCGAGCTTCTGGGCCGCCTGGCCCTCCCAATCCTTCATCACCGCGCTCCAGCCGGTTTCAAATGCCCCCGTCGGGCCCATGTAAGTCACATCGTCGGCGTGTGACCAGACCGCCTCGATGGGGCCGACGTCTCCCTTGAACATTGCGTTGATCGCCGCATAGAACCTGGCATTCGCGGCCAGAACCGCGGCCTTGCCGGCGCCGGGCGTCTGCGCTGAGGCGCTCGGACCGACCAGCCCGAAAGCCATCCCCACCGCAAATGCAGCGCAACACATGCGCGCCATCCTAAGTTGCCGAGCCACGATCATCATCGTGAACCTCCATCGTTGGATTGGATTCCCGCTCTCGTTCTCGAATGGCGCCTGAGTATTGCATTGAAAGGGAAGCCGCAAGAACCATATCACCTCGCGATCAGCTCGCGCGATCGTAAAAAGCCGAGTCGATTTGCTGGTCCTGATTTTGCAAAGTCGAGGAATGCGAATCGAGGTGGGGGCCATGCGGCGGGCCGCGCGAGTATGCGGTGATAAGTGGTCAGAGAATCCGGGCCTGAAGGCCCCCGCTCCGCCTTTTGAGGTTGAGGCCGAAGCTCTCTTTTCACGCCGGCTTCTTGATCCGCTCCCCGAGCTGGTTGATCACCCGATAAGCCGAGAGGGCCGCGCCTTCCTGCCAGCCGACAAGGTGACTGGTATGGTCCCCGGCGAAGTAGACCCTCCGATCCGGCGTTTGCAGCGTCTGGAGCGTTTTTTCGTCGTTCCATTCAAAGCCGATCCATGAGCCGAGGTTGTGCGGGATGTGTCCCCAACTGACGTAGATCGGTTTCGAAAGATCTTTGCCGTGGCCTGGATGCAGCAGCTCAATCGACCGTCGCGAAGCGTCGAGCTTGGCCTGCATAGTGGGTAGCGAGGCGAAGGCGTAACCATTCACGGTGGCATCACGTAGCGAAAGGTCGGTCTTCTTCAGCAAGCCGGGAAGCGCGCCGAGCGAGGGCGGTTCCTCGATGGAGTAGCCTCCGATGACGATGCCTTTTTCTGAAAAGAAGCGCGCGCTGGGATACCAGACCAGATCGACGGTCTGCTGAAGGTAGGAGATCCCACCGAAAATGTTCGTCTCCTTTTCCCAGAAGCGTGGCGCCTCCCACGCAATTTTGTAAGCGGAGTCATACCTGACCTTGTCGAGAAGGTCGCGAATCGGCGCGCTGAAGTCGGCGTCGAGAGTGCGCGCAATGGTCAGCGGCATAGCGCAGATGCAGTAGTCGGCGTCGATCATCTGGGGAGCTCCCGAGCCATCGCTGTACGTGACGGTGACAGCAGAATCCGACTGGCGAATGCGGCTGACCGCCGCGCCGTAACGGATCACGGAATCAAGCCTCGATGCGAAGGCGAATGGGATGCGGTCCATGCCGCCGATGGGCTGAAACATGGTCGGCTGCCACTCGAAAACCTCTTCCACCAGCATGTCTTGCCACAAATCGGCGTCGAGCAGCTCACGCATCGCGAGCGGATCGTTGATGACCGGCACTTGCTGTGTGGCGCCAGGCGGAACTTTGAAACCGGAGCGGTCCGTGCCGCGGAAAAGCAGATCGGGATTCAAATCGCCATACTGGCGGAGGAATTCGATCATGCGCTCGCGGTCGTCGGCGCCCATCTCCTGGTCGAGTGCGCCTTTGCGGATGCACTTGGCCAGTAACTCGCTCACGTGGCCACGCGTGTCATTCACCACTCGCCGCTCCTGCACAGCCGAGCAGCCGTTCAGCTTGTCGCTCTGCATCAAGGCGCTGCGCGACGAGTTGACCTCAACTTCAAGCGCAACGCCTAGCTCATGGCAGTAGCCCAGCATGGTGTGGTGCGTGGAAGGCAGGCGCGCGGGCCCGGCGTTGAAGTAATGGCCCTCCTCAAAGGCGCAGGTCTGCCGCGTGCCGTCGCTAAAGTCCACTTCGGTGCCGTTACGAATGCTCCAGTTGCGGCCGCCCGGGCGCTGGCGGGCTTCGAGGATCGTGCAGGACCAACCGGCTTTGGCCAGCTCATATGCCGAGACCAGGCCGGCAATGCCCCCGCCGAGAATGACCACGCGCGCGCCCTTGCCGTCGACGAGCCGCAACGGGCCAGTCTCGCCAACTGCTTCGGGAATGGCCAGCAGTCCGAGTGACTGCATCAGGACGAAGGCAGCGCTGTATCCGCCTGTTTGGCCGGCTCGCATAAGGAACTCGCGTCGCGTGAGGCTCATCTTGTTTGCCTTTCTGGAGATAGCTGTCTTGGATCGGGGAACCGGATAGTTCTTTATACCGCTGCAGGGCGGCCTCACGAGCCGCTGCCACGGCCCGCCCGAAAAAAATCTGCAAAAAGTACTTGACACCATACACTGTTTGTCATACAGTGTGTTCTGTACAGTGTATGGGGTACAGCATGACCTTGACAGAAAACCTCTTCGAAAACCTTCGTCTGGAGCTTCGGCGGGGCTGCCTTACGCTGGCGGTTCTGGCGCAGCTCAAGCAGGAGCATTACGGATACACGCTACGCAAGGCGCTGGCCGCGCAGGGCATGGAGATTGATGAAAGCACGCTCTATCCATTGTTACGGCGCCTTGAGGCTCAGGGGCTGCTCATAAGCGAGTGGCGCGAAGAAGAGAAGCGCAACAAGCGGTTTTACCGGCTCTCGAGCGACGGCGAGCAGATTTTTGCGCGGCTGCTCGAAGAGTGGAACCGGATCAACACGTCAATAACGAACCTTTTGTAAGGAACCAAAGAATTCTGCAAGGAATTGAGGAATGCTATGGAACTTCTGGACCGATACCTTCAAGCCGTAAAAAAACACCTGCCCTGGGAACGGCAGGACGACATCATCGCCGAGCTGCGCGCGAATCTCGAAGCGCAACTTGAAGACAAAGAGGCTGAGCTGGGTCGGCCGCTCACCAGGGAAGAGGCGGAAGAGTGGCTGAAGCAGATCGGCGCACCAATCCAGGTGGCCGCGCGCTACCAGCGCCAGCAGTATTTGATCGGGCCGGCGATCTTCCCAACGTATTCCTACGTCCTTCGGCTAGTACTGACGTGGTCAACAGTGCTTTATGTGATCGCGAAAGTGGTGGAGGTTGCGGCGAAAGGTTTGGGCGGGGAGGAGTTGCTGGGTGCGGCGCTAGCTCTGCCGAGCATGTGGCTGACGAGCGCGGCGATCGTAACCCTGATCTTCGCGGTGATCGAGCTGACCGGCTCGCGTTTCCCGGAAAAACTCCGCCAGTTTGGGCCGATGGCCGGGCCTATGACGGCGCAGTGGACGCCCATGGATCTTCCGCCAGCGGACTTGGGCGACAGCGAATGGTTCAAGCCGCGGAGTTTTACGAAAGCTTTGCTTAACGTGCTCTCAGGCGTACTTTTTCTGGCCTACATTTTGCTCGTTCCCCATTATCCTTTTCTGCTCTTTGGTCCCGGCGCGTGGTATCTCCATTCCTTGCCTTATCAACTTGCTCCCGTATGGTGGACGTTTTACTGGTGGCTGGTCGCGATAAACGTGTTTGAGCTGGCGTGGAAGATCGCGGACCTGACGGGAGGCGCGTGGCACAAGCGGAGGCAGTGGCGGCATTGGGCCATGCATGCGTTGTCGCTGATTCCGCTGGGGATTCTGCTGGCCGCGCCGGGGCAGCAACTGTTTCTGGCGAGGAGTGCAGCGGCGAATGCAAAGGCGTTGGCCGACGCGAACAAGGGACTGCACACGGCCCTGCTGATCGCGATTGCGGTGGTGGCGCTCCAGATCGTGTGGCACGCAGGAAAGATGGTGCTGGAAAGCTATCGCAAACGTGTGGCAGCGTAGTCAGCTGGAACAACAGCTTCTGCGGCAACAGACAAAACCGAGTCAATCCTGGGCACGCTTGCCCTCAATTTGAAGACCGAGGCACGAGGAAATCGGCACTTCGTTTGCAACGAGGAGTTTCAAAATGAACAATCCCCGGCAGAATTCGACTTCGCAATTCATCAGCGGCATTCGCGAAATGATTAAAGGCCAGGAGCAGGCATTCCTTGAGGAGTTGAGGCCGATCGTTCGCCGACAATCCGTTTGTCTTGACTTGAGCCGCACGGAGCGTATTGACGCGGCGGGATTGGCCGCCCTAGTCTCGCTATATTCCGCTGCGTGTGAGGCGGGTCACGAGTTCGCGGTTGTTAATCCGCCGCGCCACGTGGCTCGGATCCTGGCGATCGTTGGCCTCGACCGCATCCTTTTACCGAAGGGCTCGGGAGAGACGCTGCCGCCGGGGCCGCCGCCTGGTTCTCAAATGAACGAGATTGCTGCGTGAAGCGGGACGCGCAGCGTCATACCTGCATCACTTCGGCTTCTTTCTTCTGCGACAGTTCTTCCATGCGGCGAATTTCCGCGTCGGTCATCTTTTGCACTTCTTCAAGAGCGCGCTTTTCATCGTCTTCGCTCACCTTCTTTTCCTTGGCGAGCTTTTTCAGCGCATCGTTGCCGTCGCGGCGGACATTGCGGATCGCGGTGCGATGCTCCTCAAGCACTTTGTTAATGTGCTTGCAGACGTCGCGCCGACGCTCCTCGGTCATGGGCGGAACAGGAACGCGGATAATCTTGCCGTCGGACTGAGGATTGAATCCGAGGGCTGCGGTTTGAATGGCCTTCTCGACTTCTTTCAGGATCGTCGGATCCCACGGAGAAATAACGATGAGCTGCGGTTCGGGCGCCGAAAGCTGCGCCAGCTGATTGATCGGCGTCTGCGTGCCATAGTAGTCCACCTTGATCTGATCGAGCATGTGAACGCTGGCGCGGCCAGTGCGCGTGGCGGCCAGACTGGCCTGGAAATCGGCCACCGACTGATCCATGCGCCGACGGAGGTCGCTTGAAAGCGATTTGAGTGCTGGATTGCCGTCCATGAAGGATGCCATAATTCATCGTCCTCAATGCAAAGATCTGGGCAAAAGCGTCAACGGCTAATTTTACAACTTCGAGGACGACGAGACGGCGCGGATATGCGCTGCCCACACGCAAAACGGCCGGATCGAGGAAGAATCCGGCCGTGAAATTCGGGTTGTTATCAGTGATTGTCGAACCGATCGGTATCGGGCGAACCGGGGAAATCGGACGGAGCGGTCAGCCAAGGTGAAGTGGTGACACTCGCTCCTGAGGCGGAGGCACATGCCGCCGTGGATCCGGGACCGAACGGACAGTTCCACCAGTTCTGAGTGGCATCTATGGGGGCGGTGCTCAACTCCTCCACGCCGATCGCCTTGCGATTGAAGTTGTTGAGATGCACCTCCATCTCTCCGGAAGGCGCCGAGTACGCAACGTCAATGGCTTCCTGATCGAATACGTTCTGAGAGATCACCGTACCCGATACGGGAGCGTGGCTGAAAAGGTTGATGCCCGTGGGTCCTGATGTGGGTGTATCAGCCGTATCAGCTCCGTTGCCGGAGATCTGGTTTCCGACGATTACGTTGTCATTCATGTTGACTCCGGGCGCGGGTGACGGAGCCGCTGCATGGTTATGCATGGTTACGCCCGGCAGTCCATTATCCCGAAGAACATTGCCGATCACCACATTTCCCGCATCCGTTGTTCCAGGAAACGGCGCGAAGATGCCGACGCCTGCGCCTGCCCCGGGAACCTGATAACCGTTGCGTGATGACACATTGTTCGAAATCGTGTTCTCGGTGACGCCATATGGCAATGCGGCTGTGGGAATCACCGACGTCGCGGGACCGTGAGAGGCCAGAGTGATTCCGCAATCGAAGGGGTTATCGTGAACATGGTTGCCACTGATAAGGTTGGCGTGGCTGGGGCCGGTTTCATCAGTAATCAGAATTCCGCCGGAGTTGTAAGCGACTTCATTTCCCACGACGGAGACATACTGCGTAGCCATCAGGTGAATGCCTTCGCCGCAGTCGTCACCCTCGTTGGTTTCGAAGGCGGGAATGTTGTTGCAGGTAGAGGCGGAGATATCAAGGGCTCTGTTGTTGTCTGTGACGAGGTTTCCGGTAAGCGAAACATTGGTGGCATTGGCAACCAGTATCCCCTCGAAATTCGCGTTGCGGACGGTGAAACCAGAGACGATCACGTTCGAGATGCCGATCTTGGGTGCGCCGGACATCCCGTTGACGAAGATGCCGTTCGGCAGCCCCGAGGCGTCGATGGTCGCGCTGCGAAACGACCCGATGAGCGCAATCGGCTTCGTAATGATGACGCCTTCGTGGTAGGTTCCCGGTCCAACTTGAATGGTGTCACCCGATGACGCCGCGACCAGTGCGGCGGCAATCGTGGTTTTGCAACCTGACGTTCCATGGGGATTGACACAAATTGTTGCGGCCCGGGCGCCAAGTGTCCCGACCATGAAGAGAACAGCGAGACCTGCGACGATGCGCAGACAGTTGCGGCTACCTTCGTGAAGGCAGCTTGAATGCGATGACGGAATCACACGAACCTCCTCAGATTTGGTTGTGAATACGGAAGTTGCCCAAAATCCCGAGGTTAACGGCGCGTTTCATGTGGGCGGCTCCCCGGGGATTGGGGAAAAGGGGAAGTACGACTCGATAGTAGCCCCTCAAGGCACGGGGCCGCAACGATTCTCTTTGCACCGGGCTGAATCAGGATTGTGCGGCAACGATGCCCGTGGAAGTGGCTTGCTCGCGCGCGTGGTAGCTGGAGCGGACGAGGGGGCCGGATTCGACGTGGCGGAAGCCCATGCGAAGAGCTTCCGTCTTAAGCTCGGCGAATTCGCGTGGCGTATAGAGGCGTGCCATCGGCAGGTGGTCTCGCGATGGGCGCAGGTACTGGCCGATGGTCAGAATGTCGCAGCCTGCGCCCGCCAGGTCACGAAAAACTTCGAGCAGCTCGTGCGTTTCTTCGCCGAGCCCAACCATCACTCCCGATTTCGTCAGCCCCCCAGGCCGTATCTCTTTGGAGTAGCTCAACAGCTCAAGAGAGCGCTCATAACGCGCGCCTGAGCGAACCACGCGATAAAGCCGGGGCACGCTCTCTGTGTTGTGGTTCAGGATCTCGGGCCGGGCTTCGACGACGGTGCGGATGGATTCTTTGTCGCCCTGGAAGTCGGGAATGAGCACCTCAACGCGGCAGCCGGGCGCCTGGCGGCGAATTTCTTCGATCACCAGAGCGAAGGCGCGCGCGCCGCCCAGGTTGTCGTCGTCGCGATTGACGCTGGTGATAACGGCATGTTCGAGCCCAAGCACAGCCACAGCCTGCGCCACACGCCGCGGCTCGTCGAAGTCAATCGGATCTGGCCGGCCCTTTGGCACGGCGCAGAATCCGCAGCGCCGCGTACACAGGTTGCCCAACATCATGAAGGTCGCGGTTTTATGGTGCCAGCACTCGCCAATGTTGGGGCACTGCGCGCTCTCGCACACGGTGTGCAGGCCAAGCGAGCGCGCCAGCCGCTTGAGGCTGTGGTAGTTCTCGCCCACCGGCGCACGTGCCTTCAGCCACTCCGGCTTGGGCGCGGGTGCTCGGCGCGCGGGTTCAATTTGCACCAACTCCATCCTGCTTATTGTAGCCAGATGCGCGGCCTCGCGACGTGCTACTCTGTGCACAATCGTAGACGCCAGCACCAACAATCATGCAAAGCCTGTCAGTGGCCATCGTCGCATGCAATGAAGCGGGAAACATCCGCCGCACGCTGGCAAGCGTCGCCTGGGCCAATGAGATCAATCTCGTCGATTCAGGGTCGACAGACAAAACCGTCGAAATCGCGAAGAGCTTTGGCGCCCGCATTTTCTACGAAAGTTGGAAGGGCTACGGCCCGCAAGTTAATTCCGCACTGGATAAGTGCACCTGCGACTGGATCCTGAATCTCGATGCAGACGAGTGGCTTACGCCGGAACTCGCCAGCGAAATTCAATCGCTCCTCAGCGGCCAGCCGCGCTACAACGCCTACATGATTCCCCGGCTCAACCAGATCTTTGGCCGGTGGATGCGCCATGGTGGCCTTTATCCCGACCACAAGCTGCGCCTCTTTCGCCGGGGCGTCGCGCGCTTGCGAGAGGATACCGAGCCCCACGCCACGCCCAAGACGCAGGAGCCAATTGGCAAACTGAAAAAACCCATGCTTCACCTGCAATACCGGAGCGTGGAGTATTACATCGAGCATATGCAGCGCTACAGCACTGCAACCATTCCATTGTTTCTGCGAACCGGCAGAACAAGCGATTCGATCTTCGCTTTTGTAGTTAACACCGTAATGAATCCGGCGCTGACCTTCATCAAGAACTACATTTTTCGCGGCGGATTCCTGGATGGCCGGGAAGGACTGATCTTCCACCTGAATCATTCCGCCTACGTCAATTGGAAGTTCGCCAAAGCATGGGAGGCGCATCGATTGGCCACGGTGGCGATCGCTCAACCCATCGCACCTGCCGACCCGGCCGCCGATTCCGGCGCTCCATCGCTTTCCGAGAAACGATCGCCCAAGCAATGACCTCGCCTGGCTCGCCTGCAACGCCGCGGTTTCTGCTCGTCATGACAGCCACAATTACCCCTGCGACCAACGCGCAGGTTAAGCGCTCCTCGCCCCAGGTGCGGCTTGAGGATTACAAACGTGCGCTCCGGTTCTGGCTGAGCTATCCGCATCCAGCCGCCGAGCGCATTCTGTTCCTCGAAAACTCCGACACGGATCTGAGTGAGCTGCGCGCGATCGCGGAAAACGAAAACCCGCAGCGCCGCGAGGTCGAGTTTCTGTCCCTGCCCGCTCGCGAGATTCCCGCAGGCACAAACTACGGCTATGCAGAGATGCAAACGCTCGACGACGGTCTGACGCTAAGTGAACTGCGCCTCGTCACGACGCACATGATCAAAGTGACAGGCCGGCTGACCTTTCCCGCGCTCGGCAGAGCGCTCGATCGCGTCGCCAACGCCCGCTCCGATCCGTTCGAGCTCATGATCGATTGCCGCAAGCTCGGCCTTTTTCGCCGGGGCTACGACGCGCGGGCACAGCTTTTCGCGTGCTCGCATGCTTTTTACGATCGCGTGCTGCGCGGCGCAAATCGCGAGATGAACTCGAGCGACGTTCGTCTGCTCGAGCACTTGATCTATCGCAAGGTAATCCCCTTCAAGGGCCAACCGGGCCACTCTCTGCGTTTCCCCTGCAACATCGATCCTGTGGGCTATTTCGGCTTCAAAAACCGGCGCTACGATTCGCCGCGCACAGCGATCCCGCGGGGCGTGCGCGCGCTGCTGCGCATCATCACGCCCGGTTACTGGTTTTAGAAAAGAATTGGCCGGCAATCGATTGGATTTAGAGGAGCTTATGTCGTTCGCGGAGCCTCCGCTGGAACGCACCGCCCAAAACCATTCAGTCGAAGAACGCATCTATTCCACTAAGTTGTCTTGGCTGGGGCGTGGAATGAAGCTTCTGCGAAACGGAGAAGTTATTGTCAACCCTGAGCGTTCCACACGCGACAAAAACGGCGGGAGGCAACCATGAGAGCAGATCGCCCGTTACTGGGCGCCATTCTTTTTCTGGCCAGCGGATTTGGCCTGATTCTCGGCTACTGCAATGACGCCACAAGCTTTACGGCAACGTTTCCTTTCACCGGCTCCACGCTGCACATTGACGTGCTGACGAACGGACCGGCCGCAATCGGTGGAGTTGTGCTTACTGCAATCGGCCTGTTGCTCCTGTTGTGGGCAGCGCTTGCCGCGATCGTTGGGCAGATCAGCCAGCTTTTCAGCGGGAGTCATCGCGATCCCGAAGCCCTGCTGGATAGGGAGAGCCTGCTGGAGTAACGAAAGCGCAAGGGGCTTGGGTCTAACGGCCTACTTCAGTTTCTCCCGCACGTCGGTCCGCACGAGATAAAGAAAGAAGAGAAGATTCAATAGTCCTTGGACCAGCGAAGAATAAGAGTGCTGCACCGAGAATCCCCACAGGAAGGACCCCGATAGAATTGCCACGGCCGCAAGCGTGAGCGCCCACGCCCAGCGCAGCAGCAGCAGCAAGCCCAGCGCGCCGGCGATGAAGAAGATTGAAAAGACAAGATAGATGAATCCCTCGCGTTGCGCCACGACAGACACAACAGTGACACCGGCAAGCAGAAGCATGTAAAGGCTGATTGCAATCAGGCCCGGAAGCTTGAGCAGCGCAGAACGCCGCGACTCCCGACTAGGAGCCGCCGGTGCCATGCCGGGTGTGGAAGTGCTCGTGTTGGCGTCGGTGCTCATAACGTGTGCAAATAAGCCAGCAGGTTAGCGAGATCTTCGTCGCTCAGCGGTGTGGCTGGCATCATGCCTCGTCCGTCGAGAATCACCGCTGTCATCCTTTCGTCGGTTGGAGGCGCTCCGGAGGGCATGGCCTTCACCTTGGTGATCGCCTGCAAGCCCGGTCCGTGCAGCGGCTCCGTCGATGTCGGATAGTGGCAGCGTGCGCACTTTGCCTGGAACACCGCTGCGCCGCGGGCCTCCTGGGGTGTCCATTCAGAGGAGGGCTTCGACGGCGGAAGCGTTCGGCAACCGGCCAAACCGAAGGCGAATGTGGTCAAAGCAGAAGCCATCAAAAGATTCCACGTCCGCATCGCCTCTCATGATACAGCCGCTTCTGGTGCTTGGAGCATGTGCGATAGACGTCTGTAACCCGTTTTGCAACTGCATTCCCGAAAGGGAGCAGCGTCTTCAAACGGGAGAACTCTGCTTCGGATAGTTCTGAAAACTGTGCCGAGGGAGATTACTCCGCCGCGGCGATGGCCTCGGCGATGCGGTCGATGGCTTCTTCTTCAGCGGTGCTGCCCGGATAACGCCCGTTGACGAGGATCGAGAATGCCACCATCCGGCCGCTTGCTGCATTCACGTATCCGGAGAGGGTGTTCGCCTCGCCCAGTGTGCCGGTCTTGGCCCACATCTGCGCCTTCACGGGCGATTTAGTGAAGCGGTGATCCAACGTGCCATCGACACCGGCTTCGGGCAGCGTCTCACGCCATTCCTTGCCCCATGTTTGCTTCGACGCATAGGCTAATAGCCTCGTAAAGGCGCGCGGCGTGATCTTGTCGTCGTTGCTCAGGCCGCAGCCGTCGACCAGATAGAAGTCCGCGTCGGCTACACCTGCGTTCACCATGAACTGGCGCACGACCCGAGCCCCCTCCTCAAAGCTGCCATCGGTTCCATAGAGCTTGCCAAGCAGGCGCAGCAGAAGTTCGGCGTGCAGGTTCTGGCTGGCCTTATTTGTCACGGTGATGTCCTCGACGATGGGCACAGACATGTGCGCCCCGAGGATGCGGCGGCCCTCCGCGGGAGCGACTATCGATGTGAAGTTGCCGGGTGTAAGGTTCAATGGCATCTCGCGCTCGCCGGCGAAGTCACCCGTTCCGGTGGCGACTTTGTGGCGCGACTCGGCATCACCTGTCACTTTGATGCCGTGCAGTTCAAGCGCCTGCTTGAATGCGTCAGCGGTAAACTGTGCCGGATCCTCCACGGCCATTGCAACGTGCAGTCCACTCGCGGGAGCTGTGCCCCAGGCGCGCACCAGCAAAGAACCGGGGCGTCGCTCGAGGCCAGGGAAGGCTTCCTGCCCGGCCGCGGCAACAGTCATCCGGTTGTCGATCGTGTAGTAATCCACGTCCGGCATCCACTCGGCTTGTGTCGCGCCAGTCGTGGCAGGGTCTGCGGTGATGTCCAACTCGTCGGTGTTGTCGTTGAAGGTGAGCGCGGAGACGGGCGCGCCGTAGCTCCACTGCATATGGTCCCAGCTCCAGCCCAGCGGATACGGTTCGCTCAAGAAGAAAGTGTCGTCGCCGATCACGTTGCCATCCACCGTGCGCACGCCTGTCTGTTCCACCTGTTCTGCGAGCAGGCCCAAAACGTCCATCGCAGTTTTCGGCGCGGAAGTCGGCAAAGTCCCCGTGGAAGCTGGAGGCGTGGATCCGGGCTCGGCATACGGGTAACGCCGTGCGCTGATGGTGGGATCGCCTACACCGAGCAGCACCAGGTTGCCATGGAGCGTGCCGCTCGCATCCACATCGCCGTCGCCGGCCACGAAGGTGGTCCACGTCAGCGTGTCCACCGGCAGCAGCGCAAACGCCGCGGCGGTGGTCGTCAATTTCGCATCGGAGCCGGGCGAAAACAGCCGCGCGTCATTCAATCCGTAGAGCGATTGCCCGTCGAGAGTGGTTACGCTGATGCCAAAGTTCGCGTGACTCAGAACGGGGTCGGCGAGAATGGCTTGGATGCGATCGGCGAGCGGGCCCGTCCTGGGCACGCGCAGCGCAGCGTGTTGTGGATGACTGCGCGCTTGGGCGGGAACCTGTGCGCTCAGGCCGACGGTGCATATCAGGAGGCTGCTCCATGCAATGGATCGCCGAAGGGAGGCCATGCCCCGAAGTGTAGCAAAGCCGTGCCGCATCGCGGCGTACCATCTGGAATGAATGCATATGAGACCCACGGAACATTGGCGGCTGCGGTCGCGGACCCTCGAGCTGGGCCGGCGCACGCTCGTCATGGGTGTAGTGAATATTACTCCGGATTCGTTCAGCGACGGCGGGCTTTCTCTCTCGGCCGAAGCAGCTGTCGCGCACGGGCTCAAGCTCATCGAGGAAGGCGCGGACATTGTCGATCTGGGTGCAGAGAGCACACGGCCCGGATCGCGCGCGGGCGGCCCGGCTGCCGGTTCCGAATCGGCGGTCAGCGCAGAAGAAGAGCAGGCGCGGCTGCTTCCTGTGTTGGAAGGAATCCTGAAGAGTCTGCCCCAGGCAGTGGTTTCTGTCGACACCTACAAGGCTGAGACAGCGCGCGCGGCGCTCGTGGCTGGCGCTCAGATTGTTAACGATGTGAGCGGATTCACGTGGGACCCCGCGATCGCTGAAGTGTGCGCGGAGTTTCACGCGGGAGTCGTGCTTTCGCACGCGCGTGGGCGACCCGATGAATGGCGCGCACAGCCGCAGCTTGAACCCAATACGCTGCTGGCCACAGTTCGCGAAGGACTAACCCACAGTCTTGCCGCTGCCGAGCGCGCCGGAATTCCGCGGGACGCGATTGTGTTCGACCCAGGCTACGGATTCGGCAAGCGTTTCGACGAGAATTATGTGCTTCTCGCGCGTCAGGCCGAGTTGCTCGCTCTGGGCCGTCCGCTGCTCGCCGGTTTGAGCCGGAAGTCATTCCTTGGCCACACATTGGCGCCTCTTTTCGGCGGCGAGCCCGCACCTCCCGCCGCGCGCGAAAACGCAAGCCTCGCCGCCATGACGGCTGCGATTGTCCACGGAGCATCGATCGTGCGCGTGCATTCGGTGCGTGCCGCGGTCGAGGCCGCGCGGATTGCGGACGCAATTCTCGAACAGGCACAAGGCGCGCCGGACGAGGATGGGGAATGATGCGCTTACGCAGTTCGCAATCGTATCCATTGCGGAAAGAGCGGATCCAGGAAGAAATATTGGCCTTTGTACCGATCGAGGATGCCCTTTGAGTTGAGAGACTCAATTGCCCGTTGAACCGTGGAAGCAGGCCCGAGCCGGAACTCGGTCCGAACGGATTGGGAATAGATCTGCGAGGGCCCGCGTTGCGCCAGCGCCTGTAGCGCAGCTCTTTGCGCTGAGGACAATTGTTGCCAGAGTTGTTCGTAGTAAGTCGACTGCCCGGCTACGAGGTCTTCCGAAACCCATTTGACATCGGACGCCAGGAGCGTGCGCTTTCCTCCGATCTCCGCGTAATCCCAGAGCTCATGAGCGATGCGCTGCACATCGTACGGAATCAGGTTCGCGATGGAGAGCAGAGCATCGAGGGCGCCCTCGTCGACCTTCCTGCGCTTCTTGGCAAATTGCCGGACAATGAATTCCTTCCACGCGTCCTCCGGAATCTTGTCCAGGAACATGTGTGGGCCGGCTTTGTAGAAGGGGCGCTTGGTCGACAGCATTTCCTTCATGAAAGAAGGCTGTGACCCTGCAAAGACGTAGCCAACTTCCCGCTGCTCCTGGACCTGGTTTCGCAGAACATTTTCCACCGATCCGCCGTTGAACTCTGAAATCTGCTGAAACTCATCGAGACAGATCGCCATCCGAAAGCCGCCATTCTTGGCCAATTCCCCAGGCAGGGCAAAGACGTCCGGAGCGATGGGCGCTGGATCAAATCCCGGTTTGGCGCCGAGCGAGAGGCTCACTTCGCCGGTCATCGTGACGTAGTTGATTTCGGGTCTCACGCTCCGCGCAAATCGCGTCACCCAATCCCTGACTCGATCCCAGGGGCCGGCGGCGCGCAGAACCTTTTCCGCAAACTTCTCCAGGAATTGGGTGTAACTGGAATAGCTGCTGACCGTTAGGCTGACAGTTCGGATATGCCTCTTACGCAGCTTGAGAAGCGCCATTGCGACAAGAGAGCTTTTTCCAAAGCGGCGGGGAGACAGCAGGAACACCTTTTGGCCATCGGACAGGTCGCGGACCAACAGGTCCAGTTCCTTCGTCCGATCGACAAAATTCGGCTCGCTGACGACCTCGCCGAAGATGAACGGATTTTTGTACTCTTCCATTACGCTTATTAGCATAACGCAAATCTGCATAACAAGCAACCATCATTATGCATTTATGCGTTACGCTCATTTGCGTAATAAAGATCCGTACAATTCAAGGGCCACCGTGGGCCCTCAGCTAGACGCTGATGCCGACCTCGTGCCGCGGCCATAGCGGGCGCAGGGCGCTGTGGTCGATCGCCGGTTCGCCGTCGCATTCCACCTCGATCACCGTGGCGGGCTGATCGGGCGCAACCAGTGGCAGCCCCGTCAATCTCAAGGTGAATTCATCCTGCGTGAACTCCGCTTTTTGGCCGTTCTTGACAAACCGTGCCGAGAGCGCCTTCGGCTTCAATCCGGCGAAAGCCACTACCACCTCAGGCTTGTAGAAATCCAGCCACTCAGCCGCCGGAGTGTGCCCCGGCCAGCAGTACACATGCACATACAGCGTGTTCCCGCGTCGCGTGAAGTTCAGGTTTGTGGTCCACTCGGCCTTCATACGCTCGGCGTCATAGATCGCTTTGCCATTCGTGTCCAGCCACCTGCCCACCGTTTCCAGAATCTCCACTGACTGCGGCGGTACCGATCCGTCCGGCTCCGGGCCGATATTCAGCAGGTAGTTGCCGCCGCCCTGCGCGCATGTGATCAGGTTGTTGACGATGGTCTTCGGCGTTTTCCACGCATCGTCGCCGCGGTTGAAGCCCCAACTGTCGTTCAGCGTCATGCACGTTTCCCATGCGCGTCCCGCCTCGGCGGCTTGGATATGCTGCTCCGGCGTCGCGAAATCTCCCGGCAGCAGGTTGCGGTTGTTCACAATGATCTCGGGCTGCAGAGAGAAGACCATCTCGTTCATTCGCTCCGATTCCCATTGCTCCGCCGTCAACGGCCACGCAACGTCGTACCAGAGAATGTCGATCTTGCCGTAGTTGGTCATTAGCTCCCGAATGAGCCCGTGCGTGTAGTCGACAAAGCGCCGCCGCGCGGCCTCGTCGGTCTTGCAGATGGCTCCGTCCGGATGATGCCAGTCCATAAGCGAGTAATAGAAGCCCACACGCAGCCCCTCGGCACGGGCTGCTTCAACAAACTCGCGCACCAAGTCGCGACCCGGTCCCTGGTCCATGGCGTTGTAGTCGGTCAGCTGCGTGTCCCAGTTGCAAAATCCCTCGTGATGTTTGGTCGTCATCACCATGTACTTCTGGCCGGCGTGTTTGGCCAGCCGAGCCCATTCGCGCGCTGCGTTGGGCTTGGGATGAAAGTGTTTGGCCAGCAACTCATACTGCGGCAATGGAACTCCTTCGTTTTCCTTCGCCCATTCGTGCTGGCCGATCGTGCTGTAGAGGCCCCAGTGGATGAACATGCCAAACTTTGCCTCATGCCACCATGCCATGCGGGCATCCCGCGTGGTGGCCTGCTTTTGGTCGGCGGCCGTGGGCGCCGTTTGCGCCGCAGAGTCCTGCGGCAATGCCAGCCCATCCGCACTCGCGGCGGCCAACGCCGCCGCGCCGGCTGCGCCAAACTGCATCAGAAATGCACGTCTCGTCCTCTCGCTCCAATCCATCGTCGTCTCCCTTCCGCTATCGTGATGCCTGCGACGCGCCCGTCTTCGCATAGAAAAACAAGACACGGCCGTGCAGCAGGAATTCGCTCGACTGGCACACGGATAATCCTAGACCAGCCCATTGCGTGCGCTCCAGCGCCCAGTTCTCCTTGAGTCGACTAACCTCGTTTAGAATCGAAGTGGTTGCGGTCGAGTAAGCCGCATCCAAATCTGTGCCCGCGCGCAAAGGCACGTTCAATGCCTATTGCGGCGGGTATTTGTGTGGAATTGGGACGGCGATGCGAGCGAAGACAGCTGTGGTGCTGGGCGCCCAGTGGGGCGATGAGGGCAAGGGAAAAATCGTAGACGTGCTCAGTGAGCGGTTTTCAGCTGTGGCGCGCTACGCCGGCGGGCATAATGCCGGGCACACGGTCATCATTGGCGAGCACAAGTTCGTGTTGCAGCTCATTCCCTGCGGCGTGCTTCGGCCGGGGTGCAAGGGCGTCATCGGCAACGGAGTTGTCCTCGACCCCATCGCGTTCCTCAGCGAGGTCGGGCGTATCCGCGAGCTGGGTGTCAAAGTCGACGGGAATCTTTTCGTCTCCAACCGCGCGCAGGTCATCCTGCCATACCACCGCATGATCGAGTTGGCGGCGGAAAGCGCGCCGGGACGCAAGAAAATCGGCACCACCAGCCGCGGCATTGGACCGGCCTACGAGGACAAGATGGCGCGCAGCGGCTTGCGCGTGGTCGATTTGCTGCATCCGGCGCTGCTCAAAACGCACATTGAAGCTGCCTGCGCGGAGAAGAATGCTATTGCCCATGCGCTTTTCGGAACCGACCCCCTGGACCCCGAAAAAATGTTTGAGGAGTACGCTGCTGCTGCTGAGCAGATCCGGCCATTTGTCGCCGATACCGGCCGCATGCTCAATGGCATCCTGGCCAAGGGCGGCAGCGTGATGTTTGAGGGCGCGCAGGGAACGATGCTCGACATAGACCACGGCACCTATCCCTTCGTCACATCCTCTTCCGCCACGGCCGGCGGCGCGGCCACGGGAACTGGTGTAGGTCCGACCGCAATCGGCACGGTTGTCTCTGTCACCAAAGCCTATGTCACCCGCGTTGGCGGAGGCCCGTTCCCGACCGAGATCCACGACGCCGCCGGCGATTTGCTGCGCGCGCGGGGCCACGAATATGGCGCCGTCACGGGACGCCCCCGGCGCTGCGGATGGCTCGATATTCCGCTGCTCCGCTACTCCAACCAGGTGAATGGAGCGGAATGGCTTGTAGTCACCAAGCTCGACGTTCTTGATGAACTCGAAGAGATTCCCATCTGCGTTGGATACGAGATCGACGGCAAGGTCACCGACGAAATCCCTGCGGACGTACGGGGGCTGGAGGCGATCAAGCCGCGTTACACCACACTGAAGGGTTGGGGCCAATCCACGGAGGGCATTACCGAGTTCGACAAGCTGCCCCGGGCCGCTCAGGAGTACCTCGCATTTCAGGAGCGCGAGAGTGGGGCGAAGATCGGCATGGTCTCTACAGGCCCCGATCGCGGCCAAACCATCGTGCTGCCGGAATTCGCCGCAGAGCTTAAATCCATTACGTCCTAGCGCAACTCCCTGGGCGGGTCATTCCGTCTAACTTTTAGCGGGGCAATGCGCATCCAACAGTGCGCGGATCGGAAGCCAGCACGCCTTCATGGGTTTTCCATTTGACCAGCGCACCATTTCCGGAATACCGTGTACGCGTATGCCGGGATCTGTAAACGTCTCCTTAAGCCCCGCTTGCCGACGCCTGCGTCCCGGACGTGCCATCGCAACGCTTGTTGCATGTGTCGTTTGCGCCGTTCCTCTCTGCGCCCCAATGTCCATGGGGCAAAAGCACGAGAACCGCCACGACATCGATCAGCTTGAAGATGAATGGCGCGATGCCATCCTGGGTGCAAACACCAAGGTAATGGACTCGCTGCTGGCGCCCGATTACATGGGCATCACGGCGTCCGGCACGCTGCAATCGCGCGATGAAACCATGCAAGGGCTGAGTTCCGGCCGCCTCCATTTCACTCTCCTCGAAGTGACCGACCGAAAGGTGCGCTTTTACGGATCCACGGCCGTGGTTACGTCGCTGGCCAATATTCAGGCCACCACACCGGACGGAAAACTGAGTGGCAATTACCGCTACACGCGCGTGTATGTGCGTGATGCCCAGGGAGACTGGAAGATCGTCAGCTTTGAGGCCAGCCGCGTTCGCGAGCCTGGACCCCAAAAGCGAAATCAGTTCCACCCGGCGAAACCGACGAAGTGAAGCCGGCCCAATGAATGCCGATCCCCCCACGTATCTCCAATCAAATCTGCGGTGAGGAGCCGCACTGCCCTTCGTTTTCCCGTCATAAAACGAGGTCGATGCGATTGTCTGTGCCCGGCCTTGAAAATGACCCCATCTCGGGGTACACTAAATCTAATATAGGACTAAACAAGTCCTATATTGCGGGATAGCGGAGCACGCATCCTCGCCCGGCCCAGGCAGCCCTCAAAAGCCTGATTCTGGACCCAATCCCGTACCAAGTCCTTTGGAGGACGAATGAGTTCAAGTGTCGATACAATTCGCGGTCTTGCCGAGCAGGACTACAAATGGGGCTTCATTACCGACATTGCCGAGGACCGCGTCCCCAAGGGCCTGAACGAAGACATCGTCCGCCTGATCTCCGCGCGCAAGGGTGAGCCCAAGTTCATGCTGGAGTGGCGGCTGAATGCGCTGCGCCACTGGTTCACGATGAAGCGCGAAGAGGGCGAGCCCAAGTGGGCCAACTTGACCATCGCTCCCATCGATTACCAGAACATCTCCTATTACTCGGCGCCCAAGAAGAAGCCGCAGCTCGACAACCTCGATCAAGTGGACCCCGAGATTCTGCGCACCTACGAGAAACTGGGCATCCCGCTGCTGGAGCAGCAGCGCCTGGCTGGCGTGGCCGTCGACGCGGTCTTTGATTCGGTCTCCGTGGCCACCACCTTCAAGGGCAAGCTGGCCGAGATGGGCGTCATCTTCTGCTCGTTTTCTGAAGCGGTCCAGAAGCATCCGGAGCTGATTAAGAAGTACCTCGGTTCGGTGGTCCCCCAAACCGACAATTTCTATGCGGCCCTCAACGCCGCCGTATTCACTGACGGCTCATTTGTCTACGTGCCCAAGGGTGTGCGCTGCCCCATGGAGCTGTCCACCTACTTCCGTATCAACGCCGCGGAAACCGGCCAGTTCGAGCGCACGCTGATTATCGCCGACGAAGGCTCCTACGTGAGTTACCTCGAGGGCTGCACCGCGCCTATCCGCGATGAGAACCAGTTGCACGCGGCGGTCGTGGAGCTGATCGCGCTCGACAACGCGCAGATCAAGTACTCGACCGTCCAGAACTGGTATCCCGGAGACAAGGAAGGCCGCGGCGGCATCTACAACTTCGTCACCAAGCGCGGCAAGTGCCTCGGCGTGAATTCGAAGATCTCATGGACCCAGGTGGAAACCGGGTCGGCGATTACCTGGAAGTATCCCAGCTGCATTTTGCAGGGCGACAACTCTGTGGGCGAGTTCTATTCCGTGGCGCTCACCAACAACCGCCAGCAGGCTGATACGGGCACCAAGATGATTCACATCGGCAAGAACACGCGCTCGACTATCGTTTCCAAGGGCATCTCTGCCGGCTACGGCCAGAACACCTATCGCGGCCAGGTCAAGATTCTCAAGAGCGCCACGGGCGCGCGCAACTACACGCAGTGCGATTCGCTGTTGATCGGCGACCGCTGCGGCGCGCACACCTTCCCCTACATCGAGGTGAGGAATGCGACCGCGCGCATGGAGCACGAAGCCTCCACTTCAAAAATTGGCGAGAACCAGCTCTTCTACCTGCGCCAGCGCGGCCTGACGGCGGAAGATGCGGTCTCGATGATCGTGAACGGATTTTGCAAGACCGTCTTCAAGGAGCTGCCCATGGAGTTCGCGGTTGAAGCGCAGAAGCTCCTGGGCGTGAGCCTTGAAGGCAGCGTCGGATAAAAGCAGCAAGTCAGCACAAACGGAGAGAAGAAGAATGGCTTTGTTAGAAATTCAAGATCTGCACGCCAGCGTGGATGGCCACGAGATTCTTAAGGGCGTGAATCTGACCGTGAATGCGGGAGAAGTGCATTCCATCATGGGCCCCAATGGCTCGGGCAAAAGCACCCTGGCTGCGGTGCTGGCGCGGCGCGAAACTTACGAGGTTACGGGCGGCAGGGTGCTGTTTGATGGCAAGGATCTGCTCGAGATGAAGCCCGAGGACGCGGCGCGCGAGGGCGTGTTTCTGGCCTTCCAGTATCCGGTTGAGATTCCCGGCATCGGCAACGCGTATTTCCTGCGCTCGGCTCTGAACGCAATCCGCAAGCACCGCGGCGAAGATGAGCTCGACGCCATGGATTTTCTGCCCCTCTACAAGGAGCAGATGAAACTGTTGGAGATGGACGAGAAGCTGATGAATCGCTCCGTGAATGAGGGCTTCTCCGGCGGCGAAAAGAAGCGCAATGAGATTCTGCAGATGGCCGTGCTCCAGCCCAAGCTCGCGATTCTTGACGAGACCGACTCCGGCCTCGACATTGATGCTCTACGGATTGTCGCGCAGGGCGTGAACGCCATGCGCAGCCCCGATCGCGGCTTCCTCGTGATCACGCACTACCAGCGGCTGCTGGATTACATTGCGACGGATTTCGTGCACGTGCTTGTGGATGGGAAAATTGTGCGCTCAGGAGGCCCGGAGCTGGCCCTCGAGCTTGAAGACAAGGGATACGGCTCGGCGGAAGCCAATGTAGCCGCGGCTTTGCAGGCATGAGAAACACATCGAAAGAAAGCGGAAGCGAGAAAGAGATGTCGAAGGTGACCGGAAGGCCGAATACATATCTTGAAGCGTATGGCGAACTAATCGCGCAGCGGCAGGAGCGCGACCCGGTGTGGCTGCGGCAACTGCGTGACGACGCATGGGCGCGCTTCCAAGACAAGGGCTTTCCGACCACGCACGACGAGGACTGGCGCTTCACCAATCTTGCGGCGATGGCGAAAATTCCGTTTCAGCGCGCAGTGAAGGCCAGCGTTGCGGTTTCGGCTCGGGAGATTGAAGGGTTTCGCGTTCCGGGCGCGGTCTGCCAACTAGTGTTTGTCAACGGCCACTTTGCGCCGCAGCTCTCGGAGTTGAGCGACCTTCCCAAGGGCTTGGAGATTTGCTCGCTGGAGTCGGCCATCGATTGTGGCATGGTGGGCGCTGCGCCCGAAGGCTGCGCGTCTGACGGAATCGAGCAGCACCTTGGCCGTTATGCCGACGTCCGCCGCGATGTGTTTACCGCGCTGAACACGGCTCTCTGGGAAGACGGCGCGTATGTGCGCATTCGCCGCGGCGCCAATTTACTGCAGCCCATCCACCTCTTGTATGTTTCTGCCGGCTCCGGCGCGGAGATTATGACGCATCCGCGCACACTCATCGTCGCCGAGCCGACCAGCCACGCGGCGGTGATTGAAGATTATGTTTCGCTTGGCAGTGAGGCCGCGTTCTCCAATGCCGTCACGGAGCTTGCAGCTGGGCAGGATGCCGTGGTCTCGCATTTCCTCGTCGAGCGCGAAAATCTCGCGGCCTTCAACGTTTCCACGCTGCGCCTCGAACAGGCGCGCGGCAGCAATGTCTCATCGCACTCCATCCTTTTGGGTGGCGGGTTGGTGCGAAACAACGTTCATCCTGTCCTCGCCGGCGACGGCGCGGAATGTCTCATTAATGGCCTCTTTGTCGGCGCGGGAACTCAGCATCTCGACAACTACATGCTGGTGGAGCACGCGCAGCCGCAGTGCAACAGCCGCCAGTTTTACAACGGCATTCTCGACGGCTCGGCGCGCGGCGTCTTCCACGGTCGCATCGTGGTCCACAAAGATGCGCAAAAGACTGACGCCAAGCAGACTAATCGGAACCTGCTGCTCTCGGACAACGCGCGCATCGACACCAAGCCGCAGCTTGAGATTTACGCCGACGACGTGAAGTGTACCCACGGCGCTACCATCGGCCAGATCGAAGAGGAGCAGCTCTTCTACTTGCGTTCGCGCGGTATCGACGAGGTCTCGGCTCGGAACACTCTCCTTTATGCCTTTGCCGCGGAGTGCCTCGACCGCATGCAGGAGCCTGCGGCGCGTGAGTTTGCCGAAGGCCTGATTCGCGAGCGGATCGCTGAACTGGCGCGCAGCCGCCGGACTATTGTTTCGGCAGCTCCGGTGGAAGAAGAAGTGCAGAGCTGGGAGGAGGTGCGTTGACCACCGTCGCCCAGCCCATCATTCGCGATCCGAAGCCGAGCCAAGCAGCAGCCGCCCTCGATCTCGCCAGGATTCGCGCCGACTTCCCGATCCTCGCCGAGCGAATCAACGGCAAACCGCTCGTCTATCTTGACAACGCTGCCACCTCGCAAAAGCCGCGCGTGGTGCTTGACGCAATCGCGAACTATTACCAACACATGAACGCCAACATTCATCGCGGCGTCCACACGCTCAGCGTGCGCGCTACCGAGGCGCACGATGCCGCGCGGCTGACGGTCAAGAAGTTCATCAACGCAGCCGACACGCGCGAAATCATCTTTGTGCGTGGGGCTACCGAAGCCATCAATCTTGTTGCGCAGACCTACGGCCGCAAGCACGTTGGCGCAGGGGATGAAGTCCTCATCACGGCCATGGAGCACCATTCCAACATCGTCCCGTGGCAGATTCTTTGCGAAGAGAAAGGTGCGCACCTCAAGGTCGCGCCCATCGACGATCGCGGCGAGCTCCTGCTCGACGAATTTGCAAGGCTGATCGGACCACGCACCAAAATCGTCGCCGTCACCCAAGTTTCAAACGCGTTGGGCACGATCCTTCCCCTGCGCGAAATGATCGAACTGGCCCATCATCGCGGCGTCCCAGTGCTGGTCGATGGAGCGCAGGCCGTTCCGCACTTTGCTGTCGACGTGCAGGCGCTCGATTGCGATTTCTATGCCTTCAGCGGCCACAAGGTTTACGGGCCTACCGGCATCGGTGTTCTCTACGGTAAACGAGCGCTGCTCGATGCCATGCCGCCTTATCAGGGCGGCGGCGACATGATTCGTTCCGTCACCTTTGAGAAAACCACATACAACGATCTTCCCTGGAAGTTCGAAGCAGGCACGCCTGATATCGCCGGCGCCATCGCGCTCGGCGCGGCGCTCAAGTACATTACCGGCCTGGGCATGGACAACATCGCCGCCCATGAGAACGATTTGCTGACCTACGCCACTCAAGCTGTCGGCGCCATTCCCGGCGTGCAACTTATCGGCACGGCTCGTGATCGCGCCGGAGTGCTCTCCTTCGTGCTCGATGGCGTCCATCCGCACGATCTCGGAACGATCCTCGACCGAGAAGGCATTGCCATTCGCACCGGCCACCACTGCGCGCAACCGGTAATGGAGCGCTTCGGCATTCCCGCCACGGCGCGGGCCTCCTTCGCCGTCTACAACACGAAAGAGGAAGTCGACGCGCTGGTCGCGGGAATTCGCACGGCGCGTGAGGTGTTCGCATGACCGCGGACCTCGGCGAACTCGGCGATCTCTATCAGGAAGTGATTCTGGAACACAGCAAGGCCCCGCGCAACTTTCGCAAGCCGGAGTCGGCCAATCATCATGCCGAGGGATTCAATCCCCTCTGCGGCGACCGCTGCTCGGTCTATCTCGACGTCGAAAACGGCGCCATCAAGGACATTGGCTTCCAGGGCTCCGGGTGCGCCATCTCGCGCGCTTCGGCTTCCATGATGACGCAGATTCTTAAAGGGAAGAGCACTAAAGAAGCGGCAAAGCTCTTCGGGGAGTTCCACGATCTTGTTACCGGCGACCCCGAGGCGATGAAAAACGCGGCGGACTTGGGCAAACTGGCCGCGTTTGGCGGCGTCTCCAAATTCCCCGCGCGCGTCAAGTGCGCTACGCTTGCCTGGCACACGCTGCAATCCGCGCTTGAAGACAAGCCGGAAACCGTCTCCACCGAGTAGCGCATTCGAATGACAGCTCCTCTGCCAACCAATCAGAACGCCACGCCCGTTGTCGGGCCTTTCCGCGAGGAGATGATCTGGCAGCAGTTGAAGACCGTGCGCGACCCCGAGATTCCCGTCGACATCGTCAACCTCGGCCTGGTCTATGCTGCCGCGGCGGTTCCGCTCGAAGACGGCGGCAATCGCATCGATGTCCGTATGTCGCTCACCGCGCCCGGTTGCAGCATGTCCGACGTCATCAAAGCTGAAGTGGAGCGCAAGTTGGCCGCACTGCCCGACGTGCGCGAAGTGCATGTTGAAATCGTCTTCGATCCGCCATGGAATCCCGGCATGATGTCTGAAGGCGCCAAGCTCCAGCTCGGCTTCGATTCGGACTACGGTGCGCCCAACGCGAAGCCCGGGCCCGTGAGCTCGGGGCCGTTCAAAGTCATTCGCTAGTCCTGCAGCAGCTTAATCGAAATCCTGAACTGGGAATCAACTCTCTTCTTCGCTGCCCAACTTTTCGATCTGCCTGCGCCAATCGAGTGAATCCACAAAGCCGCTCGAGTTGCGCCAGCCGGGCTCGACAATGATGTGCAGCTCAAGATAGACCTGCGTGCCCAGCAGCGACTCGATCTTTCGCCGCGCTCCGGTGCCGATGGCCTTCAGCTTCGTTCCGCCTTTGCCAATCAAAATCGCTTTCTGCCCGTCGCGCTCGCAATAGATGACCGCCGCAATTCTAGTCAGCTGCCTTTTGCCGGGCCTTGCTGGCGCCTCAGGCTCTTCAAACTGCTCGATGACCACTGCCGAAGCGTACGGCACTTCTTCGCCGGTTTCGATCAAAATGCTCTCGCGGATGAGCTCGGCGACCATGAAGCGCATCGGCTGATCGGTGTACTGATCCTTGGGGTAAAAGCGTTCGCCCTTCGGCAGCACGTCCACAATCTTGCGCACCAGCACGTCGAGGCCATCGCGTTTGCGCGCGCTCACCGGAATCACTTGCGCAAAGTTGTATTGCTTGGTGAGCGACTCGATCAGCGGCAGAAGCTGGTCCTTGCGCACCAGGTCGATCTTCGTCAGCACCAGGAAAACCGGGCAGTCGAGCTTGCGCACCAGCGAGAAAAGAAACTCGTCTTCGCTCGCCCAACCGTGCGCGCGTTTTTCATTCTTGCCGGGCGTCTCAGTTCTCTCCGCCGTGCCGGATGAGATCTCGGAGGGCTCTGAACCAACCTGTATTCTTCGCGTCGCATCCACGAGCACCAGCACAAGGTCGCGCGCTTCGAGCGCCTCGTGAACCTCCTGCAGCATGCGCCGGTCGAGTTGCGATGCGGGCTTGTGTACTCCAGGCGTGTCCACGAAGACGATTTGCGCCGCCGGGTGCGCGCCTTTTTGTGCAGGCACCTCCACGACGCCAATGATGCGGTTGCGCGTGGTCTGCGGCTTGGCCGTGACGATAGCCACTTTTTCGCCCGTGAGCGCGTTGAGCAACGTGCTTTTGCCCACGTTGGGCCGGCCGAGAATGGCAACAAATCCTGATTTCACGCGCGATCCGCTCCTGACTGAGTGTACGGCTTCTCGCACAAGAAAATCGCCAGCCCGCCGCGGACGAGAACTGAAGACTCAGCGTGAATCGGTCGTTTTCAATCAATTCTCGTTCGATTTCCCGTCGTGCGAGAGACGAAAGAGGCTTCTTCATCTTCTTCGTCTGGCTCAGCAACCGCGACTGCACTCGAGCCCAGATTTGGGCGGGGCCGAATCCTGGCAGGGCTGCCCGCGTCGTCGCCAGGTTCCGGTTCGGCAGGCTGGCTTGGCCTTGCCAGCATTTTGCTGATAAATCGCCAAACGAACCAAGCGAAGAATGCAACGAACCCAAGCTCGAAGATCGCGCTCCAGATAACGCACTCTCCCGATTAGATGGCTTATTATAGCCCCGGTTTCCTTTTGGAAAATTACTGCTGGAGGCTGGTGACCGCGCCACTGGAGACATCCCGTGCTTGACACTTCAGTGCTTGACCCGACCGTGCATCCCCGCTTCAAAGCTGCGCCGGTCGAGCCGTGGCAGCGCTCGCGCCACCTTGTCGGGAAAGAGCGGGTAGTGCCGCGCCGCGATCAGCAGCTCCGGCACGCACCAAACGTCGTCCTCATCGGTCATCCAATGATGGCTATCTAGTCGAGCTAGATTCACCGGCCTCGAGTAAGCGCGCAGCGTGCGTTCGCCCCGCAGATTGTAGTAGTGCTCAAAGTAGCTGACCGCCAGCTCGCGCAGTGTGCGGTAGATGGGCGCTCGAAAGCGCAACCCCGCGAAATTCGACTTGGCGATGCCTCCCCACAAACCGCGCTCGCGGTAAAGTGCCACCACGTGATCATCGTCTCGCACAGATTCCAGATCCATCAACAGCGGCGGATGCCCGTTGACGCGTAGTGCGGCGGCGGCCACGAGTGCCCCTTCCAGGCAGTGTCCTTTGCGCTCCCGCAGAACGTGTGCCGGCGACCACGCCGTATCGGCATATTGGTACTCGATCGCGTCGATGAATTTCTGAATCTGCGCCGGCGTCTTCAGCGCGCGCAGCGTACGCAGATTCTCCGGCGAAAAGCCGTAGCTCTCGCGCAGGTTGCGGCGCTTTCCGCTTACCCCTCTTGTCTCTTGCCTCGCCACTCCGCCCCTCGTTCCCTCAGGTTCTTAGTCTCTCAAATTGTTTCAGGAATCTTTCACGAAACCGCTTGACATGTCTATAACTATAGGGTTGACCCTTGGAGTAGACCATGTGGACGGTAAGCAAACTCGCCCGGCAGGCCGGTCTCAGTCGGACCGCGCTTTTGTACTACGAATCCATCGGACTGATGCGCGCGCCCGTTCGCAGCAACGGGAACTACCGCTGCTACGGCGAGCGCGACCTCAAGCGGCTGCTCGAGATCCGCGCCTATCGCGACGCGGGCCTCAAGCTGGCCGACATTCGCGCCATCCAGAATCACATTGGCGGCGATGCGGCAAGCGTGCTGCAACGGCGGCTCATGGAGCTTGACGGCGAGATCAGGAACCTCCGTGATCATCAGGCGGCGATTCTCAAATTGCTGAGCCACGGGACTCTAAGGAGAGGAAAAATGATTACCAAACAGAAATGGGTTTCCATCATGAAGGGGTGCGGGCTGAGCGACGAGCAGATGCACCGCTGGCACTCGGAATTCGAGCGTTCGGCGCCCGAGGAGCATCAGGAGTTTTTGGAATTCCTGCACATCCCGGCGCCGGAGATTAAAACCATTCGCGATCAGAGCCGCAAAGGGTTCTGATTTTACGTGTCCAACAGCGGCGCGGCTGCGCTGCTCATCACCGGTGAGGGGCGGGGTCCGTAGCACCCGCTCTTTCCCTCGAAGGGTTACTCTTGATGGCTGGTATTATCGCCGCATGATTCCAACGGGCGAAACCAAGCGGCTGATTCTGCGCCCGCTCGCTCTGACCGACGCGCCGCAGATCCAGGAGCTCTTTCCGCATTGGGAGATCGTACGCCATCTTCTGAAAGTCGTCCCTTGGCCCTATCCCGACGATGGTGCGCTTCATTTTGTCCGCGACATTGCGCTGCCTGCGATGGAGCAAGGCGATCGATGGACGTGGACTCTGCGCCTGAAGTCTGCGCCGCATCGGATAATCGGTGTGCTCGATCTGCGGTCCGGTCCAGAAGACAATCGCGGCTTCTGGCTCGGACTCGAATGGCAGGGACTGGGCCTTATGAGCGAAGCGTGCGTCTGGGCCAACGACTTCTGGTTTGATCAACTCGGCTTTCCTTTGCTTCGCGCCGGCAAGGCCGTAGAGAATACTGCCTCGCGCCGCATCTCAGAGAAGCAAGGCATGCGTCTCGTCGGGACCGTCGAAAAAGAATACGTCTCCGGCCGCCTACCCTCTGAGATTTGGGAGATTACAGCCGAAGAATGGCGAAAGTGGCGATCCGCAAATCCAGACCGCTGATCGCTGGCCTAAAAATGGCTTGGCATCGTCGCTGGACCCCGATAAACGAGGCTCAGTCCCCAATCCATTTCTGAAGGAAAATCCGGTAGCTCGATCTCGCCGATGTTATTCGCCTTCGCAACTCCATCGCCCACGTCGGACCACGTGCCCTCGCGCGGGTCGAACCACTGCGCGCGATAGAGGCTCATCACTCGCGCACCCCGCACCAGGCTCTTTGGACAACCCTTCTCAAAATAGACCAGGAAAATATTCTGATCCGGCGTGCGCGCAGCGTAAGCCCAGCCTTCGTATCCCTTCAAAGCCGGCGTGGCATTTGGCGCAACGTAACCCGCATCCGGTACCAGTTCCTGGTAGCGCTTGCCGATCGAAAACGCAAAAGTCCGCAAGTGCCTCATCTGCCCGCCGGAGTTCCACTGAAACGCATCCCACATCTTAGTCGGAGCGGAAGGCTCGATGTCCGCGCCCCAGATTCCCTCAGCGCCATACACGTGGCCCGCAAGACCGCCGGAAAGAAAGCTTCCATACATCGATGAGCGCACAAACTGGTCGTCCTGTGCCGTGCCGCCCTTGGCGCCATATTTGTAGCCACCGGGTACGCCGCGAGCGTCAAAGTACCCCGCATAATATGGCTCGCCGTTTAGCGCGGGATGCGGATGCGAGTCACGATAAATCTCGGTCAAATACCAGTAGTATTCGTGCTCGCGCTTGTTGCCAATCTGGTGCAGCGTCACCCACGAGTTCTTGCCCCAATTCACCAGCGTCGATGGGTTGGCGTTCGCCGAGAGTAGCGTTCCGAACGGCGGCGGCCCGTACTTCTTCATGACCAGATCGATGGCTTTCATGAAGTCCGGCACCGTGATGCTCTCCTGGACAATGTCCAGATGAATCGGACTGAGCACGGTGTTGTTCGCCTGGTATCTCGACCAGATGTATTGAATGAATCGAGAGTAAGACTCGGGCCAGGAGTAATACTTCTTCCATAGTTCGCTTGCATCGCGCCGCGACACCTCGATGAAAGCAACGAACCCGTTCGCATTCAAATAATCAATTTTGCGGTCGATAGCCTTGAAGTATTCGGGATTCACCCGGTCGACATCAGGGAACACATTCTCGTAGCCGGGTACTCGGCCCGGGAACATAAACGGCCGGCCACCCTCGTTGTCCATGTTCTTCGCGCTTCCAGTGCCAAATTCGAGCCACGCCGAGCGCACCGTCGTGTGGTCTGGATCGTTCACTACGATGTGATAAGGCAGCCCATCGGTCTCCCAGTTGGGAAACGCGGCAATCACGTTGACCCAGTTGTAACCTTGTGCTTTGCGGAAGCGAACGTAGTCTTTGAAGCCCGCGCCCCGCCCAATCGGCCGCTCCTGATCGTCGTCGTACCACCGAAAGCGATTCGTGCCAGCCGCGTACCAAGTATCGCCGACCACGAAGAACGGAGTGCCGTCGGCAGTTTCAAGCGCGTGGTTGTTGGCTGTCGCTCTCAAAAACCCACGATGCAGCGTGTTTTGCTGCTTTTCGTTCTCCGTCCACTCGACCGCCTCGAAGCTGCCGCTTCTTCCTGCGAGCCCTTCGATAGCCGGGTCTGAGCCGCTGCGCCAGCGCCACGCGCCCGGCGTGGTTGCCACAACACACACGCAGAATTCATTGCCGCCGTTCCAAAAGCCGTAAACGCGCTTGTTAAAGCCGGGACCGGTCAGTTCGACCCAGACTGTCACATCCGTGTAAGGATTTGAAAAAGTGCGCTCCGACGTAAGCACAATCTCCTGCTTCTCCCATACGTGAACGCGCCGGGCGGAGGTCTCCGTGGCGCTCGCCAGAATCGCGCTCGGGGCGACTCCGATTGCCGCCGCTCCCGCAGTTGTTCGCACAAAGTCACGACGTGTAAGAAAGCTGTTCGCCACACGCACCTCCGCCCGTTTAATTGTCATTTGGATTCTAAACAGTTACTGTAGCCATCGCGTCGCGCGGCAGCTTTGGCACGGCCTGATGGAGTTCACGATTCTTTCGGAAACGGCAGCCGCGCCGTCGCCGGAAACAGCCGCACACGTTCCACTCGCCTGCCAGTCGAAGCCACGATCTCGACGCGCAGGCCGAGTGGATCGAGCGTCACGACTTCGCCGGCCTTGGGAATCCGGCCCACAATTTCGCTCACCAGGCCGCCGAGCGTTGTCGCTTCGTAGTCCTCGCCCAATTCCACTGGCTCGCCAATCACATCACCCAGTTGATCGGCAGGAAAGCTACCCGGAATGAGCCATGACCCTGAAGGCTCGCGCTGCGGCTCCTCGATCTGCGTGTCGGTCTCGTGTTCGTCACGAATGTTTCCTACAATCTGTTCCAGTAAATCCTCAATCGTCACAAGCCCGGCCACCGCGCCGTACTCGTCGATGACCATGCGCATGTGCTGCTTTTCGCGCTGCATCTCGCGCAGCAGCTCGTAGCCGCGCTTGGTTTCAGGCACGAATGCCGCGGCGTGCAGGATCGTCGCGACAGTCCGCGTCCGCGCTTCGTCATCGGTGATCTGCAGCAGGTCGTGGGCGAACGCGAGTCCCTTGATGTTGTCCAGCGACCCGGAGTAAACAGGCACGCGCGAGTAATTTTGAATCCGCAGCATCTCAAGGAAGTGCTCGATCGTAGTGGATTCGGGAACGGCGAAGATCTCCGGCCGAGGCGTCATCACCTCGCGAACCAGCATGTCGCCGAATTCAACCGCCGAACGCACCAGCTCGCGGTCGCTCTGCTCGAGGATCCCCTCTTCCTCCCCGGCCTCGATCAGTGCTTCCACGCCGGGAGCAGGCTCTTCTTCTTCTGGACCAGCCGGAGCCTCGGCCAGCGCGGCAATGGAAAAGAAGAATCGGATGAAGACGGTGACTGGCGTAACGAGCCACAGCAGCAGGCGGATGAGCCAAAGCAGCCGCGCAACCCACAGCCCGCGCGTGCGGTTGAACAGCAGATCGGGAATGAGCTGGTAAGCGAACACGACCACCAGCACCACGGCCAGAATGGCCTGCGCAATCTCAAGCGTGTTGGGTGGCCCTGGGTGCGTGGGCCGGATGAAGAGCAGTGCGCCGAAGCCAAGCGCGATGATGCCGAGCGTAAGTTGCTTGAGCACTGTTGCGCAGAGCGCGGCATGTTCGCGGCTCAGGCCAAGATGCGGCTCAATGCGCACCTCCCACGCATCGAGATTCTCCTGCACTTCACGGCTCAAAATCTTGCCGAACTCTGAGTAGACACGCTGAATGTAGGAAGCCAGAGTCGCCACCACGATGAGAGCAATGAGCGCAACGATCTCAAGCGGAGTCATGGCTTGCGCCTCCGCGTCTTCGTTCGCTTCACGCTCACCCGCTCAATCAGTCCCTGCGGCAGCTCGAGCTTCGCGCGCAGTTGGCGTTCGCGCCGCTGCATCCGGCCCGCGTCCGCCTCGTGATCGTAGCCTGCCAGGTGCAGCAGTCCATGAAGAATCAGGACCCGCAGCTCAATCCCCAGCGCGTGCCCCTGCTCGGCCGCCTGTTTCCTCGCCGTTTCAACGCTGATCGCCACATCGCCGGCGACCCGCTCTGCGGGCTTTGTGTTTTGGAGCGGTTTGGCGGGAAAAGAAAGGACGTCCGTCGCCTTATCCTTGCCGCGGAAGCGCCGATTCAAATCGCGAATCGTTGCGTCGGTCGTGAGCAGCACTGTCACCTGGCCGAGTAGACCGACAGCTGCTTGCGCATCGCTGAGGTACCGGCCCAGCGTGCGCTTTGAGGGAATGCGGAGATTTTTCAGGGATCCGGACGCAGCGGACTGCTTCGCATTGTCGCGTGCCAATGCTGAGTCAGGCTCCAGATCTGGGTCAAGGAGAATCATCGTGCAGCGGCTGCAAACTGCGCGGCCCGCGGTAACTTCGATTCTATCCTCTGCAACGCGACGCTGATACACTGGCTCTGCAAATTCCCGGGCCGGCTTGCGCACAACCTGCAAGTTTCGCATTCGATGCCGGCGATTCCGCCCCGCGAGCAGACCATGACCAGGCGAACCCTTCTCTTCGCGCCTTGCGCGTACAACCTGGCTGAAACCAGCCGCATGGTTGAGATCGCCAAGGCCGTCGCGCGCCATCCCGTGGCCAGCCAGATCTTTGATATCCAGTTCATCTCCGACGGCGGCGACTTTGAGCCGATGATTGAAAAGCATGGCTTCGCCTTGACGCGCCTTGAACCCCGCTTGACCAAACAGAAGATTGAGCTCATCGCCAAAGTCGATCGCGGCGAGAAGTTTACTCCCGCCTTCACCGATGCCGAGCTCATTGCGCGCGTCAACAGCGAAGTTGCCTGTCTCAAGGCGCTTCAGCCCGTCGCCGCGGTTACTGGCTCCTACGTCACCATTCCGGTTACCTGCCGCATTCTTCAGGTCCCTCTCGTTTGGGTGGTGCAATCCACCTGGCTTCCGGAGTTCTTCTGCCACGGCGCTGGCATGACGGACAAATTGCGCCCCGCGGCCTTCAAAGCCGTGGCCGACTGGCTGATCCTGCGCTTCATCAATTTCTGGATCAGGTACGGATTTCTCAACGGCATCAATCGCACCGCCAGGCATTTCGGCGTCCCAGGTTATCAGTCGATCTTCGAGTTCTGGCGCGGCGACTTCGCGCTGGTTGCCGAGCCGCCCGAATTTTCGGGAGCCAGGCTGCCGTCCAACCACGCCTTCATCGGCCCTCTAGTTCCGCAAGACGAGTTTCCCATTCCCGATGAAATCGCGGCGATCCCGAGGGACAAGCCGCTGATCTACTTCGCCATGGGCAGTTCAGGCACGCCGCAGATCGTCGCGAACATTATCGAGAGCTTCGCCGGCACTCCCTATCGTGTGATTGCTCCCATCAAGTTTCTGCTCGCGCAAATCTCCGGGGTGCGCATTCCCGCCAACGTCCTCGTCACAGACTGGGTGCCTGCGGTTCAAGTAAACAAAATGGCCGATCTCGCCGTCATCCACGGAGGCGTGGGAACGGTGATGGCCGCCGCGCTTGCGGGCAAACCGATCGTCGGCGTGGGCATGCAGATGGAACAGGTTGCAAATCTGGCCTGTCTGGAGCGGCTCGGTTTCGCGATTCGTGTCGGCAAATCGAGGAACCCGTCGCGGAAGATTCAAGCCGCAATCCAAAGACTCTTGCACGACGAGGCGGCCAAAGCGAAGGCGGCCGATTTCGCAAAAGTGATTTCCAAGTGGAACGGCCCGGAGCGCGCTGTTGAAATTTTGCTCCAGCGCTATGGCGGTGATGTGGGGCAGGGTGGGAGGCCGTAGACGATGGAGGCCGCCGCGTGAACAAGCGAGAACTGCAGCGGAGCATGTATGAACTACGCGATCCCTCCAAGGTGCAGCGGCTTACGCTCGCCGCGATGAATGTCGCCTGGGTCGCCCTTGCTTGGTGGCTCCTGTTCGGAGGCGGAATCGGAGTCGTTGGCGCATGGTTTGGCCGGACGTGGGAAGTCGGTGATTTCGTTCGGCGGACGTGTCTCTTAGCCGGATTCTGCATTTATTACGTGAGGATTCTCTTCACGGAGTTTGTCTTCCTGAAGCGGGGCATAGGCTGGAGCGAAGTTTTCACGATTGCTCCGTGGGTCTTTTGCATCGTGGCGCTGCTGGGGATCGAAGGCGGAATGAATCCCCGCGCTTTCCGTGCGGCAGGTGTGGCCGGGGTCCTTCTGTTCGCTGTCGGATCGTGGATGAACTCTTATGCCGAGTATACGTGGCACGCCTGGAAGCAGCGGCCCGAGAACCGTGGGCGGCTTTACACCGAAGGGCTGTTCCGTTACTCGCGGCATCCAAACTACTTCGGCGATTTGCTTTCGTTCTCCGGGTTGTGCCTGATTTCCGGAGCCTGGGTAACGGCAATCGTTCCGGTCCTCATGCTCGCCGGTTTCGTGTTCGTCAATATTCCGGTGCTCGACTCTCATTTGCGCGACCATTACGGCGCGGCCTTCGACGAATACGCGCGGCAAACGCGGAAGCTGATTCCGTTTGTCTACTGAAACGGAGGCTCCCGGAATGTCTGGTCTTCAGGAATTCGGCGAAAATATTTGGATCATCGACGGCCCTCCCGTCCGCGACATGGGCATCATGTTCACCACGCGCATGGTCGTGGTGAAACTTTCCAGCGGCTCATTGTGGGTCGATTCGCCAGTGCCATTGCCAGACGATACGCTCAAACTTGTCGCTGAACTCGGGCCGGTCCGGTACATTCTTGCTGCCACTCCGCGGCATGTCTGGAGGCTCGCTGCCTGGCATGCGTTGTTCCCTGAAGCCGAGCTATGGGCGCCCCGAGCTACCCCATTCACCCTGAAGAAAGGAGATCTGCCGTTTATCGGTGTCCTGGGTGACGAGCCACCAGAAGCATGGCGCGACGATTTAGGGCAGCTTGCATTAAAAGGCAACCCGCTAATCGAAGAAGTCTTCTTCCTCCACAAGCCTTCCCGAACGGTCATCTTGGATGACCTCATCCAGATTCATCCAATCGTGAAGGGGAAGCCTTTTCGCAATGCACTCATAAAACTGGAAGGCGTAGCGTCTCCTCATGGGGGTGTCGGGCTCGACATCCGCCTATCCTTCATTCATCGCGACCTGGCACGTCGCTCGCTCGAAAAGCTGTTGTCATGGGATTTTGACAAGCTGATCATCGCGCACGGCCCCTGCATCGAGAGGGATGCAAAGCCGTTCGTGGAACGGGCATTCCGTTGGCTCGCACGGCCGAGCAAGCCCGATCCTGTCTCTGGATCATGAACTGATCAGAGCGCGCAAAAGCGGGCGGCCACGGCTACTGCGGCTTCGCCGTCTGCTTCGTCTCCGTCTCCTGCCGTTCTTCGCTCTCCTGGGTGCCGACCTGAATCGTATCGCCCATCGTGAGCGGCAGTTCCTGCTGGCGGGGTTTCGCGCTTTCATACGCGCGTACCACGCGCTGCACCAGTGGATGGCGCACGACATCTCCGTCGTCGAAGTGGCAGAATGCAATGCCTTCCACGCCGTTCAGCACGTTGATCGCGTCCAGCAGCCCAGACTTGCGCGGATTGGGCAAATCGATCTGTGTAATGTCGCCCGTGATCACGGCCTTTGAGTTGTTGCCCATGCGCGTCAGGAACATCTTCATCTGCTCGACGGTGGTGTTCTGCGCCTCGTCCATGATGATGAAGGCGTCGTTCAGCGTCCGCCCGCGCATAAAGGCCAGTGGCGCAACCTCGATGATGTTCTTTTCGAGCATCTTGTCCACGCGGTCGGGATCGAGCAAATCGTAAAGCGCGTCATAGAGCGGGCGCAGGTAGGGGTCCACCTTTTCCTGCAAAGTACCGGGCAAAAAGCCCAGCCGTTCGCCGGCTTCCACAGCCGGCCGCACCAGGACAATCCGGCCCATGCGCTTGGCGTTGAAGGCCGCCACGGCCATCGCCACCGCGAGATACGTTTTGCCCGTGCCGGCCGGGCCCACGCTGAACACCATGTCATTCTGCTCGATGGCCTCAACGTAACGCCGCTGATTCAGCGAGCGCGGCTGGACCGTGCGCTTGATCCCCACGGACCGCTGCTTGCCGGCCTCGGCCACGGAGCGCAGCGTCGCCGCCTGTTCGGCCACCACCAGGCGCAGCATTCCGTTCAGCTCGCCATTGTGGGGATGGATTCCCTGGCGGCGGAGATTCTCAAAGTCCTCGAAAATGCGTTGCACGCGTGCCACGCTCGCCTCAGCCCCTTCCACGTGAACGGCGTCGGAGCGCAAATCGATGCGCACGCCAAGCGAGTCTTCCATCAATCTGAGGTTTTCATCGCGGGTCCCGAACAGGGGCTCAAGATTCGGCGTAATCTCAAGGGCGATCTTCAAAGGATTCTATGTCCTCCAGCACGGCGGGTTATGGTTTTCCGGCAGCGGTGCCTTGGGGCTGCTGCCGAAGGGTTATCAGATAAGTTATCGGCGATTGGCGCCGCGTTGATCGAAGTCGCGTTCTCGATCATCGGCCGTTTCCGCGGCCAAACGTGCAGCCGCGCGCCCCGGCGGTACGCTTGAACGTAAACGGCAGCTTCGGAGGGAGCCAGACGGCGCGAGGCAAATCCAGGTCCAAATTCCTGGCTGCCTTGCGTCTCCGCGCGTTGGAGTCGAGTACCAAATCCGGTAAGGCGAGAGTAGCGCCAGTCGAGCGTCGCGTCAACCGTCGCACCGTTACTTTTGATGCTGCGGTTGTCTTGGGAGATACCTGCCGTGCCATCCGGTACACTGCATTCAATCTCAAACCGCGCTCATTAAGCGTGTCGGGGAAGCATCGTGTTGTCTGCGCTCTACGTCGTTGTTCTCGTTGCCATCGCTGCCGCGCTGCTGGCGGTGGCCATCTACCGCGCCATCGGGGTCAAGACCAAGGCCGACTACCTGGTCGCAGGCCGCTCGCTCCCGGCCGTGGTTCTCGTGCTTACGCTTCTCACTTCGTGGATCGGCGCGGGCTCGCTCTTTGCTGGTGCTGAGAACGCCTATAAAAACGGATTCGCCGCGCTCTGGCAGCCGGCCGGCGGCTGGCTGGGATTGCTGCTCATCTACTTTATTGCGCCGCGTGCACGGAAGTTTGCCCAGTTCACGCTGCCCGACCTTCTTGAGGCGCGATACAACCAGGGTGCGCGCGTGCTCGGCACCATCGCCATCCTCTTTGCCTACGTGGCCATCACCAGCTACCAGTTCAAGGGCGGCGGCAATGTGCTGCATCTGATCTTTCCTGATTCCGTTACTCCGGAGCTGGGCACCTACATCATTGCCGCCTTCGTCATCGTCACCACGGCCCTGGCTGGCATGTCGTCGGTCGCCTATATGGATGTGGCCATCGGCTCGCTGGTCACGGTCATTTGCATCATCGCCACGCCGATGCTGTTTTTGAAAGCCGGCGGATGGAGCGGGCTCCACGCTGCTCTGCCCGAGACGCACTTTGAGGTTCTGGGCAACCTCACGTTCATCCGCGCCATGGAGTTTCTCGTTCCCACGCTTCTGCTCATGCTGGGCAACCAGGTCATGTACCAGAAGTTCTTTTCCGCCAAATCCGAAAAAGACGCCCGCTTTTCCGTGGTCGGATGGATTCTGGGCACGCTGCTGCTTGAAACGCTTATCGTTGCCATCGCCGTTTTCGGCTCGGCGCTCTACAAAACGGGAGAAGTTGCCGCGCAGCCCTACGAGATCATTCCATACACGGCGCGCCATGGATTGCCCGCGCTCATGGGCGCGCTTCTGCTCGGCGCGGTCTTCGCCAAAGTGATTTCGACGGCCTCCAATTACCTCTTTTCCCCGGCCTCGAACCTTGTCGAAGACGTCTTCGTGCGCTATATGGCGCCCGGCGCGTCAAACAAGCGCGTGCTCATCGTCTCGCGCCTCGCTGTCGTGCTGCTCGGCGTCTGGGCGCTCTACCAGGCCATTTACGCACCCAGCATTCTTGCGAAGATGCTCTACGCCTACACCATCTACTCGGCCGCGGTCACGCCGGTGGTGCTGGCGGCGTTCTATTCCAGGCGCGCCACCGCCTGGGGCGCCGTCGCTGCCATCGCCTCCGGAACCGTCGTGACTCTTGTATGGGATGCGCCCGGCTTCAAGCAGCTTCTTCACCTTCCCGCGCTCCTCGCTCAGCGCGACGCTATCTTTCCCGCGCTCTTTGCAGCGGTCGCTGCGCTGGTCGTCGTCAGCACGTTCACGCCGAAGCCGTCCGCCGCGCAATTAGCGAAGTTCGCGGACTAACAGTTTGGAAACCCCTCTTCAGGGCGACCTCAAAAGAAAAACTTGCTCCGCCCGCCCGAGACCGCCTTACACTGTCCGTGACAATTCCTTACCCGTATGCCGGTCGCGCAGCTCACTCTCGAGATTCGCATCGAGCACGCCCAGTCGCTCAAGGACAGGCGACAAGTGGTTCGCTCGCTTAAGGACCAATTGCGGCAGGGCTTCAACGTCTCGGTAGCTGAGCTCGACGAAGCTGTCGTGTGGCAGTCGGCTACGCTCGCAGTCGCCGCCATCTCCCGCTCGCGCGATTACCTGCACGGCCTCATGGAAGAAGTCGAGCGCGCCGCCCGCCGCATGACCAACGAGCTTGGCGCCGATCTCGCCGATTCGTTCTGGGAGTACATCGAAAGCTGAGCCCACGGCATCGGCCGGCACCGTTCTGGTTTTACGTTGCATTCAAAGTCCACGACCGAGCCGGGCCTCGCGCCGTAGGCGCAGGGTAAATTATCCCTGCGCTTCAGCGTGGGGAACCGGATTCAACATTCGGGAAAGGAGTCCCGTAGGGACTGTGCGGTCACGGAAAGAGCCGCAGCTCACCGTGCTACGCTGGGTCTTGCCCCGGGAGAGATTGCTTCGTGTCCACCGCCTTCGTTATCGGCATCTTCGAGTTTGTCCTGCTGCTTTTCTCTCTCAGTTTCCATGAGTGCGCGCACGCCTGGATGGCCTCGCGCCTCGGCGACCAGACGGCCCGCTTGCAGGGCCGCATCACGCTCAACCCCATGTATCATGTCGATCCCATCGGCACGCTGCTGATTCCCGCACTGGCCATCTTTGGGCCGTTCATCGGATTCACTTTTTTCAGCGGATTTCTCATTGGCTGGGCCAAGCCTACTCCGGTCATCACGCGCAACTTTAAGAAAATCGTCCGCGACGACAATCTCGTTACCCTTGCCGGGCCGGTTTCCAATCTCATTCTGGTGGGCATAGCTTTTGTTGCTCTGGCGGCCGTTTGCATTGCCGTTCCCGGCGGGCGCTCGCTGGTGCGCGCGAATCTGTCAGGCGCCCTCGCCTTCGGCAGCGGCTTGCAACCGTTGGTCCTGCTGGCGCTTTTAGCCATAGAAGTCAACCTGTCGCTGTTTTTCTTTAATCTCCTGCCCATTCCGCCGCTCGACGGGAGCCGCGTCGTGCGCAATATGCTGCCCTATAACGCGGTCCAGCAATATGATCGTATTGGCGGCTGGATCAGCTGGATACTGATGATCGTCGTGGGTAGCTTCATCCTTAGGCTGCTCGTCGGTCCCTCGATTCGTCTGATCTTTTCGGTCCTCATGGGCATCTAGATTCGCCCCGATTTCCAACCCCGCGGTTTCAGCCGAACACTTCCCGCTACAATGGAATGAGGTTTTTAACGCTTTTTTCAAAGAGAGCGGCCGTCTTTTTCAGGCCGCCGCCAGGAATCAGACCGCCCCATGCCCGAACCCGCCCTATCTTCGTCCCGCCCTCGCGTCCTCAGCGGTATGCGTCCCACGGGAAAGCTTCATTTGGGCAACTACATGGGCGCCCTGGCCAACTGGGTCAAGCTCCAGGACAAGTACGATTGCTACTTCTTTATCGCCGACTGGCACGCCCTCACCACCGACTACGCCGACCCCAGCCAGATCGCGCCCAACACCGTCGAGGTCATGCTCGACTACTTGGCCGCAGGCCTCGATCCCGAACGCAGTGTGCTCTTTTTGCAGAGCCGCGTGCTGCAACACGCTGAGCTCGCGCTGCTCCTCGGCATGAGCACTCCGCTCGGCTGGCTTGAGCGCGTGCCCAGCTACAAGGAGATGCAGGAAAATCTCGCCAGTAAGGACCTCACCACCTACGGATTCCTCGGCTACCCGGTTCTAATGGCCGCGGATATTTTGATTTACCAGCCAGACTTTGTTCCCGTAGGCCAGGATCAGCAGGCGCACGTGGAACTGACTCGCGAGCTAGCCCGCCGTTTCAACCAGTTCTATAAGCTTGGCGAGCGCGACGTTCTTTCCGAGCCCAAAGTTTTGCTCACGCCGTCACCCAAGCTGCCCGGCACCGACGGCCGCAAAATGTCCAAGAGCTACGGCAACACCATCCTCTTGAGCGACCCAGGGCCTGTTGTCCGACAAAAGCTCAAGACCATGGTCACCGACCCCGCGCGCGTCCGCCGCACCGATCCTGGCGATCCAGATAAGTGCCCCGTGGGCGATCTGCACAAAGTCTTCTCCTCGACCGAGACAATGGCTAAAGTCTACGAGGGCTGCCGCTCGGCGGGAATCGGCTGCATCGAATGTAAAAGCTGGGCTGCCGACTCGCTGGTGAGAATACTCGAGCCCATCCAGCAGCGCCGCGCCGCCACCACCGAGGCGCAGGCTATCGAGATTCTGAACGCTGGTTCGCGCCGCGCCGCCGCCCGCGCTGAGCAGACCATGATCGAAGTGCGCGAGGCCATGCAAATGACGTTGACGACGGTTGTGCCCTCGTGAGACAAACGCGGAAACACGCCATGATGAAGTAATGAAATTGAACCACGGGAAACGAAGGGGCTTGACGGGTCAGGAAAGTGCAAGTGGAGAAAGAGAAACTCCCGTGGTGGCGTTGGGCGCTCGATTTTGCGTTGGGCGGAATCCGCTCCGGATTCGGGCTCTTCCGCCGCAACGGAAAAGTCGAGGCCGGCTCGCAGCCAACCGCGGAGGCCGTAGTCTCTGAGCCGGAGCGCGAAGAAGTCGAGCTCAGCGCGGAGAGTAGCCTTGAGCCCGAGAACAGCCCGGAACCCAGCAGAATCTCCGAGCCCGAGGTCATTGAAGTCGTAACGGACACAGAGAAATCCACTGTTCCGGAAAACATCCCCGAGCCCGAAAGCGGCTTTGAGCGAGAAAATAGACAGAGCGAGGTCGAGGCCAGCGCCGAGAGACCCTTAGAGGTCGAAAGCAGCCCCGAACCGGAGAAGGGCCTTGAGCCGGACATTGGCGCCGAGCCGGGGAGTAGCAGCCCTGAGGCGGAGAATATTGGGAGTGAGGTCGAATCGTTTGGGATAACAACAGGCGCCGACAAGGTCATCAAACTTGAAGTTGCGCCGATTCTGCCCGTGGAACCACTAGAGGACGAGTCGCCGGATTTGGCGCCAACAAAAGTAGAAACTGCATTGACAAATTCTTCCCCACAATCCGACGACACCGCGACCAAGTCCGCGCCCGAAGAAGGCCCTGCTCCCGTGCCCGGCCAAGCCGCTGTCCCCGAATCCGCCCCCGCGCAGGAACCGGCGTCCGCTTTGCCCTTCGACCCCCCTTTAACCGCCGAGTCGATGACTGCCGAACCGCCTGCCGCCGAGAAGACTACTGCCGAGAAAGTCGCAGCGGCGCTCAAAGCCCGCGGCGAAGACGCCGAGCAGTCGCCCTTTTCCGTCTTCGTCGGCCAGGTCTACGACGGCCCGCTCGACCTGCTGCTCGACCTGATTCGCAAGCAGGACATCGACATCTACGACATTCCCATCGCCAAAATCACCGCGCAGTTCCTGGCCTACGTCGACCATCTGCGCGCCAGCGACATGGACGTGGCCGGCGACTTCATCTACACCGCTGCGCTCCTCATTCACATCAAGAGCAAAATGCTGCTGCCGCGCGCACCGGTCGGGCCGGAAGAGTCGACCGAGGATCCGCGCCGCGAGCTCGTCGATCGCCTGCTTGAGCACGAGCGCTTCAAGAACGCCGCGCAGATGCTGCACGACAAGCAAATGCTCGAAGCGGCTACTTGGTCGAATCCCGGCGTGCGCGAGTTCCGCGAAGACGCCGGCGCTGAGCCCGAAATTGCCGCTGACACCACCGACCTCGTCCGCATCTTCCGCGACATTCTTGACCGCGCGCGTAACCGCCCTATCCTCAACGTGGAGGAGGACTCGGTTACCGTCGGCCAGATGATCCAGTTCCTCACGCGGCGTCTCACCATGGAAGACAAGCCTGTGGCGCTGCGCCGCCTGCTCAGCCACACGCATTCCGAGCGCGCGCTCATCGCCATGTTCCTGGGTCTGCTTGAGCTGGTGCGGCTCCAGGCCATTCTTCTCCGCCAGGACCGCCAGTTCAGCGAGATCTTCGTCAAGAAAAACACCGGCTTCGACGCCGTGGTAAACGAAGGACTGGCCGGCACGCGCGACGACTGGCGCTAACCCGCGCGCAGCCTTGTAAACTGACCCTGATGAGTTCCAGTCCCCGAAAACTGCATTGCATCGCGCTCGGCGCGGCTCTGGCTGCGCTCGTGTTCTCCTCCGGCAGCGCCTCTCTCAGGGCGCAACAAACAGCCCAGCTCTCACCGGATGCCGAACTCGCGCTGGTTCCTTTGCCCGAGCCCCCGGCCAACGCTCTGCCGCTGCCTGAGGATCGCGGCGCTGCCGATCTCGAGCAGACGATCAAGCGCCTCGGCACTACTGCCAGCGTGCTTTTCATCGTGCCCCACCCCGACGACGAAGACGGCGCGCTGATGACCTATCTGTCACGCGGACTGGGCGTGCGGGTCACTCTGCTTACCTTCACCCGCGGCGAGGGCGGTCAGAACGCCATGTCCGCCGAGAGCTACGATGCTTTGGGGCTCATTCGCACCAATGAACTGCTCAAGGCCGATCGATATTATGGCGCGCGCCAACTATGGGGCACCGAGGTCGACTTCGGCTTCTCCAAAACGCAGCAGGAATCCTTTGAAAAGTGGGGCCACGATCGCGTTCTCTACGATGCGGTTCTCGCCATTCGAATGGTGCGCCCGCAGGTCATCCTGTCCACATTCGTTGGCGGAGTCACCGATGGCCACGGCCAGCATCAGGTGGCCGGCGAGATTGCGCAGGAAGCCTTCAAAGCCGCGGCCGACCCCAGCGTTTTTCCCGAGCAATTGCGACCGGTGAAAGACGGAGGCGCAGGCCTCGAGCCCTGGCAGGCTCTCGCCGATTACTCGCGTACACCTTTCGCGCCCATCACCAACGGCCAAATGCTCGACTACGCCACCGGCAAGTGGGCACCTGCGCGTTTCCACAATTACATCACCGGCCAGTGGATCGAAGGCAATCTGCCTTCCGATGTCACGATTCCCGTCGGCAAATGGGACGCGGAACTTGGCCGCACCTATGTGCAGATTGCGCGCGAAGGCTGGGGTGAGCAGAAGTCGCAGTATGGCGGTGCCGATCCCGCGCTCATGGTCCCGGATTCATCGAGCTATCACCTGTGGGCGGTTGCACCGGCAGCTGCGGCCGAAGGCTCCAAGAAAGTCTCAAGCCTCTTTCAGAACCCAAAAGTGGACATTGACACGAGCATCGCCGGTATTGCGCGGCTGGCTGGAAGCGCGCCGCCCCAGTGGCTTACCGACGGCCTCGGCCAAATTCAGAGCGGCCTGAATACATTCACCAGCGATTACAAAAACCGGAGTGGATTCGACGCTGCGCATAGTCTGGCGTCCATCTATCGCCGAACGCTCGACCTCTTCGCGCGTGTAAACTCCAGCGATCTGGACGCAAAGGCAAAGGCCGGCCTCGAGCTCGAGCTTGGCGAAAAGATCGAGCAATTCCAAACTGCGCTCAAGGACCTTCTCGGCCTGGACCTGGTTGCATTCACGACAAACGGAGGCGGCCAGGGCTTCGGTTTTCGCGGCGCTTCAGCTGACGAGACCGCTCGGAGCGTTTGGCCAAGTGAGGACTTAAGGGTTCGCGTGCATCTCGCGCAAGGGCTGGATGCGGCGGAGTTGAGCCGGGCATGGCTCGTGAGCAGTGACGGCGCACCATGGAAAATCGACGACGCCGGCGGCCCGATCGACGCGGAGCACGCCGCCGCGCCCGCGACCGACAGGACTTTTCATGTGCGCGTTCCCGCCGATGCCGCGCCCACGGAACCCTACTTTACGCGCCCCACCACCGAGCAGCCCGTATACGACATCTCGAATGAAGCCTGGCGCGAGCGCTCCTTCGCGCCTTATCCGCTATCTGCCTGGGCGGAGTTTGCTTTTGACGGCGTTCCCATCCGCCTCGGAATGGTCGTGCAAACCTTGGGGCGCGTTACCGGCGTAGGCGGCGTCTATCAACCGCTGGTGGTCACGCCTGCCGTCGGAGTGCGCGTTGAGCCGGAGGCACGCATTCTTCCACTCGACGGCTCGCCGCTGCCGGTCAATGTTACCGTTCACTCCGAGCAAGCTGCCGACGGGTTCGTCAATCTCGAGCTTCCCGAGAGCTGGCGCGCCGATCCCGCCCAGCGCGAATTCCATTTAAAAGCCGCAGGCGACACGGAGCCACTCGTGTTTTCGGTTACCCCTGCCGGCGACGTCGCTGCGCGAGCTTACTCAATCAAGGCCACAGCGCATGTCGGCGATCAAGGCTACTCAATTGGCTGGCAGAGCATCGGCTACACGGGCCTTCTCCCTTATAACCAGTACGAGCCCGCGGAGCTCCGCACGCGCAAAATCGACGTGAAGGTACAGCCGGGCTTGCGAGTGGGCTATGTGATGGGAACTGGCGATCATGTTCCCGAGGCCATCGAGGCGCTGGGCATCACGCCGCATCTCCTCACTGACGACGAGCTGACCACCGCGGACCTGTCGCAATGGAACGTCCTGGTCGTCGGCATTCGCGCCTACTCCGCGCGGCCTGCGCTCGCCGCTGCGGAATCGCGCCTCGAGCATTTCGTTGAGCAAGGCGGGACGGTTGTCGTGCAGTACCAGGGCAACACGTTTCCTGCGCCACTGCCCGTTGCCATGGGCCGCTTTCCCGAGCGCGTCGTCGATGAGCAAGCGCCGGTTAAGCTTCTCGATCCCACCAATCCGGTCCTCACCTGGCCCAATCAAATCACCTCTGCGGATTTTGACGGATGGTTTGAAGAGCGCGGCCACGGCTTCCTCGATCACTGGGATCCCGGATACACAGCACTAACCGAGACCGCCGACCCGGGCCAGGATCCGCAGCGCGGCGGTCTGCTCGTCGTGCATCGCGGAAAAGGCACCTACATATATGTTGCGTTTGCGCTCTACCGGCAGTTCCCTGAGTTAGTGCCGGGAGCTTATCGCCTGCTGGCCAACTTGCTCAGCCCCTCCGGTTCCACGACCCCTACCAACTAGCTGCCCGGCGCAATCCTCACAATTCGTTTTGGCTCGCTGTCAACGGGCGCGCCACTCTCTCGCCGCGCGCATTCCTAGCACACCGCTGCAATCTCCGAGTCCAAATCTTTCGCAGAATCGCGCAAGAAAAGCGAAGCGTTTGTAAATAGAGATTGAATTTCTTGTCATCCTCTTCGCGCGAGGACCTGCATCTTCCCGCCACTGTGAATTCTGTGTGAATTCGTCAAATCTTAATCTTGCTCTGCGAGGCTTGGATGCGTAACGACAGAAGGAGTTTTGCCGGCGCGAGACTTCCTTCTCTACCACTCCCCTAATTCTTCGTGCCGAAGGGAATACCGCAGATTTTTTCCATTTCATCAATGCGTCCGGGATGCAGAAGTCGTCTGCATTCGCTATGCACGTGGGCGCTGACAATTTCCAACACAATTCCATGAGGAAAAGAGAGGCCCAAATGAAATTGACAGTGAAAGCGGCTGCCATTGCGTTTCTTGCAGCCGGTCTTGTTGTTTCTTACGCACAAACCAGCGGCTCAACGCCGCCGGCAAAAAAGCACGCTGCAGCCAGGAAGCCCGCTGCGCCGGCCGGTCCCACCGTCCAGGAGCAGATCGACCAAATGAAGCAGCAGTTTCAGGGCGAGATTGACGGCCTGAAGGCTGATCTTGCCACCAAGGATGAGCAGTTGAAGCAGGCGCAGCAATCGGCAGCCGACGCGCAGGCGGCAGCGGCCAAGGCAGAAGCAGCCGCCACCGCGCAACAGGCTGCGGCCACTGACAATGCGGCGGCCGTATCCACCCTGCAAAGCACGGTCAGCGACCTGAAGGCCGACTCACTCTCGCTCGCCACCACCGTCTCCGATGAGACGACGACCATCAAGAAGGCGATCAACAATCCTGATGCCCTTCATTACAAGGGCATCACCCTCTCGCCCGCTGGCAGCTTCGTGGCGGGTGAAACAGTGTGGCGTCAGGGCGCCACGGGCGGCGACATCAACACAGCGTTGACCGGTGTTCCTCTCGCCAACTCGCAGGCATCGCAATTGAGCGAGTTCTTCGGTTCGGGCCGTCAGTCGCGTGTCGCTCTCAAGGGTATCGGCAAGCTTAATAGCGCAACCCTCACGGCCTACTACGAGGCTGACTGGCTAAGCTCGGGTACAACCTCAAACAACAACCAGTCGAACAGTTACACATTGCGTCAGCGGCAAATCTGGGGCGACGCAAAGCTGACGAGCGGTTGGGATTTCTCCGGCGGCACGGGCTGGTCGCTGGTGGCTGAAACGACCTCTGGCCTGACCCGCGGTACTGAAGTCCTGCCGTCGACGATCGACGCACAATACTCCGCGGGCTTTGTCTGGGCGCGGCAATACAGCTTCCGCGTCTCCAAAGATTTCGGCAAGGCGTTCTTCTTGGGCGCTTCGGTTGAAAACGCCGAGACGCTCAACGCGTCCGGCCAGAACACGCCGACCAATTATCTGCTTGGCTCAACGGGAACCGGCGGCGGCCTCTACGACAATCAGGCTAATTACTCCTTTAACTACACGCCGGACTTTGTGGTGAAGATGGCCTTCGAGCCCGGCTGGGGCCACTGGGAGATCTTCGGCATCGAGCGCAACTTCCGCGATCGAATCTACCCCTGCGCCACGGTAACAGCCACCTGCACGGTGCCGACGACGGCCACACCCACCAACAGCACGGCAACGGGCGCAGGCCTCGGCGGCGGCTTCCGCGCTCCGCTTGGCACCAAGAAATTCACCATTGGTCTGAAAGGACTGTGGGGCCAGGGCGTCGGCCGCTACGGCTCCTCCACCATCGCCGATGTCACCCTGCGCCCCAATGCGGTGTTCTCTCCCATCCACGGTTTCTCGGCTCTCAGCACGATCGAGCTGAATCCGACCCCCAAACTCAATATGTACTTCAACTACGGCGGCGACTATCTTGACCGCGACTACGTTCTTAGCGGCACCACCCAGGTGGGCTACGGTACGCGCAGCGTCAATATGTCGGGCTGTCTGGTCGAGCCCACTACTCCAACAGTGGGCGCCACGGGCGGCGCACCGATCGCCCCATCCAACTGCGGCGGCAGCAACAAGGATGTCCAGGAGTTCACGGCTGGCTACTGGTTCAACTTCTATAATGGTCCCAAGGGCCGCTTCCGCCAGGGCCTCACGTACGAAAACGTCCGGCGCGACCTCTGGTCGGGTGCGGGCGGCACAGCCAACACCGGCAACGGCGCACACGGCACCGACAGCATGATCTTCACCTCGCTGCGCTACTACCTCCCGTAAGCCAACAAGCTACAGCCTGAACAAAAAGGGGCAGTCCGCAATGGACTGCCCCATCTATTTGGTTTCGACTCTGGCTTGGCTCGTGATCCGCCGACCGCTGTATGCTTACTCCGCCGCTTCCACCGGCTTCGTCTGCGCTACCGTCCAGTCCGTCGCGCCGACTTTGAACCGCGCGAAACGCCGTACCGTGATGTTTTCGCCCAGCTTGCCCACCTTCTGCGCGATCAGTTCTTTCACGCTGATGGCCTGGTCCTTGATGAACGGCTGCTCCAGCAGGCACACCTCTTCGTAGAACTTCGCCATCTTGCCGTCGACGATCTTTTCGATCACCGGCGCCGGCTTGCCCGTAGCCGCTGCCTGCGCGCGATAAATCTCCTTCTCGCGCTCCAGGTCCTCTGTCGTTAGGTCCTCCGGCTTAACGTAGCGCGGATCGCTGGCTGCAATGTGCATGGCCACGTCTTTCAGCAGCTCCTGAAAGTCCTCGGTCCTGGCCACGAAATCGCTCTCGCAGTTCAGCTCCACCAGCACCGCGATCTTTCCGCCGGCATGAATGTAGCTGCCCACCGCGCCCTCGTTAGTCACGCGCGACGATTTCTTCTGCGCCGAGGCCATGCCCCGTTTGCGCAGCACCACGAACGCCTCTTCCATGTTGCCCTTGGTCTCCTGCAGAGCCTTCAGGCAGTCGCCCATGGGCGCGCCCGACTTCTCGCGCAGTTCCTTCACCTGTTTTGCGTCAATCTTCTCAGTCACTGTCGTCATCTCTCTTTTTTCCCCGGCCGCACTCGGCCTTATCGATGTATTGAGGTTAAGATTTCACAATCGTGTTGCACGCCGGAGAATTTCCGGCATAAGAAAAGCGTGGCCCTCGGCGAAGCGGCCACGCTCTTTTGAATTCAGTGCGTGCTTCCGACTCGCTACTTGGCGCTTTCCGCCGCCACTTCGTCTTCTTCCAGCAGCGCCGCCACAGCCGCAGGCGCCTTGCGGATGCCCCCGCCCAGCGCTGCTTCCAGATCGACTTCCTCGCTCGGCGCGCTCTCCGCCGAAATCTCCACGCCCTCTGCTGCGCCTTCGCTCTCTACCGCGGCCGCTGTTTCCGGCGCTTCTTCCGTGAAGGCCTTGTCCGTCAGCATGTTCACGCCCTCGGCGGCCGAGTCTGCAATCTTCGACGTAAACAGCCGAATCGCGCGTAGCGCGTCATCGTTGCCGGGAATCACGTAATCCACCACCGTCGGGTCGCAGTTCGTGTCCACAACCGCAACCACCGGGATGCCCAGCTTGCGCGCTTCCTTCACCGCGATCTGCTCGTTGTTCGAGTCCACGATGAACAGCGCGTCCGGCAGCCGCTTCATGCTCTTGATGCCGGCCAGGTTGGCTTGCAGGTGCTTGCGCTCGCGCTCCAGCTTGATCACTTCTTTCTTGGTCAGCAGGTCGTAGCGGCCGTCCGTGGCCATCTCATCGAGTTCCTGCAGCCGCTTCACACTCTTCTGCACCGTTATCCAGTTGGTCAGCAGGCCGCCCAGCCAGCGCTGGTTGATGTACGGCATCCCCGCCCTCGTGGCCTCTTCGGCAATCGCATCCTGTGCCTGGCGCTTGGTGCCGACGAACAAAATCGTCTTGCCGCTGCCGCACAGCTCCGTCACGAATTTCGACGCGTCCTTGAAGAGCTTCAGCGTCTTCTGCAGGTCGATGATGTAAATTCCGTTGCGCTCCCCGAAGATGTATTCCTTCATCTTGGGATTCCAGCGCTTCGTCTGATGCCCGAAGTGAACACCCGCTTCGAGCAGTTCCTTCATGGTGATAGTTGCCAATTGTCCTCCTTCGTGGACTGCATCCGGGCTGTTGATTCTGTGACCCGGATTTATCCCCTTGCGGGGAGATTTGTAAAACCAGTTCTCAGTTCGTAGTTCACAGCCAGCCAAATCCGACCTGCTGACAACTGCGAACTGACAACTGCGAACGATGAACTGCAAACGCGTTAGCGCTTGCTGAACTGGAACCGCTTTCTCGCGCCCTTCTGGCCATACTTCTTGCGTTCCTTCTGGCGCGCGTCGCGAGTCATCAATCCTTCGGCCTTGAGCAGCTTGCGCAGCTCAGGGTTAAATTCAACCAGGGCGCGGGCAATGCCCATCTTCACCGCGTCGGCCTGCGCGGAAACTCCGCCGCCCTTCACAGTCGTCACAACGTCGAAGCTCGCCCCGAGTTCGGCCACAACTAGTGTTCGCTTGGCGCTGACCCTCTGCTGCTCGGTCACAAAGTGCTCTTCGAACTTCTTGCCGTTGACTTTCCACTCGCCCGTGCCGGGACGCATAAAGACTCGCGCGATCGCCGACTTCCGCCGCCCCGTCCCGTAATACTGAACCAGATCCTCTGCCATTCGTTTCCTCTTAGCTCTCAGCCCTCAGGCTCGTCTTTCTCAATCCCTTAGTCCCTACGTCCCTGCCTTACAGAACCACCGGCTTCTGCGCTGTGTGCGGATGCTTTTCGCCGCGATAGACCTTCAGCTTCGTGGCCATCTGGCGTCCCATCTTGCTCTTCGGAAGCATGCCCTTGATCGCCTCTTCAAGAACCTTCTCCGGCCGGCGATTAATCAGCCGCGTAAACGACTCTTCGCGCAGCCCGCCCGGAAAGCCCGTGTAGCGCCGGTAAAGCTTCGTCTGGTCCTTTAAACCCGTCAGCTTCACTTTCTCCGCGTTGATCACGATCACATGGTCGCCCATGTCGATGTAAGGCACATACTGCGGATTCGTTTTGCCGCTCAGAATCATCGCGGCCTTGGTCGCCAGGCGCCCCAGCGTCTGCCCGCTCGCGTCCACTACATACCATTTGCGGCTGATATCCTTGCCGCTCGGAATAAACGTCGACATCTCTCTCCTTCCCTCGAGAGAATTTACCCTGCGCCTCAAAAACGGGCTATGGGCCACTGGCTACGAGCTACAGGCCCTAGCCAGCGCAAACCGCATTCGCCCGCGCCAAACGCGCAGGCCTTGAAATCTACCCACTGCCAAACAAATCTGTTCGGGTGAGAAGCTGCGGGAGTTCGTTCTCATCGGAACCCTGGCTGCCCCGGACCACGTTCTCACGGTCCCGCAGCCGGTCGCCTGTTCCATTAGAAGCCCGCCAGAACCTGGTCGGAGCCTCCATCAGATAAGTCCGGGTGAGCACACCGAGACCCCAGGCGCAACACCGCGCAAGACCTCTAGAATACTCAAAAATCAGCCCCAAGTCAACGAATGACCGGCCCGGGTAATGGGCCAGTCTGAAGGGGTGCGAGCCCCAACTCTCTCAAAAGTCAAAGAAACTCCATGTGGGCCCTAGCCCTGCCGACCTGTGCCTCCGGATCTCCATTCCACCCGCATTGGGCCCGTCCCGAACAAGGTTTGAAACCTTCCTCCACCTTAAGGCTGAGGACAACTATTTCGCGGTCGCGTATGGTCAGGTCTCATTGAACGGTTTCGCGATGAAAGCCCCGCTTCCCCAGGGGTTGAATCAGGCAATGAATCTCCGGAGGTCAACCATGTCTTTCTTCAACACCAAAGGTCTGCTCTTCGCCCTCGCCATCGGCGTGATCGGCGCCCAATGGGCCGGTGCCCAGGGATGCGTGGCCGCTCACAGCAATCAGCGGTCATTCGACGAACTGATTACCGGCGGCGGTAACGAGGCTTCGCCCGGCGGCGGCAGCTGGATTCACAACTTGACCATCGACGTCGGCTATCGCGTCTTCAATTCCAACAAGTATTTCCAGGGCAGCACGGAAATCCCTCGCGCTAGTGCGATTGAAAACCACCAGAACATCTTCGACGTCGCCTTCCAGTACCAGTTGTCGCATCGCTGGAGCATCATCGGCGACGTGCCGATCTTCAACGGCTCGCGCAACCAGCTCTACCCGCCGGATGGCATCTTCAGGGTGACCGGATTGGGCGACATCACGGTCGGAGTCGAGTCCTGGCTGTTCCGGCCTCCCACAGAGCATGGCGGGAACATCGCCATCAACGCGCAGATCAAGTTGCCCACCGGAAAGGACAACTACACGGATCCGGCAACCCAGGGGGGCAAGACCGTCATCGCCACTGCCGATCCATCCCTGCAGCCTGGCGACGGTGAGTGGGCCTTCAGCGTCGGCTCCCAGGCCTATCAGGCGCTTTGGCACACGGCCACCGCATACGCGCAAGGGAATTACCTGGCCAGCCCGGCCGATACCAACGGAGTGGCTTCTTTCCGCTCCCAGCCCGGGCAAGGTATTGATTCTTCGGTTGACCAATACCTCTACCGTGCCGGAATCGTCCAGATGGTTCCGAAGGTGAGAGCGCTCAGAGGGCTGGCATTCAGCGCCGGCATTCGCGGCGAGGGCGTTCCGGTCCACGATCTCATTGGCGCGAGCGACGGCTTCCGCCGGCCGGGATTCATCTTCTCCTTCGATCCAGGCCTGATCTTCAACTACAAGCACGACACGCTTTCAGTCAACGGACCGTGGGCCATCTACCGTGATCGGCCGCAAAGCTACCCCGAGGCGATGTCAAACACCCTCCATGGCGACGCCTTCTTCGCGGACTACACGATCATCGCCACTCTCTCCCACCACTTTTAGCCTTATCTCTTAGGCGTCCGCTCCATTGCCACGGCCCGGCGGGACAATCTTCAGTCCCGCCGCCGCTTGGTCCCGCTTCAACGCTCGCTCTGAGCGAATCCGAACGGCGCCGTAACCTATCGTTGGTCGTTTCGATACCCCATCACACCGCTTGCAACCCCGAACGTGATAGGCACGAGCCTTTCCACGCGGTGGTGGTTCGTGCGGTGAAGGAAGAACATCACTGACAGTTGCGCCGCATTATCAATCGCCGCCAGTCCGATCTGTCCCGGCCAGCCCTGGTCAACAAACGGCTTGGCCAGCGGATCCTGCTCCTCAAACCCCCGCTTCCTGAAACGCTGGGTCGAAATCGCATCTGAGGCCTGCCCGAGCAGGCTCACGGTAAGAACTGCAAAGTTCGCTTTGTCAAACAACCTGTGGCTCGGCGTGGCATGCACGTCCGGCGGAGTCTACGAAAGGGGCTTTCCCAGGCTCCAATAAACGCCTGCCGTCGCATGCAGGTTGTCGATCCACCGCTTGCATTCGAAGCACGAAAGATAGGTGGGCCCATTCTCGGTATAGAGTTGACTGCCGTCGTATTTGATCAACAAATCGCTCAAATCTGCGCGCAGATGCACACGAGGAGCGGGTAAATACTCCAATCCGCCGCCGAGTTCCATCGCAAAGAACGTCCGCCGTTGCCGAATGGGGTTGTAAGTCTGGCTTGAGAGCGTCACTGAAGTCGTGGCCTCGCTCCAGCTCACAAAGCCGGGTTCGGCTTCGCCAAACAGGCCCCACCGCCGGCTGCGCGCCTCGCCCCGCGCGCCGACCAGAAACTCCGCTGCGTGCCCGCCGCAGACGGCTGAAAAGTGGCAATTGACGAATGGCGTGAGGTTCAGCCTGGATTCGAAAGCGAGGGCCGGTTTGAGGTTGACCGCTGCGCCAACTCCAAATCCGGGCTGCGAGCTCGGCCCTTCCGGGTCATAGCTTGAAAAGTGCAAGTCCGCCGCCTGGCCGCCGATCTCGAACCGCCTCAGGCCCGCGTCGGGCACAGAGTCTCGGCCGGGCACAGCCTGCCCTTGCCCGCAGACGAGCGCAGCGAAATACAAAGCCGCCAGAAAACCGATGGACCGGATCAATGCGAAAATTGTACTCTCGCTTGACCGGCGTTCCACGGATCGTTTGCAACAGAGCAAAGCGCACCCAACCCGGCTTAGCTCAACGCACTTCGAATTGCGTTATCCTAGAAGAGCGCGCCCGTAGCTCAGCTGGATAGAGCGAACGCCTCCGGAGCGTTAGGTCGGGAGTTCGAATCTCTCCGGGCGCACCATCTTTCACCACCTCATAAACCTGTCAATCCCAATTGGCTGCTCCCTGCCTTTATGTCAAAAGCCAGCACGACGAAATCCTGAGTCCGCAATGTGCGGTGAGAGATGCGAAGCTGGCGGTCAGGAAGGGACCATTGCGAGCGGCTGCTCCATGCAATGGTGGTGGACGCGGAAGGAATCGAACCTTCAACCTGTCGGTTAAGAGTTGCAGGACAGCCAATTTCTGCCGTTGACTGCGGTTGACTCTGAATTGCTCGGAACCCTGTGTTTATGCGGGTTCCGCGCCTGTTGCCACTACTCTCGATAACTCCGGTTTGCTGCCAAGGGTCCCCGGTATTTTCCCCGGTATGCTTTCAGCCGCAGCGCCGTTTTGCGCGGCCCGTATATCTCAGAACAGTTCCGCCGCAGAGCAGACAGCGGCGCAGGATGGGGCGCAATCGCGCTGCAAGCCCCTCTGAGCGCGTCCAACTCCTCGGCCTACCCTTGGGGGGAGCCTTGCGGACGCGGCGCGGGTTTCTGCGGGCAGTCCGGCCCGATGGCCTGAAGTTGTCCTTACCCACGGGGTGTGAGAGCTTGGGAGCTTCAGAGGCGATCACACGGCTTCCAAAATTTTCGGGGAAATTGGAAGTGTAATATCGCACAAAAGTTCAACGCAGTGCGGGTTTATTCTTTGGTCACGGCCAGCATTTTTTTCGATAGAATTGACGAAGAGTCCATCATGACACACCGCCAGCGCATCCACGGCGATCCTCGGCGCGACTATGCTGGAGAGTGGCGGCGCTGGCGCAAATCGCGCGGCTGGACTCAGGCCGAGATGGCTCAGGTTCTTTGGATCAGCCGGCACACCATCGTCAACATCGAACGCGGCTACCACCCGCCTAGCTGCACAAGCCGCGAGAAGATGGCTGAGTTGCAGAAGCGGTACCGGGAAGCGGATTTGTACCGGGAAGCGGATTTATCGAATCACGCCCCAGCGACACTGTGAACCATCCAGCGGCGTTGTCGGCGAAGGAATTCGAGACGCACGTTACGCAGGCAAGAGAATCAATTCTCGAATCGGACGGACGAGTAAATCTCGGTGTTCACATTTCGAGCGAATCAGAGGAAGGTTCCCGGCTGCACAGAGCAAAGCTCGCGGTTTCGCTCTCACTGTTCCCCAAAAATCTAGAGAACCTGGGAGAGGAAAAGCGCAATTTAGTGCCGTGTTTTTTCGAGCATTTTTTCGATGCTGGTAACCGAGATGCGAATGGACCCGCCGGGCACGAGTTGAGAGGCGGAGAGGGTTCCCCGGTCGATATAGCGGGCAATCGTCCGGGTACTCACTTGCAGGTATGCTGCGGCCTGCCCCACGGTGAACCAGTCACGGTCTAGCATTTGCGGCGCGGTTGCTATGGGCATCTCTTCCCTCTGGTCTGTTTTCCCATGCCTGTCAGCAGATGTCAACAGATGGCCATAGAGCGAGGCGCATTCTCGGCTCGATTCGGAGTGAAGATTTGTTTTCAAGCCATTGGCAACTGCTCGATAGGATGGCAGCGTTACAATCCCCTCAGCAGTTCCGAGAGCGTTGTATCGAGGGCAGAGGCGATTTTGCTGAGGGTGCGCAGCCCCGGCTCCCGTGTACCGCGCTCCAAGTCTGAAATATGCACCTCATGGACGCCGGACTGTTCGGCAAGGTCGATCTGCCGCCAGTTCCGGGCGCGGCGCAGCTTTCTGATGCGCTCGCCCGTTGCCGCACAGATGTCCTTTGCCATGCGTTCATGATCGGATTAGCCTTTGCGCTATATTTAGCGCATACACTCTCTATCGCAGAAAGGCGAATCGATATGCGTTTGCACGGGAAGATCTCCGTCAATAAGGTTGCTCTCCTGATCCTTTCGATGGCCGTGGCGCTATCGGCTATTGGTGGCTGCCATGAATCCTCTGCGACCCATTCAACCATCCCTGTCACGGTCCAAATCAAAGGGATTGATCCAGCGGTACTGGCAAAAGCGAACGCTGGCGATGCCGTTTCACAAGACTCTGTAGCACGAGCATACGACGATGGCCAAGGAGTACCGCAGGACCATGCGCAGGCGGCAACGTGGTACAGGAAGGCTGCCAATCAGGGGAATGCGGACGCACAAAACAACCTTGGATTGCTTTACGACGATGGCCAAGGAGTACCGCAGGACCATGCGCAGGCGGCAACGTGGTATCGCAAAGCAGCAGACCAGGGAGATGCCGAAGCACAGTTCAACCTTGGATTGATTTACGACCTTGGCCAAGGAGTACCGCAGGACCATACTCAGGCGGCAACGTGGTATCGCAAGGCAGCCGAACAGGGTCTTGCCGACGCAGAATTTAATCTCGGCTTCCTCTACAACACTGGTCATGGCGTCCCACAGGACTACGCACAGGCGACTGCTTGGTATCGCAAAGCTGCGGAGCAAGGCGAAGTTATGGCGCAATACGACCTTGGCCTGCTTTACGACCGTGGCCAAGGTGTGACACGGGACTACACGCAGGCTGCAACGTGGTATCGCAAGGCCGCTGAGCAGGGCGATGCAAATGCGCAATACAACCTCGGCGTCTTGTACTACACCGGCCATGGTGTACCGCAAGACTTCGCAGAGTCGTATTTCTGGCTTGACATTGCCGCTCCGGGAATGCTGGGGAACGCCAATCAAAAATGGGCCGCAAATTACAGAGACGCCGCTGCCGCCAAGTTAACGCCATCGGTTTTGCTGCAAACCCAGGAACGGGCGCGGAAATGGTTTGAGGATCACCCCCCCAAGCCGCAATAACGCAACGCTCCGAATATCCGAGCGATCGGGCTCGCCGACCGCTGGTAAGTCACCTGGGGGCTTATTCATTCGCTTAGGCTATTTTCCGCGCTGAGAAATTTGTGAAGTACCGACCGCGCCACATCTTCGCTTTGCTCTAACTCACGCGTCTTCAGATCAGACCAAGCAACGAGTTCGTTCCCGTCAATAGACCGGGCAACCAGCTCGTATTCTGGTTCACCAAAAAAGACGGCAGTGCTTGAAAACTTAACTTTCCGCGTTTCGGGAACGTATACTCCTTCAACCTTAGTGCGATCCTCACGAAGAATCTTTAGATGATTTGTTTGTGTAGCAACGGACCGCACAATCGGCCGACCCGCCTTGATGTTTAGATTGTCACAATGCTTCTTAAATGCCTCCAAAAGCGCATCCCATTGATGAGGTGATTGCTTGTCGAGCAACAACGTCCTTTGAGAAGCCAGTTTGTTGCTCTCTAAAACCTTGGCTCTGTTCTGCTCGTATGCTGACAATGCGTCGTCTTCCCACGTCATGACTCTTCCCCTTCGGCTCGCGTGATTATTGCCCGCGCACTCAATCGACAAATCGAGTCTGAATCTGATTGAGGCCATAGAAACATTCCCACGGCCCTATGATAGCGCGGCATCAGATGCGATTCTCGCAAGGGTGTCCGCGCCGTTCTCCCTGCAATGCCCCACAATCGCGCACGCTCCCCGCTGGTGAGGCTCCGGCGCTGTCCGGTAGGTTGCAGGCTGTCCGCCTGTCACTGCCGCGTTGTCGGGGTTGTCCAATATCGGACGCGGGCCGCTCCGGGTTCCCCAAATGCACAGCCACGCAAGCGCACCTTTGCGCCGATAGCGAATTGTTTGGCGGCGGTCATTGCAGTGCCTTTCGTGGATCGTCAAGGGCGACACGGCAGCCGCAAGCCTCCAAGCGGGCGAGCAGGCCCGACAATCCCCAGCCCCCATCCATCCAGTCTTTGCCACTCAGACGGGCTTCCAACTGCGCCAGCGTCGTGCGGATGAAAAGATCAACATCCGTGACGGTTGAGCACTCCGACAATCGGACGGGGGCGGTCTTTGGTTCCCAGCGAATGAGCCGCACACCGGCAGGCATGGCCGGACGGCGGGCAAGTTCGGCAAGCAGTTCCGCCTTATGCTGGCGTAGCTCTTCCATCACAGGCGCGGCGGCTTCCCTCGGAGCAATTCCCAGGCGGTCACCATCGACCATGAATCGACCGCCAGCCAACTCGACAACTTGAATCAGTTCCAAGGCCGCGCTCACAACCAAACCTCCTCCGAAAAGCTCGTCCCCGCCTTCTCAGAATTGAGGGGAGTTCCCGTCTTTGCGGGAACAAGCAATTCGTCAGTGTTTACGCACTGTTCGATAGGGGAAGAATTGCTTGTTCCCTTGTTCCCGTCGATGTTACGGATAGCGGGAACAACCTTTTTTTCATCCCCGCTCGGCTCTTCGGACGCACTCTCAATTGGTATCTTGTTCCCGGTTTCTCCCATCGGGGCGGGAACAAGGGAACTAGCTTTTTCATAGCGGAACGGATCTCCCCGTTTCCCACGCCCCGAACGGGCAATTCTTCCATTGCCGGTTAGCTCGCGCAGCGCCCGCCGCTTGACAGTGGTTCTGCCCTCGATAGCGTCGTCAATTTCCGGCTCCGTCATGGACTTGTCCGCCAAGGCTCTCAGAATTTCCTCGCTAACGTTTGCAACCTCGAAACCCTCACGGAGTCCACCCAATGAAAGCAGCCGCGTCACCGGGTCGAACCTCAGAACCGTTTCCGGCAAGTCGGTGCCGATTCGCTGGACTGTTTGCAGCGTGCGATAAGACTCAGTGCGCCTCATGACCATCAGCGTAGAGACAGCCCCGCCTAGCGCCGTGCTGCCGATGGGCGCGTCGATAGCCTCAGCCTTTGCCAATTTGCTCGAATGGTGGAGACAGAGAATATGCGTCCCTGTTTGCCGCGCTATGTCTATCAATGGGCCTAATGCCGAATAGGTTTCCGCGTATGCGTTCCCGTCTTGGATGCGAACCAACCGGAACAAGGGATCGACCACGAGCAACACGGGTTTCTTATCCTGAAGGATCGCCACCACGTCCGGGATTGTCCCGGCATCGGCGATCTGAATATCCTCGCTCCCGGTTGCTCCCATTGCGCGAAAATCAGCGACCACATCCTCAGCTCGCTCTTCCAAGGCCAGATACAAAACCGCGCCCTGCTTGACGGGCCAGCCAAGGAAACTCTCTCCCCTGGCTACGGCCAAGGCAAGGTTACGTGCAAGGGTAGACTTTCCGCATTTTGGCTTGCTTGCGATAATTGAGATGCTCCCCGCTACCAGACGCTCCTGCAAAACATAGTCCACCGGGACCACGGGCCGCGAAAGCAACTCGCCTAGACCAACTAGTCTTAGACCGTCCCGTATCGCCGCGCCGAACCTCGGCGCTTTCACCTCCGTCGAAGCCATTAGCGCCGCTCCAGCACGGGCATGGTGCCACGGTTGATGATTTTCTCGATGGTTGTGTCAGAGATTCGCACGGCGCGGCCCACCTTGACGTATTCAATTTCCCGCCGATAAATCCATGATCGTAAACATTTGACGCTGATTCCGAGCCGCGCGGCAGCTTGCGGCAGCGAGTTCAACTTTGACGTTTGCAGCGATGCGGGCATTTGATCCTCCAGAAATGCGGTTTGCTCTAAGTTTCAAATAGATGCTATCGAATATCGTAAGTGCCTGTCGATATATTTTAGTTGCTCTTGTGTTCGATTCCGTGCTATTCATATTCCATGAAGCGATTCCAGCAGCCGAAAACACCGTATCTGCCAACAGTCGCATTCGCCGAAAACCCTTCGCGGTTCGTGTCAGGAGAACAGAGCAAGGATGACCTTGAACGGTTCTGCGAATTGCTCAATTCGAGCGAACAGCCGGAACTGAGGGAGCACCTGCGGCAGCTTGTAAAGGCGTGGCAGGATTCCGGTCCCGATCTTGAAAAGATGATGTGGGGAAGTCACAAGGATTTGCTCACACCGCTGCAAATCCTTTGTGTTGGCCGCTGGATGCCCTCGAATAGCGGACGGGCATTCATGCACATCCATCCCGAAATCGGACGGCTCGCGGATCATGTGGGACAGGAGCGTGTGTATCGGAAGATGTCGGACGGTTCATGCAAGCTCACTCCCGAAACCCAAGCATGGATCGCATTCGGTTTCTTCGCTCTGAATCCGCACTGTGAAGAGCTTGCCGGTCCTTGCGCACGGTGCGGCAGGTATTACGTCAAGAAACGCGCGTCGCAAAAGGTCTACTGCTCTCGCAGGTGCGGAAATGCTGCTACGGCGATAGCGCGAACCCATGAGCGAATCGCAAGTGAGCGCAGGAACAAGATTGCCCGCACATCGGCAGCGATCAAGAAATGGAAATCTACAGCTACCCGGCAGGATTGGAAACAGTGGGTTGCAAAGAAAACGGGGATTGACCCGCGCTTTTTGACCCGCGCAGTCACCAAAGGCGACCTTGTGCCGCCGAAAAAGGAGAAATGAGCTATGGCCGTGTTTCGCTACAAAGGCAGCAAGGTTTGGACAATGGATTTTCTCTTCCACGCGCAGCGTATCCGGGAGAGCACGGGAACCCGCTCTAAGACGCTTGCTCTCAAGATCGAAGATAAGCGCCGCAGAGCATTGGAAGAGGGCGCAGCGGGCATTAGGAAGCAGCGGCAACCCCTTCTACTCTCCGTTGCAGCCGATGAATGGCTGGAGTTGAAGAAGGCCACACTTGCGCCGCGCTCGGTGAAGATCGAACAGGCCAACCTTGCTCATTTACTCCCGGAACTAGGCCGCAAGCTGATTTGCGACTTGGACGCGCGGGATGTTGCGCGTTACCAGCAAAAACGGCTTGATGAAGATGCTTCGCCAAAGACGGTCAACCTTGAAGTGGGGACACTCCGGGCGATTCTGAAACGTGGGGGACAGTGGGCGCGGTTGCAGCCGGAAGTGAAGATGCTGCCCACGCGGGATGATATTGGGCGGGCCATCAACACGGAAGAGGAAGCGGCGCTGCTACAGGCTTGCAGTCAGTCTCGCTCCCGGTCTCTGGTTCCATTCGTCACCCTGGCGATTGAAACCGGGGCACGGTACGGCGTGATTCGGACGCTGCAATGGGGCTGTGTGGACTTTGAGAATCGCTGCCTGAAATGGGGCAAAGACAAGACGGCTGCCGGAACAGGCCGCGTGATTCCCCTCAGTCAGAGGGCAATGGCCGCTCTCAGCTTTTGGGCAACGCACTTCCCGAAGCGCAAGCCGGAGCACTATGTATTTCCTTCGGAGCGGTATGGAGGTGCGGGGGATGGGTTCTTGGATTCGCCTAAGGCTTACCACGTCGACCCCACCAAGCCAATCGGGAGCATCAAGGAAGCATGGGAAGCGGCCAGACTGAGGGCAGCGCGGATTCTGAAAGGCGAGACGGAAGAGACGGACTCGGAAGAGAAGATCGCGCCCCTTGCTTGCCGGTTTCACGATCTGCGGCACACTGCCGTCTCCCGGATGCTGAACGCCGGAACCCCGATTGCCAAGGTTGCGAAGATCGTAGGCTGGAGCACGTCCACGATGGTGCTCATGGCTGCCCGGTACGGTCACTTCTCTTTGAACGAATTGCGGGGAGCGGTTGAGAGCATCAACGGGAGCGGAATTGAAGCGGGGTCCTTGGTATTTTCCCCGGTATCGGTTGGGAGCGCGGAAGGGGAGCGGCCTAACTGATTGATTGCAATGGTGGACGCGGAAGGAATCGAACCTTCAACCTGTCGGTTAAGAGCCGAATGCTCTGCCAGTTGAGCTACGCGTCCAGAGGGATTCAAAAAGCCGCGCTGTCGACGTTCCTGCGCGACTTCCGGCGGAAGCGAAAAATCGTATCCGCACCTCAAAAAATATACCACAGACTCAGCGCGCTTCCCAACCGCTGCCGAGTGAATCCTCGCAGGGTAAATCAGCTTTTCAGCGCCACGCGAATGTGCAGCTCTTTCAACTGCTGCTCGCTCACTTGCGTCGGCGCTTCCGCCATCAGGTCGATGGCCTTCGCCGTCTTGGGGAACGTGATCACTTCCCGCAGGTTGCTCGCGCCGGCCAGCAGCATCACAATGCGATCGAGGCCCAGCGCGATGCCGCCGTGCGGCGGTGTTCCATATTCCAGCGCGTCAAGGAAGAAGCCGAATCTTGCTTTGGCTTCTTCCTCGCTGATGCCGAGCGAGGCAAAAATCTGCTGCTGAACGTCCTTGCGGTGAATACGAATCGACCCCGATCCCAGTTCGAGCCCGTTCATTGCCAGGTCATAGCAGTTGGCGCGCACGCTCGCCGGATCGCTCTTGAGGTTCGCCATGTCGGCCTCAATCGGCGCAGTAAACGGATGGTGCGCGGGCATCCACTTTGCCGAAGCCAAATCGTACTCGAACATCGGGAAATCGGTGAGCCACATCGGATTGAAAGCCCTACTACCGTCAATCAGCTCAAGCTCAGCGCTCCGCGCCGCTGCGGCTGCTACCACTTCATCGGTCACACGAAAAGCGCCGTGCCGATCGGCATACTTCTTCGCCAGCTCCGCGCGGAAGTTGCCAGCCGCTGCGTACAAATTGATCTCACGTTCCGAAAGCCGCCCGGGAAACTTGGTGTCGCTGGCCTTGATGTGATGCGCAGGATCGCCGGCGACCACAATGACAAAGTCCGCTTCCGCCGCGCTTGCCAGCTCGCGCACTTTCGCAGCAGCCTCAGAGAAGCTCTTCTGGAGACGCTTGAAATCGTCGATAAACTTCGCGCCCTTCTTCTGGTCAAAAAGCGGATGATTGTCCTCGCGCTCCTTGCGGCTCAGCTCGCCCACGCTGGGAATGCGCAATGCCAGCACTGGAAGCGCGGGATCGATCTGCAGCGTAGCCAGTGCATCATCGGTAAACGCCGGCCGCACGTCGGTAAGTCCCGGCAACCGCAGGTCAGGCTTGTCGGTCCCGTATCGCCGCATCGACTCGTCATAGGTAATGCGCGGGAAGGGAATCGGTAGATCGATGCCGGCCGCCGCAAAGCCCGCCTTCATAAACTGCTCCACCACGCCGAAAACCGTATCCTGCTGCGGGAAGCTCATCTCGAGGTCAACCTGCGTGAACTCGAGTTGCCGGTCGGCGCGCAGGTCCTCGTCGCGGAAGCAGCGTGCGATCTGGAAGTACCTGTCGAAGCCCGAAATCATCAGGATCTGCTTGAAGATCTGCGGCGATTGCGGCAGCGCGTAAAACTCGCCCGGATGAACGCGGCTCGGCACCAGGAAATCGCGCGCGCCCTCGGGCGTCGACTTGGTCAGGATCGGCGTTTCGATCTCGAGAAACCCCTGCTTGCTCAGGCTTTCGCGAATGGCCAGCGTAATCTCGTGGCGCAGCTTGAAGTTGTGCTGCATTTCGGGCCGCCGCAGATCGATGTAACGGTATTTGAGCCGCACTTCTTCGTTCTGGATCGCCTCTTCCGACGGTGAAAACGGCGCCAGCCGCGTGTCGTTCAGTACGCGAATTTCCGTGGCCTCAATTTCGATCTCGCCCGTCGGCATTTTAGGGTTGATGGCGTCTTTGTCGCGCAGTGTCACCTTGCCCACCGCTGCCACCACGTACTCCGGTCGTACCTGTTCGCCCTTGGCGTGGCCCTCGGGAATCAGGTCGTGGTCCAGCACCACCTGCGCAATTCCTGTGCGGTCGCGCAGATCGAGAAAGATGAGGTTGCCGTGGTCGCGGCGCCGGTTCACCCAGCCCATCAGCACCACTTGCTTGCCCGCATCGGTGGCGCGCAATTCTCCGCACATTTGGGTCCGTTCGAGATTCCCTAAAAAGTCGAGTGCCACAGTAAGTTCATTGTAAGGGATGAATTATGATTCACCCTTGGCGATCCGTTGCCATTCAAAAATTGAATTGCGAGGGCAAATGGCCGAGAAGCATCGTCTGGTATTAAATGGCAAGCCAAAGAACTTCACTTGCGAGAATGCGAGATTCAAGACAGACATGAAGCGTGGCTTCTCGCACCTTGGATCGAAAGTGAGAGGAAGCGCGCTGAAAGGGCCTCTTGCGGAGGTTGGAGAGCACAGCCTCTGGCTTGAGCACATCGTCGATAAGCGGTCTCCGAAACCAGACAGAGGTCGCCTCTATTGGCTCATGTGGTACCACAATGGAATCCCCACGATTCCGATGAGTGGAGTTTTAACTGCCGAGGACTTGCGTAAGGCGAGCTCACTACTGAGTGGCTTTTCGCAATCCCAAAAGCATTAACATTCGATCATTCATAGCTCCAGAAACGAATCTTTGGTAGATGAAGAACTGTGCCGTCGCTGGCTGTCACTTCCTGAAATCCGTCCGGCTCGACATTCCAGTTGTTTTCATTCCCTGGTGGTGAGACGCCGGGACTCAGCTCAACTGCAATTTGTCCAACTGCGGTCTGTTCCATGACGCCATCTCCCGGCAGTGCTTCGATTACGTCATAAATGCATAATCTAGGGCCGAACATCCCCTTAAAACGCACACCCCTCGCATTTGCTTCTTCTGGTATTCCCCTGCGCAGTGTTATGTAGTCGACGACATCCCCATAAACCGCGTTCGGCTGCGAAACGACATTCAGCAACACGAGCCGATCTTGATCCGGGAAGGGCCTCATCCTCAACAAGTCAAGAGCGTGATACTTATGGCCGGAGATGGGCGGTGCAAGCGGCTCGGTCGGTGTAACGCCGTGGCTGTTAACTGATGGTTGGGGCGATTTTGTTTCGGGAAGCACCGACTGGCTCTGGTCGGCGGTCCCGTCATGCCTCAATTCGAAGCCGAGGGTGAATGCTGCAATTGCAATAAGCAACCCCGCAAATCCGAATAGAACTTTTCGGCGCATAGATCCTCAAACTGGCGTCCTGGAGCGGATCGATGGCAATATTTCTACGGAGAAGTCTCTAGGATTTCAATACTGTCGCCAGCTCCGCGCGAGGAACTTTTGTTTGTGTACCTGTTGTGAAGTCCTTCACTGTCAGGATACCGGATCGATGCTCGTCCTCGCCCAGAATGACAATGTTGCGGGCAACCTTATCAGCGGCTTCAAAGGACTTCTTCAGTCGGAAGCTGCCGTCGCCGAGTTCAACGCGCAGCCCTGCTTTACGCAACTCGCGCGCCAAAACCAGCGCGGCGGTGTTGAGACTCTCGCCGATCGGCGCGACGTAAGCATCAGCCACCTGCGGTGGGGCAGCCTTTTGGTTGAGTTCCGCGGCCTGGATGGTCAGCACCAGCCGGTCGAGGCCCATCGCAAAGCCGATGCCCGGCGCCTTCGGCCCGCCGATGGCCTCGCTCAATCCGTCATAGCGCCCGCCGCCAAGCAGTGCATTTTGCGCTCCAAGTCCACCGTGCGTGAACTCAAATGTCGTCCGCGTGTAGTAGTCCAGGCCGCGTACCAGGCGATGATTCAGTTTGTAAGGCACGCCTGCCGCGTCGAGCGCCACTAGCACAGCGGCAAAGTGTGTCTTCGAGTCTTCGCCAAGCGAGTCGCCGATCTTCGGCAGCTTCTCAATGATCGGCTGATCCTCGGGCACTTTGCAGTCGAGCACGCGCAGTGGGTTGGTCACAGCGCGCCTTTGGCAGTCACCGCACATCCTCGGGGCCACATCGATCAACGCCGCACGCAGCACGTCGTTATAATTCGCCCGATCCGCCGCCGAGCCAACCGAGTTCAGTTCGAGCGTCCAGCCCTCGATCTTCAGCTCATTCAGTAGCGTCGCCAGCATTTCCAGAACTTCCGCGTCGCGCAACGGCGATTCGCTTCCCGACGATGGCGGGCCGATCACTTCCGCCCCGATCTGCCAGAACTGCCGGTAGCGCCCCTTTTGCGGCCGTTCTCTGCGGAATTGCGGACCGAAGTAATAAAGCTTCTGCAACTGCCCGCTTTCGCCCAGCCCATGCTCGATATAGGCGCGCACCACTCCGGCCGTGTTCTCGGGCCGCAGGGTCAGCGATTGCGTCTTCTCCGATTGCGCGCGCGCGCGATCTTCCCATGTGTACATTTCCTTCGAGACAATGTCCGTCTCCTCGCCCACGCTCCGCGCAAACAACGCCGTGTCTTCAAAGATCGGCGTGCGAATTTCGTCGAAGTTGTAGCGGGCAAAGACGTGGCGCGCGGTCGTCTCGATGCGATTCCACAGCTCCGTCTCCGGAGGCAGCAGGTCGCGCGTCCCGCGCACGGCTTTCAGGGTGGCCATAACCTATCTAGTCTAAATGGCAAAAGGAGGACTTCAGGCCGCAGCTCAACGCAGAACTCGCCGCTCGCCGCGCTATCCCAGCACCCTGTCCGCAATCCTCAACCACCAGGCTGACCCGTTAGCCATGGTGTAAACGACAACGGCTTGGCAAAGGATCAACGCGGGCACCGCGATCAGATAGACCTTGTGCACTCGCCGGTTCACCAGAAGATCCCGCACCACTCCGAGCAGGATCACCGCGTCCACGCCCGCGTAAAAGAGGTTGTGGTCGCTAAGGTACGGGAAGCGGCCGAATGCTGCAGCCAGTAGCCCGCAGGTGGCCACGAAGATCAGCCGCCGATGCAACTCCGGCTTTTTGCGCCAGAGGACCGCCAACGTGAACAACGTCGCGAAGGCCGCCACATCGTAGAACGGAACGATCAGAAAGGCGTCCCCGCCAGGCTCGTGGAGCGTATGGGAGTCAAAGCGCGTCATGACGATCGCGGTCATCACGCCCAGCACCACCATCGCCGTGGCCAGCCCCGCGCCAAACCATCCGAAGAACCGGTGCCACTTCACGTTGTGCGTGCGCACCAGCGTCGACTGAAAGATAAAAAACAGCACCCACGTTGAAAACGCTCCGCCATGAAACCAGAGGATCAGCGGCCGTGGCACCGCGGGATGGAACAGGTTCTGGTCAACCGTATGGTTGAATCCCCACACCACGATCCCCGCCACCAGCAGCGACATCGAAAAATAGAAATACTTGTCCACCAGGCCATTGCGCCCGGCAAAGTGAACCGCCGGACGCGCAGCCGCACTGTGCGACACAGTTGCCATCGTCAGAACCTCGCTTTGAGATCTTCGGGAAATCCCGGCTGCGTCCTACGCGCCCGGGGGGAAGTAGCGCAAGGCTAGCACAGGCAAGTTTTGAGCCTCAACGGAAAAAGCCGACCCTCCGGCAACAGGTCTCAGCATCGCCGTTATTTTTCGACGGTTGCAAGTAACTCTGACTCAGAGGAGAGCACCTTCATCGGTCGAAGCTAAGCCCGGGAATTTAGGCCGTAAAGTGCCTGAAATGGCTCAAATTAGTACAAAGGTAATTCAAATCGTAGAACCAAAGATATGACTACGACTATGGTGGTATTACCCTCGAACATTAATTAGCGCACAAAGGTAATTATGAGACGATAAGTCTCCGCCCTCGAATTGGGCCCGGAAGCTGTTTCGACACTCTTGCTTCTGTGGGCTTCAAGTCGGCAGCGCCCCACTCCCAGTCAGGTTCGTTCCGACCGGTGTTGGTGCGCCGGCTAGAGCATTCCGGGTGGAAAAAAGACGCACCGAGAGGCCGTGAACGGAGCCGTGTATGCAGCACAAGATTGGATCCATTAATCGCAATAATTTTTTTCAGGCAGCTTTTGATGACCATTGCAAGCGCAGTCATTTTTTCGGCAGCAGTTTGATCTGGCGGTCTCTGAACATCCGCGTCCTCGTTCTCGGCGCATCGATTCTGGTCGCGGCCGCAGGCGTGCATGCGCAATTCGGCGCGCAGCCGGTCGGAGCAACCACCGGCAATCAAGGCATCACTGTAACGGCGGCTACCGCGGGCACGGTCACGAGCGTTGAGATTCTTACTCTCGGCTCGCCGTCGGGAGATTTCGCCGCGGGCACAGGCGCGGCGAACTGCGCTTCGGCCGCACTTGCGCAGGGAGCCACCTGTACGGCGTCGGTCACGTTCACGCCTGCGGCGCCGGGGCTGCGTCTCGGAGCTGTCGTTCTAGTTGGAACGCCCACAGTCGGCACTGGCCCATCTGTCCTGGGCACTGCCTACCTTTCCGGCACAGGAACCGGAGGCCTGGGCGTGCTCGTAAGCGGCAACATGTTGCCGGTGGCCGGGCAACTCGGTCTCTACACAGCGGTCGGTGATGGCGGTCCGGCCACGCAAGCTGAGCTCTACCTGCCGAGCGGTATCGCGGTCGACGGAGCCGGAAATCTCTACATCGCTGATAGCCTGCACAACCGCATCCGCATGGTGTGCGCCAGTGCAACCAGCGCCACCATTCAGGGAACCACCTGCACCGGCGCGGGGATCATCTCGACCATCGCCGGCAACGGCAACCCAGCCTACACAGGCGACGGCGGACCGGCGGCCAGTGCCACGCTCAGCAGCCCCGGAGACGTGGCTCTGGACGGCGCGGGAAATCTCTATATCGCCGACACCGGCAACAATGTCATCCGTATGATCAGCGCGGCCACGGGCGTCATCACTACCATCGCCGGCAGTAACCCTGGCATCGTTTGTGGCTCAAAAAGCGATGCGGTAGGTGACAGCTGCCCGGCCACGCAGGCTACGCTCAACCAGCCGCTGGGCGTGACCCTCGACGCCGGCGCGAACGTCTACATCGCCGACACCAGCAACCAGCGCATTCGCGAAGTCAGCGCCGCCACCGGCGACATTACGACCATCGCCGGCAACGGCTTTACCAACGGGAACGGCACGGGTGCCTTCAACGGTGACGGAATCGTGGCGACCAGCGCCGAGCTCAACTTCCCCTATGCGGTGGCCTTCGACCCCTCCGGCAACATGTATATTCCCGACTCCGCCAACCAGCGCGTCCGCGAAGTCATGGCCGTGGGCGGCGTCATTACGCCTGCCAGCTTAATCGCCACTTTTGCCGGCACCGGAAACGCGGGCGCCACGCAGTGCCCGGCGATTCCGCCGACACTGGTTGCCGCCAACCAGGCCGACCTATGGTCGCCTTCTGGTGTCGTGGTTGACGCGGCGGGCAACGTCTACATCGCCGAGACGCAGAACGCGGCCATCCGCAAGGTGAGCGCAGCCACTGGGCTTATTTCTACAATCGCGCAGAGTGGCTGCGGCGACACGTTTTATGCCGGCGGTCAATTCCAGGCCGTGCAGCTTTACGGGCCCATCGGTCTCTACCTCGACGGAGTCGGCGACCTCTATGTTGCCGACACGCTCAACATGGTCGTGCGCGAGATGCAGGGCAACTTCGTCGCGATCGATTACACCGCGCCCATTCGCCAGGGCAGCACGTCTGCAACCCAGGACGAGACCGTTGAAAACGACGGCAATGCCGCGCTCGACCTGACCGCAATCACTCCTGCGGTCGATGCGGCCATCGATCCTACGGTCGCAAATTCGTGCACCAGCGGCGCATCGCTGGCCGTCAATGCGGATTGCGCCATCGGCGCGGTCTTTGCGCCGGCGGCGACTCCCACGCTATCCAACGATCAAACAGAAATGCCCAACATTGATGTCTACGAGGATAGGCGGCCGAGCATTGTCGCGGCCAACTCGCCGCTCGATATTGAACTGATAGGGACCGCCGAGCCTGTCAACTCCACCACCACCCCCCTGGCGTCCAATCCCGATCCCTCCGGATTCGGTCAGAATGTCACCTTCACAGTCACAGTCGTCACCGGAGCCGGAACCGGCAATCTCACTGGAACCGTCAGCATTACCGACACCTTTGGCGGCAACCCAACAACATTGGCCACCGGCCTGGCGGTCAATGCGTCGGGCGTCGCCACCTTTTCCACTTCAACGCTGGCGGTCGGCCTTCACTCCGTCGTCGCGACCTATAACGGCGACACCATGCACTTCACCAGCACTTCGGCCCCGGCGCTCATCCAGACCGTTCTTGAGGGCACTTCGACCGGCTTGACCACAACCGCGAATCCCTCCGCAGTCGGCCAGAACGTTACCTTCACGGCCACTGTGACCATCTCCGGCGGTGGAGGCGTGACTCCCGACGGCACCGTCAGCTTCATGGACGGAGCCACGCTCCTCAGCACGCAAACCATCAGTGCCGGTGGAGTCGCGATGTTCGCGACTTCGACGCTTACGGCCGGCGTGCATCAAATCACCGCCGTCTACAACGGCGACGCCGCCAAACAGATCCAGGGCAGCACCTCGGCGGTTCTCAATCAGGATGTGCAGGCGCCGACCACCGCGATACTGACCTCAAGCCTCAATCCGTCGTTCTACGGCAACTCCGTCACATTCACCGCGACCATTCCTCCGAGCGGCACCACGGCGCCTACTGGAACAGTGAGTTTTCTCGATGGCGCCACGCAGATCGGCACGGGAACGCTCAGTGGTAATCCGGGCGTCGCGACTTTCACCACCACCACTCTCAACATGGGCACGCACAGCATCACCGTGTCGTATCCGGGCGACTCCTATAACGGGCCAAGCGTCTCTTTGCCGTTGAGCCAGGTGGTCAAGCAGGCGCAAACCGCAACCACCGTCACGGCTACACCGAGCCCCGGCATTGCCGGCGGACCGGAAACGATCACGGCAACCGTAACGGTGACCTCAGGTTCTGGAACACCCACGGGCACAGTCACATTCACTTCAGGTACCACGCAACTTGGTAGTGCACCGGTTAGCAACACGGGAACGGCGACAATCACTCCGGCGCTGGCGCAGGGAAGCTATCAGATCGTGGCCACATACAGCGGCGATGCCAATAATCAGGGCAGCGCATCAGCGCCATTACCCCTCACCGTCTCGCAGGCCACCACACAGACCGCACTTGTCGTCGCGCCCAACCCGGCGCTGGTGCTGGCGCCCATCACCTTCACCGCAACCGTAACGGGGAATGGCGGAGCGCCCACAGGCAGCGTGAACTTTTTCGCCAACGGCAATGTGATCGGTGCGGGGACCTTGAACCCCTCGGGTGTCGCGACATTCACCACTTCAACATTGGCGGCCGGCACCTGCGCCATCACTGCCACCTACACGGGCGATGCCAATGACGCTGGCAGCACATCGTTGCCCGTCTCGCTCACAGTCTCGCTGGCCACCACGGCTACCGTTATTACAGTCACACCCGATCCAGCCTTGGTCGGGGCAGCCGTCACCATCACCGCTAAAGTCACAGGCAATGGCGGAACTCCGACCGGCAGCGTGAACTTCATCGCCAACGGCAACACTCTCGCGTCCGCAGTCCTGGCCGCGGGCACGGCCAGCTTCACTACCTCCACGTTGGCTCCCGGCACCTACTCAATCACAGCGAGCTATATTGGCGACCCGGCTGACGCACCCAGCACTTCCACCGCCATCAGCGAAACTGTCGGCCTCATTCCAACCACTACCAGCCTGGGCTCCTCAACCACCACCGGCCCCACTCCGCAAGTTGTCCTTGTATCGACGGTATTGAATAGCGCCGCCGGGGTCCCGCCCACCGGCACTGTCACCTTCATGAGCGGCACCACCCAGCTCGGGTCGGGCACATTGGATGCCAGCGGTGTCGGGACACTGACTCCAAATCTCACCGGTGGCGTGAATTACAACATTATTGCCAACTACAGCGGAGACGCGGACCACCCCCCGTCCTCTTCGCCGGCTATCACTGTTTCCGGCACTCCCACACAGTTCACATTGGCTGTAAGCCCTTCCAGTGTGAGTATGGCAACCTCCCAGAACGCCACGGTGACCGTCAACCTGAACTCCAACGGGACATTTACTGACACCATTGGCCTAGGCTGCGCTTCGCTTCCTGCGGGAGTCTTCTGCCACTTCTCTAACCCCAGCATGAAGTTGACGTCGGGCGGCTCTGCGAGCGTTCAGCTCACCATCGACACGAACAATCCATTGGGCGGTGGAAGTTCAGCCATGAACCGTCCGGCGGACGGCTCGAAGGTCTCTCTGGCCAGCTTGTTCCTGCCCTTGAGCGTGCTCTTCGGATTCGTTTTCTGGCGCCTGCGCAAGCGCAGCGCCGGAATGTTCACCACGGCCATGGTCCTGGTGCTTTCAGCGGCAGCGCTGCTGGCCACCGGCTGCAGCAGCTACTCTGTGAACACAGCCACGCCCGGCAGTTATGTCATTCAGGTAACCGGCACGGGCGCCGCCACAAATGTCCAGCAGTACCAAAACGTTTCGCTCACGATCACGAAATAGATCCGAAGGCGTTCAACGCCGAGCGGGCACGGGAGAAAGATGAAGTTCTTGCATGATTTGAATTTCTTGCGAAACGGAAAGCCGGCTTTGCGGGTTCGGTGGGCCGCGCTTCTTGTGCTGGCGGTTCTATGCGCAGCGCCTCGTCTCGCGCTTGCTCAGGTCCAAGCTCCTGGCGACAAGGGCGGTTTCATCGTGTCGGTCGGCGGCATGGGCTCCGGATATTCCATTCAGTACGGCCAGCGGAAGATGGCTGGTATCAGCGCGTTCGTTGATGCCGACACCAAGCGCCGCTTCGGTATCGAGGCGGAGGGGCGCTGGTTGGAGTTTCATCAGACTGCGAATGTCCACGTCGAAACCTTTTCCGCGGGCGGCCGCTACCACTTCGATGTCGGCCGCTTCGCGCCCTATGCCAAGGGCCTTGTCGGCTTCGGCGACTTCAACTTTCCTTACAACTACGCGTATGGGCGCTACCTGGTCGTGACGGCGGGTGGCGGGATGGACTTCCGTTGGACGCGCAGAATCACTGTCCGCGCCGTCGACTTCGAGTACCAGGATTGGCCCAACTTCACCTTTGGCAACATGAATTCATACGGTCTGAACGCCGGCCTTCGCGTGCGCATTTTCTAAAGAGTCGCCTCGGGCTCAGCCGCGCGCTCAGTCCCCGACACGGAAGAAATCAAGAGCAAAGCCGGCGCCGCCACAAATGCCGCAACGAGCTTCGGGATGCGGCGAAAGTCATCCCAGAGCGAGCAGCCGCGTCCAGTCAGGAACACTCCGCGCCGCATCACAAACAAGTGAAACAGAGCTGAGATGCCCGTGAACAGGCTCACGGCAATCGTGGCTTTTGCGGGGACTGCTGCTCCCACCGCGCAATGTGCCAGCCAGTCGAGCATCTGTGCAAGTGCGGGAACGCCGGCTGCCACCAGCACATTGCCAAGCACTCGGGAACGAAGACCGAGCGCTCGTTGCTGCAATGCTGCATAGACCCCGGCAGTCAGTGCAACGTAGCCGATCTCAACCAGCACAATCGACAGCTGTCCGTGCGGCCCGAAACGCCGAAGCGCTGCAAGGTACACCAGGGAGCGGGCAGTTGCGCTTAACAGCGCGCACTTCCAGTTCCAACAGGAGAAAACCTGCGCGTGAAGGGTAGACCGTGCGCCAGGGGGCATGGCTCCATACTGACGGTCCAAGGCGATCCCGGCATCAAAGCTCGATTACAAAACGGTTTCAGATCGTCTGCATACCGTAATCAGGTAGATTCTCTTCCGTCAGCGCCCGAAACGTGATTCGGATCACGGCCCCAGACAAGACTCTGCCGATAGCTTCTAAGCAAGGGTGCCAACCACAGCGCGCCCGCAATTGAGGAGCAACATTCCCATGGCTTATGTCGTCACCGATGCCTGCATCAAGGACTTTGTTTGCGTGGCCGAGTGTGCCACCGCCGCTATTGCGCCGGTCCAGGACCACCCTGCGGCCGCAACCGTCACCCAGGTCTATGTCAATCCCGATGAGTGCATCGACTGCGGCAACTGCGCCTCGATTTGCGCGCAGAACGCCATCTTCTCGCTCGACGAGCTGCCGCCCGACAAGGCGGATTTCGCCGAGAAGAACCGCAGCTACTTCAACTAGGCTCGATTTTCTTTCCGATCCGCCGGGATTCTTCGAAGCTGCCCCGCGGCGCTTTCAGTTCTGCTTCGGCGCGGGCACTTGAGTTTGCGGCCCCTCGCTCGCCGGAGCCTCCGTAGCCGGCGGTGTAACCGGCGTCATGGCTGGAACTGCTGCCGGCGGCTTCTCTGCCACTACCGGCGCTGCCGGAGCGGGCCCCGCCATCAGCGTTACGGGCAGCGTCAGTGTCTCCGCATTAGCAGGGTCGTCGCGCAACTTCAGATAAAGGACGCCTTTCGCGGGATGGGGAACAACCAGCTCCGTCCCCGTAAACTCCGGTGGAACATTCACGGAGCTGTCGAATGACGCCGTAGCCGAAATCGACGTGGCCAGAAAAAGATCGGTTCCGCTCAGGATGCATGGCTTGGCCATTGCGCGCGGGCAGCGCAGCTCTTTGAATCCGGGAACGCGCACCAGCGTCCCCAGTGGAACCCAGTCGCCGGTGGCGCCGCCCGCGGAGATAGCGCGCACGCGCACCGGACCAAACGCTGAGGAACCGAAGCGCACCAGTGGTTCCAGGCTGGCCTCCGCCGTATGCGCATCTTCGAGCATCAGGCTGCCATCGCTCAAAGCGAGCGTGGTGTGAAAGCTCGAGTCGGCCGCCGCCACCTCGATTTTTTCATCGCGCGGAAAATCAGGTGGCACGTCGGACTTGAGGAAGAAGACCAGCCGGCCATCCACGGGCAGGTCCGCAGGGCTGCTCATTTCCACCGGCGAGGGCGCGGTGCCGTCCTCCTGAATTCCTTCATTGAGCAGTGTCACCTTGGGGCGCGGCTGATCGACAGTCACTGGCGCTTTCAGCGTGCGGCCGTCCTTTAAATCCACCAGGGCGACGTACGCCTTGCCGGCCTCCAGGCTGTCCGTCGATCCCCCGCTGCTCATTTGCAACTGATCGAGGTTCTCCACGCGGTCCAGCGTCGAAGGCGTAAACGTGACGCCTCCGACCTCGGCCTTTGCCACCTCATCCAGTCGCGTTCCCTTCATGAGGGCAATTCTGTCTCCGGAGTTCAGCGTCAAGCCATACAGCGATGCGGCAGCGGCGTAGGCCACCATCTTCAAGCGGTCCGGTTTGGCCACTCCGAATTCGTCGATCTCCAGGGTGACTGGCCCCGGCTCTGCCCCTTTGAGGGGGAGTGTGATCTCCAGTTCGCTCCGCTTGGGCGATTTCCAGGCGAGTGTGATGGCCGGGGCCTCATCGATCTGCGCAGTCACTTTCTCCACGCAATCCGAAGTCAGGCCATCCAGTACCACGGTATCGTCGCGGCCCACCACCAGGGCAGATCGGTCGGTAGCGTCCACGCTCCACTCGCCAGGCCGCGCGGTCACCAGTTGGTATTGCGGTCCAACCCAGTCGTCGAATCCCCATCTGCCCCGAACAACGGCCGTGAAATCTCCGCCGGGTAGCGCGGGAACCTTTTCGAATGGAACCAGCCCGCCCCGGTCCGCGTCGATTTCCAACGGAAGGTCGACTGCTTTCCCCGTCCCATCTGCGGGCTCTAAGTGCAAAACCAGGTCGTGGGCCAGATCGGTGGCGAAGATCAACGGCGCTCCCTCGGCGGGCAGCACCAATCCTGGCTTCAACGCGCAGAAATGGTCGTCAGGGTCCACGGGATGCAGCGGTTCTGGACGCGCGATCCCAACCGGAGGCAGCGCGATCACCACAACCGACATCGGATTGCGGAACGAGGGCGGCATGTTCAACCGCAGGTTCAGGCTGTCGGCTGTCGGCAGGGCCAGCGCCGGAATGTATTGGAAGTGCGCGGTGTGCAGTGACGAAAGAATCTTCGCCATATCCACCACTGCCCCTACGTACGGGCTATAAAGGCCGCCGCCGGCAAGCGACGTTGAGCTGATGGCGTTCATCAGGTTCAAAGTGTCCCCGTTGGCCAACTGGTTCACCAGTGATTGCGCGTTGGCGTCGTCGAGTACCAAGCCCTCTGAGTTCTGCGATAGGCACGAAGCTTGTTCTTCGGCCGGTTTATCAAAGCAGCTCTCGTTAATCTTGATTCCCAGGCTGCGCGCCGCCATCTCGGTGCGCTTCTTCAGCTTCTGGGGATCGAACTGGCTAGTCACCTTCACATCGTCCAGGTAGGCCTCGAGCCGCATCCGGTCCCAGCTGGCGGCGTGCAGATCCTGCGCGGCGCGCACAAACGAGCCGGGCCGTCCGCGCACCGCGTTGCGCAACGTGTTAAAGTCGCCGCCAGTCTCCGGCGCCAGAAACAACAACGCCTGCTGTGCCCCTTCTGGAACCGTGACAAAAACCCCCTCGTCGCGTGCCTCCCGCGTCCATGTTTCCACGCGCGTAAACCATTCCGGAGGCGGAGGATTGGTGGAACCGCGCAGGAAGGCCACCACCAGCACAAAATTCGTAGCCTGGCTTTCCGGCAGGTCTGGATGAATCCATAACCGGTCGCCGGGCATTAAGTTGGGCACCTCGGAGATCGGGAGCGTCACGTCCCCGCGCTTGACGTGAATATCGACCTTGGGTCCTGACAGATCGAAGGGCTGTCCATCGGCGTGTAGTGCGGGAATTGCAAGACATAGACAAAAAAGCAACTGCAAACAACGGCGCATGTACTCTATTTTACGAATCTCAGCGTCTGTTCGTAGGAAAGCGCGGTTGCAGCGCATGTGGGGAAGTGTGCTCAGGGCCAGAGAAATCCGCGCGACGCAGGGGCAAGTGACCTGTTTCCGAATAGATTCCTCCCTCGTTATCCACGGCAAATAAATGTTGTCACGGCGGGGGACCGTGCCTATGATGAGAAATTAATCGTATCTTCTAGGTTTTCCCGTAGGCCCGTTTTTCCTCTCGACTGTAAGGTGCAGGGGCAGTCAAATCCGGCCGTAGCCGCACTCATATCGAATTCTTATTGCTCTGAATTGAGGGATTGGAGCCCGTTTTCCTTGCTCCAAAGTGCGTCTTGGGACTCTTAAATCGATCGCTGTTGTTCGATGCGTGCGGCGCAGCTCCGAGCCGTTTAGGCAACCCGGCCGGTGATTGTGCTGGCTCCGCGGGCGCGGATAGCTGTATTGGGAGAAAGAATGAAGGCGATGAGAGCTGCGCAAAATCCTGTGGAGAACGGCAATCTGTCGATCCCCGCGGCTGAAGAAATTATTGAGGATGCATTAAATGAGCTGGCCTACTCGCAGGATCCCGGCCTGGTACGGGCGCTGCGTTTTCTGGCCCCTCCCGGTTATCAGGCCGTCGTCGAGCTTTGCAGCGAAAACGGGCGCAGCAAGCGCCGCAACGCTCTGGCCGACACTTGGTCCCCGGAGGACGACGAAATACGCATCTACTTTGAGCGCATCGACGGAGAGGAGTCCGCTCCGCGCTTGACCCGCGTGCCCCGCGGCCGCGCCGCGGAGGAAGAGGTCGAAGAGGAGGAGGCATCGCCCGCCGATTTGGATGCCCGAGTCAAGGAGCTCTGCACGGCATTGGCTGAGGCCGAGCGTGGCGGCCACGCATTTATCGCCCTCAAGTGGTTCCGCGATTCCTTTCTCCCGCGCAAAGCTTTCCGTTGGAATCAGCAGCCTGAAACCCGCCAAACCGTGCTGGCCGAAGCCATTCAGCGTGGCGTCGTGATTACCAGCAAAATCGCCAACCCCAAGACTCCGGCATATCCCACCACCACCATTCGACTCAACCGCGCCGAGGCCGGCATCCCCGAGGAAGCCCAGCGCTTCCACCCGGTTGAGGTCCAGGGTGAACCGGTGACCGTTGCGATTAATGAAGATCGGGGGAGCTAGTGAGTTTCTACTTTCTTGAAGCGACGGCTTTTGCCAAGCTGTTTGTGCGCGAACCCGGCACCGACGCGCTGATCCGTCTGCTGCAGAACGTGGAAGACAATCGCAAGCTGATCTCTGCTGCATCACCCCTTGAGGTTTATGCGGCCATCAGGCGGCGCGAGCGCTCCGGTCACATCGCCCCTCAAGCCGCCGCCGCCGCGCTTGAGATGTTGCGGATTGAAGCAGGGCGAATGGTGCAGCAGCCCCTGAATCCGGGCGTGTTGGAATCCGCGCGCCAGCTTCTCGATCGCACTTCGCTGCGTTGGCCAGAAGCTTTGCAGCTCGGTTCCGCGCTTACCGCCCGCGATATGTTTCCCGGTACCGCAATCACTTTTGTCGCTTCCTCGGCGGCCTTGCTCGATGCGGCCAGAGCGGAGGGCCTTGAACCGCTTGATCCGTCCAACATTGTCCCGTCGAGTCTGCCCGCTGCCGGTGCCGAAACACCGCAGACAGCAGAAACTGCCAAAGAAGCCGAGTAGGCCGCGCGCGCGGCCGTGGCCCGCATCAAACCTCTTTGTGCACGACGAGTCTAATCTCCCACAGGCAACCGAGCTCATGCCACTTCCCCGGCTCCGCGTCTTCATCTACCGGATTCTGTTTCTAGGCCTCGCCGCGCTGGTTGAGTTTTCTCCGCTCGCGCGGGCACAATCTGACCGCTCGCAGAATTCCGCACAGATTTCTCCGGTAGGCCGATGGAAGACCGTCGACGACGCCACCGGCAAGGTGAAGTCCATCGTCCAGATCCACGAAGAAGACGGAAAGCTCTACGGAACCATCGAGGAGCTCTTTGACCCGCCCGTTCCGCATCCCACCTGCTATCTCTGCAGCGGCGACTTGAAAGACCGTCCTCTCGTGGGCCTGCAGGTGCTTTCCGGTTTTGCGCCGGATGGCAGCCAATGGTCCGGTGGGCAGGTCCTCGATCCAGAGACCGGGAAGATCTATAGCGCCTCGCTCTCGCTTGAAGATCGCGGCAAAAAGCTCCGCCTGCACGGTTACTTCCTCATCCCATTGCTGGGCCGCACCGAGCATTGGCTCCGCGACGAGTGAAGCAGCTTCTAGCTAGGAGCTGGAAGCTAGCGGCTATTATCATCTCCCCATACTGTTTTCACCCCAGGTGGCCTCATGACCCTCCCCGCGCCCGACGCGAGCGATTCCAAACCGCAGTTGCGCAAAGCCATGGGGTTCTGGGATGTGATGCTCTTCAATATCGCCGCGGTCCTGGGGCCGCGCTGGATTGCCGCCGCCAGCCACAACGGCACATCCTCCATCAGCCTGTGGGTGCTGGCAGCGCTCCTGTTCTTCGTGCCCGGCGCGCTGGTCATCAATGAGCTTTCTTCACGGTTCCCTGAAGAGGGCGGCATCTATGCATGGGCGCGAGACGCGTTCGGCCCGTTTCACGGATTCATCACGGGCTGGACCTACTGGATCTATACCGTCTTTTACTTTCCCGGCTTGCTGCTGGCCAGCGCGTCCATGTCCGCTTACATCTCTTCCAACCACGGCGCAGACCTCGCGCAGAACCAGTCGTTCCTGCTCTGGACCTCGCTCGCGATGCTGCTTCTGGCCGTGGTGCTGAACATCATTGGCCTGAATATCGGCAAATGGCTGCAGAATGCAGGCGGCGTCGGAACCTACGCGCCGCTGCTCATCCTGGTTGCAGTAGCGGTTGCCGTCTTCGTGCGCCACGGTTCTGTCACGCACTTCACGCTGGCCAACATGCTGCCCACGTGGAATTGGGATACGGTCAACTTCTGGTCGCAGATCGCATTCGCGTTTACGGGGCTTGAGCTCGTCTCCTGCATGGCTGAGGAAGTCCGCGATCCACGCCGCACGCTGCCCCGCGCGGTTTTTGGCGGCGGCGCCCTCATCGCCCTCATGTACGTCGCCGGAACCTTTGCCGTGCTGGCCCTCGCTCCCGCTAGTGACATCGATCCCAAGAGCGGCGTGTTTCACGCCATCGCCGTCGGCTCTGCCACTCTCAAAATAGGATTCATCGGCGTCATCGCGGCAATTCTTGTGACGGCCGGTAATGCGGGCGGCGTCGGCACCACGGTCGCCGGTGTTGCGCGCGTGCCCTTCCAGGTTGGCATCGATCGCTACCTTCCCGCTGCTTTCGGCAAAATTCATCCGCGCTGGAAGACCCCATATATCTCGATCCTTGTGCAGGCGGTCATCTCTTGCGCCGTGTTGCTGCTGAGCCAGATCGGCGATTCCGCGCGCGGAGCCTACCAGGGACTGATCGACGTCGCCATTATTCTTTACTTTTTGCCGTTCCTCTACATGTTCGCTGCGGTAATCAAGCTCGCCAGCCGCGCCGATCGCACGGAAAACTCGCATGCGGTGCTCATCCCTGGGGGCAAACTGGGCGTCTGGATCTGCGGCGGCTTGGGATTCTCGGTGGTGTTTTTCTGCTTAGTCGTTTCCTTCGTCCCGCCTGGCGACTCCTCGAATGCCTGGCTGTTCTTCGTTAAGGTTGTGGTCGAGACCGTGGTCGCCATTCTCATCGGCCTCTTCCTCTATTGGCGCGGAGCAAGAGCCAACCAGCCTCACGGCGGCAGATGAATCGCTAGGCCCTCAAAGGCAAGCGATTCCGGCTCAGCGCTCTGCCTTTGCAGGCGTATAGGTAGGATCGAATTCCACGCGATTCCGGCCGTTCCGCTTCGCTTCGTAGAGAGCCTTGTCGGCGCGGCGAATCAAATCGTCGATCGTCGCGCGATCGAGCCAGGGCCGCGTCACCGTCACGCCAAAGCTGCAGGAAACGTTGATCTCGGTTCCATTACAGTCAAAGGGCCGCGACGCGAGCACGTCCACAAGTTCATGCGAGCGCGCCGGATTCTTTGCCGCATCGTAACCAGGCAAAACGAGCAGGAATTCTTCGCCGCCATACCGGCCGACAGCATCGTATCCACGCATCAATCCCACCAGCCGATGGGCGGACTCGCGTAGCACATAATCCCCGCTAAGATGGCCGTAAGTGTCGTTGATCACTTTGAAGTGATCGAGATCGCCCACGATGACGCTGAGTACGGTGCGCTGGCGCGTGGCCCGCTCCAATTCGTGGGCAAGCTGGTCGAGGATCGCACTGCGGCTCCAAAGCCCGGTGAGAGAATCGTGCGCCGCCTGGAACTGCAGCGCCTCTCGCGCTCTCATCAATCCCTGCTTTTCAATCTCCAGTTGTGCAGTCCGTTCCGCCACCTGGCGCTCCAACTCGTTCCGCCGCTGCTTCAGGCTGCGCGTGCGCATCTCCACAAAGAACCAGGTGAGGAGAATCGCAGCAAAGACAAAGCTGGAGATTGCCAGCCGGCTTCTGTACCAGGGCGGCACCATCGTGAACGCTAGCACCGTCACCTCCGGCCCCCACTCGCCGTTGTGTCGCGCTGCTTCCAAGCGAAACGTGTACCGCCCCGGCGGCAGATTCGTATAGCTCGCGCTCCGCCCGTTCCCCGCGTCAATCCAGCCCTCGTCGTACCCCTCCAGCCGATACCGGAACCGCATCCGCGTCGGCGCGAGGAAGCTCAGAGCTGTGTACTGGATCATCAGCCGGTCCGCCCCAGGCCCCACATGCAGATCGCCGCCCAGCGCCAACTCGCGCTCGCCGAACGACACCCTTTCGATCCGTACGCGCAGCGGCGGGTCGGGTTTTAGCGCCACCGCCGGATCCACTACCGCCAGCCCATTCACCGTCGGGAACCAAAGCCGCCCATCGGGCCCACGAGCCCCGGCGCCCGTAGCGCCCGACATTGTCTCCCGCGACCGCAGACCGTCAGCCGTATCGTAGAACGTGCTGTGAACCGCGGAGAGCCGGCCCGCCGCAAAATCATCCAGCTCCCGCAGCTTCACGCGGGATATCCCGTTGTCCGATCCTATCCACAAGTAGCCCTGCCGATCTTCGACCAGATTCCCGACCATCGCATCGAAGAGACCCTGCGACGGAGTGTACGAAGTGATGCGGCCATTCTGAATCCGGCTCAGGCCTCTCGTCGTCCCCGCCCAAACCACCCCGTCCTGATCCGCGAGGATCGCGTAAACGTGATCGCCGGCGAGCCCATTTGTTGTCGTGTAACGGGTATTCATCTCACCGGAGATCCGGATCACGCCGTCCCCATCCGTACCGGCCCAGATCGCTCCGTCGGGGCTCTGCACGATGCCCGTGACTGCCCCGGTGGTCGTGACCGGGATGAATCTGCCGTTTTCAAAACGGGCCAGGCCGGCGCCATAGGAACCAACCCAAAGTCGCCCCTCCCGATCCTCTAACAGGCCATCGATCGCGTGGTTGGCAGCGAGCGGATCCTGATAATTCTTGAAGTGGCCCTCGCGGAAACGAGTCAGCACACCATGCCGGCTGCCAATCCATAGAGTTCCACTCTCCCCCAGCACCATGGAGTGGATCATTTCTCCGGACAATCCGTCCCGTTTGATGTAAATGCGCACCTGGCCATTCGGCAGGAGCTGGTTCAGTTCGCCCAATTGCGTTCCGAACCATACGCTTCCGTCTGCGCCCGGCACGACGCAGAAGCCGAGATTGGCGGAAAGTCCCTCCGGTCTGCCATATACCGTGAACTTGCCGTCTCGCAACTGCGCCAGACCCCCCTGCTCCGTCCCCACCCACAGGTTGTGTTCCTTATCCTCCAGCAGCGCGTTCACCGTTTGTCCCGGCAGCCCGCTGTTCGCGTCGAACCGGGTCAGCAATCCGTCGTGCAGACGAGCTATCCCAATCGCGGGAAAGCCCATCCAGAGATTCCCATCCTTGTCGAACAGCATCGCCTGTACGTCGCCGCGCGGCAGTCGTGCGGCCTGCCATATCACGCTGCCGCCCGCGATTTTCGCCAGCCTGCCATCGGCGGATTCGGCCCAGGCTGCTCCATCGCCGGCAATCGCAACAGCCGCGAATCCCGTCGCAGCCTTCGCCCCCGGTTCAGACCACGAAGTGAATCGCGTTCCGTCGAAGCTCGCCAGGCTGCCCTGCGCCACTACCCACAGAATTCCCCTTCCATCCACCTTCAGATCGCGTACAGGTCCGTTCGGCAGCCCATTCCTCGTTCGCGAGACTGCCACAGTTCCGTTGCGCAGGCGATCAAGTCCCTCGTCGGTCCCCACCCACACGCTGCCATCCTGTCCTTCGGTCAGCGCCTGAATGTCCTCATTCGACAATCCCTGCTTCGCCGTCCAGGTCCTCCAGCTTCCGTCCTTGTACCGCGTCAGCCCACTGTCCGTTCCAATCCAAAGGGCACCGTCATGGGTGGCCAGCAAGCGATGGATATAGTCCGACGGCAATGCCGGCGTGTTTTGGCTGCTGAAGACCGTGAACCGCATCCCGTCGAAGCGCGCCAGTCCCTGCTCCGTCCCCACCCACAAATACCCATCCGAGGTCTGCGCGATGGAGTAGACCGACGTCTGCGGAAGCCCCGCATCCGTGGTCCACATCGTCTGAATGTATTGGGTGATGGCCTTCTGAGGATTGAGCGCGCCCGCGCGTACGGCGACAGCGACCAATACGCATGCCGCAGACAGTTTGACCACGCCCCAAAGCCGGTCGTACCCCCGCGTCTTCATGATCCTGAGAGAGTGTATCGGCAAACGACGTAAGTGCCTATGGAACGAATGGGGTAGCCAGAATGTGCGGCGACGCGAACAGGCTCATTCGCCTCGACTTACCTGTTCGACTTTCGGTCGGTGAACTCCGGATCGCGGTACACAGGCTATCCAGCCGCTTGGTGACGCCTGTTCCCGCCAAGTCTTTGCTACTCGCGGCGGAACTTGTTGGCCTGCTCGAACTCGCTGCGCAACTCCGGAGTGCGAAGATTTTCGCGCAATTGCGCGAGGCGCTGTTCGAGCGCCAGCAATGCGCGCTCCACCGCTTCGGTATTGGTATGCGCAATGTCGCGCCACATCGAGTAAGGGCTGGCACCCAGTCGCGTCATCTCGCGCAGCGCGCGTCCGCCCACATCCTTCAGCTCGGGCGCATCGCCCACTTCCTCTTCAAGCAGCGCGCTCAATGCCGTCGCCGTGAACTGCGGCAGGTGACTGACCCACGCCACAAGATCGTCATGCCGCGCGGGATCAAGATCGAGCGTCTTCGCGCCCATCGCCATGACCCACTCGCGCCAACTCTTCACGAACTCCGCCGATTTCACCGAACGCTTCGCCGCCCGATCGTCTGTGAACAGCCACACCGCCCCGCGAAAAAGATTCGCGTCGCCCAGCGCTGCACCGCCGCGTTCTTTTCCCGCCATCGGATGCCCCGGAAGAAACGCCGCGCGCTCTTGCGTGTTGTAGAGCCGCGCCGCCGTCTCCGAAATCGCGCGTTTCGTGCTGCCCACATCGGTGACAAGCTGCTCGGATCCGAGCACCGGTGCCAGCTTCTCCATCCAATCGAGCGTGGCGAAGATAGGAACGGCCAGCACCGTCACCTGGCTCGCCCGCGCCGCTTCCAACCCATCGGCGGCGAGCGAATCCACCGAGCCCATCTTCAGCGCAATCTGCCCCTGCTCGGCGCCGCGGTTCCAACCCGTAATCGAGCCGCGAAACCCCGCGTCGCGCAGCGCCAATCCAACGGACGTGCCCAGCAACCCTGTGCCCAGAATGGAGATGCGCTCGATCATGACTCGCTGACCTGCTGACTCGCTCGATCTTACAGTGTTCTTCCAACCGCCTGCGCAATCACACGCAACTCCACCGCCAGCATTTCAAATTGATCAAGGTAAAGTGTCTGCGCCGCGTCGGAAACAGCCTTGTCAGCGTTGGGGTGGATCTCGATGAGCACCGCGTCGGCGCCCGCGGCCACGGCGGCTTTGGCCATCGCGGGAACCATATCGCGCCGCCCCGTCCCATGCGAAGGATCGGCTGCGATGGGCAGGTGCGAGAGCTTCTTGATCACCGGAATCGCCGCAATGTCCATCGTGTTCCGTGTCGCAGTCTCGTACGTTCTTATGCCCCGCTCGCACAGGATCACATCGTAGTTGCCGCCGGAGAGAATGTACTCGCTCGAAAGCAGCAACTCCTCCACCGTCGCCGCAATGCCCCGCTTCAGCAGGATCGGCTTGCGCACCTGGCCCAGCTCGCGCAACAGATTGAAGTTCTGCATGTTGCGCGCGCCCACCTGGAAGCAGTCGACCAGCGGCAGCATCGGCTCGATCTGCGCGATCTCCATCACTTCGCTCACCACCAGCAGTCCGTTGGCTTCGGCGGCTTCGCGCATAAACTCCAGTGCGGGAATCCCAAGCCCTTGAAACGCATACGGCGAGCTGCGCGGCTTGAACGCTCCCCCGCGCAGAAAGCCTCCGCCGGCAGCCTTCACGCATTTTGCAATGGTGAAGATCTGCAGGCGGCTTTCAATCGCGCAAGGCCCGGCGATGACTGCGACCTTTTGCCCTCCAATGGTTGCGCTGTTGCGAAACTCCACCACCGTGCCTTCGGGGCGAAACGCTCGCCCCGCCAATTTGTAGGGCGCGCTGATCCGGTGCACGTGCAGTACGCCGGGCAGCATTTCAAATTTAGTCAGGTCCAGACCCGCCGTAGGGCCCACTCCGGCCAAAATTGTCTGGAATTCACCCGTCGTCCGATGCACGTTCACGCCGGCCTCTTCCATGGCGTTGATCACGGCATCCACTTGTTCTTCGGTGGCTTTTTCCTGCATCGCGACAATCATTGTTTCTTCCCTGTCTCGGGTGCTGATGCACCCGCGGCGAGGCCCGGTTGTCCGCCCTGTGCCTGGGCGGCTTGGGCACTTCTTTGGCTTGCCAGTTCGTTCCGTTGCAACGCCCGCATCACGTCGATAATGCGCTCGTAGATATGCGTCAATTCGATGTCCGGTAGCGGCCCCTTGTTGGCCCCGCGCACATTGGCGTAAATGATCTTCTCCCGCTCCGGCTCGTAAACCGGCAGCGAGGTTGCGGCCTTCAGGTTGCCGATGGTCTGCGCCGCGCGCGCCCGCTCGCTGAGCAACTCCACCAGTTGCCGGTCCAGCGCATCGATTCGGATTCGCAATTCTTCGATCGTCATTGCATCCTCAAGTCAACAAGCAGCTCTTAGCCATTTGCGGTCAGCCTTTAGCCCCATCCTTACGGAGCAAACCTCAACGCCCGAATCTCCCGTTTCTAAAGCTAATAGCTAATGGCTAAAAGCTAACGGCTGTTTCTCTCACCGGGCCGGCGCCGCGTCACGCAAGCGTAGACCCTTTATAAATCGCGACACGGCACCCGGCGCCGTCTCCGCTGCCGAACGTTCTACCAGCGCAACAATCGCGCTCCCGATCACCGCTGCATCGGCGAACTCCGCCACCTGCGAAACATGTTCCGCGTTGCTGATCCCGAATCCCACAGCCACCGGCAGTTTCGTCCATCGACGAATGCGCTCGACCAGCGCCTTGGCGTCGGCAGCCACACTTTGCTGCGTGCCGGTGACGCCCACACGCGAAATGGCATACACAAAACCTTTTGAGACTTTTGCGATCGCCTCCAGCCGCGCATCGGGGCTCGTCGGTGCGGCCAGGAAAATCGGAGCCAGATTCACGCGGCTCATCTCGCTCAAATACTCAGCCGCCTCTTCGACAATCATGTCGATGGCAAGCACGCCATCCACGCTCGCCGCCGCGGCATCATCTGCAAACCTGCGCAGGCCATAGCGCAAAATCGGATTCAAATAACTGAAGATCACCAGACCCGCGTCGGGACGCGCGGCATGAATCTCGCGCGCCACTTCAAGCACATCCTTGAGCCGCGTGCCGGCTGCCAGCGCGCGTTCACTGGCTCGTTGGATGATCGGACCGTCTCCGAGAGGATCGCTGAAGGGAACGCCAAGTTCGATCACATCGGCGCCCGCGTCGATCGCCGCAAGTGCAATTTCGCGTGTTGCGTCGAGGCTGGGATCGCCGGCCGTCAGATAAACAACTAGGCCCGGCTTGTGATCGAAACGAATCGGCATCGGAGTGAGCTGCGCTCTCTAGAGTTTCAGTTCGCGTGCCAGGATGCCCATATCCTTATCGCCGCGTCCAGAGAGATTCACCACCAGTATGTCATTTGCGGCCATCGTGGGAGCCATGCGAATGGCCTCGGCCACCGCGTGCGCGCTCTCGAGCGCCGGCAGAATGCCTTCCGTCCGCGCCAGCTTCACCACCGCATCGAGCGCGGTCGCATCATCGCACGACACGTACTCCGCGCGGCCTGAGTCGTGCAGCGCCGCGTGTTCCGGCCCAATCGACGCATAATCCAATCCCGCTGAAACCGAATGTGTCAGTGCAATCTGCCCGTCTTCATCCTGCAGCACGTAAGAATATGTTCCCTGCAGCACGCCCGGCGCGCCGCCCTGGAATCGCGCCGCGTGTTCGCCCAGCGCCGTGCCTCGCCCACCGGCCTCCACGCCGATCAGCCGCACTTGCCGCTCGGGGATGAATTCGTAAAACGCGCCGATGGCATTCGACCCTCCGCCCACGCACGCGATCACCGCCGTCGGCAGCCGGCCTACCTTTTCGAGAATCTGCTGCTTCAATTCCTGGCTGATCACACGGTGAAAGTCGCGCACCATCGTCGGATACGGATGCGCGCCCAGGGCCGAGCCCAGCAGGTAGTAAGTCGTCCGCACATTCGTAACCCAGTCGCGCATCGCTTCGTTGATCGCGTCCTTCAGCGTCTTCGATCCCGACGAAACCCCGCGCACCTCTGTCCCGAGCAACCGCATGCGCTTCACGTTCAAATCCTGGCGCTCCATGTCCACGTCGCCCATGTAGACCACGCAATCGAGGCCCAGCAGCGCGCAAACTGTCGCCGTGGCCACGCCGTGCTGTCCCGCGCCGGTCTCGGCAATCACGCGCTTCTTGCCCATACGCTTCGCCAGCAGCCCTTGCCCGAGTGCATTGTTGATTTTGTGCGCGCCAGTGTGCAGCAGGTCTTCGCGCTTCAAATAGATCTTTGCCCCGCCCAGTTGTTCCGTCAGCCGCTTGGCAAAGTAGAGCGGTGTCGGCCGCCCGGCATAATCCTTCAGCAGGGAACCGAGCTCCGCCTGAAAGGCCGCGTCGGCCTTCGCTTCTTCGTACGCGCGCTCCAACTCATCCAGCGCCGCAACCAGAGTCTCCGGCACATACCGCCCGCCGTACACGCCGAAGCGCCCAGGCCGCGACTCGCTCGGATTTGCCGGAACTATGATCGACGCCATCAACAAACTCCTGCTTAATTGCCCCAGAAAAGGGGAACCCTTCAGTGTACAAGAGGAAGAACATTGCACTTTCGTCGCGTCGACCGCCGCGGTCAAGCTGAAAGCTCGCTCCTGTCACCCCCAATTGTGACGACCACACTTGCGCAATCCTTGCCACAGCGATTCTAGTAGCCGCATCGGGAATGAGGTTGTTCGATGAAGGCAATCGTGTATCGCAAGAACGGTCCTCCTGAAGTCCTTACCTGCGAGGAGATCGAGAAGCCAACCCCAAGCGAGAAGGAAGTCCTGATCAAGGTTCGCGCCGCGGCGGTAAATCCGCTTGACTACCACATGCTGAAGGGCGGCCCGGCTATCTTTCGGCTGTTGTTTGGCCGGGCCAAGCTCAAGCACCCGGGGGTCGATTGCGCAGGCGTTGTCGAAGCCGTCGGCTCCGCCGTCACGCAGTTCAAGGCCGGCGATGCGGTATTCGGTACTTGCCGTGGCGCATTTGCTGAATACGCGGCTGCGCCTGAGTCTAAATTGGCGCCCAAACCCTCGAATGTCGCGTTCGGAGATGCGGCTGCATGCCCGGTTGCGGCCCTCACCGCATTACAAGGTCTTCGCAATCAGGGAAAAATTCAACCCGGCCAGAATGTTCTCATCAACGGCGCGTCGGGCGGCGTCGGTACATTCGCAGTGCAGCTTGCCAAAGTCTTCGGTGCTCGCGTCGCCGCAGTATGCAGCGCCCGAAATGCAGGCCTGGTGCGATCGCTCGGCGCCGACCGCGTCATCGACTATGCCCTGGAAGACTTTTCATCTGGCACAGCGCGCTATGACATCATCCTCGATCTCGCCGGCAACCATCCATTCTCGATTTGCCAGGGCGTCATGACTCCGCGCGGTATTCACGTCGGCGCAGGGGTGCTCGCCGGAGAAAAGTCTCTCTTCGCGATGTTCGCAGGTCTAATTCGGGCGCTCATTCGTTCGCGGTTTTCCAGCCAGAAATTCGTCGTCTTCATGGCCAAGGTCAACCGGGAAGATCTGGCGTTCGTGGGTGAGCTGGTGGCCAACGGCAGGCTGAAGCCCGTGATCGACAAGAAGTACTCTCTCGTCGAAGTCCCTGAAGCAATTCGCTATCAGGGAACGTGGCGCGCCCGCGGAAAGCTTGTGATCGATCTCGGAGCTTCATCCAGATTTATTTCCTCTTCCGGCTGATGTCGCACAGCATGTCCGAGTGAATATTCAGCCCGATGTTGGTCATGTTGTACACGTGTTCGCTCGCCACCAGCCACACAATCTCGCAAATCGCCCGCTCGGAGTAGTGCTTCCTGAGTCGCGCAAAAGTTTCTGGCTTCACATTCTTGTTGCGCGTAAGCTCGGTCACGTAGTCCAGCGCGGCACGCTCCGCACCGTTGAATAGCGGACTCGTGGCGTATTCGTCGAGCACATCGAACTTGGCCTCGTTCATTCCCGCCTTGATCGCGAACGCCCGGCCAATGTCGATGCAGAACTCGCACACATTAATGTGCGCCACCCGCTCGCGGACCAGCATCCGCATCTCGGCCGGCAGCTTCAGCTTCCGGTCGAGCTTGCTGATCTTCGCGGTAAACATCCCAAAGCCGAGCGGCATCCGCGCAGCGAACACCTTGAGCGGCGTCATCACCTTGCCGAACTGGCGTCGCGACATGTTGTAGACCAGCTTCATCATCGGGTTCGACGGATTCTCAATGGGGGGAAGAAACGTTGCCATGACCAAACCTCCGGGGACTTTCTTTGCAGATTCTGATGTTTGCAGACAGGGACTTGTCGCACCCTGTCCTTTTATGATTTACGCCAGATCAAACTGAAAGGTTACTTCGCCGCTCGGGCATTCGCGATGAACGCCCTCACCTTGGCCGCATCTTTGCGCCCCGGCGCAACTTCCACGCCGCTCACCACATCCACGCCCCACGGGCGCAACACCGCGATCGCTTCGGCCACATTTTCCGGAGTCAGCCCGCCCGCCGCCACCCGGCGCTCGCCCGCTTTTGTGTTTTGGAAGATAAACTTGCAGGCCAAGCCCCAGTCGTAAGTCTTGCCGGTCCCACCCACTGCCGTTGCGGTTTTTGAATCGATCAAAATCGCATCAACGCTCATATCGCCACTCGCGTCCGTTGCGGCTACAGCCGTCTGTTCAAGCGCTCCGGCTTCAAAGTGCACCACGCGCAAAATCCGCAGTCCCGGCCCGAACCGTGCGCGCAGCTTCGCCGTTGCCTCGGACGTCACCTCCGAGTGCAGTTGCACTCCGGTCAAGCCCACCGCTTCAACCGTCGCAGCGATCTCGTCGACACTCGCATCCACAAACACGCCGATCTTTTCGATCTTCGCCGGCAGGCGCGGCACAATCACCGCTGCCTGTTCTGCCGTCACTCGCCTCGGGCTCGGCGCAAACACAAATCCCACCGCATCGGCTCCAGCTTCAGCGGCAACAATCGCGTCCGCCAGCGAAGTATTGGCGCAAATTTTGATCCAGAGACTCATGGCTTGCCCGTTGCGCCCTTCAAGAGGCCCGCCAGCGCCACGCCCGGATCGGGCTGGCGCATCAGGCTCTCGCCAATCAGGAATGCATCGAAGCCCGCTTCATGCAGGCGAAGAATGTCCTCACGCGTCGAGATTCCGCTCTCCGTAACGCGCACCACGCTTGCCGGAATCCGCCCCGCGAGCGCTATTGAAGTCTCCGCGCTGACTTCGAAGGTTTTCAGGTCGCGATTGTTCACGCCGATCGCATCCGCGCCCGTTTCGCCCAGTGCATCGAGCACGCAATCCAGCTCCTCCGCGGTGTGAACTTCCACCAGCACGTCGAGCGTCAGCGATCGCGCAGCCTGTGCCAGTCGCTTCAACTCAGAACCGTCGAGCGCCGCGGCGATCAGCAGAATCGCGTCGGCCCGATGCGCTCGCGCCTCGACGATCTGGTACTCGTCGAAGATGAAGTCCTTGCGCAGGCAGGGAAGCGGCGTGGCAGCCGATGCCATCTCCAGGTTGCGCAAACTGCCTTGAAAGTACGGCTCATCCGTCAACACTGAAATCGCAGCCGCCCCACCGGCGCGATATCTCCGCGCCAGCCACGCGGGATCGAATGCCGCGCGAATCAGTCCCTTCGAAGGCGATGCCTTCTTGATCTCCGCAATGACGGCAGGTCCTGTCGCGGCACGCCGGCGCAATGCGGCGGCCCATCCGCGCGGGTGATGCTCGGCGGCGCGGCGTTCCAGATCGGCAACGGGCACAACGGCCTTCGCTGCTGCCAGAGTCGCGCGCGTCGAGGCCAGAATTGTCGCCAAAAATGTGTCCGTGCGGATCGTCATACTCTCAATCGAGTATACGGTTGGGCAATCATGCGGCACAGCTCCAGCACGTCGCCGCTCAACGCACAGCAGCCGTCGTTATGCCCACCGCCGCCAGCTCCCGCGCCGCTTGCCGGCCTAGCCGGATGCAGTCCGGAACCCCAATCCCGTCGTATGCATTTCCCACTAGCCGCAGCCCCGGCAACTCGGCTACTCGCGCGCCAATCCGCTGCATCCGCGCCTTGTGGCCCACCGCATATTGCGCCATCGCCCGCCGCCAGCGCGAAACCTGCGCGTGTTCCGGCTTGACGTCCGCGCTGAACGTCTTCGCTCCCAGAATCTCGCACATCTCGCGCCGCACCGTCATCACCAGAGCCTCATCGCTCTCCGCCAGCAACGCCTCGCGATTCATCCCGCCCAGAAACGCGCGAAACACAGCCTTCCCCGGCGGCGTGCGTCCCAAAAACTTGCGATGAACAAAGGTGCACGCCAGCATCGCGCGGTCCTCAACCGCCGGAACCAGAAATCCGAATCCCTCGGGGAGATCCCCAATCTTCGCCTCGTCGTATACCAGATTCAAAGTGATTGACGAGGAGTACGGAATCCCGGCGAGCTCACTGCGGAGCACAGCATCGACCGGCTTTAGCAAATCTCCCGCCGCCCACGCCGGTGCCGCCATAATCAGCGCGTCGTAAGTTTCCGCCGCCCCGCCCGCCTCCACGATCCAACCGCTGCCCATCTTCCGAATTGCGCTTACCGGCGTTCCCGTGCGCAAACTCGCCGGATTAATCCGCGACACCACTGCATCCACCAATTGACTCATCCCTCCGCGCAACGCGGTAAAAATGGCCGGCGCCTCGCGCTTTGGTCCAGAGGATTTCTTCGCCGCGTCTCGCATCCGCTTGTGCGCGGCCAGCATCCCGCGCGTAAGCGAGCCGTACTTGGTTTCCATCTCCACCAGCCGGGGCAGCACCGTTTGCGCGCTCAATTGCTCGGCGTCGCCGCCATAAATGCCGCTTAGGAGCGGATCGGCCAGCCGGTCCACCGCCTCTTGTCCAAAATGCCGCCTTACCAGCGCCGCCACCGACTCGTCGCCACCGCCGGGCCGCGGTGGATGCAGCAACTCAAGTCCCATGCGCAATTTGGTGCGCAAGCCAAAGAGCCGCGTCAGCGCCGTCGGCACCAGCTTGGTCGGCACCAGGAACATCAGCCCATCGGGGAGCGCCACCAGCCGGTTGCGCACCACAATATAGGTCTTGCGCGCCGCATCGTTCGAAGGCAGCAACTCGCCGCCCAGGCCCAACTCGCGGCACAGTTCCGCCGCCGCAGGCTTCTCGGTCAAAAACGAGTCCGGCCCGCGCTCCAGCACCGCCCCGTTCACAATCTCCGACGCCAGCGATCCGCCCAGCCGCGCACGTTCCTCATAGAGCACGTAGTCGACCGAAGTTCCCGCCGCCCCCACCTTTTCCAGCTCATAGGCCGCCGCCAGCCCCGCAATCCCTCCGCCGACGATCGCAACCCGCATTCTTTTCGCCTCGCTCCATATTTACAGCATCGGCCGGCCTTCACGCATGCAAGTTAAGAAATGCCGGCCGCTCGCTTCGCCGCGCAGTCATGCGGCCAGCAGCGTCAATGCTCACTCTCATTCTTTTGATTTGCAGCCAACCGCGCAGGTCGCATCTTGCGCCGCGTGGTTCGAGCCGGACTTACAGCGTCAGCAGCGTTCCTGCCGGAGCTACATGGCGGTAGGTTTCGGCCTCGCTCTCAAGCGCCGGGTCCCAGTTCTTTGGCTGATAGATGCAGCAAAGTTCCTGACTCAGCGGATCGCCGGTCAGCGCGTAAGCTCGCGCTCTTGACCCGCCGCAGATCTCCTTGAATTCGCATGCGCCGCATTTGCCTTTGAGCTGGCTGGTATCGCGCAGCGCCTTGAAGATCGGTGCGTTGCGATAAATCTCGCTCAATGGCGTCTGGCGCACGTTGCCTGCGTGAATCGGCAAAAAGCCGCTCGGATACACGTTGCCCATATGCGAGATAAAGACAAATCCTTTGCCGTCGTTCACGCGGCGCGTGGCCCAGCTTCTGTTGCGCGTTGCCGCGTCGGCCGTCGGCGTGCCGGGCTCGTACCCGGCGCCATGCGGATGCCCCGAACCGGTCCCCGCTCCGTGTCCGATCCGCCGTTCTTCCAGATTGTGCTGTAGCAGGTAGCGGCGATAGTGCATCGCCTCCGTCGTCTTGATCTGGAAGTTTGCGCGCCGCGAAAGTTCGTAGATCTTGCCGAACACCTGCTCAAACTCCTCGCCGCTGAGCAAATCGTCCAGTTGACCCCGCCCCACTGGAACCAGGAAAAATACATTCCACATCACGATGGCCAGCTTTTCGAACAAATCGCACAGATTATCCAGGTCGTTCACATTGTGGCGGCTGACCGTGGTATGCACCTGGATCGGAATCCCGGCCTCGTTGGCCCACTCAATGGCCTGAATCGTTCGCGCCCACGCCCCAGGCAATCCGCGGAATGTGTCGTGAATCTCGGGCGTCGAGCCGTCGAGCGAAATGCCCAGCCGCACCAGGCCAGCCTCCTTCATCTTGAAGATCGCCTCGCGGGTCAGCAGCGGCGTGGCGCTCGGAGTCACGGCAACATGCACGTCCTTGCTCGCTGCGTAGCGGATCAATTCGAAAAGGTCCTTGCGCTTCAGCGGGTCGCCGCCGGTGAACACGAAGATGGGAATGTGCATCGCTGCAATCTGATCGATCAGCGCTTTGCCTTCCTCGTGGGTCAACTCGTCCGGGTGCGGGATGGGTTGCGCGGCGGCGCGGCAATGCTTGCATGCCAGGTCGCAGGACTGTGTGATCTCCCAGATGGCAAGGAATGGCGATTCGTCGTAGTCGATCTCGCCTCGTGCGGGAATCTGGTTCATCGGCTGCATCGGCATGGGGACCTCCAGGTCGAGTCGTTGAGGGGGATGGAACCGCTTTACGGGTCCAGAAGAACACCTGTTAGCTCGGTCAGGCTGTGATTGGGATCACTTTATGGGGCCACTCACGGGGGCCATCTTGGGCCCCGTCTGGACAAAATCGGGAAACAGGAACACAATTCTGTCACCGGCAAGGCCACTTGCCTGTTTTCGGGCCGATAGTGAAAGTGCGGGAGTGCGACAGGCAGCTTCCGGAGCTCGCAAATCGCTGTAAGGTGAGTCAAATCACCTTTTTATGTGCGGCAAAACACCGCAAATGCATCACCGCCTCTGGCACGATTTGAGCGCACCATAAGGAGGTATCCATGGCTGCCGTATTGAAGCCAGGCTGGACAAAGCCCTCCACCATCCTCTTCGCCACCGAACTACCGCACAACGAAAAGGCTTTCTCGTTTGCGCTTGCCCAAGCCCGGGAATTTGGTTCCGATCTCATTCTCTTTCACGCCTATGACACGCTCGTAGCCTCTTCTTCTGAATCTTCGGGCATTCGTTACTACGATTACGCAGCCGCAGCGCGGATGGAAAAGCAGCATCTCGAGCCGCTCGCCGCGCGCGTCCGTGAAGCGGACCTTAAATGTGAAGTTGTGGCGCGGCCCGGATTGCCCGCCGACGAGATTCTTGCTTTTACACGCGAGCGCCAGATCGACCGTATTGTGATGGGCACGCACTCACCCGGCCCCATCGGCAAGCTATTGGTGGGTTCGGTGGCCGAAGCGGTATTGCGCACCGCCACCTCGCCTGTCTTCGTCATTGGCCCCGATGTCGTTGACGGCAGCTATCGCAACTTTGCCACGCGCTCCATTCTCTGCGCCGTCAGCCTGCATGAGGCCAGCACCATTGTGGCCGCGTTTGCCGCCGAGCTTGCCGCGCAGCACCAGGCGCGCTTGATTCTGCAGCACGTCATCCGTCCACAGGATCGCGTTGAATTTCTCGCCGGCCGGTCCCTCGACGAGGTCGAGGCCGGCATGCTCGCCTTGGTTCCACGGAATCTGCAAGGCCAAATCGCCATCCAGACCGTCGTGGTGCCCGGTGACCCGACTGAAGAGTTGCTCTATCAGAGCCGTGCGCAGCAAGCCGATCTCATTGTCCTCGGTGCGCAGGGCGCATCGGCATTTGCCGCCATTACCCGGCACGGCGTGGTCTACAAAACGCTGGCCCACGCCCACTGCCCGGTTATCACGCTCTCGCCTGTCGTCCTTGCGGGATGTGGCTCAAAGGCGGAGAACTTGCATCCCGCTGAAGCTTACATGGCCGGAGTTTTTTAGCGCCGCTCAAACTCGATCCGCACCCCGCGTGTTTGCCGTGCCACTTGGCCCTCCGGCTTGGCCTGCGCACCCTGGAACTCCAACTGAACGATGCGCTATACTCTCCGCATCGGGCCCGATCCTTTCGGTTGTTACCCGGTTAGCCTTTGCCCCGAAGCGAGGTGCGTCTTCTCCAGAGACACCGCCATACGCGTGACCGACGTTCCGCTGGCGCAAACAACACGCTGGCGCGCCGTGGTTCGCGTGCTCCGAAGTCCAAGCGATAGTTTGAGTTGCGCCCTTCTTCCCTCTTCCTGTGATCTTTGCGGCTCGCCCCTGCCGCAGCTCTCTTCCGTTCCAATTTGCCCTGTTTGCTGGTCTGAGTTCTCCGTCCAGGACGGCCCCGTCTGCTCCTGCTGCGGCGATGCAATCTCTTCGTCCGCAAGTCCCACGAATTCAATTCTTTGCCGCGCTTGCCGCCTGGCGCCGCCGCCCTTTTTGCGCGCCGTTTCCTATGGCGTTTACAACGGCCGCATGAGAGAAGCGATTCACGCTCTTAAATATGATCGCCTGCACCCCGCTGCCGAAGGCCTTGGAGGGATGCTGGCCGAGGCCATCGCGCAGCTCGCTGGCGAGGCTCCCGCCGAAATGCTTGTCATTCCGGTGCCGCTGCACCGTTCCAAATTTGCGCAGCGCGGATTCAATCAGTCGCGCTCCCTTGCCGTCCAGGCCCTCCAGTTTCTTCGCAAGACGCATCCGCAATGGCGGCTCGCCCTCGCCCCCAGCACTCTCATGCGGCTGCGCGCCACAGATACACAGGCCGGACTCACGCCGCGCCAGCGCCGCCTCAACGTGCGCGGCGCATTTTCAGTCTCCGATCCGTCTCTGGTTACGGCCCAGCATATCTTGCTCGTCGACGACATTCTCACCACCGGCGCCACGGCGCGAGCCGCGGCGCAAACTCTGCTCAAAGCCGGAGCAGCTTCAGTCTGGGTGGCAACGTTGGCGCGCGCGCAGCGCTCTGTGGGATTCGATCGATCGTCCGCGGATGCCACTTTGGAAGAAAGCGAGCTCGAAGACAACGAAACACTGGAAGAGAACGAAACATTTACCAGTTCTGTCACGCACGCAACACCATCGAGTTCATCAACCGTGGGTGAACAACCATCTTTTTAACCCGGGGGAAAGAGATGTCGTTGGGAAAAGCCATGATTCACGCGCGCAAGCAGAAAGCGATTGCCAAGGCTGTCGTCTTGGCCGCGGACCACGGTACTACGCCATACGCCCACGCGCATATTTTGCAGATGCCGGTGCTGGTGCTCAATGCCTCCTATGAGCCCATCAACATCTGCGGTGCGCGCCGCGCCCTCGTGCTGGTGCTCAAGGGAATCGCGCGCACTGAGGAGGAGCACGGCCTCTCGCTCCACGCGCAGCGCACTATCATCGCCATGCCCTCGGTCATTCGCCTGCTCGAGTATCGCCGCATCCCCCACCAGACCCGCGCCCTCTCGCGCAAAAACATTCTGCTCCGCGACCGCAACACCTGCCAGTACTGTGGCGAAGCCTATCCCCCCAGCGAGCTCACTCTCGATCACGTGATCCCGCGTTCGCGCGGCGGTAACTCCACCTGGGAGAATCTTGTCGCCTGCTGCCATGAGTGCAACCGCCACAAAGGCAATCGCCTGCTCAATGAGATCGACGACATGATCTTGCTGCGCGAGCCGCGCCCCTTCTCGCTCCACACCAGCCGCCAGATCATGCGCATGCTCGGCCGCAGCGACGACCGCTGGCGCAAATACCTCTTCTATTAGCCGCCTGCTGCTGATCAAAGCTGCGCACGAAAAGAAGCGCTGCGCGTCATCGCCATTTTTGCGCTAGGATTCTGAGCGTAGACCATGTACAGACTTTCCCTACTTGCTGCTCTGCTCCTGTGCGCCTGCGGGCCCGCCTTCGCGCAAGGCAACCCCGATTTGCAGCAGCTTCTCATCTCCGCAAGCCAACGTTCCCAGCTCGCCTATAACCCATCCGGTCCGTACGAACTCGACGTCGACTTCGACGCCCAAGAGCTCGTTCCCACGCACGGTCACATGACGCTGAAATGGGAGGCGAACGACCGCTGGTGGCGTCGGATCGACCTCGGGGACTTTCACCAGATCGAAGTCAAGAACGGCGAATGGCACTACACTTCCCGCAATGCAACCTTCACACCCTCGCTAGTCACAAATCTCATCGGCCTGCTCGGCTTTGCGTATGAGGCGGGCAGCTTGACAGCGAAAAAACAGAAGCATCGAACCGAAAAGGGTGTTGAAATGAACTGCGTCCAGGTCGATTCCAAAGGGCCGCCCGGGGCCACGCGCGAAATCTGCCTGGACGCCGCATCGGGCGATATCGCGGTTGACAATTGGCAACTATTACCGAATGTCCAGCGACGTGAACAATTCTCCGACTACTTCGATTTCGGAGCCCACCGGTACCCGCGCAAACTCGAACTCATTCAAGACTCGAGCGAGATCATCAAGGCCGATGTCGTCACATTGGCATCCGTGCCCTTCGACGAATCGCTGCTTACGTCGCCTGCGGGGGCGATTGCGCGCCGGGAATGCGTCAACAGGACGTATCCGGTATCTATCAAACCGTTGAAGTTGAATTTTCAACATCAAGCATCAGCAGGACCGCACAGGCCTAGCGGAACCGCTACAGTCACCCTGACGGTCTTAACCGATGGATCCGTCAGCGATGTCCAGCTCGAAGAAAGCGCTGGGAGGGTACTTGATGCGGCGACCCTCCAGGCACTCCGAGGCGCGAAATTCACCCCAGCGATGTGCGGAACGGAGCCAGTCGTCTCGGACTTTACAATTAAAGTGAGTTTCGGGGCCAATTAGACGTTCAAGAATTAGCGGTATCGCTCGGTGTAATCCTCGTCTTTTCGTTGACTCCGCCCGTCGATTCCAGTATGTTCACCCTGCGCGGGTTGTGCTGAGAGCGCGGCTTCCCCGTTCCCCCTCGCGGCAAACCATCGTTCGCTCTCGTCGCAATCCCCAGCGCGGCCCATCATTGAGCACTCTGCCTGTGCCCCCTCACGGCGTGCTCATTCAACAAATCGAAACGGATCGACTGCCTTTTCCGGGGGAAGATTCAGATGAAGATTCGCAGGTCAACCGTAGCGTTATTGATTGTTCTACCCGCAGCTCTCGCGAGCTTTTGCGCCGCCCAGAACCCGCTTGCCGCCCTCGAAGATGCGGCCAAGGAAAAAGCCGCAGAAACAGCCATTGAAACCCTCCTCAACAACCAGCTCCCGCTCACGCTGAATGCCAACGACGTGTATCCAACCGTCGCGAATCTTCCCGGCGGCCCCTTCAATCCTCAGCCACTCAAGCTCACGGCCGACGAGCTCAATCAGCCGCTCGCTCCCGGCGACTACACCATCAACACGCTCGACTTCTGTTCCGAATATTCGGTCCACGCTCCGGGCGCGGGTGTTGCCTACGTGCTCGGACCCTACGAGGGAAAAGCCGCGGGCGCCATCGGCGCTCTCATTTGGCGCGGAACAGAGCAATACCGCATCAACCCCAACTCGCTGCAAGCCGTCTCCTGGGCCATCCAGTCGGGGCTCTCCTACACGCAGATGCCCAAGACCTATCAGCCCATCATCGATCAGGTCATCCCCGACTTCAAACCGAGATCAACGGCGACTTTGTCTCCAACCTTGAAACCACCTACAACAGCCTTGCGCAGGGTGCGAAGCTTCCGCCGCTCGACACGATTCTTGCCAAGCTGGGCAAGCCCGGCGAGCTCGCACTCAGCGCCGAGCGCCAGCGCGCGATCCTTACCGCGCAAAACACCAACGATCAGCTCCGCGAGCAGACGCTCTTCCAGGGCCAGCAAAGCGGTCTCTACACGCCTGTGAAGGCGGAGAACGGTCCGTGGACCGAGCGCGTCAAGGGCCAGGTCTACATGAAGCTGCTCATCGCCGGCGGCAACATGGCCGCCAACAACGTACTGCAGATTCGCATCATGCCGCCGCCGACCGCGAACGCAAGCAACTATTCCGGCAGCGCGCGCCTCATGCTCGCGAGCTACGGCGAGCCGCAAACCGCTCCGGCTAGTGAGGGTTCCGACACAAGCCTAACGGGACTGATGGAAGGCATGCTCGGCTACTCGCAGGGTCGCGGCGCGCAGGCCCTTGGCCAGGTGCCCGTGGTATCCCAAAGCGAGCCGCAACCTGTCGCCCCGCCCGCGGTCGCGCAGCAACCCCCCGCACCGCCCGAGCCCGCCCAGGAACAGCCAGGGTCTCCGGCGCCGCCCGCGCAAGCTCAGCCAGCATCACCGGCGACTGCGGCGCCAGCGGGCACGCAGCAAACCACGAGTTGCACCCAGGCCATGAACGGTGCGAACGCGCTGGAGATTGCATTCACGAGCTATACGACTGAAGTTCAGGGTCAGCAGCTACTCGCCGACTACCAGACGCTCTACAACGCAGGCCTGGACCCGAGTAATAACTGCCAGGCAATGACGGACAGCTTTGCAGATCGAATGAATCAGGTGGCGGCAAAAGGCGTGGCAGTCAGCTTCATCGTTTTCGATGGAGACGAGACCACTCCGACGAACTTCGCGGGCTTTGGGCCGATAAGTGGAGCGGCCTACGCCAACGCGAAAACCCACGATTCGGACATCATTGTGCCCAATCCCAACGAAATCGTAATGGCGATCAAAGAGTCGGACGTAGCCTATGAAGTGGTCCTTTCCCAGCAGGCATTGATGAACGCTATCTATTATTCCCAATCAAAAACGGACAGTTCAGGGAATCCACTGCCACTGCCGGTTCCAATTCAAATGCCCATGGCCTACGAATTGGGCACCAATGTCTTCAATATGTCGATAAGGCCCGCCGAGATGTGTGAGCAGATGATGGAGTCGGATACGAACAGGTTCATTCTGGCTGCATTCCCGAACTTCGTCCCCAACAGCAACCAGGAATCCGGTGCGGTGAGTTACGGGAACCTGCCCGGCCAAAAACAATACTCCAGCCACGGATATTACGATCTTCAGTTGCCAGTTCTCGGAACGCCGAGTCCGAAGCCACTAAGCACCCCCCAGAATGCCTACTTTAGCGCCACCGGTAATCAAGAGAAGCCGGTCCCAATCTATATAGGCTACGGTGTAAAACCCGCCGCTTGCACCCCGGTCCCCTAGGGCGGATCGACATATACAGGCGTGCAGCGATGAGGGACGAGTCTCGGCCTGTGGGGGACGAAAATTGCCAGTCCCCGAGGCGTCGCGAATATGCAACTTAATGGTTGTGTTTTCCACAAAGACTAATTAATATGCAACCAAGAGGTTGCCTATCATGGTAGATAAGATCGAGAAACAGATCGAGCTCAACGCCTCCGTCTTCCGCGTTTGGCGCGCCCTTACCGATTACCGCGAGTTTGGTGAGTGGTTCCGCGTCGCGCTCGAAGGGCCTTTCGTCGTCGGCCAGCCCGCGCGCGGCCACATCACCTGGCCCGGCCACGAGCATCTGGTCTGGGAAGCCGTTGTCCAGAAGATGGAGCCGGAAAAGCTCTTCTCCTTCACGTGGCATCCCTACGCCGTCGATCCCGCTGTCGATTACTCAAAAGAGCCGCCGACCTTGGTCGAATTTCGCCTGGAGCCGACCGCAACCGGCACGCGCCTCACGCTCACCGAGTCAGGATTTGAGAACGTTCCAGCGCATCGCCGTGCTGAAGCTTTCCGCATGAACGAGGGCGGTTGGGCGCAGCAGATGAAGAATATTAAAACCCATGTCGCGCAAAAGCCATAAGCAACGCCGGCCTCAACAACCGAAGCAGGCCGTTGTCTTCGCGGCGTTGGGCGACAACACGCGTCTCGCGCTCGTGGCTCAACTTGTCTCGGGGAAACCCGCGTCCATCGCCGAGCTCGCCTCTGGTTCGCCTCTAACCCGCCAGGCCATCACCAAGCATTTGCGCGTGCTCGAGCGCGCCGGTGTGGTCCACAGCGTTCGTTCCGGTCGCGAAAGCCGCTTCGTTCTCGATCCGCGCCCTCTCCACGCCATGCAGCATTATCTCGATCGCGTTTCCCACCAGTGGGATCAAGCCCTTGCGCGTCTCAAATCTTTTGTCGAGGACTAACGCTCGCTCAGTACGCCAGCGCCACCGCATCGGCGCGCATCTCGCTTCCGGCCGCATACACGCGATCAGCGCCCTGCTTGCGAAGTTCAATGCACTCGTAGCGCCCGAATCCGCCATCGCTCTCGCCCATCGGCCAGCCCAGATCTTCGAGCGCCTTGCGCGTCGCCGCCGGCACGCCCGATTCAAGCCGCAGCAATCCGCGCGGCCCAAACCCCGCCCGGTCCTCGCCCATCGATTGCGACGATCCTTCGTGGTGCCAGCGCGGGCTGTCGGCCGCACCCTGCACATCGAGCCCGTAGTCCACGCGGTTCAAAATAATCTGCGTCTGCCCCTGCGGCTGCATGTCGCCGCCCATCACTCCAAACGACAGCCACGGCACGCCGTCTCTCGATGCGAATCCCGGAATGATCGTCTGGAACGGCCGTTTCCCTGGCGCGTAAATGTTCGGGTGGCCATCCCGAAGTGAAAACAACTGCCCGCGATCCTGAAACATGAAGCCGAGTCCATCGGCCACAAGTCCCGATCCCATTCCGCGGAAGTTCGATTGAATCATCGACACCATTATGCCGCTGCTGTCGGCCGTCGTAAAGTACGTTGTATCGCCGTGGCTCGGCGCTTGTCCCGGCATCACGTGATCGTTAATCGCATCCAGTCGGATCAGCTTCGCCCGCTCCTTCGCGTACTCCTTTGAGTTGAGCCACTCGATCGGAATCTTCGCAAAGTGCGGATCGGCATAATATCTCGCCCGATCCTCGTAAGCCAGCCGCTTCGCCTCGATCTGCACCTGCAGCGATTGCGCTGATTGAAACCCGTAGCCGCGCATGTCGAAGTTCTCAATCATGTTGAGCATTTGCAGCGTCGCCAGGCCCTGCGTGTTCGCCGGCATTCCATAAACATCCACGCCGCGATACTTCGTCACCAGCGGCTCAACCCACTCCGCATGGTGCTCGCGCAAATCGTCTGCGGAGAGCCAGCCGCCGATGCGCTTGAAATACGCATCGATGGTCTGTGCAATCGGGCCGTCATAAAACGCATCGCGTCCCCCCTCGGCGATCGCCCGATAAGTGCGCGCAAGGTCAGGATTGCGCCGCACGTCGTACTCGCCGGGCGCAGCGCCGCTGGGCAGCATGTAGGTCTTCATCGCGTTGGCCGTCTCTTCAATCGCCGAGCCGGCGCGCTGAAAAGACGCCATGTTGCCCTTGATGTAGTAGCCGATAATCTGCGGCGTCGGATCGCCGGCCTCGCAAGCAGCAATCGCCGGCTCAAACAGTTCCGCCCATTTTAGCTTCCCGTAACGTTGGTGCAATGCCCACCATCCGCCGAGCGCGCCCGGAGTCGAAACACTCACCGCTCCCACCGAGGGAATGTGGCCGTTCACGGCACGCGAACGCACGGTGGCCAGTGACAGCGATTTCGGCGACCGTCCCGAACTGGCCATCCCCATCAGCTTCGCCGCATTCGGATCCCACACAAACGCAAAGCAGTCGCCGCCCAGCCCGCTGCTCGTTGGCTCAACGAACCCCAGCACTGCATTCGCGGCCACTGCCGCGTCCACTGCAGACCCTCCACGCTTCAGCATCGCGATCGCCGTCTGCGTCGCCAGCGGATGCGCGGTCCCCGCTGCGCCGTTCAAGCCTAGCGCTGGCGACCTGGTCGCAAAACTCGCGCCTGCTCGCCGGTCGCCTGTGTGTACATCGGAGCGAATGAACTGCTCCGTGCCTGCGGGTTGGAATTTCGCCAGGCCGCTTGTTTCACCCGAAGCTCGATCAGATGTTTTGTCAGAGCCGCTTTGGCCCAGTACCGTTGCAGAATTCTGTAGAGTGGCCGCAGACGCTGCGGCAGCCAGGGGAAGTGTCTGAATAAAGGTTCGGCGGCGCATGGCAATGTCCCTCCTCATCAATGTACATGGGCACTCGCAACGCGACAGATAGTTTTCCCAGGCGGTTGCTCCGGCGAAATCTTCGCATCGGCAGCGTAGAATGGCCGCGATGACCGCCAGCCATAAAACATTGCTTCTAGCGACGCTACTTGCTTTCGCGCCCACAGCCCTCTACGCCGGTCCGCATGCCCCCGACTTCGGTCCCAACGTATTCGTCTTCGATCCCTCCATGTCTTCTGCTTCCATTCAGCAGCAGATCGACAAGGTCTACGCGATCCAGCAGCACAGTGAATTCGGCCCGGCGCGCAACGCGCTGATCTTCTTGCCCGGCAACTATAACGTCGACGTGCCCATTGGTTTCTACACGCAGGTCCTCGGCCTTGGTGCCACGCCCGACGCCGTCCACATCACCGGCAATGTGCATGCTGATGCCAGTCTGCCGCGCAACAATGCAACCTGCACGTTCTGGCGCGCCGCTGAAAACTTCTCCGTCACTCCGTCCGGTGGTTCCATGCAGTGGGCTGTCTCACAAGCCGCGCCATTCCGCCGCATGCACATCTACGGCAATCTTGTGCTTCACCAGAATCACGGCTGGGCCAGCGGCGGCTGGATGTCCGACACATTAGTCGACGGCACCGTGGACTCCGGTTCGCAGCAGCAGTGGATTGCGCGCAACAGTGAGTGGCGGACTTGGACCGGCTCCAATTGGAATATGGTGTTTGTCGGCGACCTCACTCCTCCCGCTGGCGAATGGCCCTCGCCGCCATACACCAAAGTCGCGCAAGTACCCATCGTTCGCGAGAAGCCCTTTCTCTTTGTCGACGCGCGCGGAAACTATCTCGTCCGCGTGCCCGCGCTGCGTCGCGATAGCTCCGGCATCACGTGGCACGGAGGCATCACCCCCGGTCGTTCCATCCCTCTCAACCGCTTCTTCATTGCGCACCCCGGCGATACCGCTGCCTCAATCAATGCGCAGCTTGCCGATGGCAGGAATCTCCTCTTCACTCCCGGCATCTACGAGCTCACCGAACCCATTCGTGTCACGCGGCCAAGCACAGTCGTCCTCGGCCTTGGGTTCGCCACAATCAAGCCCATCAACGGCACAGCAGCGCTCACCACCGCGGACGTCGATGGCGCAATTGTCGCCGGCCTGCTCATCGATGCCGGCCCCGTTGAATCTCCGGTGCTCGTCGAAATCGGCCCCCAAGGTAGCCATGCCAATCACTCGCGCAACCCGATCTGCCTCGACGACGTCTTCTTCCGCGCCGGCGGTGCGGGCGTGGGCCGCGCCGTTGTCAACCTGCGAATCAACTCGAACGACACCATCGTCGATCACACATGGATCTGGCGTGCCGATCATGGCTCAGGTGTTGGCTGGAACCAAAACACCAGCGCCAACGGCCTCGAAGTCAACGGCAACCGTGTTACGGCCTACGGTCTCTTCGTCGAGCATCACCAGCAGTATCAGGTATTGTGGAACGGCAACGCCGGGCGCACCTACTTCTACCAGTCTGAAATTCCCTACGATCCACCAGACCAGGCCAGTTACTCGAGCGGGGTAGATTCCAGGGGGCAGAGCATCAACGGGTGGGCTTCGTACAAAGTCGCCGCCGGAGTTCTGAGCCACGAAGCCTGGGGCCTCGGCGTCTATTCGGTCTTCCGCCATCCCAATGTCGTGTTCACGCGCGCCATCGAAGTGCCAAATTCGCCGGATGTGCGTTTTCACCACATGATTACCATCGCCCTCGACAACCTGGGCGAAATCTCTCACATCATCGATGACGCTGGCGGCGCGGCAACTGCGCGGCCGCACGTCATCCAAAAACTTGCTGAATTTCCGTAATGTGTATGCTTTGGCTCCGACCGCGGGCGCGCGCAGCCTTCGATCCATCTTCAGGGCCACTCTTGAAGTGAATCGGCCCACCCTCCGGCCTGCGTCTAAAAGCCCGGCCTCGAATCCCTGCACCCAAATCGGGTTTATGCGAATCTAGATAGAAGTACATCCGTTTGCACGCCGCACTTCCCCGGCCCTTACGCAAAATAAAGTTCCAACCAACCTCGGAGAAAACTGTTGTCCGCGATCGACTCCACACTGCCCGCACTGCCCTCCGATCCCGCTGCCGCCGGCAAGCGCAACGGATCGGGAGCAGGGGCTCGGCCGGCACAGATGCAGAATCCCAATCTTGCGCTGCCTGTGGCCTGGAAGCCGAGGGTCAATCCGTGGCTGATCGCGATGTCGGTGGCCCTCGCCGCGTTTATGGAAGTGCTCGACACTTCCATCGCCAACGTGGCGCTGCCGCACATTGGAGGCGCGCTCGGCGCAAGCAACGACGAGGCCACGTGGGTCCTCACCAGCTACCTTGTCTCGAACGCCATCGTGCTTCCGCTCGGCGGTTGGGCCTCATCGGTCATGGGCCGCCGCAACTTTTTCGTCTTTTGCATCTCCGGCTTTACCGCCGCCAGCTTTCTCTGCGGCATCGCTCCCTCCCTGCCCATCCTGCTTCTTTGCCGCGTGCTTCAGGGCATGTTCGGCGGCGGCATGCAGCCCATGGCGCAGGCCATCATGGCTGATTCGTTCGAGCCGCACAAGCGCGGCCAGGCCTTCGCGCTTTACGGCCTCGTCGCTGTTCTCGCGCCATCCATCGGCCCCACGCTCGGCGGCTGGATTACCGACAACTTCTCCTGGCGCTGGATCTTCTTCATCAACATTCCCGTCGGCATTCTCGCCTTCATCCTCGTTACGCGCCTCGTTGAAGATCCGCCGTGGATCAAAGCCGACCCCTCCAAGCTTCGGAATATGGATTACGTTGGCCTCGGTTTTCTCACCTTGGCCATGGGCGGTCTCCAGATCATGCTCGACAAAGGGGAAGAGAACGACTGGTTCTCTTCGTCCTTCATCTGCGTCTTCGCGGCTCTCTTCATCGTTGGCATCATCGGTCTTTTTGCGTGGGAGTGGCGCAAGAAAGATCCGCTCATCAACCTGAGGCTTTTCCGCTATAGGAACTTCGCCATCTGTTGCTTCCTCATGATGCTCGTGGGCGGCGTTCTCAACGCCAACACCGTTCTGCAGCCGCAATTCACGCAGCAGTTGCTCGGCTATACAGCCACCACTGCCGGTCTCGCTCTCACCGCGGGCGGCGTCACGCTCGTCTTCATGATGCCGTTGGCTGGCATTGCTACCGGTAGAATCTCTGCCCGCTACCTCGCCGCTTTCGGCTTCATGATGCTGGTTATCACCTTCCGTTACGCAGCAGACATCACCAATCTCCAGATGAGCTTTGCTGAGGCGTCCTGGCTGCGCGTTGTGCAAATGTTCCCACTGCCGTTCTGTTTTATCTCCATCACCACCGCGGCCTACGTGGGTATGCCAAAAGAGCAGAGCAACCAGGTCGCCGGACTCATCAACTTCGTTCGCAACATTGGCGGCTCCATTTTGATTGCCATCACCAACGCCCAGGTCACCAGCCGAGCCATGTGGCACGAGCAGCACCTGCAGCAGGCCATGCAGCCCGGAACCATCGGTTTTGACCTGCATAAGCAGGCCCTTACCGCCGCATATAACCACGCATTTGGCTCGGCCAACGCCGCTGCTTTGGCGCTGGCCCAGATGTACAACCAGTTGATCGCTCAGGCAACGACGCAGGGTTACCAGGACGTCTACATGGAGCTCTCCTACGCCTCGATCGCTCTCGTCTTCCTCGCCTTTCTCCTCAGCAAAAACAAGCCCGGCGAAGGCGCTGGCGGCGGAGGCGTGCACTAGTTCCCCCGCCCTTTCGTTTGCCCTCCAGTAGTCCCGTCGCCCCGCAGTCCCGCACCCGATCGCTGCTGTGCCCGCTCCCATAGCCCTTTCCAAAAATTCGGCCTATAATTCCTCGCAGAATTCCATTGAAGTAAAAAGATGCCCGATCGTTGACATCTTCCGAGGAGGCTTTCATGTTGAAGTCCTTTCTGCTCTTTTTTGCGGTGGCCCTGCTGGCCATAGCCTGTTTACCAATGCAAGGCCGCAGTCCGCAGCAAACCGCCCCCGCTCCAGCCCCTGCGCCCGCCCTCGCTCCTCCGCAGATTGTCACGCCCGCGCCGGCCGCAGCCGTCAAAAATCCCGTCAAGCCCACCGCCGAATCGCAAGCCAAAGCCAAGAGCCTCTACCAGATCGACTGCGCCATGTGCCACGGCGACAACGGCAACGGCAAGACCGATCTCGCTACAAGCATGCAGATGACCCTCGACGATTGGACCAATCCCGCGACTCTTGGCAACAAGGAAGACTGGGCGTTATTCAACGTCATTCGCGCCGGCAAGGACAAGATGCCTCCTGAGACGGATGGCCGGGCCTCCGACACCATGGTCTGGAACCTCGTCATCTACATTCGTACATTTTCCAAAGGGCAGTCCCCTGCGCCTGCCGTTCCTGCTCAGTAGGTCTGTAGCGTCCTCCTCGATGCTTCGTCTTCTGTCATCCCCGTCCTCTGTCATCATTGAGTGATGGCAAAGACGACTGACTTTCAAAACAGATGGGCGCTCATCACCGGAGCCAGCTCCGGAATCGGCGGCGCGCTCGCGCGTGAGCTGGCCGCGCATGGCGCAAAAATCATCCTCACCGCGCGCCGTCGCGATCGCCTCGACGCTCTCGCCGCAGAGCTAGCCGCCCATGGAGCCGAGACGCGCGTCGTCGTAGCGGATCTTACCGATCCTGCCGCGCCGCAACAGATCTTCGACGCCACGGAGGGTGCCGGCCTCGTCGTCGATATCCTCGTCAATAATGCCGGCCTCGGCCAGTTCGGCGCTTTCGTCACCAACAATCCCGATCAGGAATTCAGCATGGTCCGCGTCAACTGCGAAGCCGTCGTCCGCCTTGCGCGCCTCTTCCTGCCGCGCATGGTCGAACGCCGCCGCGGTTGGATGCTCGTCGTCGCGTCAGCGGCCAGCTTTCAGCCCGTAACCTATCTCTCCACCTACGCGGCCACCAAGGTTTTCGACCGCTTCTTCGCGCTCGCTGTCGGAGCTGAAGTCGCCAGGTTCGGCGTGAAAGTGACGGCCCTCTGCCCCGGAACTACGGAGAGCGAGTTCATCGACGTCGCTCATGCCAACCAGTTCCTGAACCGTAATCGGCAATCGGCAGAAGACGTTGCGCGCATCGCCATTAGCGCTCTCGCGCGCGGCCAGCACACCATCAGCACCAACCTTACCGGCAAGCTTCGCTCATTTCTCGTCCGCTTCCTGCCCGTCGACCTCATCACCGGGTTTGTCGAGAAGTTCGCCCGCCCCAAACCGTAATCTCCCATCGGAGCGAAACACGCTCTTGCGGCTACAAACCGTTGAATCTGTAGATAGAAGTCGCGTTTGGCCCCGTTCTGGCGCATGGGAGTGATGAGGGTCACTTCCGCGATTCTCCAATTGAAGCACTATAAGCGCGGTCGTCCTCGATTCTTCATGCGAAGTGTCGTTCTCCTCTATTGGGACGTTTAGTTCATCGCACGGAGGATTGAGTAGACAGGACCTCCAGTATTCGCCTGTCCGCGAAGATCTTTTCACCTTAAGTCCGCAGAACCGAGCTGCCATGTCATTACGTAGGCATCAACATCGGCGCACTGGCGGTCAAGGTCGTTACGATCCGGCTCAGCGACAAAAATGCAGACCCAAAAAATGCCAAGGTAATCGCCCATCAGGGCCGCCCGCTGGATGTCCTCGATCAATTGCTGGCTGCGCCGGAGTTCGAGGACGCCGAGTATTTCGGAGTGTCCGGCCAGCTCGGCCACATCTCCGAGTTTGCCGCAATCCAACGCGCTCTGGGCGAGGTGCGCAAGCGCGGCGGGGGCGAGTTTGACGCCGTGGCGTCGCTGGGCGGCGAATCTTTTCTGGTCTATACGCTCGCCGGTGGAAGAGTCACCAATGTCTTGTCGCACAACAAATGCGCAGCGGGCAGCGGCGAGTTCTTCGTGCAGTTGATCGGCAGGATGGGGCTGGACATCGATACCGCGATCGGCCTCTCCTCTTCAGGAAGCGTTGTCCCGCTGGCCTCGCGCTGCACGGTGCATTGCAAGTCCGATGTAACGCATAAGCTGAATCGCCACGAGGCCACGACCGCCGACATCCTCAAGACCCTGCACGAAAGCATGGCCGGCAAGGTTGTCGCGCTCCTCGAGAAAGGTCAATCTCAGTTGCGCCGCGTCTTGCTTATCGGAGGCGTGACGCGCAATGCGGCCTTCCTTGAAGCGCTCGGCGAGAAGCTTCCGGCCGCCGAGCTTGTTGTGCTGCCGGAGAGCGAGTGGTTCGAAGCGTGGGGCAGCGCATTGCTCACTCGCGAGAATCCTCTCTACAAATCTCCGCACCTCTCGCATCCGCCGGTCTTCGATACGCTCCCGCCGCTCGGTCAATTTGAAAAGCAGGTGCAGGTGATGGCCGCCCCACCGCTACAAATGCCGCCCGACGGCCCCATGGTGCTGGGCGTGGATGCAGGCTCGACAACGACCAAGGCGGTTCTGGTCGATCCCGCGACGCGAGCCATTGTGGCTTCGCATTACGCGCGCACGCACGACGATCCCGTGGCCGCGGTTCGTGAGTGCATCATGGCCCTCGTTGCCCAGGTTGGCAATCGCCGTGTCGGCCTGGTCGGCGCAACCGGCTCGGCGCGGGAACTGGTTGGCGCGTTCCTCGGAACCGAGCGAGTGTTCAACGAGATTTCCGCCCACGCCGCCGGCGCAACGCACTTTGCCGCGGATGTGGACACCATCTTTGAGATCGGCGGTCAGGACGCCAAGTACATCTACCTGCGAAACGGCGTGCCCATTGGCTATGCCATGAACAATGCATGCTCCGCTGGCACTGGCTCTTTCCTCGAGGAGAGCGCGCAGAGCGACTTGGGCGCCGCCGTCACCGAAATTGCGGACATCGCAATTGCCGCGCCCTCGCCGGTGAAGTTCAAGGCCACCTGCGCGGCATTCATCAACTCCGACATTCGCATCGCGCAGCAACAGGGCCAGAAGCGCGACAACATTCTTGCCGGGCTGGTCTATGCCATCGCCGACAACTACCTGACCAAAGTGAAAGGGCAGCGGCCAGTCGGCGACAAGGTGCTGCTGCAAGGCGGGGTGGCTCTCAACCGCGCGGTGGGATATGCATTCGCCCAGCGCGTGGGACGCCCAATCGTGATCCCAGCGAATCCGGAGTTGCTCGGCGCTCTGGGCGTGGCGCTGCTGGCGCTTGACCGCGCAGCCTCTGCGCCGGGCACGGCCACCGATCTCGAAACTCTTGCTGCCGCGCAGATGAAACTCATGGGCCGATTCACTTGCCGGGCGTGCAAGATGTATTGCAGCATCGAGCGCTTCGAAGTGGCTGGGCGAAAGTTTCCGTTTGGCGGCCGCTGCAGCCTTTACGAAAACGTGTGGAAGCGAAAGTCCCGCGTTGCGCCAGCCCCGGACCTGGTGGAGCAGCGCGCCGCAATCGTCTACGGTGTTCAAAAACATGCCGGTGCAGAACCGGTTGAGGAGCCGAAACCGCGCGATTACTGGGACGTTGGCCCGGCGCTTGAGGCCGCGCGGTCGTTTCTTGAGGAGTCGTTCGGCCAGCCCGCCGCAAAGCCGCGCATCACGGAGACACGCATCGGGATTCCTCGCGCGCTGACCACACATTCCTTGTTCCCGCTCTACTCTTCGTTCTTCTCCGCTCTCGGGATGGAAGTTGTGTTGTCCGGAGTGGATCTGCGCGGCGATCTCAAGTCGAACTCCGGCTTCTGCCTGCCGGCGGAGATTGCGCACGGCGCGGTTTTCGATCTGGCGCAGAAGGACGTGCGCGTGGTCTTCCTTCCGCAATTGGCGCGCATGCCTCAGAACGGCTCTCCCAAGGACTCGTACCTCTGCCCGATCACGCAAGCCGGTCCATATTTCCTGGCCAAGGCATTTCCCGATACGCAATTTCTGGCGCCTGTTTTGGACTTCTCCCTGGGTTACGCGAACAACACGGCGATGACGGAGATGGCCATGCGCGAGATGGGAATCTCGCGGGAGCGGGCTTTCGAAGCGTGGGCCACGGCTGTGCGCGATCAGGCGAATGCCGAGCGGGCTCTGATGCAGATGGGCCGTCAAGCTCTCGATCAGGCATTGGCAGACGGTAGCCCGGCGATTTTATTGGCCGGCCACAGTTATAACGCTTACACGCCGGAGGCTTCGCAATCGGTGGGCAAGAAACTTTCCAACATTGGTGTTCTGGTGATTCCCGCCGACTGCCTCGAGCCGGTCGGGGCGGGTCCAACGGCCTGGCACTTCGCAAATCAGATATTGAACGCGGCCTTGCTCGCGAAACAACATCCCAACCTTTTTCTTCTGGTTGTCAGCAACTTCAGTTGCACCATCGATGCCTTCACGCACTCGGTCCTTGCGTCGCAATTGGGATCGAAGCCCTATCTGATTTTGGAAATCGACGCTCACACCGCCGACGCGGGCGTGCAAACGCGCCTCGAGGCTTTTCTCGACGTGGTGCAGAATTATCGCGCGTCTCAACGCGGACCTGCCCGGGCGTTCATCCCTTGCACGCTGCTCACGGGGGGAGTGGTTCTTGCTTCCAGCGGCGAGCGCGTGCAGCTCACTGACCCGCGGGTCAAATTGCATATGCTTAATTTCTCGCAGTTCCACGAGCAGGCCGCGGCCATGGCCCTCGGCTGGCTCGGCCTGCATGCCGGCCAGGAGGTTCCCATCGATCGCGGCCAGCTCGACCTGGGCCTGCAATTCACCTCCGGCCGCGAGTGTCTTCCGCTGCCTCTCGCCATCGGGCAACTGCTCAAAATCCATCGCGATCGCAAGCCCGGTGAGATCGTTGGCTTCTTCATGATGCGCGGCGGCGCTCCTTGCGCCTCCGAAGCTTACATGGAGTATTTCGAAAGGTTCATCGTCGAGCATCGGTTGGCCGACGTATTCATCGTCAGCCCCGGATCGGAAGACGGCTATCTCGGCTTCGGGCCTGGCATGCTCATGGACCATGTGTCCCCGGCTATTTTGCTGGCGGACATCCTGGTCGAGATCGACAATGTTCTGCGCGTAGCGGGCGCTCCCGGATCGATCGAGCAGTTTCAGCACGAGTGGAATCGATTCCGGGTGAAGGCAAGAACGCTGGATGAATTTTCGTCCCAACTGCCCGCATTTGTTGAGCGTTTGACCGAGCTTCCGTTGACGCGGGATCCCGCAGCCTGCCCCAAGGTGGTCGTCACAGGCGACTTCTTCGCCCGCTTCAGCCCCTTCTTCATGGATGGCGTCCGCGACCTCTATGCCGCGCGCGGAATCATCCTCAAGCCCGTCGATCTCACCGAGCTATTCCTCTATGTCACCTATGACGGCATGCGGGAAACGGCCAATCACTGGGGACTGAAGCCGGGAGGTTTCGCCCTGGCCAAAGCCTGCACCAGAATGCTGGAGCCCGATGGACAAGACTATCTGCAGCGGTGGTGGGGCTATCAGTCGGGAAGAAAAGCCGAGCAGCACTACCGCGAGATATTTTCGAAGACCGGCCTTCTCATTTCCCGCTCCAACGACGTCGAAACCTTGATTGATAAGAGCTCCGAGCACATCTCGCCGCGGATCTTCGGCGAGGTCACACCCACAGTTGGCCGCAGCTTGAACGCGGAAATCGAGGGTTACGACGGCATCATTTTGATCGGGCCATTTAACTGTCTTCCCTTCAGAATCTCCGAGGCGATTTTGAAGCCAGTCAGCATTCAACACAGCATGCCGCTTCTCAGCTACGAAACCGACGGCTGCGCCGTGTCGCCTGCCGTGCTCAGGCAAGTGGACGTGCACATTCAACAGGTGCTCGAACACTCGGCCAGAGCGCATTCCGAACAGGCCGAGCCCCTGGTTCGCTGATGCGAAAGGATAACCACGGCCTGCAGGCTGAGTATTTCGATGAATTTGGATCAGTTCCATGAAACGCCTAGGGGTTCCTGATTCGGTGAACCCCCGGTTTGTCGAGAAGCTCGCCCGCCCAAAACTGTAATCCCGGTAGCTTCCTGTTAGCAGGCAACGCACAAAAACTGTTGTCATCCCGAACGCAGTGAGGGATCTGCGGTTGTTCCTCGTCACATTCCATCCGGCCACCTCGGCGTACGATCAACCCATGCACGAGGGATCCTATTGCACGTACATGATGGCCAGTCGCAGCCATACGCTCTATGTCGGGGTAACGGGCGATCTCTTCAAACGTGTCTTCCAGCACAAATGGAAGGAGCACGAGGGGTTCACCGCGCGCTACAACTGCGATCGCCTCGTCTGGTTCGAGCGCCACCAGGATGTGCAAAGAGCGATCGCCCGCGAGAAGGAACTGAAAGGTTGGCGACGCTCGAAAAAGATCGCGCTGGTCGAATCCGCCAATCCGATTTGGGCCGATCTCAGCCGCGAATGGTACGACGTGGAACCTGCCGATTACAGCCGGGCGCTTGACCGGATGGATTCCTGAAAAGCAACCGCGGATCCTTCGTCCCCTTCGTTGTGCTCAGGGTCCTCAGGATGACAACTCGACTGGAACCAAAGCCTTGACCCAAGCCGGAAGCTTGTCCAAGGTCTGGCAGCGCCCCCTGGCTTTATCTCAGGTAACTTCTGGTTGCCGGTGATTTCGATAGGAACTCCAGGATGTAGCGTGGATAGAAGGCAGCGTGCACCGGCGATCTATCGTCTATCGAAAGCCAGATATACTGCGGTCACCATGCACCGATTCCTTGTAAGTCTCATGTTTTTCTGTTGCACTACCCTCGCATCGATAGTGGGCGCTTACGGACAAATGCTTCAATGCCACGGAACGTCCGGTTCTGGCGATCCCCATGAACCTGCTGCATTACGGCAGGCTCCTCATGGAGCGAAGAGAATCGGCAAACACACTTTGCAAATCAACTGGGCGCACGGCGTTCGGCAACTGATCGATAAAGGATGCGACGGCGAGGGCATCGGAGGACAATGTTGGGAGTATTGCGGTTATGACGCAACACTCCATCTTCACCACATTGGCCACGAGGATGACGATCTATTTACTGGGGCGCTATTGGATGACAAGACCGGCCAACTCTTACCGGGCGGCACTTCGGTGAGTTTTTCCCCTAATAGGGAAATGTATTTGTCTGTTTCACAAGAGAACGGTAAAGAGCTTTCTGATTGGAAGGTGTTCGCAAGAAATGGAACGCTTCTTTGGGCGGGGGATAGTGGATTGGTTGGCAAAAGTGACGATATTTTGGCGGAGTTCGAAGGTGCCAGATGGTCTTCACCGGGAGAACTGCTCACTGATTATATGGATTCAAGAAACAATAAAATTGTGCTCAAGCTGACGCGAAAAGCTGACGGTAAATGGGAATGGGTTCAGCAGAAATGATTGTCGGCGGGGCAGCAGCCATTATGCGTTCAATTGCTGCTGCTTTCTATTTGTGCACTGTTCCACCGGGATTGTCGACGATCTGGAAGTTATGCTCTGGTAAACACCAGTCAGCTCGGCCCAATTCGGCAAATCCGGAATTCGGCCTTCACCCAAAACCTCTGGCTTTTGCCTGAGAATTCGAGATCCTGTCGGCTGTTTATTGCTGTGGAGTTGCCGTCAGCTTGAACGACTCGAAGAAGCGATTCACGTCCTCTTCGCGCCACTCCTCGGTCCTTGGAAACGTCGCCATCAACATGTACAGGTGGGTTCCCGCTAGAATCAGCCGCCCATTCAGGATCCCGCCGCCTGCGTTGCGCGCCACAAACTCCCGGCTCACATGTCCACCGATTTCCCTGCGCGATTCGCTCACCAGGCTCGTTTGCGTCCGCCCCAGCGCCCCGTCCCGTGCCATGTCCAATGTCTTTTCTGCGTCTTCGCTGGCCGCGCGCTCTACCGGAGGATTATCCGCCCAGGCCACGGCGTAAGTCGTGTCCGGATCGACCGCCGCCTCGATCATCGGCACCTGCTCCACCACCCCGTGATCGCTATACGCCGGAATCTGCGTCTCGCTCACCGCCGCCGGCATCTGCACCGTGAACCCGTCCGCGCTCCGGTTAACCGTTTGCCATGCCAACGTGTCCGGCCCCGGATTCGCCCCGCCGCCTCGGCCGCCGAGCCCGAAATCCGCCCGGTACTCCCACACGAGGTACGCCACCACCCCGATCAGCAGAATCCCAAACACGAGGCTGAGCGGTCGCTTCACTCCTCCAAGAGTGCCCAATCTGCCCCTGTGTTTTCAAGAGGATTCCCCTTTTGGGCCAAATTATGTGCCCACGAGGCAAAAAATCGGCCAACTTGGCCAATTTCCACACAGTCCGTCCACATCTCCACGCGATTACCCTTGCAACCTTTTCTGGGATTAGGCATCCTAAGAAGTAATTAGCAGAGGCTTCCCCAAAATGTCCCGCCAAAGAAAGGCAACAACTCTCTCTTGAGGGTTCTTCGGAACCTCTTCCCACAATCCCCCCTGGTTTCCCTCCCAAAAATGCCTCTCGAGCGGGCCTACCGGAAGGTAGGCCCACATGCTCTCCCTTCTCCAGCTCTGTCATCCTGAGCGACGTCTCGCTTAATGAGACGGAGTCGATAGCCTGCCCTGAGCGAGGCTCGCCAGACGAGCCGAGTCGAACGGGGATCTGCGGTTGTTTTTCTAAAACGTCGCCTCTGCGTTTCCCGCCACTAAAATCAAAACTGAACAATGCCCTCTTCCTCACGCGCAAAATCCGTATCGGCGCGCAACGCCGCCGATCGCCGCCTGTCCAAGGCTGGCCTTGCGCGAGGCCTGCGCAAAAAATCGTTGCCGCCCGTCAGCAGCCCTCACTTTGACCGCGCCGATCCCGACGAATTAAATGCCCCACCGCCCATCCCTCGCAGCGCCGCCAATGGTGTCGAGTGGCTTCCCGTCCCTGGCTGGGATCTCCCCTGGCTCTGGGCTGGATTCTCCACGCGCAAGGGCGGCCTCAGCCGTGCCTACTGCCCAGACAACGCCGCAGGCGAACTCAACCTCGGCTTCACTGAAGCCGACACCCGCAAGACTGTCCTTGCCAATCGCCGCCTCCTGGTCCAGGCCGTCACTTCCCGCGACTCCACCCCTCTCATTCCGCTGCGCCAATTCCATTCCAATCGCATCGTCCGCGCCGTCCGCGCCGATGCCGCACGCTCCCGCCCCCGCAAGGCCGACGGCCAAATCACCGATGACCCCGGCCTGCTCCTCGCCATCCAGACCGCCGACTGCGTTCCCGTGCTCGTTGCCGATCGCAGGCGCCACGTCGTCGCCGCCTTCCACGCTGGTTGGCGCGGTACCGTCAAGCGCATCGTCGAATCCGGTGTCGGCGCCATGCGCCTGGCCTTCGATTCCCAGCCCGAAGACCTGATCGCCGCCATCGGTCCCGGCATCGGCCTTTGCTGTTACGCCGTCGGTGAAGAGGTTCTCTCGGAATTCGAATCGCAGTTTTCTTACGCGCGCGAATTGTTCAAAGAGGTCTTCGATTCCGATCCGGTCCGCAAGAAATACCCCATGCTCTTTCTCACGCAGCGCGCGCCCGGCCACTCACCCATCGGTCCCAGCCTTCACGTCGATCTCGTTGAAGCCAACCGCCGCCAGCTTCTCGCCGCAGGCCTCAAGCCCGAATCCATTCAAATCATCGGCGGCTGCACCCAGTGCCACAACGATCTCTTCTTCTCCCATCGCGCCTCGCACGGCCACACTGGCCGCATGATGGCCGTCATCGGCATTCGCCGCTGAGGAGGGAGCAGGGACCTTTAGGTCCCTGAATAAGCGCAAGGAATTCATCCGGCCTTCAGGCCCGGCGACTTTTGAGAGAGCACGAAGTGTCAGGGCACAAACGGGGAACCCACGCAGTGCGTGGATCGCGTGCCGTTGAAGCATTCGATTGGGATTGGGGCTTTAGCCCCTGAGGGGAGTTTGGATCGTTGCGAAAAAAACCAATGGCGTGACCGCTACGCCTTCGCTTCGCCCGGGTTCACCAGGTCGCGCAATTCCTTTGAAGGTTTGAAGTAAGGAACTTTCTTGGCGGGAACGTCGACGCGTGCGCCGGTCTTGGGGTTGCGCCCAATGCGGGGTTTGCGCTGGCGAATGCGAAACGAGCCGAAGCCCCGAATCTCGATCTTGTCTCCGCTTTGCAGGGCGCCAATCACGGAACTGAAGATCGTCTCAACAATCACCTCGCCGTCGCGCCGGGTCAAATCACCCAGGCCGGTCACCTTCTCCACCAAGTCCGCCTTTGTCATCTCCCACTGACCTCCGCATCCAGCATAAACGGATTGTGCCGAGGAAAACACGAAAATGCAAGCCCCTTTCTCAGAATTATCCTTTGCGCATCAGCAGTTTGGCCAATTACCCCCCCTCCCCCGCCCGTCCTTCGCCCGCCCCTTCAGCCCCCTCCGGCATCGCCAAATCCGCCCTTGCCGGGTCCATTTTCCCCCCTTCCGCCGCCATAGGATAAATTGATCGATGTACCTCCAACCGCCAAATGGCCTACCCGCAATACAGCATCGTCATCCCCGCATACAACGAGGCCGCGCGCATCGGAGGCGCGTTGGAGGCGGTCCTCGCCTGCATCCGCCAGCGCGGCTGGAACGCCGAAATTGTCGTGGTTGACGATGGCTCGCGCGATGAAACCGCCGCCATCGTAAACGCTTTCGCCGCCAAAAACCCTGAAGTCCGCATGCTCCAGAATCCGGGTAATCATGGAAAGGGTTACAGCGTCCGCAACGGCATTCTCCACGCCTTTGGCGAAGTGGTCATGTTCACTGACGCCGATCTCTCCGCGCCCATCGAAGAAGCCGGCGGCCTCATCGCCGCCATCGCCTCTGGAGCCGACATCGCCATCGGTTCCCGCTGGCTTGAGCGCACGCGCCAAACCATTCGCCAGCCTCTCTACCGCCAGTTCTTCGGCCGCTGTTTCAACGCCGTCACCCGCGCCGTCATGGGCCTGCCTTACGCTGACACGCAATGCGGCTTCAAAGCCTTCACCCGCGCCGCCGCGCAAACCGTCTTCCAGCTCCAGACCATCGAGCGCTGGGGCTTCGATCCCGAGATTCTCTTCATCGCTCGCAAGCGCGGTTACCGCGTCGACGAAGTCCCCGTCAGTTGGGCTCACGACGAGCGCACCCGCATCAGCTATCTCAAAGACGGCCTGCGCATGCTTCAGGACATCGCCATCGTCCGTTGGAACGCTTTCCTCGGCCGCTACAGCGGTTCTCCAGTTGCATTGAGCCGAAGCCCCGGCCGCTAAGTGGCTTTTTCCCTCAAGAAAAAGCCACCCTGCACGACACCTGAAATGCGCATACTAACTGGAGAACCGCTCAATAAGCCCGTCGAGCGCATCCACCGCGCCGACCTCGCCAAGTAGCCCGCCCGGCCTTAGCGTCATTCCTCTTGTGCGAATCCGTCGCCAGCTTGAACGGCGGCAGTTGCTAACCAACAGGTGACTCCCGGTTTGGCCACGATCCAGGCGCTGTTCAAAACGGGCAGGTTAAGCCGTCTGGTTTCTCATGTTGCCTATCTTTGAGGGGCTGTTGTGATCGCATTCCGAGCTTCTATCGTCATATCGACCCATACCTGGTTTCTCCGATAAAATCGACCCGTCTTTCAGATCTTCTGCGAGAATGGTCGCTGCAGATTCGTGTTTCCCCCCAATCGTCGTTCGGTGTTTCGCGCTGCTCGGCACAGACCCAGGCTCGGCCCGTTGCCGTTATGGAGAGTTCGTCCCAGGAGGAAAGATGAAAAGGTTCTTGCTCCCTCTTATGCTGATTCCGCTTCCGTGCCTGGCTTGGTCCGCGCCAAAGCCCCAAGCATCCGTGGCGCCCGCTAGTTCCTCGGGCAATGATTTAACCGGGGCTTCCACCGAGATGCTGAGCGTGATTCAGGCACTCTCAGGCCGATGGGCTGTGGAAGTGGCTTTTGAGCCGAGTCCGGATTTTCCCAAAGGTGCACAGGGAAAAGGGGAAGAGTTTTGGCACGCAGGCGCGCAAGGTTTGACGTTGATCGACGAAGAGAACATCCATGTTCCGCCCCAGGATATTCATCTCCTCGGAATGTTGTGGTGGGACAGCGCGGAGAAAAAGTTTCACGGCATGGAGTGCGTCAATCAGAATCCCCATGCCTGCGATCCGGAAGCCGCGCTGAACAACGTCACCATCACATGGGATGGGAAGCAACTGACAATCGATGAAATTCAAACTTCGCCTACCGGCAAGAAGTCCCAGTGGCATGAAACATACTCCAACATCACGCCCACTTCGTTTCTGCAAATCGGTGAATCCGGTGAGGTCGGCGGTCCCTTTAAGAAGGTTGTGACTCTTCACGGGACTCGGATTGATCGCTAGTATTTGTTGCCGGATGACCGCCCAACCGTCAGTTGCTACCTGGCACAACTTCGAAGGCGCACTCAACTCCGCCGCCCCGCCAAACCCGCTCTCGTCCCGTCGAGCGCATCCACCGCGCCGACCTTGCCAAGTAAATCATCGCGTCCAATGCTCGCCTACAGCGGATCCTTCGACGTCATCAGGCCAATACGATCCGCTCCAGCGGCCTTCCCCATGTCCATCACTCTCGCGATCGTTTAGAAATCCAGATTGTCATCGCCCTTGACGAACATCACTTTGTCGGCCCGAATCGAGAGGATTGAGCTCAGACGGCTTTCAAGTTGCTCGACGCTCACGTCCTGCCGATTGATTCTGTAGCTCGGCAGTCCATTACGAGCCTTCGCAATCTCGACCACAATCGGACTTTCGGGCGCCGGATTCAGATTCGAAGACCGCTGAGGCAGCTTTGCACTAAGGCCACGAGGTACGACCGGGGTAATGACCATAAAGATGATCAGCAGCACCAACAGAATGTCGATCATCGGAGTCACGTTGACGTCGCCCAGCAGCCGGCTATTTCCCTGACCATTCTCGACTGTCATAGAACACCCTCCTCGCTCCTTAGGTACCCGAGAGCCTTCTGCAGAATTCGCAGTGATCCGAACTGCGACTTCCTGTTCAATAGACACCGGACCTCGACGAATGGTTCCCGCAGGTACGCCGCAAAACAGCCCGCGTAGCGGGCGCCAGACGGTAGCCCCAGGCGCAAGCCTGGGGACTGCAACCCAAAGATTCAACCAGCCCGCTTCAGCGGGCGACAGAACCACGATCGAGTTTCAACATGGAATCCACGAGCCGCAATCCCCCTCCCGTGCATCTGATGGATAGACACAAAATGCACGGAGCTTTGGGAGATACGCGATGAAAGCTGTAGTGCTCAACGAGTACGGCGGTCCTGAGAATCTGAAGTTTGAAGAAGACGTTCCCGACCCGTTAACCGGCGGCAATACCGTGCTCATCACGGCCACCGCCGCCAGCGTCAATCCCATCGACTGGAAGCTGCGTTCCGGGATGCTGCAGAAGAATGTTCCCTTGTCGTTTCCGGCCATTCTGGGCCGCGATGTCAGCGGCATCGTGCGCCAGGTCGGCGCAAACGTGAAACACTTCAAGCCCGGTGACCGCGTCCTTGCCCTCACCAACAAGACCTACGCGGAACTGGTTGCGGTCGACGATTCCGATGTGACCCATCTGCCCGATGGCGTCGACCTCGCCGACGCGGCCGCGATCCCCTTGATCTCGCTCACCGGAGACCAGCTTGTGCGCCTCGCCACCAACGTCCAAAAGGGACAGGTCGTTCTCATCACGGGAGCTCTCGGCAGTGTCGGCCGCGCGGCAGTTCACACGGCAAAGAAAATCGGCGCGCAAGTGATCGCAGGCGTTCGCGGCCGAGAGCTCAGCGAAGCCCGCTCTCTCGGCGTCTCCGGCGTGCTCGCCATTGACGACGATCAAGCGATTGAGAACTTCGCCTTGGTCGACTCAATTGCCGACACCGTCGGCGGTAACGTTGCCGCCAAACTCATTGCGAAAGTTAAGCCCGGCGGATCTTTTGGCTACGCCTCCGGATTGCCGGAAAGTGCGGCAGCCAAAAATCCCGCAGTGAAGGTTACGCGTGTGAATGCCAAGCCTGATCCATCCAAAGTGCGCGAGTTTGCCGACGACGTGCGCGACGGCAAATTTGTTCTGCCTATTGGCCGTCTCCTGCCGTTGCGCGACGCGGCTGAAGCGCATCGGCTCGGCGAAAAAGGTGGCATCGGCAAGATCATCCTGCTGGCGCCAGGCTCGGTCGGATAGCGTTTGCGGGCCATCTTCAAAGAGGCCTGCAAATCCCGCTAACACCGTAAGCGCCGCCAATTCCGCCAGTGCGCCGGATCAACTCACTCCGATGGCCGCTGGCATTCCGGACCACCTGCGCGGCTATGAGGAAATCGCGGATCGATCTTAGTAAGGCACACGCGCGCTTCCGCTAAACCGGTGTAAATCCATCGGGTTGCAAATATGCGCCGTTTCTGGGCCGGCGAGCTCACATTCATTCAGGACCTTGGCTACCATAACAAAACACCTTGTGCAAATCGAATCGTGAGTTCCGTCGGTGTTGTGTCGATGCGGAAAACTTGGTCTAAATGTTCTGGGCATTTTTCCTCCCCACTCAGTTGCAAAGGTTTCCGGAGAATAGCCGACCCTTTTCGACTCGTCTGTGCAATATCGCGCACTTGAGGAATTCACGCCTTCAGTTCAAACTGAGACGCCATCCATCTTTGCTTGGCGTGCGGGGACTATTGCCCTGCCTTGTTTCTGCCAAGTAGGCCACCATCCAGGCGCTACTCTAGGAGGAGACAGAGGGGCCGAACAACACTGTGCCGCGATTCTCTCAACGGGCAATGGGTCGCTCTGAAGTCGAGGCTCTCTAGAGCTTGGCTCGCCTGGGGCTTGGTGCGCGACTTACCGCAACGTCGAGAAGTTTAGGCCGTGACGCGTTCTGCTCAGGCATCTGGTCCTGCAGAACCATCATCATCAGCGATTTATCAACACGGATGCGGCTCTTGTAGCTGATGTAGCCGAGCCTTCTAAAGCGATTCATGAAAAAGCTGACGCGTGACCGCGTCGTGCCGATCATATTTGCCAGGGTTTCCTGTGTTACCGGCGGAATCAGCGACTCCGGGCCGGATGCATTGCCGTAGTCAGCCATGATCAGAAGGGTTCGCGCAAGGCGCCGTTCGCTATTGTTGAATAGTTGATCGACTAGATCCGCCTGGGTTCTCGTGCTCCGGAGTGCGAGAAACTGAACGAACAAGTCTGAGAATGCGTGTTCCTCGTGAAGCCCCGGGGCAGTTCCTCTGAGGCGATCTTGAGCACCACACAAACGGTAATGGCCGTGGCGCTCGTGGTGCGGAACTCGTTGGGTCCTGCCATGCACTCCTCGCCGAAAAAGTCTCCCGGAGCGAGTAGCGTAACCGTGGCTTCTTTGCCGTCTTTGGAAACAATCGTGAGTTTAGCCCGGCCCACCCGAAGATAAAAGAGACCGCGGGCGGCGTCTCCTTGAGAGGAGAAGACTTGCTTCGCCTTGACGCGAACCATCGTTCTTCCCGGACCCGCAGTCGCGAGGTACATGTCCGTATTGAAGCGTCTCGCGCGTTTTCGGGCCATGCCCAAGACTCGCATTTGGCGCGGCGATAGTCTGTGCTATCTAGCTCAGCCGTTTCCCGGACACATTTCCTCGGCACGTTTCCGGGGCACGCTCTCTTGATCAGAAACGCAATCGGGACCGTTGGTCCATTCACTCCTTTACCTCTTCACTTCTTCACACTTTCACTTTCTTCACTTCACCTGCTGTCAAGCGCTCCACCCGCCCCAGAATGCTCTAACCCGCTGCAACCATTCAGCAAATAAACTTCTCCAAGTTTGCCGAATAATCCTCTCAATAGGCGCATCCTCAAACTATGAGCATCACCACAACACTCATAGGAATCTCTCGTTCGCTGAAACTCGATTCAGGTGCCGCTCGCGTGTTGAACTCCGCCAGCGCCCCCGGGACCGCTGCCACGGAAAGGCCAAAAATAATTAAAGAAAATATTTGGGATGTTTCGCCTACTTTTCGCCAACTAACCAGTTTAGAATCAACAAACCGTTTTCGAAATTGTCGAAAAAATGCACCGAATTACGTCGAATTAGTGACTGATAACCCCTTTAAAATGGCCCTTGTCGTCCCCAAAATTGCAACATCCGCAATGCGTCTTCTTTCGGCTTCTAAACGTCTGTTACAAATAGGCTTCTGGCTCTAGGCTCTGCATCAAAGAATCAGCACGCCGTTGGGAGACGTTCACATGATCAAGAAATTCGGAATCACACTTCTATTCCTCGCGCTCGGTTCCGTCAGCGCGATGGCCGCAGACTTCAACGGCAAATGGACTGGCGATGTCCAGGGCCGCAACGGCAACACGCAGACCCTCACCTTCGACTTTCATGTTGACGGCACAACGCTCACCGGCAAGATCACTACGCCCCGCGGCGATGTGGACCTCTCCAACGGCAAAGTCGATGGCGACAACATCTCCTTCGATCAGGTGCTGAACTTCAACGGCAATTCATTCACCATCAGCTACCAGGGCAAAGCCGCTGCCGACGGCACGATCAACTTCACGCGGACGTTTGGCGGCGGTGGTGATCGTCCTCCGCAAACGTTCGTGGCCAAGCGCGCCCCAGCCGATGCCGCACCTGCAACCCCAGCCGCTCCCGCAGCGCCCGCGCAGCCTGCGCCCCCTTCCACTCCGCCTCCGCCGCCAACAGGCACAACCGCAACCCCGCAGTAATCGATCCGCGGCCGGCCGCGACGTAATTCATCGCGCCGCGTTCAGGGGACGAATCAAACGCCGCTACGCGTCCGTCACTCGGATGCGTGCGGCGAAGTTGATGCTCGCCCACTCCATCGAGGTCAACGGCCGCCTGCCTCCGCGTCCCGGCCATGGGTCGCGGACGATCACCTGCTCGATCTCGTACTGCGAGGTGGCCGTGTCTACCTGCGAAATAATGGCCGTCAGCACGGTTGCGTGGCCCAGTGCGCCGATGATCAGCGGGTGATTGTCGATCAGATCCTGGATCGCTGTGTTTACGTTCAGTGAGAACACATCGCCCTGGCACTGGAATGTTTTCCCCGCGTCGTCCGTCCATCGCTTGTTGAGATCGCGAAAGATGTCGCGCGGCATCCCCGGCATATCCGCCACTGTGCCCCACGTCTCCTTCACGATGCGCTGCTGATCGACGGCGTGATGGTAGTAGTCGAACACCATGCTGATGCACGCCGCCCAGCACCATTCGTTCTGTTGCTGGAACGCTTGCTTGAATGTGATGGAAGAGATGCCTGCGGTGCAGACTTCGATCGGCTGAGGTCCCATCGGCGTCATTGTTGAGACCGGCGTCCCGCATTGTTTCGCCCCAAACACAGTCCGCGACGCAGCAATGAATCCCGCGCCAGCCAAAGCCGTGCGCAGAAACGCCCGTCGTTGCATATTCAACCTCCAGGTTTTCTCGGGGGGACAGCGTTTCGGGGGGACACAACGGATACGTACGATGAAACCGAATCGTTCCACGCCTGTCAAGCGCAGTTCGCCGATCCAAAGGATCTGCGCAGGCTCGACCGCGCCAAATCAGCCTAAGCTGTCGCCGTCTTCGCTACGTCCTGCAAGCCGCGCGCTTCGATCTCGAACTCGCGCATCTTGTACTTCTGGATCTTGCCCGAAAGCGTCGCCGGGAACTCCTCAACGAACCTGACATGCTCGGGCACTTTGTAATACGCGATCTGACCCTGGCAGAAGTTTCTGATCTCTTCTTCCGTCGCTTCCACTCCCGGCCGCAGCCGAATCCAGGCCACCACAATCTCGCCCAGCCGCGCATTGGGAATGCCGATCACTTGCACTTCGCCAACTTTCGGGCAGGTGTAGAGGAACTCCTCCACTTCGCGCGGATAGATGTTCTCGCCGCCGCGAATAATCACGTCGCGCGATCGGCCTGTGATGTGAATGCATCCGTCCTCGCGCATCACTCCCAAATCTCCGGTGCGCAGCCAGCCGTCGGGCCCGATCACCAGCGCCGTCCCCTCCGCATCGCCGTCATAGCCCTTCATGAGCGCGTAGCCGCGCACGCACACCTCGCCCTGTTGGCCGTAGGGCAATGTCTCGCCGGTCTCAAGGGCAGCGATCCTGATATCGGTCTGCGGCATGGCTCGGCCCACCGTGTTCACGCGGATCTCGAGCGAATCCGCTGCGTCGCTCATGGTCACCACTGGCGAAGTTTCCGTCTGCCCGTAAGCGATCACCAGTTCGCGGATGTGCATCTCCTCAAGCACGCGCTTCATCAACTCCACCGGGCACGGTGCGCCGCTCATCATGCCGGTGCGCAGGCTCGTGGTATCGTAGTTCGCGAAGTCAGGCAGCCCGAACTCCGCCACGTACATCGCCGGAACCCCGTAGACGCTCGTCGCGCGTTCCTCATGTACGGCCTTCAGGGTAGCGCGTGCGTCAAAGGTCCAGTTCGGCAGGATGATCGCCGCGCCGGAGTTGACCGCGCTCATCGTCCCGATCACGCATCCGTAGCAGTGGAACAGCGGCACCGGCACAACAATCTTGTCCTGCTCGGTATAGTGAAAGCCCTGCGCCAGGAACTGCCCGTTGTTAACCACGTTGTGGTGGGTCAGCATAACGCCTTTGGGCAGGCCGGTAGTCCCGCTCGTGTACTGAATGTTGGCCACGTCGCCGATCGCTACGTGGTCCGGCAGCCGTCCTTCGGCCTCCAGCAGCGCCGGCCACTCCGGTGTGCCGAAGTAGATCGTGTGTTCCAGAGCCAGGTCGAGCCCGTGCCGCGCACGGCCCAGAATCTCCTCGTAGTCGGCGCGCTTATCCCTATGCCACAGGAACAGCGCCTTCATCCGCGACCGCGTCAGCGTGAACTGCAGCTCGTGCGAACGGTAGGCGGGATTCACATTCACCAGTGCTGCCCCAGCCCGCGCGCAGCCCATGTGCATCATCACCCACTCAATGCAGTTCGTGGACCACAGGCCTACGCGGTCGCCCCGGCGAATCCCCAGCGACCAAAGCCCGCGCACTACGCGGTCAGCCGCGGCGCTCAACTCAGCCCATGTGAGCCGCTTCTCCTGGTGCCGCGAAGCCACCGCCAGCCGATCAGGAAACCGCTCTGCCGTCCGCTTGAGCAGGTCGCCAATCGTCAATTCCAGCAGCGGCCTTGCCGGGCCACGCGCATAGCTCTGGGTCGAAATCTGCTCTTCAACGGGCATGGTTCTGTCTTGTCTCAGCGATGAAGGGGCAGTTTACGCCACCGGAACGGCCCGCCATGTGACCCAGCCCACACCGTTGGTCGCCTGAAGCAGACTAAGCCAACCTATCCGGACTTCGGTATCATCAATGCATGGCCGTTCAGACGCTGAAACCCCGGGATCAATCAGCCCCTCCGGCCCATGCCTTTCGGACTTACGATCCGCATTTGGAGCCTATCGCCTCCAAGGTGCTGGCTCAGCAGCGTCTTGGCGCTGAAGACGGGCTCGTGCTCTACGGCTCTTCTGACGTTCTGGCGGTTGGCTGGCTGGCCAACCACGTCCGCGAGCGCCTGCACGGCGACCTCACCTACTTCAACGTCAATCGCCATATCAACCCAACGAACGTCTGTGTAGCTGCCTGCAAGCTTTGTGCCTTTGGGCGCAAGAAAGGCGACCCCGCCGGCTACACCATGGCCCTCGACGAGGCATGGGAAACAGCGGCCTCGGGCTACTCGGAGGCGGTCACGGAGTTTCACATTGTCGGCGGTCTGCATCCCGATCTTCCTCTCGAATTCTTCCTCGATCTGATCCGCGGCCTCAAAGAGCGCTTCCCGAAGGTCCACATCAAGGCCTTCACCATGGTCGAGATTGCGTTTCTCGCCCGCCGCGCCAAATTGACCATCGACGAAACCCTGATCAAGCTTCGCGACGCCGGAGTCGACTCAATGCCCGGTGGCGGCGCAGAGATCTTCGCCGCCCGCGTGCGCTCCATCATCTGCGATCACAAGATCGACGGCGAGGAATGGCTCGAAACCGCGCGCGCGGCCCACAAGCTCGGTTTCAAGTCCAATGCAACAATGCTCTACGGCCACATTGAGAACGATGCGGACCGCGTCGATCACTTGCTCAAGCTGCGCGCCCTCCAGGACGAAACCGGCGGCTTCCAGACCTTCATTCCGCTGGCGTTTCACCCCGAAAACACGCCGCTCGACCATCTGCCAGTGACCACCGGCCTCACCGACATTCGCCAGATAGCGGTCAGCCGCCTGCTTCTCGACAACTTCCCGCACATCAAGGCCTACTGGCAGATGATGACGCCGAAGATTGCGCAGATCGCATTACGCTTCGGCGCCGACGATCTTGACGGCACCGTGATCGAAGAGAAGATCTACCATGACGCCGGCGCCACTACCCCACAGGGCATGACGCGCAAGGAGCTTTGCCGCCTGATCATCGAAGCTGGCCGCGTACCGTTCGAGCGTGAGACGCTCTACCGCGCCGTGACCCGCAACGAAGAGAGCTTCACCGTCGCGGTGTAGCATGGATTTGGTTTCGGGAAGATCCCCCAATTCCCCGAAAGACTGCCAGAGACCCGAACGGTTTTGCGTGCCCTTTTAGGCACTCGTCCGTCAATCCAGAAGCATCGTTGAACCTATGATTTACTCCTTGCTTCGCTCCGGTCGTTGGATCTTCGCTTTCGCCATCGCCGCTCTTGGCACTGAGAACATCTTTTGCGCGCACGGTTCGTATGCGTCGCTCGGCCCGAACACGCACAGCATGCCGGTTCTCCCTTTCTTGCCGGCGATTCCCTGGCTCGTCATTCTCTTTGGCATCCTCTGGATCGCGTGCGCCATCGGCCTCCTCACCGGGCGCTGGCTGCGCGCGTCCGCTTACACGGTCGGAGCCACCTACATCGTCTGGACTCTGGTCCACATCCTCCCGAAATACATCGCTTCGCCCGGCGACATGTGTCTGCGTACCGTGGTCTTCGAGCCACTATCGCTTGCCAGCATCGCGATTCTGCTTCCCGGCCAGGCAGCCACGCCGAAGGGCCTTTCCATCGCCTGCCGCGCCGTCATTGCCATCGCCATGATCGTCTTCGGCGTCGATCACTTTCTGGGGATCGGCTTCATTGCCTTGTTACTGCCCGGCTGGATCCCATGGCACGCTCTCTGGGTTGCGTTCTTTGGCGTGGTGTTTATTGCCGCCGGCGTTGGAATCGGGCTAGGGATTCTTGAGCGCTGGAGCTGGATCGCGATTGGGTTGATGTTTGCAATCTGGGTGATTACGCTGCACGTACCGCGAACGCTGGGCTTTTATTCCATCCCCGGAGCCATCACCGATCCCGCCGAGTGGTCGAGTCTCTTCATTGCCATGGGATTGTGGGGCGGGCCTTGGGCTGTCGCGAGCGGTCTAAGGGACAAGCTGAACTGACGGCAATAAGCAATTGAAGTAGCCTACTGCCGCACTACCACGCCGTTCTTCATCACAAAACTCACGCGCTCCACCACGCTGATGTCGTCGAGCGGATTGCCGGGCACGGCGATGATATCCGCGTAGTATCCCGGCTTCAACTCGCCGATCTGCCCGTCCCAGCGCAGCAGCTTCGCGCCGTTGATCATATCGGCCTGCAGCACGGCCAGCGGCGTCATGCCGTACTTGACCATGAGAGTTAATTCGCGCGCGTGCGTCCCGTGCGGGAACGGCCCCACATCGGATCCGACCGCGAAAGGAACTCCGGCTGCAATCTGCTTCTTGAATTCCGCGATCTTGTAGTCAAGCATCGCGGCCTCACGGGCAGCCTGGTCCTGCGACCCGCCGTGCGTCGCAAAGTACTCGAAGATCGCAAACGTAGGCACAGCGAAGATGCCCTTCTCCTTCATAATCCGCATCGTCTCGTCGCTCAGTTGCGTGCCGTGGTCAATTGACGCAACTCCCGCTTCCACCGCATAGAGCGTTCCCGGCTCTCCCATCGCATGCACGCCCACATTCGTTCCAAGCCTGCGCGCCTCCTCTACCGCTGCTGCCAGTTGCGCCTCGGTGTACTGGTAAGGCGTGTGCAGCACGCCATCAATCATCTGGTCCGGTCCGGTCTCGTAGATCTTCACAAAGTCCGAGCCTTCCTTGTGCTGTTCCCGGATTACTTCCACAAGTTGTTCGGCATCATTGGCAAAGTCTGCGTTCGAGAGCACGTGTTGCGCGGGATTGAAGTGGTTGGCGTCCTCATGCCCGCCCAGAATGTCGATGGCGTTCGCGCAGACACGCATGCGCGGACCGGGAATGATCCCTTGATTGATGGCGTCACGCACCGCCGTGCTGGCCGATCCAGCGCCTTCGGTTCCCATGTCGCGCTCGGCAGTGAAGCCGGCCATCAGGTCGGCTTTTGCGGCTTGCTCAGCAAGAATCGTTCGCCATGGGACAGACTCTTCGACCGTCTGTAAATCCTCCGCGCCGGGATGCAGAAATAGATGTACGTGCGCATCGATCAGGCCCGGCAGCAGTGTTGCGTCACCGAGATCGATCACCTTTGCGTCCTGCGGATGGTCAACCGAAACGCCTACGGCCTTGATGCGCTCGCCCTCGACCAGAAGCTCGCCTGGCCGGAGGATGTTTCCGGTATCGACCTCGAGCAGCCGCGCTGCGTGCAGCACGATGGGCGCGCTCGCTGATTGCTGCGCGTGGGAACTTGCCGCAGATCCGGCGAAAGCAACCGCTGCGAAAGTCAGAGCAAAAGTGAACTGCGTGTGGAATCTCTCCATGGATACGACTATGCCGCTGTCAGCCCCGGCTTGTCGATGAAGAACTTAAGTCGGCTCTGCGCGTCTCAATACGCTCCGATCCCAGTCAGATTTTGTCCCAGGATCAGGGTGTGAATATCGTGCGTGCCCTCGTACGTCTTCACCGACTCCAGATTCATGCTGTGCCGCATGATCGGGTAGTCCTCGGTGACGCCGTTCGCACCCAGAATGTCACGCGCCAGCCGCGCACATTCTAGGGCCATCCACACATTGTTTCTTTTCGCCATAGAAATGTGCTGATGGCCTGCCTTGCCTGCATCCTTGAGCCGGCCCACATGGAGCGAAAGCAACTGGGCCTTTGAGATCTCGCTCGCCATCCATACCAGCTTCTCCTGCACAAGTTGGTGGCTCGCGATCGGCTGGTCGTGGAACTGTTTTCTCGTTTTGGAGTAGTTCAGCGCCGTCGAATAGCAATCCATCGCCGCGCCAATCGCGCCCCAGCTGATGCCGTAGCGCGCCTGGTTCAGGCACATCAGCGCGGCCTTCAGGCTATCCGCTCCCGGCAGAAGGTTGGCCGCGGGCACATGCACGTCCTCAAGCGAAAGGCTGCTGGTGACCGAGGCGCGCAGCGACCATTTGCCGTGAATGTCGCTGGATTTGAATCCCGGACGATCGGCTTCAACGAGAAATCCGCGCACGCTGCCCGCCCCGCCTTCGTCTTCACCCGCGCCTTCGAGCTTCGCCCACACTATAGCCACATCGGCAATCGATCCCGAAGTGATCCACATCTTCTCGCCGTTAAGAATGTACTCATCGCCCGATTTGCGCGCCCGAGTGGTCATGCCTGCCGGGTTTGATCCAAAGCCCGGCTCGGTGAGCCCGAAGCAGCCGAGCTTCTCGCCCGTGGCCAGCACGGGCAGCCATTGGTTCTTTTGTTCCTCTGAGCCAAAGGTGTAGATCGGGTACATTACCAGCGCCGATTGCACGCTGACAAAGCTGCGCAGTCCCGAGTCGCCGCGCTCCAGCTCCTGCAATACCAGGCCGTACTCGACGTTGGACATGCCGGCGCAACCGTAACCTTCGAGGTTGGCGCCGTAGAAGCCCAGCTCGCCCATCAGCGGGACGACCTCGCGTGGAAAGCGCCCCTCGCGAAAACACTCTTCGATGATCGGAGTTACATTCGACTCAACGAAGTCGCGCGCGGTCCTACGGACAAGGAGCTCCTCTTCCGCAAAGCTCGCATCAAGATGAAGAAAATCGAAACCCTGAAATTTGAAGGCCATAGTCGTACCTGTCGCCCGCTGGTTTTGCGGGACAGATGAGAGTAGCAGTCCATGGCCTTCTTTTCAACGCGGGTCCGGATCGGCCTTCAGTTTGGCCGCTGCATCGGCTTTTCGTGAATCACCATCCAATTCACGCCGAACCTGTCGCGGAACTGGCCAAAGCGATGCGCGAAAAACGTCTCACCCATCGGCATAAAAATCTCACCGCCATCAGTTAGGGCCTTGTAGATTCGTTCCGCTTCCTCGTTGCTGTCGACGCTCAGGGACAGGTAAGCGCTGCGCATCGGTTCTACTTTCGGGCCGTCGCTCGCCATGAGTATCGTGTCGCCAATAGTGATGCGGGCGTGGATCACTTTCTTCTCCATCCCGGGAGGAACTTGCGAGTGATCGGGCATGGAGTCGAGCGTTCCAATCATCAGGATCTTCGCCCCCAGATGCTTTTCATAGAATTCAAGGGCTTCTTTGCAGTTGCCGGGAAAGTTTACATAGGTCGTCATTTTCATCGTCTTGGTTTTCCTTTCGGGGAATTGGATTTTGATTTCAAACTTGAAGTAAACGGGGGAATGAGCGGCGCGCAGGGACTTTGGCTTGAGAAGCCTGCTACAACGGCATCCTGCAAACTTTACTTGCATTCAGCAATCTACCAATGGTAGCAATGAAGATCGGTCGCATGCCCGCCAAAGCGACAAATTCATAAACCCGGTGGTTCCATGAGCACCCTCGCAAACTCTCCCCGTATTACGCCCTTTCTCTGGTTCGACTCGAACGCTGAAAAGGCCGCTGATTTCTATGTGAGTATCTTCCCCAACTCCCGCCGCCTCGGTGAACTGCGCAATCCCGGCGACGCGCCCGGCCCCAAGGGAGGCGCGTTGACCGTGTCCTTTGAGCTTGACGGAGTAAGGTTCACCGCTCTCAACGGCGGCCCGGCCTTCAAATTCTCTCAAGCGGTCTCGTTCGTGGTGAACTGCGATACGCAGGAGGAGGTCGACCACTACTGGTCAAGGTTCACCGCCGATGGCGGCAGCGAGATCCAGTGCGGATTGCTGACGGACAAATTCGGCCGGAGCTGGCAGGTGGTGCCGCGCCGCATTGGTGAGCTCGTCAAGCATTCCAAAGCCATGCAGGCGATGATGAAAATGAAGAAGCTCGACATCGCCGAATTGGAGCGAGCCGCACAAGGATGAAGTGCAAATCTCTCAAGAGGCAAGGAATCCGATCGAGACCGTGCGCAATTGCAGTGCGCGCGGTAAGGGGTCGTTTCACATGAAGAATCTGTTTCAGGCAGTGTGCGTGCAAGAAGTAAAGCAGCGGCTGGCCACGTTGAGCCCCGGCAGCCAGCGGCAGTGGGGCAAGATGAATCCAGCGCAAATGCTGGCGCATTGCTCATTGGGGCTGGAGATGGCGGCGGGAGAAATCCGTCCACGGCGTGCGCTGATGGGGCGCATTCTTGGGCCGATCGTGAAGCCGATGGCTCTCCGCGAGGAAGAACCGATGCGTCGGAATTCCCCGACGTCAAAGGAGCTCCTGGTCATCGGCGATGAGAGAGACTTTGAATCTGATCGAAAGCGCCTGAGCGGCCTGATCGATCGCTTCGCCTCGGCGGGGGCTGCGGGATGCACCGCGCATCCGCACGCATTTTTCGGGTCTCTTACTCCGGACGAATGGGCGGTCCTGATGTACAAGCATCTGGATCATCATCTCCGGCAGTTCGGCGCGTAATTCAGCAACGGAGAAACGCAGTCTGACCCTGAATTGCATCGCGCGCCGGCTGATCGCGGGGCGAACTTCCCTCAACCGGTCTCTCGTGATGAAATGGCAGAGTCACTGGAGGCCGTGAAATGAGCAGCCGGCGAGAATTCGTGAAGGGCTCGGCACTTGCGGCAACAGGCTGTCTTTTGCCGGCAAGCGTCGCAGAGGACGCCTATGCGGCAGGCGAGGCGGCCGAATCGGCGCAACCCCAAAACGGTGCAGTCGGCTGGTACGACCGGCCGATGCGCTGGGCGCAGCTCGCATTCGTCGAGGACGATCCGGGCAACTACGATCAGCAGTTCTGGCTCGACTACTTTCGCAGCGTTCATGCCGATGCGGCCTGCCTTAGCGCGGGCGGCGTGGTGGCATTCTACCCCACTCAGATTCCGCTGCAGCAGCGCAGCGCATGGCTCGGCGATCGCGATAGCTTCGGCGACCTGCTGGCCGGCTGCCGCGCGATGAACATGAACGTAATCGCGCGGACCGACTCGCACGCCTGCTGGCAGAAGGTCTACGACGCGCACCCAGACTGGATTAGGGTGGACGCCAACGACCAGCCGGTGCGTCATCCATCCGATCCGCGCTACTGGGAAACCTGCGCTCTCGGCCCATACAACTTCGACTTCATGACCTCCGTTCATGAAGAAATCATGCGCATGTACAAGCCGGATGGTATTTTCACAAACCGCTGGGCCGGCAGCGGCATGTGCTACTGCCAGCACTGTCGGGAGAACTTTCGTGCCGTCTCGGGCTTGGATCTGCCACACACCAACAACCCCCAGGACCCGGCGCGAAAGCAATACATTGTCTGGCGCCAGCAACGGCTCTTCGATCTCTGGCGCTTGTGGAACGAGAAGATCCGGGCGATCAATCCCGGCGCCAGCTATATCGCCAACGCTGGCGGAGGAGCGCTCAGCGATCTCGACATGAAGACCATCAACGAGCTCGCGCCCACCATGGTTGCTGACCGCCAGGGGCGCCGGGGCCTGATGGCGCCATGGGCCAACGGCAAAAATGGCAAGGAATATCGCGCAACCATGGGCAGTAAAGCCATCGCAGGAATGTTCAGCGTGGGCATCGAGGACGAGCATCGCTGGAAAGATTCCGTGCAGAACGGCGACGAGATTCGCATGTGGGTTGCTGACGGCATCGCGCAGGGGCTGCGGCCCTGGTTCATCAAGTTCAACGCCAAGCCCGTCGACCGGCGCTGGCTCCCGGTGGTGAAAGAAATCTTCACGTGGCACCACGCCAACGAGAATTATCTGCGCAACCTCCGCCCGCTGACGCGTGTTGGCCTCGTTCATTCGCAGCAGAGCGCGTGGTTCTATGGCGGCGAGGAGGCTCGCGAAAAGATCGACGAGCCGGCCCTCGGTTTCTACGAGGCACTCGTCGAAGCGCGCATCCCCTTTGAGATGGTTCACGATCGCTGCTTCGACGCCGAACATCTTGCGCCATTCCGCACCTTGATCTTGCCTAACATTGCAGCATTGTCTGACCGGCAGTGCGTCAGCCTGCGCACATTCGTCGAGCGCGGAGGCGGTCTTGTCGCCACGTACGAGACATCGCTCTACGACGAGTGGGGTGTGCGGCGCAAGGATTTTGGTCTGGCCTCGCTTTTCGGCGCGTCTTACGCGGGCAAGCTGGAAGAAAACATGCTCAATTCGTATTTGAGTCTGGAAAAAGATCCGTCAACCAACGCAATTCACCCTTTCCTCCGCGGCCTCGAAGACGCAGGCCGCATCATCAACGCGGTGAACCAGGTGGTCGTGACTCCCGTTGATCCTAGCCAGTTTGCGCCCCTGCGCATCGTTCCTTCATACCCCGATCTGCCAATGGAGTCGGTTTTTACGCGGCCCGGCATCGCTCATCCCGCCGGAGTCTTTATGCAGCAGGTTGGCAAAGGGCGCGTTGTCTATTTCCCCGGCGATATCGATCGCACCTTCTGGCAGGTTCTTTGTGTGGACCTCGGAAAGCTGCTCCAAAACGCGGTCGACTGGGCGACGAACGAACCACCATTTGTGACCGTTGTAGGCAAAGGCATTCTGGATGTGGCTGTCTGGGAGCAAAAGAATTCGATGACCGTGCACCTCGTCAACCTTACCAACCCCATGATGTTGAAAGGGCCGGTGCGGGAGATCGTTCCGATTTCCGGGCAAAAGATATCTCTGCGGATTCCGGCGGGCAGGCGCGTGAGCCGGGTTCATCTGCTTGTCGCCTCCAAAGAAATTCCATACCGCTCCGAGCGCGACACGATCTTCCTCGAGACCCCACCGATCGGACTCCACGAGGTAGTCGCACTCGATTTCTCCGCGTAGCCTCCGATCGGGAGTTCTTGCCGGCGGAATCCTGCTAGGAAATGGAATCACAAAGCACGATCCCTCCCGCGCAAGTTTTGCCTCTGTTATCCTGAGGGGTTTGGTTGAGCTGGGAGGGAGCCATGCCGGAGCACCGAGCAAGGAAGCATCATCAGGACCGGGTGACGGAGGCGCTGAAAGATGAGATCGGCGCCATGATTGAAGGAGAGCTCTCCGACCCGCGCATTGACTTCTGTCACGTCAGCGAAGTTGCACTGAATCCAGGAGGAAAGTCAGCTCGGGTGTACGTTGCCCTCGACAGCAACTCGAAAGATATCGCCAAGGCCGAGGAGGAGACCATCGCGGGTCTTGAGGCGGCTAAGGGCTATATTCGAAGCGAGTTGAAGGAGCGGATGGGTGTGCGCCATGTGCCAGAGCTGAGTTTTCTGGCTGATCGGTCGGGACGCTTCCAGGCGCGCATCGAACAGTTAATGAGCCGGGGGCGCAAATCCGCTGCTGCGGGCAAGTCTGCCGAGCCTCATCGCGGCCCACTCGAATCGGGTTCCGCCGAGACGGGTCCACCGCAGGAAAAGGAAGCCCCGATTCACTGAAAGCATCAATCGGTTTTCCCGAGTGTCCCGGGTGGCCGCTGCGTCCTTGGCCCGCTTGAGATTCCGCCTGAATCTGTTAGCCTTGACCACTGAAAGATCTCCGCGCCTCTTCATTGCGCGGAAGGCGAGCAGGCTTGGCCTGAATTCCCCTCCGCCTTGTATGGAACCGCGACCTTTGTCCTGCGCAAAGCAGGCTGCTGCGCTTTGGAGTATTGCCGGAGATGGAGAACCCCGTGGAACCGTCGGTTCCGGATAAAGCTGCACGCCGGTCGTGGCGGATGCCGCGCGGGGCCACCGTATTCGAGGCGGCCGTTTTTCTCGCATTCAGCGTCTTCTTCATCGTCTATGGCGTTACTCCTCTCCTGGGCGGTGATGGCCTGGGCCTGGTGGGCGCTGACGAACCGCGTTATGCGCAGATCGCGCACGAGATGCTGGTGCGCTTTGACGCTGCACCAACGCTCAAGGACCGCTTGAGCGCCTGTGTTACGCCCTATCTCTATGGGCACCCATGGCTCGAGAAGCCCGCCCTTTATTACTGGCGCGCGATGTTCATCTTCCAGGACTTCGGAGTCCACGACTGGGCCGCTCGCCTGCCCTCCGCGACTTTCGCCTTTATCATGGCGGCGCTTATCTACCTGCACATGAGGCGCTTTCGACCAGGCGGGCATCTGGATGCGGCGCTCATCACTGTGTCTTGCGCGGGCATGTTGGCCTTCTCGCGCGGAGCATCCACGGATATGCAGATGGCCGCTCCGCTGGCCATTGGATTGCTCGGTTGGTATGCCTGGTATGAAACAAACTCCAAGTTCTGGCTTTACGACATTTACTTTTTTACCGGCCTGGCCACGCTTGCCAAGGGGCCGGTGGCGCCTCTTCTCGCTTTCCTCATCATTGCCGCATTTGCTCTCCTGCGCCGCGAGTGGCACATCATTCGCCGCTCATTCTGGTGGCCGGGAGTGGTACTTTACTTTGCCATGGTGCTGCCCTGGTTCATTGCCGTGCAGCATCAAAACCCCACGTTCTTTCGGGAATTCTTTCTCGAACACAACTTGCAGCGTTTCGCCACCGACCGCTATCAGCACAATGAGCCATTTTGGTACTACTTTGTGGTTGTGCTCCTTGGCCTCATGCCTTGGACCGTCATTGCGGTTCGTGCTTTGATCGACGGCATTTTGACCTCCGTCGCAGAGTGGAGGCTCCGCCGTTCCCGGGCGGGAAAGCCATTGCCGGCGCGTCCGGGCGACGCATTCCCCGAGTTCCTGGTGCTGTGGGCGCTCATTCCCGTCGTCTTCTTTTCCTTCTCGCAATCCAAGCTGCCGGGCTACATCCTTCCCGCACTTCCGCCCATCACCATTCTCACCGGAGATTACCTCTATCGGCGCAGGCAACCAGGACTCAACCGATGGATACTCCTTGGCCATGCCCTGGTATGTGGTGCTATGACCTTGGTGGCACTGCTCTTGCCCTGGTTTGTGGTTCATGGTGCAGCGATGCCGCTCGCTGATGGTGCGGCCGTCCCGCCCCCTCATGCGCTTGCCGCCGCCGCTTTGGCCGCAGCTGGTGCGGCGCTCCTGATTCTCGTTGTCACCAAGGGCTATGGTGTGGCCCGGCTGCGGCCGGCCACCTGTTCGATTCTCGTGGTGCTGGTCTTCTTTGTGTATGGCGTGGGCCCGTTCTTTGGTATTCCCGGAGTCGATTCCACCAAGCGCGTCATTCATCTCCTCGACCGCACCTATTCGGCGCGACCGTTGGCCCAGCGAATTTCAGACTTGGTCCCTGCAAATGAGACGATTGCGGTGTTCCGCGTTCGCCGTGACGCCGAGTTCGGGCTCTCGTTTTACCGCAACCACGCGGTGGTGAATTACGACGAGAACGGCGTGCCCGACGAGCAGCATATCCTTGTGGCACGCATTCAGGGCCGTGGCGTGGATCTCGATACGCAACTCGTGCTGAGCGAGCTTCTAGAAGGCCGCCAGTACGAGCCGCTTTTCGCCTGGCCGGAGCAAGGGCTGGAAGTTTATCTCGTAGGCAGCAAATAGCTGCGCTCGTCAACTTGCGGCGGAGCGCGAACTCGTGTCAAAGTTGCCGGAAGGGCTTTTCCGCGCGCCATGCTTTGAAAGTGATCTTGCTCACTGCCGTCTTCATTCGAATCGTCGAAAACCGGCGCGCCCAGTGCAATTCGAGCGTTGTTCCGCAAATCAAGGGCCGCAGGCACACTCATCGGTCCTGAGCGAATGCAACCGGACACCATTTAGAGGACGAATGCTGACTTCGGGTGGTTCCATCGAGATACTCGACCTTCGGCACTTCGCAGCCCCGGTCCTGCGACCGGTGCTGGAGGCCGAGGGAGAGTTGTGGGAGCAGCGCCTCCACTGGGACTACCAGGCGTCGGCGCGTCTCCTCATGCAATATCTTGATAACCATATGCTGCCCGGCTATGCGGCGCTTGCTTCCGGCCGTGTAGTCGGCTACGTATTCTGCGTCTACGAGGAAACCAAGGCCGTCATTGGCGACGTATTCGCGCTGCCAGTTGACGCGAACGGCGAGACATCAACTACCGAAGAGACTTTACTCCGCCACCTATTTGAATTGCTGCTCAATTCGCCGCACGTCGAGCGGATCGAAGCGCAATTGCTTCTGCATCCCTCTGGCACGTTCGGCGCGATCTTCCGCGATGCGGGATTTGAGATCTTTCGCAGGCTGTTTTTGGTGCGGCCGTTGCAAGGGCATTTGAAGCCGCCGGAGATGGATATGCCCGCCAACTTGGAGCTTCGCTCGTGGCGCGAGGCAGATCTGGCGCCCGCCGCTCGTCTAATCTGCGAGGCATACCGCGACCATCCTGACAGCCTGATAAACGACCAATACCGCTCTGTTCACGGCTCCATGCGTTTCTTGAACAACATCGTGCATTATGCCGGCTGTGGCACTTTTTCCCAGCAGGCATCCTATGTGGTCGTGGAAAAAACCAGCCGCGAGCTGGCCGCTCTTGTCCTCGGTTCCCGCGTCAGCGGGCAGAGCGGACACCTGACCCAGGTTTGCGTTCACCCCGCCTTCCGCCGCCGCGGGCTGGCTCGGATGTTGCTCTCTCAGGCCGCGCACAGCTTCATGCGCCTTGGCGCCATGGAGATTTCCCTCACAGTGACGGAGGCCAACGCCGAGGCTATCGAACTTTATAAGGACGAAGGCTACACCTGCGCGCATAGCTTCGATGCGGCCGTTTGGCTGCGCGACGCGTCAGCCTGACTCGCATTGAAAGGTCAGAATACTATCTGTTCTTTCTTGAATGCGGAGTTAGACGCCGTAACGGCTTTGGTCACGTTCGATACGCTTGCTGGCGAACGAAGAAATGGCCTGCTCCTGGAAATCAGAAGCAGGCCCGTCTTTCCTTGGTCCTGGACTGGCGTCACGCCTTTGCCGACGTCAGCGCGCCCAGGTCGGCTGCCAGCTTCTCTGTGCTGAAAGCCTCAATGATGTCGCCTTCCTTCACGTCGGTGAAGTTGGCGATGCCGATGCCGCACTCCATGCCGTTGGTCACTTCGCGGGCATCGTCCTTGAACCGTTTCAGCGAAGCGATCTTTCCCTTGAAGACCTGTGTTCCATCGCGCATCACCCTCACCTCGGCGTCGCGGCGGATCACGCCATCTTGTACACGGCTGCCGGCGATAGTGCCCACCTTGGGAATGCGGAAGACATTGATGACTTCAGCCCGACCGACGTAGTTTTCCTTGAAGGCCGGTTCGAGCAGCCCCAACATCGCCAGGCGAATCTCATCCTGCAGTTCGTAGATGATAGAGTGCAGGCGAATCTGCACGTTCTCCTGTTGAGCGAGCTCGGCCGCCTTGCGCTCCGGCCGCACATTGAATCCGATGATGATGGCATTCGAAGCCGTCGCCAGCAGCACGTCGCTCTCGGTGATGGAGCCGACGCCGGAGTGCAGCACTTTAACCCGCACCTTCTCCGTCGACATTCTCACCAGCGAGTCGGCGAGCACTTCCACCGAGCCGGTCACGTCGCCCTTGATGATCAGCGGTAGATCCTTGATTCCCGATTGGCGAACCTGCTCCGCCAATCCCTCCAGCGACACACGCGAGCTCTTGGCAAGCTGAGCGTCGCGCTCCTTCATCTTGCGGTACTGCGCAATACCCTTGGCCTTGTCGCGATCGGCCACAACCAGGAAGGTGTCACCCGCATCAGGCATGCTTTCGAGTCCCAGCACTTCAACCGGAGTGGACGGGCCGGCTTCTTCGAGTGCGCGGCCAAGATCGTCGAACATGGCGCGAACTTTGCCGAAGGTGTTGCCGACGATGTAGCTGTCGTTCAGATGCAGCGTTCCGTCCTGCACCAACACGGTGGCAACAGCGCCGCGGCCACGATCCAGCTTGGCTTCGAGAACGCTGCCGAGGGCCTTGCGCCCAGGCGTGGCCTTGGGCGCCTTGATGTCGCTCACCAGGCAGATCATCTCGAGCAGCAAATCGAGGTTAACCCGCTTCTTTGCGGAAACCTCGACAAAAACCGTGCCTTGCTGGCCCGCGCCTGCCCATTCTTCAGGAATCAGGCCGCGATCCGCCAACTGCTTCTTCACGCGGTCGGGATTGGCCTCCGGCTTGTCAATCTTGTTCACGGCTACGATGATCGGAACCTCGGCAGCTTTGGCATGATCGATCGCTTCCAGCGTCTGCGGCATCACTCCGTCGTCGGCGGCAACCACGATCACAACGATGTCCGTTACTTTGGCGCCGCGTGCGCGCATGCGGGTAAAGGCTTCGTGACCGGGCGTGTCCAGGAAGACAATCTCGCGGCCTGAGGCAGGCGAGCCTTCCTTGGAAAACTTCACCTTGTACGCGCCGATATGCTGCGTAATTCCGCCCGCTTCGCCCGCCGCAACGTGCGTCTCACGGATCGCGTCCAGCAGCGAAGTCTTACCGTGATCGACGTGGCCCATCACCGTGACCACCGGCGAACGCGGCACCTCGAGCTCATCGGAATTGTCGGCTTCGAGCACCTCTTCGATCGCCTGGTTGGCGATCTCCTCTTCGTAGCTGATGACAGTGGCTGCGGCGCCGAATTTGGCCGCCACGTCCTTCACCATTTCGGCATCGAGAGACTGATTCACCGTGACAAATACGCCTCCCATCAGCAGCGTCGCGATCAGGTCCTTGGCGCGGACGTCGAGCTTCTCGGCCAGGTCCTTCACGCTGATGCCCTCCGTGACGGTGATGTCGCGGGTGATGGGCAAAGGCTCGGTGCTGTATTGTGCGCCGCCATAGCGTGGCGGCGGCACAAAGCCCTTCATCGGGCCTTCTTTGGTCTTGGGGTACTGCTGCTTGCCTCTGCCGCGGCATCGTGAACTCGCGCGCTGCGGGCGTGCTGCAGTTTCAGGGGGCGGCGCTGCGCCGCCAGGGCCTGGACGTGCTCCGAAGCCTGGGCGCGCACCGAATCCAGGGCGTGCGCCGAAGCCGGGACGTGCGCCCGGAGCCGCCGCTCCACCAGGCCCCGCAAATCCGCCCGCGCCTGCGCGCGTGGGATGCTTGGGGCGTGGCCCTCCTGCGAATTGGCCTGGTGCTCCTGTTCCCGGGAATCGCTGGCCCGGACCTGCCGGTCCACTTGCCGGCCTGCGATCGAAAATCGGTTTTCCGCGCTGCAGCCCGGTTCCAGTGGCTGGAGGAGGGGTTGAAACGATTGACGCTTTGTAGACCGGCCGCGGCCCGGTTTGCGGCATCACCATGCGGCGCGGCGCGGGGACAATGACCTTGGCGGTTTTCGCGGGAGCGTTTACGGATTCTGCGGCGATACCTGTCCCTGCGCCTGCCGCTCCACCGGGAGCTTCGCCGGCATGCGGCGCTACCGCAGCTTGCTCCGTCACGGCTGCGGCTGCTGCCGGAGCTTCAACAACGGACGAGGCGACGGGTGCCGGTGCCTTAACGGTGATCTTTTCTTCGCGTACGATTGGAGCCGCGGGAGGCTTAACAACCACGCCGGCTGGAGGTGGTGCTACGACAATAACCGGACGCGCGGGAGCAACCCCCGCGGCCGGCTTTGCGACAACCGCCCCTACGGGCGGACGCGAGGCAATGGCTGGGGTGGAGGGCGGCGGAGCGACAATGGGAGGCGCTGAGCGCGGTTGGGGAACGATCTTGCGCGGTTCTGGCCTGGCCGGAGCGGCTGCTGCGGGCTTCGCGGCCACCGGAGCAACGGCGACTGGCACATCGGGTTTGGCCGGCGTAACCGCAGGCGGCTTCACCGGGACGCGCGCGTGCCGCGCCTCTTCTTCTTCCTTCTTCTTGGCTAGAAGGGCCTTCATCACATCGCCGGGCTTGGAGATATGCGAAAGATCGATCTTGGGAACAATGGCTTCCGCGCCATGGCGGTCAGAAGCCGCGCCGGCATGCGTCGTAGCGTGCCGCGATTCCCGCGCAAAGTGCGCACGAACCTTCTCCGCCTCGTCCAGCTCTAGCGAGCTGCTGTGCGTCTTCCCGCCAGAAACGCCGAGTTCTGGAAGAACGTCGAGAATCGCCCGAGACTTGACTTCCAGCTCTTTCGCGAGATCGTTGATTCGAACCTTACTCATCCGCCTCTTTTCAGTTTGTGCCGCCAAAAGGCCCTTGGTCGTTCATGACTACCTCATGGCACTGCCGGCTCTCAAAATACCCCTTGTCGCGCACTTGCAATCGGAGAATGCGGCGCATCTTACGCGCCGCCCTCTTTATCTGGCCGCTCTTCTTCGATTCCGCTTTCACTTTCATCAGCGTCAAGTTCTGGAACCTCTTCGGCGCCGATGGCTTCAATCTCATCTTGATCGGTTTGCTCGGATTCTTCTTCGGCTGTCGCGTCCGCTACACCTTCGGCTTCTTCAATCACCTCGGCTGAATTTTCCGCCTCGGCTTCTTCTGTAGCGATCTCTTCCGTCTCTTTGCCCGCGATCGGCGGTTCAGCGTCGACCAACGAATCTTTCCCGAGCTCCGCGCCAGCCAGAGCCGTTTCATCCGCTTCCGTCCCGGCTACGGCTTCCGCATCGACTGCCTCAGCCGCGAGTGCTGCCTCAGCCGCCTGCGCTGCCTCAGCCTCTTCAAATCGGCTAAAGTAGTTCCGCACGGCAACGCCGATCTTCTCCAGCGTTTTTTCGCCGATTCCAGGAATCTCCTCGAGTTGCTCCGGAGTCATGTCGGCAAGGCCCTCGACGGTCGTGATTCCCGCCGTAACCAGCTTTTGAACAATGCTTTCGCCCAGTTCGGTCAATTGCTCGATCGGAGTCGTGGGGGGGCCGGCCAGAGCCTGCATCTGCTGCTCGACCTCCTGGCGCTTCTCCTCTTCGCTCTTGATGTCGATCTTCCAGCCCAGCAGTTTCGCTGCCAGCCGCACGTTCTGGCCCTTTTTGCCGATGGCCAGTGAGAGCTGCGTGTCGTCGACGATCACTTCCAGCTGTTTGTCGGTAAGGTCGGTGATCGAGACGCGGCTCACTTTGGCCGGCTGCAGCGCTTTTTCCGCGAAGGTCGTAATCTCATCGCTGAATTCGATGATGTCGATCTTCTCGCCGCGCAGCTCGCGAATAATCGACTGAACGCGCATGCCTTTCATGCCCACGCACGCGCCCACGGGGTCCACGTCCTTGTCGCGGCTTTGTACGGCGATCTTGGTCCGCTCGCCGGCTTCGCGCGCAATGGCGCGGATCACCACCGTGTTGTCGTAGATCTCGGGAACCTCAGACTGGAACAGGTTCGACACCAGCTCCGGCGCGGCCCGGCTCACAATCACCTGCGGCCCTTTGGCTGCGCGATCTACCTTGATCAGCACAACGCGCACGCGTTCGCCCACGCTGAATTGCTCCAGCCGTGACTGCTCGCGCTTGGGGCAGCGTGCCTCGGCCTTACCCAGGTCGAAGATGATGTCCTGACCCTCGAGACGCTTCACCGTCGCGTTCAGCACTTCCTTTTCTCGGTGCGCATACTCCTGGAAGACCGTATCGCGCTCCGCTTCGCGTACCTTCTGAAAGATGATCTGCTTGGCCAATTGCGCGGCGATGCGGCCCAGCGGGCTGGTGTCCCGGTAGATGCGGATCTCGCTCCCTACTTCCACACCGGGGGCCATTTCATTGGCCTCCGCAAGCGTGATCTGGTTTACCGGATCCTCGATCTGTTCCTCGTCGGCGACCACCGTCTTGTAGATGTAGGCCGTGATTTCGCCGGTATCCTTGTTCAGTTCCCCACGCATGTTCTCCTGGGTCTTGTAGAACTTGCGCGTCGCCAGGGCAATAGCTTCCTCGACCGCGCCCACGACGATGGCGGGATCGATGCCCTTCTCGGAACTCAGAAGCTCGATACTCTGATACAAAGCGCTCGTTGCCATACTCGTTTTGAACTCTCTTATTCGTTCCGCGTCGCCCGGCCTTCTTTTTGGCCTCGTGACTGCGTTGTTGTTTTGCAATTCTTGTGCGAGCAGCAGCTTTCAGTCCGCGCGCTGACATGCTGGAAGCTAGGAGCTAGACGCTCGTAGCTCGCCATTCAGATTTCCGGAACCAGATTCGCCTTCTCAATATTGCTGAGGGCGATCTCCACCGCGTTTACGCCCGCCTTACGGCTCTTGCTGTTCTGCTTCACGGCCGCCAGGTCAATCGAGATCTTTCCTGAGTCCCGTGCAGCTGGCGGCATTGCCATCAATCTTCCCTGCCAGTGCCGGTTGTTGCGGATCGGTTCAAAGGTCCGCACTTTTACCAGGCAACCAGCAAATCGCTCGAAGTCCTCCGGTCGGCTCAATTTCCGATCCAATCCGGGTGAACTGGCCTCCAGCGTGTACTCGCTGCCGGGAACCAGATCCTCCACATCGAGCAAAACTCCAAAATCGCGGCTGAACGCCGCGCAATCTTCGTGCGTTACGCCGGAAAGCTGCTCAACGCTGAGCGAACCCTCCCTCAGTCTTTCCGGCAACCCTTCCGCTCCAGCCGCTGCGGCAGTCTTCAGTTGCGCTCTGCCCTCGGCGTTCTTCTCGAGCGACACGCGCAGTGCGCGTTCCTTCGCTGAACCGGTGAACTCGATGTCGACCACGTCGAGTCCATGCGAGGCGGCCACCCGCTCCGCCGCCCTCCGGATTTCGTCCAAGCTAACTGCCATCGACCCTGCTGCCAAACGGCGGCCATTTCGCCCGTATCACATTGATTTCTCGTGGCTTCCGGGTGCAATTTGCCGCAAATAAAAAGTGGGCGATGAGCCCACTCCTCTCTCCGCCAGCCGGTGCGCACACGGAATAACCTGACGGACAAATTCGTCTGCATCGCTAGAATACCTCGAATTGCCGCGGAATTCAACCTCCTAAGGCGGCCGCTAGCCCGTTTCATCGCTTCGGCCACCAAACCCGCCTGCCGCAGAAGCGACTTCCATCTCAGTGGTAGACTCGCTGTACTTAGGACAGCCGCCATGTCACACAGAGCCTCAATATCCTCTGCTTCGCAACGTCCTGAACTTGCCCAGCGCACCACCGTTCTTCAACAAGCCGCCCAATCTGCCGTGGCATACCTCGAATCTTTGGATCACCGATCGGTTGCGCCAAGCGCCGAGGCGGTTTCGGTCATGCGCGCGCTTCGTACGCTGCTGCCGGAATCGGAGACTGACCCAGCCGAGGTCATTCGCTTGCTGAGTGAACTCGGAGGTCCCGCTACGATGGCGATCTCCGGCGGCCGTTTTTTTGGATTCGTGATCGGCGGATGTTTGCCTGCTGCGATGGCGGCAAGTTGGCTGGTCGACACCTGGGATCAGAATGCCGGGCTCTGGGTTGCGACGCCGGTGGCGGCCGAATTGGAAGAGACGGCCGTCGAATGGGCGTGCGAGTTGCTTGGACTGCCTGAAGGGACCGCAGGAGGCGTTGTGACCGGCGCAACCGTGGCCAACTATACAGCCCTGGCGGCGGCACGCCACTTTCTGCTCGAGCGCGCAGGTTGGGATGTCGAGGCAGATGGACTTTTCGGGGCGCCCGAGTTGCGCGTCGTGGTCGGCGAGGAAGCGCATCCGTCGCTCCTCAAATCGCTGGCAATGCTCGGGCTGGGAAAGAAGCGCGTGGTGCAGGTCCCCGTCGACAGGCAGGGCCGCATGCGGGCTGACGCGCTGCCTCACCTCGACGACAGGACGATTCTTTGTCTGCAGGCCGGGAACGTGAATACCGGCTCGTTCGATCCCGCAAGCGCGATTTGTCCCGAAGCACGCGCTGCGGGTGCGTGGATCCACGTGGACGGCGCGTTCGGCCTTTGGGCCGCTGCGTCGCCCCAATACCGGCACCTTGCGAAGGGTTTCGAGCAGGCCGACTCCTGGGCAACCGACGCGCACAAGTGGCCGAACCTCGGCTACGATTGCGGACTGGCCCTGGTGCGGAACGAAGAAGCCTTGCGTGCAGCCATGGGAATGCGAGCCGCCTATCTGGGGCGTGGCGGACGGCGCGAACCCTCTGACTTCACGCCCGAACTCTCGCGCCGCGCTCGGGGCATCGAATTGTGGGCCGGTCTTCGGCAATTGGGCAGAACGGGAATGGCTGCGATCGTGGAGCGAACCTGCGCTCATGCGCAGCGCTTTGCGGCGGGATTGAAAGCCGCCGGATTCGAAGTGCTGAACGAAGTTGTCCTGAACCAGGTGCTGGTTTCGTTCGGCGATGCCGAGAAAACAGCGAGAGTGATCGCACGTTTGCAGGCAGACGGAACTTGCTGGGCCGGTCCAACGGTCTGGCAGGGAAAATCAGCCATGCGCATCAGCGTCTCGAGCTGGGTCACGACGGAAGACGACGTGGAATTGAGCCTCAAAGCGATGATCGACGCCGCACGCGAGTGAGGGAAGCAACCCGACCTGACTCAGCGCGTCTTTGAGGGTCTCACCAGATTTACAGATTCAAAGATGACCCCAGACAATGAAAGAGTGCAATCGGTCACACATCAAGACAGCGAATTGCTGCTTGCGAGATTCAGCGAACGTGTTTCGGATCGCAACGCCGGCATCTTCGGGCCTGCTTCGCTCAGTTGGCGTATCAATCGTGAGTCGGCGTTATTCCTTGGCGCGGGCCGCGCCGCGCTCCTGCAACTTGCGCACCCGTGGGTGACGGCCTCTCTTGCCGAGCACTCCACTGTGATGGATCGTCCCGTTGCGCGTTTTCACAACACGTTTCGCATCGTGTTCACCATGATCTTCGGCTCGCTTGGCCAGGCGCTGGCTGCTGCCCGCCACCTGCATGCGCTGCACACCCGGATTCAGGGCGAAATTCCGGAGGATGTGGCGCAATGGAAGCGCGGCTCACGCTATGAGGCCAACGAGATCGGTGCGCTGCGGTGGGTTTTCGCCACGCTCGTCGAGAGCGCCGTGTTGGCCTACGACTGCGCCCTGCCGGCAATATCGGGAGCGGAGCGCGACAGCTATTATGCCGAGTGCAAAACGCTGGCCGCCCTCTTCGGTCTTTCGCCCGCGTCGCTGCCAGAGAACTGGGCCGCCTTCGCTGCTTACAACCGGAAGATGCACGCCTCCAGCGAACTCGGCGTCAGCGGGAACGCTCGACGAATGGCGCACAATCTGCTCGGTGGCGCGGGATCGTGGATACGGCCACCATTCTGGTTTCGCGCCCTTACGATCGAAGGGCTTCCGGAGCGCTTCCGGGGGGAGTTTGATCTTCGGTTTGGCATCAGGGAGCAGCGGGCCGCATCGTGCGCCCATCGCCGTCTGCCGGGGATTTACCGCCGGCTTCCTGCATCCCTCCGTTTTACGGGCCCGTGGCGCGAGGCGCAGGCACGGCTTGCTCATCGACCAGTGGGCCCACTTACTCGATGGAGCAATCGGTTCTGGATCGGTCGCCCATTACTACCGTTTGCGTAAAACTGTTACGAATGCCCACCCTTTCGCGGCAAAAGTTGTAACGAATTCTCGCGATTTGCTTTGCGCCGGGGATAATGAGGCGCGACAATAACTGAATGAAATGGCGTCATCTTTCTGCGTTGGCTCTGCTTGCTTCCTTTTCCGCACTGCATCTCCATGCGCTGGACAAACAGCCTGCCGGCGTATACCACGCCCGGCGCGTTGCGTTGGCGGCCAAACTGAATGGCGGCGCGGCCGTCCTCTTCGCGGCAGAAGAAACGCAACTTGATTTCATGCCTTATCGGCAAGATTCGGATTTCTATTATCTAACCGGCTGGAATGAGCCTGGCGCGGCCCTGATGATCGTGAGCGACGCACCCCAGGCAGCCTCGCCTCGCACCTACAAGGAAATTCTCTTTCTCCCCGCGCGCAATCTGCGTATGGAGAAGTACACAGGCGAAAAGATGGATGCGGCCACGCCGGGCGTAGAGGAAGCTTCAGACGTGGATCATGTTGAGCCGATGGCCGAGCTCCCTGCGGAGCTGAACCAGCTTGTTGCCGCGGACCGCTCGCTATTCAACAATCTGTGGACGCAGCCCGATTCAGTCGCGGCCAAGGCACTGCTCGGTTTTGCCAGCGTTGCGCTGGGATCGTCAGCCACTCCGCCGCAGCATGATGCCACCAGCGCGATCATGCCCCTTCGGCAGGTCAAGGATCAGGGTGAGATCGAACTCATCAAAAAAGCTTCGGCGGCGTCAATCCTCGCTCAGCGCGTGATGATGCAATGGTGGGTCAAGCCCGGCATGACTGAGCGCGCTATCGCTGGAGCCATGACCGCCGTGTGGATGGAGAATGGCTGTGAGCGGCCCAGCTATGCGCCCATCGTTGGCTCGGGGATCAATTCCACCACCCTGCACTACTCGGCCAACGACCGGACCATGCAGGACGGCGACGTTCTCCTCGTCGACGCGGCCTGCGAGTATTCCATGTACGCCGCCGACATCACCCGCACCGTTCCTGTGAACGGCCACTTCACCCCGCGACAGCGCGAAATCTACTCGATCGTGCTGGGCGCCCAGCAGGCAGCCATCGATGCTTTTGTTGCCGGCAAATCCACCATCAACGATCGCGACCGACAGGATCCGAATTCGCTCGACTCGGCGGCCTACAACTACATCAATACTCACGGAAAGGATCTGCACGGCCAGCCGCTCGGCCAGTATTGGCTGCATGGGCTGGGCCACATGATGGGCATCGATGTGCACGATCCTGCCAACTACCCAGCGGTTCTGAAGCCGGGAATGGTCTTCACCATCGAACCGGGTATATACATTCCCGAGGAAAGGCTCGGCGTGCGCATCGAATGCGATTTTCTGGTTGGTGCGGATGGCAAGTTGATCGACCTTGATGCTTCGCTGCCCCACACCGCGGACGAAATCGAAGCGGCAATGCGCGCCAAATGAATCGCGAAGCAGGCTGGATGAATCCGGCGTGAGCAACGTGAACCACGAAGCGAAGAAATGAACCGCGAAGCGAAAAAATGAATTTCGACCCGCGCGACCGTATGCCTTCCGATCAACTCGAGGCGCTCAGCCGCGTCTTCAGCGAACAACTATTGGCCTGTCTTGATGAATGTGCCCGGGGTCGGCATGGGCTGTTCTCAGAGTATGCAGTCGAAGACGCTGAGCAAAACAGCTGGCCAGAAGCGGCGCGTCTGCGCGAACTTGCGATCGCCCTCCAGAGCATTCTCGCTCAGCACGAGGAAAGGAACGCGCTCTGCGATGAGTTCCTTGACCTCTGCACCATTCATGGCGAGAGCCATCCGGGAGAACGCAAATTGGCGCGTGCGTTCCTGGAGCGAATTGAGTGCGGGGACGTAGGGACGTCTACGCAGGAAGAACGCAATCCGTGGTGAAACAAAAAGGCCGATTCCTTCGCCATGAAAGAATCGGCCCAAAATCCTACTGACAAGAGACGGTCAGAACCGTACGCCCACCGTCACCGGAATCAGCTCAGTCGTTCCGAGTCCGTTGTTCTGAGAAATGGGGGGAGTGTGCACGTACAGGTAGCGAGCCTCGGCGAAAATCTCGGATGTACCCGCCGTATCGGGCCCGTACATATCGCCGCCCAGGCGGTGATAAAACCCTAAGCCGCCGTTGCCGCCCCACTGGTTGGAAGTAATCGAGAGAACGTTCTCCGGCACCTCGTATCCATAAAGGTCGCAGCACTCGTAATCGCTGAAGTTTGTCGACTTGTGGTAATAGCCGAAGCCCCCAACCAGGTAGATGCCGTTATGCCATTTTGGAGTGAGATCGATGACGGGAGAGCCGGTAATCGAGTTGAAATGGGCATTCCCAGCTTGAGTGCCGACTGCTGATATGAACGCGCCGGGCAACTTGTCGTCGATGAATTGATACTCCAGCAGCGTGGAGAACATCCTGGAGAAGCGGAAGCCTGCGCCGACGGTGAAGTTCCCGCCCCATGTAATGTATGGCGTGTCGTTGCCGACCGGGCCGTTGAATCCGCCTCCGGCTTCAAATGCGAGGGGATGGTGAAAAACCCCGTGATGGCCGCCTCCGCCTTCGCCCCTTTGGCCGTATTGGCCCCCGCCACCAAACGCCCCAGCGCCGCCGGAAGCTGGATTACCGGGCAACGAGAACTCCGCCATCTGCAATCCCGATGCGCTCAGTCCCACACGGCCCAACCCGTCCTGACTCGACGAGTAGCCGGCCGTGCTGAATGGACTATCAAGGAATTGATCGATAGATGGGGCGGACGAAGGAGCAGATTGCGCGGTGGCAAAACCGGCCGCGACCAAGCCCGCGAGGACCACTAGACCTGCGCACCGGATGGGGAAGATCAAACGGGGGGACGACATGGAAACCACCTCAAATACTGAATTTTGTGCAACTTCCGGGAAGGGAATCGCCTCTCACTAAAATTAGACACCGAAAGCACTCAGAGGTTGCTTTCTCTGTGGCACAGATTCCCTTTGGATGGGACGGGCAAAGTACACGGAACGACTCAACCGTTGTCGGGCTTAGTCCACCGCCCGCCAATCACAGTCATCGCGATAAGAAAGATCACAAGGGCGAGACCAACTAAGCCCACCACCCTGCGTGGTACGGGACCGATCCACATATCGTACAAATACCAGCCGACCAGCAACAAGAGAACCAGAGCTGGAACCCCAAGCCCGCATATCCACTGAGCCCGCGGAGAGGCAGTTCTGCCAAGCGGGATATAAACCATCGCCCACCTCGACCAAAAGATACCATGCGGTAACTGAGGAATAAAGCAAAAGGCCGGAGCACCCGCCCCCGGCCTTTGGCCAACTCGCTGACTCGCCAACTTGTTGGCTCGCCGCCTTTATCCCTGGATGTCGAACTGCTCCGGGTGCAAAGTCGGATCGCTCTTTACCAGCACGTTTTTGCCAATCAGTTCTTCAAAGTCCGTCAGCCAGCGATTGCCGTTCGCCTTCAGAACCTTCACCGTCTCGGGATGCACGCGCAACATCACGTCGGCATTTTCAAAGTGCTTCCGCATCTTGCGCATTTCAATGTAGATCTCATTGCACACGGTGGCCGAGCTCTTCACCATGCCTGTTGCCTGGCAGGTTGGGCAGGGCACGCTAAGCGTCCGCTCCAGCGACTGCTTCACGCGTTTGCGGGTGATCGCCACCAACCCAAAGTCGTTAAACTGCAGCACCTTGGTCGGAGCGCGATCGCTCTTCAATGCCTCTTCGAGCGCGGCCATCACCTTGAACCGGTTCCTGC
>JBKQOX010000046.1:0-179450 GCA_052145255.1 Occallatibacter sp.
ACGCCCAATCGCCGTTCCTTCAGGAGTTCGAGCCCTGGGAAAAGTACTTCACTGTTGTTAACTGGGATCAGCGAGGCAGTGGAAAAACCTACGGAAAGAATGGCCCCGCGACTCCGGGCATGGACACGCCTGCCGCCGCGCTGGATCGATTGACGGCCGATGCGATAGAAGTTGCGGAATATGCCTCACGGAGGCTCGACAAGAAGAAAATCATCCTTGTTGGGCACTCTTGGGGCGCGATATTGGGGCTCAACGTGGTAAAGCGGCGCCCGGATCTGTTCTACGCGTTTGTTGCAACCGGCTTACCGGTGAGTTGGAAACAATCGCTAGAGGACTCGGAAGCTTGGGCCCGCCACGAGGCACTATCCGCACATGACGAGGCAACACTCAAGGCGCTCGATCAGGCAGCCTCGCTGCGATTCGACGACATGCAGCGGCTGGGCGCGAGCGCAAAATACCGCATGACAGAGACTGACCTTGCATTCCTCAAAATGCAGGAATCCATTATTGGGCCTTCAAACGCCCCCGCCAATGGAGATGCTGCGGATTGGGTCGCGGGTGGGGCATTTACCGTACCGAAGATAATACCCATCGTCTTCTCCTTCGACGCCAGAGCCTTGGGATCTGATTTTTCCCTGCCCATCTTTGTGATCCAAGGGAGAGATGACCATGTTGCCTCTTTTGCTGAGGCTCAAAAATATGAGGGTGAGATTCACGCACCGCGCAAAGCGTTGATCCCTATTAGTGGGGGACACTTCGCATGCTTTACCAATCCCAGGGAATTTGTTGAGGCGCTCCGTTTACACGTTCTCCCACTTGCGGATGACGCGGGTAGCAAATAAGGCCCCGCTTTACGCGTCTGCAGCGCTTAGCGCCAAGGAAGTGGGCCTGATTACAGCCCCGGGGGAGCTCCTCAACGCCCTCAAACCACTGATGCAACCACCTCGGAGCCTCCTCAGTCTGCCGCCGCCAGAGCGTCGGCTTGCTCGCCGGCGCGCATGGCTTCCGTGTCAATGGTGAGGCACGCGCCAAGTTCGTTGAAGTCCTTCTCCCAACGCGGCCGGTCATCATCGGGAAGCGCGGTGAGCGCGTAGCCTGAGGTGCGCAGAATCTCGTACCAGATGTTCTGCGCCTGCCAGAGATTCAGTTCGAAAGGCAGCTCAGTAAGAGCGCGCGCAAGCGCCAGCGCCCGGTCGAGCTTCTCCAATGATCCCGACGACATTTGCAGCTCGACCATGGCGCGCTTCATGTGCTGGTCAGCGTTGTAAGAGAGCGTTGCGGTTTCAAGCTGAACCTGATCCGCCTTGGCCAGCGAGAGGAACGATCGCATCTGCGCAACATCGATGGGTTCGCTCTCGAGCGTGCGGCGCAGCCCGGCGTTGATGGCGAATCCTGCGGCAAGAGCAAGCGCGGGCGGCTTGGGCAAGCCCGCCTGCGAAAGATAGTGCAGCAGGCTGGCGTGATCCTGATAAATGGTCGTGAGCGAGCTCTCAATGTCAGACAGCGTGGAGTTGAGGATAAGCCCGATGATGCGGCGCTGCTCATCAGTGAAGAGGGAGGTGAGCGAATAGTCGGCGTGGCCATAGAAGCGGTCGATCAGCCGAATGACTTCGGGGAAATCCGCCCGCTGCACATGGCTGGCGGCCTCCGCAGAGAAAGCTTCAAAGTCCGCAGCGCCGGAGTCGTCATAGGGTTTGACCGCGGCGGTGATGTTCTGGTCGCCAAAGTGGAGAACGGCGAATGAGAAGCTCTGCGCGTGGCCGGTTATGGCGCTGGCCACGTGCGCGCGGCCCAGGGAGAGACGCCCGCGCCCCGAGGTATAAATCTCGTTAGAGATGCGTCTGATGCGATAGCAAAACAGGTCGGTCTCATCGGCAAACGACGAAAACACCGAACTGATGGCGTAGTGCGCGGCCACCTGTTCGAGATGTAGCTCCATCGTCTCAACGCTCTTTTTGTAAATGCGGGCCCCGTCACCGGCCTCGGGCACGTTGGAGTGGGCTTCGGCGAGGCGGGCGAGAAACGCCGGCTCAAGCGGCGCGGCTTGTTGGCCAAAGAGCTGCTGCGCAAGCTGCAGCACGCGCGCGGCGTACGCGATGATCTGCACGGTCTCGATGCCCGCGATGTCGTCGAAGAACCAGCCGCAACTGGTGTACATCAACTGGGCGTGGCGCTGCATCTCCATGAGCTCAAGCGCGCGGACGCGTTCGGATTCAGTGAGCGCGCGCTCCTGCTCCGCGGCGAAGAAGCGATCCGCCGACTCGGTGCCGCGGTCGAGCACCATTTGAATGTATGCGTCGCGCGCGGCCCACACATCTTTGAAGAGCTTGTCGCCCTCGCGTTCGGTGAGCGGGATCAGAGCGTCGCGCAACTCGTCCAGAGCCTGGCGCAGAGGCGCGCGCCAAGCCTGGTTAAAGCCCGGCTTGCCGCCGTTACAGCCGCAATTGGAGCGCCAGCGCTCGATGCCATGCACGCAGCTCCACGAAGTTTCGTCGACAATCTCGCACTCGAACTCGGGCGGAAACTGCTCGAGGAAGCTGGCGTAGTTCGTCAGCTTGACCGTTTTGTCCCGTTCAATCAGTCGCAGCGCATAAGCCAGCGCCATTTCGCCGTACTTGTGGTGATGGCCATAGGACTCGCCGTCGGTAGCCACGTGAACCAGCTGCGGTCGAGGCGAGTCTTTGAAGGCCGCCTTCAGGCGCGCAACGAGATTGTCGCCCGAGTCGAGCAACCCCTCAAAGGCAATGGCGCGCGAATCCGGGCCGTTGTAGAAAAAGACGGCAATCGATGCGCCCGAAGCGAAGCGGACGAGATAGGGCTGCGTAGTGTCGACCGTGGCGTCGGGCGTATCGGTCCATTCGGCTTCGCCTTTCAGCGGACGAATGCGCTTGCACTGGTGCGGCGCGAGCAGGGTGAACTTGATGCCGTTCACCGCGAGTGCTTCGAGGGTAGCCGTGTCGGCTGCCGTCTCAGGCAGCCACATGCCCTGAGGCGCGGCGCCAAAGTTGCTTTGGTAGTCGGCGATGCCCCAGCGGATCTGCGTGTTCCGATCGCGCGCATTGGCCAGCGGCAAAATCATGTGGTTGTAGCCCTGCGCCATGGCCGAGCTATGGCCGTGGTAGCGTTGGCGGCTGCGACTCTCGCCGTCGAGAATCATGCGGAACGTGCGCGGCGCATTCTCCTTGAGCCAACTCAGCAGTGTGGGTCCGAAGTTGAAGCTGATGCGCGCGTAGTTATTCACGATGCGCGTGATCTGGTTCTTGGCGTTGACGACGCGTGCCGCGCCATTGGGAGCGTAGCATTCTGCGCAGATGCGCTCATTCCAGTCGTGGTACGGGGCGGCCGAGTCCTGAGTCTCGACTGTCTCCAGCCACGGATTCTCGCGTGGCGGCTGGTAAAAGTGGCCGTGAATGCAAACGAAGCGCTTTCCAGCAGGCATGAATGATCCGATGCAGTGCGAACGCTCTCTGCCGCTCGCTGAGCCTATTTTACGGCTATCGTGCCGAACGCCCCGTTGGAGCGGTTTTCTTTTGCAAGTCGCAGGCGCGCCAAAGGTACCAGCTTGCGATGGAGCGATAGGGCGCCCAGCGCTTGCCGCGGCGCAAGAGCACTTCGGATTTGGGAAGATCCGCAGCTTCGAGCGCGCGGGTTTTGGGTATGCGCTGGAATGTTAGAGCGAAGCCCTTTCGCACGCCGTAATCGGTTACGGGCAGCACATCCGGTCGGCCGAGTCTGAAGATGAGCAGCATTTCCGCGGTCCACCTGCCAATGCCACGCACCGCTGTGAGGCGTTCGATGATCTCCGCGTCGGACATCTTGCGAATCGCGGAGTGCGCCGGCACAGTGCCATCGAGTGTTCGCGCAGCCAGGTCGCGCAGCGCCTTGATCTTGTTGCTGGATACGCCGGCCGCGCGGAGTGGCTCATCGGAAGTGTCGAGCAGGAGCTGCGGCGTGGGATCGCCGCCAAAATACTCGCGCACGCGCCGGTGAATGGTGGCTGCGGCTTTGCCGTGCAACTGCTGGTAAAGGATGGATTCGAGCAGAGACTCAAAGAGCGTGGCAGTGTGGTCGAGCCGGAGTGTGAAAGGGCCTGCGCAGTCGATCAGTACAGCGAGTTTCGGGTCGATCGCGCGCAAATGCGTGACCGCCGCGACGGGATCGAAAGGAAGTTTTCGGCTGCGTCCGTTGTGAATCATGGAAGGAGTGTACCGCAGGCGCGTGCCGCGGTGCGCGGGCGCGAAGCAGCGGCGCCCGCGGCGAAAAAGCCTCCCGCGCGCACGGATCGCGCGAGAGGCTTCCTGGCTGGCGACGTCGCTATTTCGACGAGCTGCCGGTCGTGTTCACAATGGTGATTTGGGTCTCACCATTGTTTTCGTTCGATGATTGCGCCACGGTCACAGTAACGGAGCTGGTGCTGCTCTGCATCGTGATGATTCCGCCGCTCCCGGTTGACATGGTCTGGGCGTTGGGGCCGGCTAGGCCCTTGTAGAAGGCCATCACCTTGTCCGGTGAGTCGGGCGTGAGGAAGTTTGCAGTAACCATGGACTTGCTGCCAAGGGTCAAGCGCAAGCCGCCCTTACCCTGTGTGGCGCCGGGATAGATGGCAATTCCAAGGTCGCTTGCAGTGAACGTTTGATCTGGGTTCTCAGAGATGGCGCCCTTGGGCGTATTAATGGTGATTTCGCCGTTGGCATCCTTGTGGATGGAATGGGCGACACGATAGATCCCATAGCCAACGATGCCGGCGACGATCAGGCCGAGGAAAAAAATGACCCCGACAATGATGAGAATGATCTTGACGGCGCTGGAACCTGATTTAGGCGGAGGGGCAGGCGTGCCGACAGGCTGCGGCACAGGCTGAAACGAACCGGGCTGAGGAACTTGACTGGTTGAGGGGTCGGACATGGTCACATCCTTTTCATCTGGCGTTGTGATTGTGAATTTTGACCCGGGGGGTTGTGGAACCGCTCCACTATACCTGATCCAGCACTCGTTCTGTAACCGGTTTTTTCTCGCCGTGGGCCACGTCTTCGAGCCTTAACCCGGAATTCACTCCCGATTCGCAATTCGGCAGGCAGACGGCATGGCTCGTAGACGGTTCCGGCCTGTGGCGAGCTAGTACCATGGAACAGAAAAATGGATCGCATCCCAACTCTCGACGGCTGGCGCGGTATCGCCATTACGCTGGTCCTCGTGACCCATCTTCAAGTCTCCCTGCTTGGCCATCTTTACCATGGCTATCGATGGTTGGACCTCGGCCAGCATGGGGTTACGCTGTTCTTCGTGCTGAGCGGATATCTGATTACCAGCCGGCTGCTTGGCGAAGAGAGAATCAACCTCAGGTCGTTCTACCTGCGCCGCTTCTTCCGGCTGATGCCTTGCGCCTGGGCGTATCTGCTCATCCTGGGCATTGTCGCGGTGGTCGCACACGCTGACATCATCGGCCGCGATGTCTGGTCCTGCCTCTTCTTTTTCCGAAATTACTATCCGGCCGGCGAAGCAGCCGACAACTTCCGCACGGGCCATTTTTGGTCCTTGTCGCTGGAGGAGCAGTTCTATCTCGTTTGGCCGCCTATCCTGGCGCTATCTGGCAGGAGGAGAGCCTTTTGGATTGCGACGGCCGCAACCATCGCCTGCGCGCTGTTCAGATACTTTCATTGGGCAAGCTACAACCAGGTCCTCAAAGATCAGCACTCCGAGGTTCGCTTCGACGCGCTTCTGGTCGGCTGCATCTTCGCTCTCAGGTTTCAGTCGGCCAGGATTCGCGCATGGTTTGCGCGGCATGGGGCCCTGCTTTTCTGGATACTCCTTCCTGTTTTTGCGTGGCACATCTATCGCTACGAATGGCTTATTCCACTGAGCGAATCGCTTACCATGGCGCTGCTCATTGCCTGTACCAGCCTCGCCCCTTCCAGCATCGCTGGCAAGGTCCTGGAGTGGAAGCATCTGAAGTTTCTGGGCTTGATTTCCTATAGTCTTTACGTCTGGCAACAAGGCGTTCTGTTTATTCCATGGCCGCGCATCGGGGCGGTTTTTCTGCCGCTCGTGGCGATTCTCAGCTACGGATGGATCGAGCAGCCGTGTATTGCGTTCGGCCGCCGGTTCGCCAAGAGGCTGCGCCAGGACCCCCGCCCTGAGGCGCTCGCGTAGCGCCCGCCGGAGTGCTTTGTTCATTTCTCGCTGGCACGTTGGGGTCCCTCTCAGTAACGGTAGTGGGAAATGGGCTGGTGTCGCTTCATTTCGGGCCAGCGCCGTGCCGTAAGCACACGTGGAAGCAGCTCGTCCCGGCAGCCCGAGTACCATGAGAGCAGAACGCAACAGGAGCTTCACCATGAAAATGCGGCCCGGAGAGCAAACTGGTTTTCTGTTGTGCGGCAAGGAATGGACTGACGGTGAGGCGCTGGAGGTGCGCTCGCCGTGGGATCAGGGGCTCGTGGGCCGGGTCACCATAGCCACGCGAGCAGACGCGCGCCAGGCGTTGAATCATGCCGTCGCTTGCGTGCGCCGCACGCGCCTTCTGCCGCGGTGGAAGCGCCGCGAAATTCTGGAAGATGTGGCTGCCGCGCTCATCGAACAAAAGGAGAGGTTTGCGCAGTTGATCGTCGCCGAGGCAGGCAAGCCGCTGCGCATGGCGCGGACTGAAGTCGATCGCGCTGTGCTCACCTTCAAAACTGCTGCCGAAGAGGCCGTGCGGATAGGCGGAGAGAGCATTCCGCTGGATTTGACTGAAGGCAACGAGGGGCGCTGGGGGCTGCTGCAGCGGTTTGGCATCGGGCCGGTTCTGGCGATTACGCCGTTCAATTTTCCGCTGAACCTGGTGGCTCACAAAGTTGCTCCGGCGATCGCCGCGGGCTGCCCGGTGATCGTGAAGCCCGCGCCGCAAACGCCGTTTACCGCATTGGCGCTGGGCGAGGTGATTCTGAAGGCCGGCTGGCCTGAGGAGGCGCTGGCTGTCCTGACGCTGGCCGATGCCGACACAGCATGGCTCGCGGAAAGAGAAGATCGCATCAAGCTGATCAGCTTTACGGGTTCGGCCAAAGTGGGCTGGGAGCTGAAAGCGCACTCAGGCCGCAAGCGCGTCGTTCTGGAGCTCGGCGGGAATGCGGCGCTCGTAGTGCACAGCGATTGGAAGAACCTGGACGAGGCGGCCTTGCGCACAGCACATGGTGCGTTCGGTTTTGCGGGCCAGTCGTGCGTCAGCGTGCAACGCGCGTTCGCGGAGCGCAATATCTTTCAAACCTTCCTTTGGAAGGTGGTGGAAATCGCGGAAAAGATGGTGATTGGCGACCCATCCAACGACGCCACTGAAGTGGGGCCGATGATCCGTCTCAGCGAAGCGGAGCGCGTGGAAGCCTGGGTCAAGGAGGCTGTGGAAAGCGGCGCAAAGCTTGTGGCTGGCGGCGAGCGCAAGGCATCCACCATCACGCCGGTCATTCTGACGGCAACCAAGACCGGCATGAAAGTCCGCGATGAGGAGATCTTTGGCCCGGTCCTGCTCATCGAGCCCTATGACGACTTCGAGGACGCGGTGGCCCAGGTGAATCACTCGAAGTACGGATTGCAGGCAGGCCTGCTCACGCGCGACTCCGGGCGCATCCTCACGGCGTATCGCGAGCTGGAAGTGGGTGCGCTGATCGTGGGAGACACGCCAAACTGGCGCCTGGATCCGATGCCTTATGGGGGAGTTAAGGAGTCAGGCCTGGGTCGCGAGGGTATCCGGTGGGCCATTGAAGAAATGACCGAGCCGCGCATGCTGGTGATGGCGTCCCTGGGCTAGAGCGCGAACGCCACCGACTCACAACGCAGCGTGCCGGCACGAACTTTCAACGGGAGAACGACTATCCCTTTTTGGCTTTCGCTCGCACTGCGGCCCAGCGCTTGCGCTGCGCATCGGCGATCCGCTTGCGCGCGTCTGCACTGAGATAACGCTTCTTCCGGGGCTTGGCTTTGGAACCGGCCTTCCCTGCTTTGCGTCCGGATGCAGCGGCTGCAGTCCCCAGGTTGGCCAGCAATGCACGAGCTTGCTTGAGCTTTGAAATTTCGGAGTCTATTTGGGCAAGAATATTTTCAATCGCCATGTTGACAGAATAACTCAGTGAATTCGCGTCCGCATACCTTCATGCAAGAGATTTTTTCGTCAGTTAGAAGGATGATTGGATCGATCAATGCCCCATGAGCTGAGTTACAACCGTCGAGACGCCTAAAGACAGCGCGGCGAGATGAGCTATGTACCCATCCCGCCGAGTTACTGATCCGAACCGCGATGTCAATACAGAAACAACAGACTTAGGCGCCCAGATACATGACGTGCACATAGGTGCCGAGGCGCACATTGTAGGCAAGATACCATCCGATATGGTCCGGATCCGCGTAGATGACGATCTCATCCGAGTCCCAGAGCCAGTCCGAGCAGAATGTCAGATCGGCGTCAGCGACTGACCAGTACCAGCCGTTGAACCAGAATCTGCTGGGTCCGCCGCCGGCAATGTGCCACACATGGCTGGGACCAAAGCCGCCCGTGAAGTGGCCGTGTTGCCAGGGTTGGTCGAGATGGTAGTTCGGATCGTTGGGGCCGGTATCATGGCCAACCCACTTTTTCCCGTCGACGTGCGGAACACTCGGGTGGCTCGGTTGCTCGGCCGGATGGCTCGGCTGTTGGGGCGGGTTAGGTTGGGGAGCGGGGGCTTTCGGCGTGCCATGATATGCCGACGGCCCGTGCGCCGGAGGAGCTTGATGGCTGGCCGTTTTATGCTGCGCCAACATTGGCATCGAGTAAACAAGCAAAGCTGCGAGCGCGATCTGAATGGACTTCATCGATTCCTCCTGATGACCACGGGGATAAGCGAGGTACCCATCATAGGCTTCATTGGACGGTCATCGGCAACCTCCAGGTTGCTCACCGGCATTTTTGCACACACCGGCATTGCCCGGCACGTAAATTCTTGTGCCGGAACCTCGCCGCCACGTGCGGCTTTGTGAGCGGGGAAGCGATAACTCGAGCGCCCGCCGCGGCTGTCCTAAGCGGTGACTGCTACGGGCGAACGCCGCCAAGCGTAAAGCGGGAACTGGTTGGCTAACTCTGCCACCTCGCGGCGGATGCGCTCTAACGCCGCATCGTCATTGCGCTGGTCGAGAGCCTTGGCAATCCACGCGGCAATCGTACGCATCTCCGGCTCTTTCATGCCGCGAGTCGTGAGTGCGGGCGTGCCCACGCGTATGCCGGAAGGCTTGAGCGGCGGATTCGTATCCCAGGGAATAGAGTTTTTGTTGACCGTGATCCCGGCCTTGCCCAGCGCCAGTTCAGCCTCGGAGCCGAGAATGCCTTTTTCAAACACATCGACCAGCAGGAGATGATTGTCTGTTCCACCGGAAACCAGCCGAAACCCTGCCGCACTCAGGGCTTCTGCGAGGACCTTGGCGTTGGAGACGATCTGCGCAGCGTAGTCGCGGAAGTCGGGGCGCAGAGCCTCAGCGAGCGCGACCGCCTTTGCCGCCACGATGTGCATCAGCGGCCCGCCCTGCTGGCCGGGGAACACCGATTTATCGACGGCAGTGGCCAGATCCTGGTTGCAGATGATCAGCCCGGCGCGCGGGCCACGCAGAGTTTTGTGCGTGGTGGTGGTGGTGATCTGCGCGTGGTGAACAGGCGAAGGGTGCACGCCGCCCGCGACGAGTCCGGCAATATGCGCCATGTCGAAAATGTAAATCGCGCCCACTTTATCGGCAATCTGCCGCATCCGCGCAAAATCCCACAAGCGCGGATAAGCGCTTGCGCCGCCGATGATGACCTTGGGCTTTTCCTGGATGGCAACAGCCTCCATCTCGTCGTAGTCAATGGTTTCGGTATCGCGGCGGACGTGATAGAAAGTGGTGCGATAAAGCTTGCCGCTGAAGCTGAGCCGATGTCCGTGAGTCAGGTGGCCACCGTGCGAAAGATCGAGGCCGAGAATCGTGTCGCCCGGCTGCAACACTGCCGCGTAGGCCGAGGCGTTGGCCTGCGAGCCCGAGTGCGGCTGTACATTGATGTGCTCGCCACCAAAGAGCTGGCGCGCGCGGTCGCGGGCCAGGTTCTCGACGACGTCGGCATACTCGCAACCGCCGTAGTAGCGGCGTCCGGGGTAGCCCTCTGCGTATTTATTCGTAAAGATCGAACCAGCCGCCTCTAACACTGCTTCGGAGACAAAGTTCTCGCTGGCAATCATCTCCAGCCCCTCGTGCTGGCGGAGAGTTTCCTGGTCAAGGGCGGCGGCGACCTCGGGGTCAACCTGGGCGAGGGAAAGAGACATGCGGTCCGTCATATTAAGAATTTTAGCCTGTTCTCCCCTATGGGAATCGGTCGACCATCCCATTCGGGAGTGCAAATCCCGTAAACTGAAGTCGACGCCGGCTTTTGTGGCCATTTGAGGGTTTAGTGGACCTCCCATTCCGCCAATTTGCCCCGCTCGCTTCGATCCGATTCGCCTTGATCGCCGCATGCGCCCTTGCGCCGCTCGGGGCGACCGCCCAGACGGCGAGCGCATCGGTCAATGTTGACTCGGCTCTGCTGGCCAAAGCCAATGCCGGCGATCCTGCCGCACAAGTGCAGGTGGGTGAGCAGTATGCGCACGCCGCCGCTACCGAGCACTATCGCACCGTGGCTACGCAGGATTACCAGCAGGCGGCCGCGTGGTACTTGAAGGCTGCCAACCAGAAATTCATTGACGGAGAGCTTCATCTGGCCGCGCTTTACCGCGACGGGGGCAACGGCTTTCCGCGCGACATGGAGCAGGCCGCGGCGTGGTACCTGAAGGCCGCAAATCAAGGAGACGTCTTCGCTCAGGGAACGCTCGCGGTCTTGTATTCGATGGGCCAAGGCGTACCGCACGACGACGCGGAAGCCTACTTCTGGTTCGACATTGCGGCATCAGTCAAAGGACCCAATCAGGAGAAGTACGCCGCAAACCGGCAGATGATCGGCGAGCGAATCACCGCCGATGAATTGGCCGATGTCCAGGATCGCGTGGCGGCATGGAAGGCTGCGCACCCTCAACCCGATTCCTCCAAATAGGAAAAGTCAGATGTCGAACACGGGCTTGCAACGAAAGTTGCAGAGCTGCGGGAAAATCTTTGGTGAAACCCTGTGTGACGTTCGAGACAGCGGTTTGGATCCAGGAAAATCGCAAAAAAGCACAACTACTTTTCCCAACCTGTGTCTGGTGGTGACATGGGCCGGCAATCAAAATCAAAGGCCCTGGAGAATACCCATGAAGCGCACATTCTTTACGCTTGCCGTGGCCGCCCTGATCGCTTCGGGTTCGGCCTTTGCTCAACAGAGCCAACCAGCGACGCAGCCGAATCAGCCGGCGCCTACAGTCAATGACCGCCGCGAAAATCAGCAGGACCGCATTGCCAACGGCGTTGACTCCGGCCAACTGACAGCCGGCGAAACCAAGAATCTGGAATCGCGCGAATCCAATTTGAACCGTGAGGTCCGCGACGATCGCTCCGCCGACGGCGGCAAGTTGACACCGCAGGAGCGGCAGCAGGTCAACCAACAGCAGAACAATCTGAGCCACTCCATCTACCAGGACAAGCACAATGCCGACACAGCGCACTACGGCAACAACGAAGTCGGCCAGCGCCGCGAGAACCAGCAGGACCGCATCGCCAACGGAATCCGCAACGGCTCAATGAACGCCGGCGAGGCCGCCCGCACCGAGAATCGCGAGCAGGGGATCAACGAGCAGATTCATGCCGATCGCCAGGCCAATGGTGGAAAGCTGACAGGGCAGGAACACCGGCAGATCAATCGCGAGCAGAATGGCGCCAGCCGCCAGATCTATCGCCAGAAGCACAACGGAAAATAACGCGCTTCATTGAGCGACGCGTCTTCTCTCCGAAACACTCCGCGGGATGCCGCCCGGTATGCTGATTGCATGACCCGAGCGCGCATTCCGCGGTTTGCTTTTTGGCTGGTTCTTGCGGCAGCCATCTCGCCGCAAGCAGGCATGGCGCAGACAGCGGCCCAGGTCACGATCACCCCTTCCGCGGTCGTGGCGGGCTCGCCAGAGTTGATCCGCGTCAATCTTCCGGCGGTCGCGACATCGGAAGGTGGGCGGCCCGAAGGCACTTGGCTGGGTCAAAAGCTCCAGTTTTTTCGCGGGCGCGATGGGCATGCCTGGTATGCGCTGGCTGGAGTGGACGTGCAAGCGCAAGTCGGCTCTTCCAACTTGCAAATCTCGGTGCCAACGGCCGGGGGAGCAACCACCGACTTGAGCCGCACGGTCGAGATTCTTCCCGCGCACTACCGAACGAGCGCTTTGACGGTCGCGCCGAAGTTCGTTGAGCCGGGGCCTGATGAGATGACGAGAATCAAGGCCGAGCGAGCGCTCAAGGACAAAGTGTTCGCGTCGAGCGCGCCAGCACCGCTGTGGTCGGGCGATTTCCGCGCGCCGGTGCATGCCGCTCCGACTGACAGCTTCGGCACGCGGCGCACATTCAATGGAAAGCTGGCCAGCATTCATCAGGGGATGGACTTTCGCGCGGCGCCGGGAACGCCGGTGCACGCCGGCAACAGCGGCGTGGTGGTGCTGGCGCGACCGCTCTATTACGAAGGCAACTGCGTAGTGATCGATCATGGCCTCGGTTTGTTCACAATCTCGATGCACTTGAGCCGGATCGACGTGCACGAGGGCGACCACGTGACCATTGGCCAGCTTCTCGGGCTGAGCGGAGCCACAGGCCGCGTGACCGGCCCGCACCTGCACTGGGCGGTGCGCTGGCAGAACGCCTATCTCGATCCTGCAAAGATGCTGCGCATGGATCTGAGCAACGTGCACTAGCGCGAGAGCACTTGCTCTTCGGCGTCGGGCGATGTGCCTGGCGCGGCTTGCAGGCTCGCCGCTTTTTCGTCCCGCAGTGCCTTGAACGCGCGGTAGACGAACCACCCCATGTACCATCCGTCGATGAATTTGTAGGGCGTTTCGCCTGTGGTGTAGTGGCCGCACGGCAGCACGCGCACTTCGTAATTCAATCCGGAGTGTCGCGCCGCTTCGACGACTTTGAGCGAGTACTCAAGGGGAAACGTGAGGTCGTACTTTGCATATACCATCAGAACGCGCTTCCGAAGCCCGCCGGCTTCGTCGCTGGCAAATTTTGTGTAGTAGCTGATGGGGCTCACCGGAGCCCACAGCGCGCGCAGGCGATCCTGTGTGAGCCCGGCAGCTTCGACTCCCGCGCGGATGTGGCGCGTGCTTTGCCCGGCCCACACCACGTCCCCGAACGCAGTGGATGCGTGGTTGAAGGCATTCACGCGCAGCCGCGGGTCGTGCGCGCTGGCCAGGAATCCGTAGCAGGACCCGAGGCTCGTTCCGAGCACGCCGAAATGCTCGTACCCCTGCTCCTCAAGCCAGTCGACGCAGCAGCGGATATCGACGACCGCCTGACGGCAGGCTGAAATCGTCCGACCGACGTTGGCGCTCACGGCATAGTCGGAGCGCTCCAGTTCCGCGGGCCGGCGAATGTCGTGGTAGGGCTTGGAAAGTCGAAGCGCTGAGACGCCCATCCGATTAAAGAGCGTGCACAACGAGTTGTGGCTGAATCCGTCGGCGTTCCACTGCGGCATCACCACAATGGCCTGCTTGGGTCGCGCGGGATCTTTGTGTGCGGGTGCCGGAAACCACCGCGCATTCACCAGGTCGTTCTCGGGGTAGGGCGTGCGCTCCGGTGAAGTAAAGCGCAGATACTGCACCTTGGGCAGCTTGCCGTCGACGGCTTGTTGCTTGAGTTCCGCATGCTTTGCAAGCGTTTCAGGACGCACGTTGGTGGGGAACAATTCCGGGTGGCGCTCTTCCAGGCGGAAATCCGTCGGCCGCTCGTAGCCAAAGAAGACGTCGCTATGGCTGATGAGGAGCTCGTTGATGCGAAGCATGGCGGCTTCGGCAGCCGCGGGGTCACGGACAATATCAGGATCGGGCACAGCGGCGCCAAAGCCGTGCGCCGCAAGGAACGGAGCGACCCACTCGAAGCCCCACTCCAACGGGCGTACCACGCGGTTTTCGTCGCGCGTGCTTAGCCGCGTCTCCCACGCGTACATCTTGCGTGCATACCAGCCAGTCAGCATGAATATAGTTCAATTTTATCAGTGCAAACTGCGTGGAGTGCTTGCAGGCTGCAAAACGCCGCGCATCGGATCGGGCACTGAAAGCTGAAAACTGTGAGTTAAATGCTCGCCTTTTGTGCCGCGCGTCGCAGCGCGAGATACTCGGCGACAAACCAGCCGATGCTGAGCAGCAGAATGAGGCCAATGATGACTTGCGAGATGGCGCAATAGAGGCACCACACGCCGAGGCCATATTGCTCAATCATGGAAAGACGGAAGGCGAACAGGAATCCCAAAAAAGCTGCAAGGAGTGTGGCGAATCGCAGGCGCGCGAAGCCGAGACAACCAAGCACCAGGTATCCGGCGACGCCAATGGCCGCAACAGGGACTTTGGCAATGACTGCGAACGAGCTGTGATTGACGATGCCGCAATCCCAACGCTCGTTAATGTCGCATGGCGCTGTCCCGGTGGAATAGTGCACCTGGAGCGCGAGCGCGGAAACGACAACTCCGGCAACGGCGAGAATCAAAATGACATAGCGCATAGGAAGTGGGAAAGCGATCCCTTTTGCTTCATCCCGATTCTAGCTGACGGACCGCCGGACCGATGCGCCGGATGGGACGGCTGATGCACACTGTACGATGAAGCCATGAATCTGGCCACGGGTAGAGGCGCGACGGGGAACGACGAACTAGCTTGGCAGCACGCGATGCGAGTCGCATTCTTCGGCGGAAGTTTCGACCCTCCGCATCTGGGACATCTCGCTATTGCCCGTGCCGCCCGCGATGCATTCCATCTGAATGTCGTTTTATTTGCGCCGGTCGGCGCGCAGCCGCTCAAGCCCGAGGGAGCGGCGGCTGGCTTTGAAGACCGCCTGGCTATGACCCGTCTGGCCATCAAAGGCGAACCTGGGTTTGCGGTTTCGCTTGCCGATGCTCCAAAAACCTCTGGCGGCCGCGATCTGAAGCCGAATTTCACCCTCGAAACACTCGATGGTTTGCGTGCGGAATTCAAGCCGGAGACAGCGCTTTATTGCCTGATGGGAGCGGACTCCTTCTTCGGACTGCGGAACTGGCATCGCGCCGCGGAGATTCCCTATGCGGCGGCGCTCATCGTAGCCTCCCGGCCCCGCCAGCCGCTCGACGGATTGAAGGCGGCGCTGCCCCACGGCCTCACGCTTGAGCCGTTACCGGCCGGCGATCGAATGGCGTCCGGAATTGAGGTCCGCGCCTTCCATATCGTGAATCCCGCTGGAGAACGCGCACCGTTTTATCTGTTGCCGGGGTTGGATGTGGAGATCAGCGCGACGGAGGTCCGCGAAGCAATCGACGAGGCCGCCCACCGACAGCCGAACCCCGCGACGGCCGATTCCGCCACGATCCAGACGATGCTCCCCGCCGCCGTTGCCGAGTACATCCGCAATCACGGCCTCTACCGCTGAATGGTTTTCTGGTCCCTATTCCCTAATCCCTGGTCCCTGCTCTACCATGAGTTTGGAGAAGCCACCCATCGAATGAACACATCGCCGGCGCAGAAACAAACGCGCATTATGGTGCAAACCGCAGCCGCGGTTTGCGAAGAAAAGAAGGGCCAGCACACACGCATTCTTGAGCTCGATCCTGTCGACTCTGGCCTCTCTGACTTTTTCCTCGTCACCTCAGCCAGCAACCAGCGGCAGGCCGTCGCCATTGCCGATGAGATCGAGCTGCGTCTGAAACACAACTTTGGCGCCTATCCCAACTCGGTTGAGGGCCGGCGCAATGGCGAGTGGATTCTGCTCGACTACGTGGATTTTGTGATTCACGTGTTTCTCTCGGAGAAGCGAGCCTTCTATGACATTGAAAGGCTGCGTAAATCGGCCAGGCCCCTCTCGCCCGCCGAGTTCGACGCCGAGCTGACGACTGCGCTTAAAGAAAAGACGCGCGCCATGCGCGGAAAAAAGACCGTCAAGGCTGCCGCGAAAAAGCCAGCCGCCGCAAAGAAAACGCGCCCCTCAAAGGCCCGAAAGTCGCCAAGCCCGAAGCCCCGCGCTCGAAAGCCCACTCCCAAACCGAGAACCGGGAAGAAACGCTAAGGCCCGCACCAAGCCATCGACCACCAACACAAAGGGCGCCACTTAAAGGCGCCCTCTGTGTTTCCACTTGTGCGTAATGGGTTAGAAGGTAATTTTCAAAGCGAACTGGCCGAAGCGGCGCTGATCATGGTTGCCGTTGGTAGCAAGAGAACCGAGGCCGCCCTTCTCTTCCTCCACGAAGAGGCCGGGGCTCGCGACCAGCGTCGTGGTGTTCACGAAATAGTCGTGATGGTTGAGAAAGTCAAAGCCCTCGGCGCGGAACTGCAACCCGACTCGCTCCGTGATCGGAAAGTCCTTCTGCACCGCCGCGTCTGCATTCCATCCGCCGGGTCCGCGAAGCTCGTTTCGGTGCATCATGTTGGCCGGGAAGGGCCCGAAGTCCGAAATACCCAGTTCCGGGCTGACACCAGCATTGGCCACCGCAGCCGGAATGTTTAGGCCATTAAACAGGTTGGTGCCAACCACCTTCGGACTCTTGTTGACGTTGTGGCTTGTGAATGGTGTGGCGGGCGTCAGGCGAGGCACGGTGTAGTAAGTTTCGTCGTTGCTGTAATCAAAGACCGAGAACGGGACACCGCTGCGTGCGGTATAGATGCCGGAAATGTTCCAGCCTCCAAAAGCCTCGCGCTCGATGCTGGTGCCGTGCTTGAACCACGGGGTCTCCCAGATGGGCGCCAGCGCGATGCGTTGCGGCTGATCAAAATCGGAGGGGCCCCAATCGAGTTTCGGATCCGCCAAAGAGGTATAGCCCAAAGAACCAACATAGCCGGAGCCTCCCTGCAGACTGTCGCCAAAGGTTGAGCTCAGGTCGTCGTTAGAACGCGACCAGGTGTAGTTACCGACGATACTCAGGCCGGTGCCGCGGAGGTTTTGCGTCTGGAACTTGACGTTGAGTGCGCTGTAGGCGCTGCCTGCGAAGCTGCCGCGCATGTTGATGTTGGTATATTGCTGCGTTGGGCGGGTCAGGCACTCAGCGAGTCCGGTGTTGTTATCTGTGTAGCCGGAATTGGAGCATTGATCGCCTTCAAGCAGCGGCGCGCCGAGATATACCTGAGCGGCGCCGGCCTGATTCACGTTGGCCAGATCGTAGAGGTGGTCTCCTTTTGCGCCGCCATAGCTGACCTCGATGACTGTGCCGTGCGTGAGCTGATGCTCGACAGCGAAGCTCCAGAACTGGGTTTGTGACACCTCGATATTCTGGTCAAGATGGCGAAGCTCAACCGGGGGCATAGCGGCTCCCGCGCCGGCAACGCCGAGGGGCCCAAGATCCTGGTTGGTTACGGCGTAAGCGCAGTTTGCATCCTGGGCCGAGCACACATCGCTGATAACAGCGCTGGCTGGCGGGTTGAAACTGGCGTTAAAGGTCACGTTGCCGAAGTTGCGCTCGAAGCTGATGCCGTAGCCGCCACGAATGCTGTCGCGGCCGTTGCCGAAAACGTCATAGGCAAAACCGACGCGTGGCGCAAGCGTGCCCCAGCGCGGCTTCCAGAACGCGCCGATGGGGCTGTTCTGCGTGGTGAAGACGCCGCCACTTGCAACCTGCTGCTCGACCCCATCACCGCTGCCAAAGTAGAAGTTCGAGTCCAGAGCCTGATTATTGTTGTGTTGTACGCCGTAGTGTTCGTAACGCAGGCCGAAATCGAAATTCAACTTGGGTGTGACCTTGTAGCTGTCCTGCGCGTAGGTCGACCAATCCTTGTAACGGTAGCTGCGGGCGTACGAAGCGGATTGGAGGGGCGGCTGGACAAGGCAGGAAGAGGGAATAGGATCCGGCTCGTTGCCGTAGACATCCACGGCGCAGGGGAGCTTGCCCTGGGGGTTGACACGAGCCTGGAAGCTGACCAACGTTGCGCCGTTGACGTCGCCACTGGAGTTGACCATGTCGCTCATACTGTCGGAAAAGGTGGCCCCCAGCTGCTCGACGGCCTGAGCGTAGGCGCCGTATGCGACGTTCATCTGGATGTAAGTGCCCAGCCAGCCAAAGCGCATGGAGTGCTTGCCCTTGGTCCAGGAGAGATCGGGCTCGTATTGAATGGTGTTCTGGGGTCCGCCATAGGGCAGTCCACCCTCGCCGGGTTCGCTGTAGTTCTCAAGTCCTGGCATCTGAATCACGCTGCCGGTTACCGGGTCGGTAGGCGAAACGAACATCAGGTTGGGCGTGTCGGTCAGCGCCGCGTCGAACGAATTTATAGTGCTGAAACGGGTGTAGCTCGCCTTCGCGGAGAGAAACACGCTCGGGTTGAAGGTGTGAGACAGCGAAAAAAGATAACTCTGATTCGCGTCGGCCGTCCCGGAATTGTATTGCGGATAGGCAGAGTAGGAGTTGGAGCCGACGAACTCGTTTTCGTTTTCACGGGCGCCGCGGAAGAACATTTGGGTCTTGTCGGTGGGGTTGAAATCGACGCGGCCCACAAGGTCATATGAACTTTGCGGGATACCGCCGCCCGCATCGAAGGGGGCTTTGAAGTTTACGGTGTCGAAGACCGCTTGCGTTGTCGGAATCGCCTTCGTGCCATTGACGAGGGGGAACGGGGACGGGTCCACACAGGCTGTTGTGGACGTCGAACCAAATTCACATGTGGCTACGATGTCTCCTACCGTTGCGGCTGTGCCTGCGGACTTGAGTGTCGTTTGGCCGTAGCTCTTGTAGTAATTCTGAATATTGGCCGGCATCAAAGCTATGAATCCGGGATCGAAGATTTCCTCGCTCTCGGAAGCCGCCGAACGAACGCGTGTCCATTCCGTGCTCTCAAAAATGAAGAGCTTGTTCTTGATGATGGGACCGCCCGCAGCGTAGCCGAACTGGTTGCGGGTGTATATGCCCTTGGGATCGGGGCAGGGATTAGCGCTTGAGGGGCCTCCGCAAGAGCCCGCAGCTGCGTTGGCTGCGTCGTTGGCGTAGGTGTTCGCGGTGTAAGCGGAGAGACGGTTGTAGCCCCACGCTGAACCGTGGATGCTATTGGTGCCGGCCTTGGTGGTGACGTTCACAACACCGCCGGAGGCGCGGCCGTATTCGGCCGAGTAGTTGTTGGTTAGAACGCTGTATTCCTGCACCGAGTCCATGGGGTGTCTTCACCCACGGCGACGCTGAAGATGGACACGTTCTCGGCGCCATCCAGGAGAATCTCCGTGCCGGATTCGCGCTGGCCGTTGATGGCGTAGCCTACGCCGCGGTTGGTGAGGTTTTGGCCGCTATTGGCACTATTCGTTGTGTTGTCGCCGCTCGAAACGTTGCCGGAGATCGAGACGAAGTCGTACGGATTGCGGGTCAGGCTGGGCAATGAAGCGAGTTGCTGTGAATCGACAATCTGCGACAGCTCCTGGGTCTGCGTGTTGACCTGGGCGCCGCCTTCGCCAACCACCTGCACTTCAGTCACGGCCGCGCTGACGGAGAGCTTGGCGTCAACGGTCGCTTGCCCGCCGACGGTCACTTCGACGGTCGCGTTGTAGGGCTTGAAGCTCGCGGCGGTGACGGTGACCTGGTAGATGGCCGGCTCTAGTCCAGAGGCCTGGTAAGCGCCCGTGGGCGAGGAGACGGTATTGCGCACGGAGTTCGTGCCAAGGTTCTTGATCGCTATGGAGGCTCCCGGGACAGCGGCTCCCGTCTGGTCCAGGACGGTCCCGGAAATTTGGCCGGTTTCCAGCTGAGCCGAGGCGACTGTGCCGCTGACGAACAACACGGCGAAAAGGCCTAGGACGACCGTTGCAAGAAGCTTGAAGTTCTTGCGGGGTCCAGATAAGGATGCATCGGGAGATAACAGTCCAACATTGATCCCGAACACGGTCATAGAGCTCCTTCAAGATCGGTCTGAACCGGACGACCTTTGGGGGAGGGTCCCAATTCAGGTTGTGCGCTCTCGGAGGCTCGTCAGGGAGGGCAAGTCCGATCCCGCAAGTTAGTCAAAACAAACAGACAAACTCAAAGAAATACCGAAGATTCTTGCATGTCACGACGGCCAGGCGAGCGAATGCCCTCTGGACGCGACCTCGGTAACTTTACAGGGATCTTTGCGATTACTTAGGCAATTAATGGGCCAATCGACTCATGCGCGGCCAAAGATGCTTAACAAGTTGAAAAGAAATGACATTCTCGTCTACAACCTCCGTTGTATTTAACTACACAATATGGAAATCAGTAGCCTACACAGCTGATCTTGCAAAAACAATACAATCGGCCGCGGTGGCCACCCATCAGACGTCGGCTACTCTGCGCCCCGCACTCTTTCGCGGGCGGAGTCTCACGCCGAGCTGAAGGCTGTCCTGGCCGCGAAGACGCGTGCAGTGCGCGGCGAAAAAGAGTGGCGCATGGCTGAAGGAATACCCCAGTTGAACCCAGGTCGCAGCGGCTCCGCGACAAGAGTCGGGCACGACGGCACACAACCCGCAAACTCAACCAAAAACGCGGACAGAAAAAAGGAGGCGCATTGCTGCGCCTCCTCCGGATCATGAAAAGCAATTGAGGTTAGAAGTTAATCGTTGCGAAAAGCTGCGTTGCGCGAGCGTTTGCTGCCGCCGTGATGAGTCCGAAGGTTCCCGATCCGTACGTGGTAACCGGATTATTGAACTGCGTATGGTTGAAGGCATTCTGGCTTGCCATACCAATTCGCAGGCTGCGCGTTCCCTCCCCGCCAAACGAGAAGTTCTTGGCGAGGGTCAAGTCTGTGTTGTTGATTCCGGGGCCGTGGAAGGGATTGCGGTGGACATTGCCGAACGAACCAATTGGCTCTGCGGTGAAGCTGCCGGCGCTGAACCAAGTGCTGTCGCCGGAGTGCGAGAGGCCTGTGGGAATCCGGGTGCGCGGATTGGAAAATGTCACAGCACCAGTCTGAAGGGGAACATCCGGGCACGCATAGAAGGCCAACGAGGCATCGCAATACAGAGACCGCGATGTGGTGCCGGCATACGAGATGTCATACGGGGTGCCTGTCGCCACCGTTGTAATGCCGCTGATCGACCAGCCCGCGAGCGCCAGGTTGGCCGGCGAAAACGCGCTGCCGCCTTGCCGGAACGGAACGGTATAGACCGGGGCGAACACGAGACGCTGGCGAACATCGAACGATGAATCCCCGAAGTTCAGCGACGGCTGGTATTGGTTGAAGCCGCGCTCGCCGTCATTCCCGAAGCCTGTGCCTTCGAAGCTGGAGCCAGTATCCAGGGCATGAGACCAAGTGTAACTCAATTGGAACAGAAGCCCATGAGTCTCGCCCTTGGTTACGCTGGCCTGCAATGCGCCATAGTGCGAACTCGATTCGGAGCCGACTAAGCCCTCGTTGAGAATCCCCGTATAAGCGCCTGCCAGCTTGTTCGCGGGGAAGTTGTATGCTTGGGTATTCCGGTCCGCGATGCAAGTTGGGTTTGCCACGCAGGCTGCGTGTCCGGCTGCTGTCTCGGGGTTCCCCTCAAAGGCGGTCTGGTTGCGTCTTCCCAGCGATCCGACGTAGCTGACGCGGGCAATGACCTTCGACGGCAGCTCGCGCTCCACCGAAAGCTGGTAGTTCTGAGCATAGGGAGCACGGAAACTCGGGGCAAAGCTGCTGATGTTGAAGACCGGCTCCAAAGTATCGACCCAGTCGATTGCGGCACCCGCTTTTGGCTCCGCATATGGAAAGCGGTTGCCCTCTGACTGTGCCGCACCGCCATTGATGTCCGCGTACGGGTTAACCAGCGAGGGCGACCCGCCAAGATCCGCTGCGCCGCCGCTGGTGAAGCCGAAGGGAGGCGTTCCGAGAGTCTGCAGCGAACTCTCTTCCTCGGTGCGGTTGTAGTAGATGCCGTAACCTCCACGGACGGACAACCTGCCCGGGCCGCCGGAGATGGCACCGAGATTTGGCGACCACGCGAAGCCAAGGCGCGGTCCGATTTCGTCATAGTGCATCGTCGCCTGGCCGGCATTGGTGCAACCCTTGTCTCCGGGAAACACAAGGTTCTCCGGCGCTCCGGGAAAGATTGTGGACGTCTCGCCGAGAATGAAGCAGCTCACGCCAATGCCAGCGAACTGATGGTTCTGCATCGGCGTATCGAGGGAATAACCCAGGCCGTAATTGACGGTCAGCTGGTCAGAGACTTTCCATGCGTCTTGCGCGTAGATGTAGTTCAGGAAAGCCTGGGCCTGAATAATGGAGCCGGTCCCCTGAGAGTAGGTTGCAGGTATGCCCAACAGAAGATCGAGCGACGGGTCGCCGGTGCCATAAGCGCTATCCGTATTGTTGAACGCGTAGGCGCCGCTGTTGCTGGCGTCGAAAATGTTCCAGACGTTAAAGCGGCGTCCGTCCCAGCCGAATTTCAATGTGTGGTGGCCGAAAACCTTCGAGAAGTTGTCTTCGACCTGGTAGGTCGAGTCGATGCGGGGCTGAGGCCCGTTGTTGGTGCCACCCAACGTGAAGAAGCCGCTTACCGCGAGTTGAGGAACTGTGGCACCGGATTTATCCTGCGGGGTGATGTCGAAGCCTACGCTGGACGGCTGCACGATCTGCTGAGGGAAACTCGCCTTGAAGTTGAGGCGCGTCCAGTGGGCAGCAAGGTCGTTCACGGCTGTCGAGCTGAATTGGCGTACATATTCAAAGGTGTATTGCTGAACGTGAGTTACGTTTCCATCCCCGAAGCCCGGCACCGTTGCGCCAGTGAAGGGGATGGTGTTGGCAGTCTGGGTGAAGCCATAAATCCCGATAAAGCTCAATTGATCCTTGGTATCGGGGTTGAAGTCGACGCGCCCGTCGTACTGGTAGGCGGTCTGTATGGTTGTCTCATTGAATTGATAGCCGGTGGTGCCGTTGTTCGGGGCCGGTACGTATTTCTTCACCAGCGCCAGGGTGACGGGATTAAACGTGGAGGTCGGCACCATGCCGTTCAGCTTCGTGCCGAGGCAACTCGACCAGGTATCAGTTGCAACGCAACCAGGAATAGTGATCGTGCTCGGAATGGGGTTCGTGCTAAACGGCACTCCGGCAGGACCGGTTCCGGCGACATCCTGTGAGAAGTTGCCGGTAAGATTGTCGGACGTATAAACGGTCACAGAGCCGGCGCCCTGAGGTGTGCGCGCCGGGGTGGCCTGGAAGGCGCCGAAGATGAAAAGCTTGTCCTTCAGGATCGGGGCGCCCACCGTGCCACCCACGATGTGCTGGTGGTAGGGGCTCACCGTGGCAGGTGTGCCATCGACGTGCTTCTGGAAGAAGCCGTTGGTGTTCAGGAAGGTGTCGCGGTAATAATCGAAAGCATCGCCGTGGACCTGGTTGGTCCCGGATTTCATCGACGCGCTGACGATGCCTCCCGAGTTACGGTCGTATTCCGCGTTCAACGGGCCATCGATCATGTTGAACTCGGCCATCGCATCCAGGACGGGAGTTATAACCTGGGTGTTGAGGGCGATGTCATTGGTGTCGGCGCCGTTGATCATGTAAGCCGACTGCTGGTTCTGGGAACCGCTGACTGACAGTCCGCCGACTCGCTCGCCGCTGGGCAGGCCCGTAACTCCGGGCAGGGTCAACGCGAGATTGGCAAAGTTGCGGCCGATCAGGGGCAGGTCGACCAGCTGCTGGGCGTCGACAACATTGCTAAGTTCGCTGTCGGTGGTATCCACTTGGACCGAGGATTCGGTTACCACGACTGTTTCGGCGGCCGAACCAACTTTCATCCGGATCGGCTCTACGTACTCCTGGTCGATATTGAGCACGATTCCGGAGGCCGTAAACGTCTGGAAGCCATGCATTGTGGCGCTGACCGCATACGATCCGATCGGCAATTGAGCAAAGAGATAACCGCCATCCTGACCGGCAACCGTTGTGTACTTTACGCCCGTTGCGGCGTTCGTAGCGGAGACTTGCGCTCCGGGAAGGACTGCGCCCTGGGGATCGGTAACCGTACCGCTGATCCGGCCGTTGACGTTTGCGGCGTAGGCGCAAGTGAATGCGGCGAGGATGGTTGATAGGATCACCACACTGCGCCAGAAGGGCCGAGCAGGTGTAAGTACAGAAGGCTTACTACTCAAACGGAAACTACGCATTCGAATCCTCCAGAGTGAGCTGGGACGGTTTGTACTCTGACCGGAAGCCCCAAGCTCTTGGCTTCCTCGGTTTCTTTCGGAACGGACACTCGATTTACTGAACGTCTGAATCGACATCATGTGTGTAGGAAAGCGGAACAAAGATCAAAATCGTTCCCAAGGCCTCAAATCCCGGGTTAGAGCCTGACCATGCAATCCAGGAACAATTCCTCGGATTTTATCTTGCACGCGGTGGGCCATTCCGTGGCTCCAACTCCTCTGACAGCTTATTGACAGAAAACAAAGGGGTTGTCCATCAATTGTTGGTGTCACCGGGTGCTCCGGCGCCACGAACTTGGAAGTCACAATATGAATTGTCATAGAATATCTGACTAATAATTTGAAAATTGAATATAAGTTCCAGATTCCGGGATAGATGGGCATCTTCCCTGAGAGCCGTCAAAAGGCCTTTTGAGTTATCCTCCACACCATGCAGATCACCCTCGCGCACATCGGCTCGGCGCCTCGATCGCAGGACGCATATGAGGACTCGGTTCGCGACTATCTAAAGCGTTGTGTTGGAGTTGCTCATTGCGGAACCGAGGCCTTCCGCAATGAAACTGCGTTCTTTGATTGGATCGGCCGCCAAAAGGCCCGCACGGAGCCCGTAGTCATGGTGCTCGATGGGCGCGGACGGCAGATGAGTTCCGAGGCCCTCGCGGATTGGCTTGGATGTCGCCGCGATGAAGGAACGCAGCTTGTTGTCTTCGCCATCGGACCGGCGGATGGGTGGTCAGACGAAGCTCGAGCCGAGGCCAAGCGCCGCAGCCGCCTCCTCTCGCTGGGACCGATGACCCTCGCGCATCAGCTGGCCCGCCTGGTGATGGCAGAGCAGATCTATCGCGCATGTACAATTCTCACGGGTCATCCGTACCACAAGGGGCATTGAAGACAGTTCACAGTTCGTAGTTCTCTGTTCTCAGAGCGGGACTGTGAACCACGAACTATGAACTGCGAACTAAGAACTGTGAACTGACATGGCTGACACACGACGCGGACTGATTCTGATCAATACCGGCCCCGGCAAAGGCAAAACTACAGCCGCGCTGGGCACGGCATTGCGCGCGGTTGGATGCGGCATGAAAGTGCTCGTGCTGCAGTTCATCAAGGGCTCGTGGCACTATGGCGAGCTGGATGTAGCGGAGACCTTAGGCGGGAACTTCGCGGGCAACTTTGTCATTCGGCAAATGGGGCGTGGATTTGTGAAGATCGGTGGCGCAGATGCCGACCCTGAAGACATTCGCCTGGTGCAGGCGGCGTGGGAAGAAGCGCGCGACGCGATCAACTCGGGCGTTTGGGATCTGGTTGTGCTGGATGAAATCAACTATGCCATCAGTTACGGCATGCTCGATCCGCAAGTCGTGGCTGAGGCTCTGAAAGCCAAGCCCGAGATGGTGCATGTGATCCTGACCGGCCGCAACGCCCACCCGTTGCTCGTTGAGCTGGCGGATACTGTCACGGAGATGCGCGAAATAAAACACGCCTACCAGAAAGGCATCCTTGCGCAGCGCGGTATTGAATATTGACCAGCGTGGAATTGAAGATTCAACCACCGCGGGATTGAGCACCAAGGAGGAGTTGTGCCGGAAGCCAAGCACTATCGCTGGACCGACATTGAGCCGGAACCGTTGAATCCGCTGATCACGCGGCAATATATTGTCGGCGCCAACACGATGCTTGCCCGCATCGTCCTCAAGAAGGGCGCTCGTGTGCCTATGCATCAGCACTTTCACGAGCAAATCAGCCATGTTGTTGAGGGCGCGCTGAGTTTTCTCGTCGACGGCAAGGAAGTCGCCGTACACGCCGGCGAAATTCTCACCATCCCGCCAGACGTCCCGCACGAGGTAATTGCGCTCGACGACTCGGTGGCGCTCGACATCTTCAATCCGCCGCGCCAGGACTGGATCGACGGCGACGACGCCTATTTGCGCAGTGGAGCGCCATCGCCGAGACAGAAAACTTAAGCCGTGCCTTGCGGGCCATCCATATACAATTGGGTTCGGTATGTCGTGGTTCAAGCGCGAAGACGGCGAGTATTCCTCCGGACCGGGCGGTCCCGGGGCGGAGAACGGTCCCGAGTCTGGCGCGAGAAACGTGCGCACCGAGGGCCTCTGGGTCAAATGCCCAGGCTGCCGCCAACCCATTTACCGTCAGGATCTTGAAGCCAATTTGCTGGTCTGTCCCAAGTGCCAGCACCACTTCAAGCTCAGCGCTCGTGAACGCTTGGACACGCTCCTCGAACCGGGCTACACGCTGGTTGACACTGGCCTGCGCTCGACCGATCCGTTGAACTTCACCGACGTAAAGCCCTACAAGCAGCGCTTGCGCAAGGCGCGCGAAGACACGGGCCTCGACGACGCAATCCTGAATGCGCTGGGATGGATCGGCCCTCATGAAGTCGTGATGAGCGCCATGGAGTACGCGTTCATTGGCGGATCGATGGGAGCTGTGGTCGGCGAAACCATTGCGCGCGCGGTCGATCGCGCGCGAGAGACGCAGAAGCCTCTGATTGTTATTGCCGCTTCAGGCGGCGCTCGCATGATGGAAGGCGTCGTGAGCCTGATGCAGATGGCCAAAATCTCCACCGCGCTGGCGCAGCTTGACGACGCGCGCGTGCCCTACATCTGCGTACTCACCGACCCCACCACCGGAGGCGTCACGGCCAGCTTCGCCATGCTGGGCGACCTGAACATCGCCGAGCCTGGTGCGCTTATCGGCTTCGCAGGTCCTCGGGTCATCGAACAGACCATCCGCCAAAAACTTCCCGAAGGCTTTCAGCGCTCGGAGTTCCTGCTCGAGAAAGGCTTTCTTGACGCCGTCGTGCATCGCCACTCGCTGAAGGCCTACCTGATCCGCGCGTTGCACTTCCTCAAAACGCCGGCTGCGGCTTAGCTGCCGCTTCCACTTTCTAATTTGATTCGCTGCTTTCTCGGATCACCCGCGACGCACGCGTGCGCTCTAAAAGCTCCACAACAAGCCGCTCGAGATGCGTGCGAACTTGTCGGGCAGGCCCGGGGTTTGAATGGGCTCGATGGATTGCACGTTGTTAATCAGCTGGAAATTCGACCACTGGTAGCCACCACTCACTTGGAATGCAAGTCTCCGTGCGATGGGCGTGTCCAGCCCGCCGCCCACCACCGTTGCGAATGACGCCGTTTCACCCGGACTCGCCTGTGGTCCCCAATATCTGTTAATGCCGCCATCCCCGATGAGCGCCTCGACAAAAACTGTCTCTCTGCCAAGGCGCCGTGTAAATTGCGGACCACCCAGGATGTAGTACACGTCTTCCTGCGCGCCCTGGTTGGTGCCCTTGTAGCTCGATATATCGACTTTGAATCGGATGAATTGCCAAAGTGGGGTACCGAGCGCCGCATTCCATCCGTTCATGGGTTGGTGCTCTCCCGGGAGGCCGTTCGGTGAATTGCTCACGAACGCGTAGCCGCCGTAAAGCTGAAAGTGCGGAGCCTTCTGCGGTGCCGCCTCGTTCTGGGCGTGAACCGCTACAGCCATCGGCAACAGCGCAAAAAGCAAGACGAGACGTAAGGTCATGGAGTGCCTTAAGCGAGCGCTCCTGCAAATGATGTCGATCAGATGCGCATGGGCATCAGCACGTAGCGGTACTTGAACTCGGCGTCCGGATCTTCGGGGCGCATCTGGCCGGCCGACTGCGCGTCCTTGAACTCCAGCCGCACCTCGCCAGCGTTGTCGAGCGCCTTCAGGAAGTCGAGAATGTACCCGGAGTTGAAGCCAACCGTGATGGCCTCTGACGAGTACGGCGTGTCGATGGTGTCTTCGCTCTCGCCGGACTCCGTCGAGTTCGCGCTCACTTTCAGCTCGTTGTCTTCGAGCCGCATCCGAATCGCTCCCGAACGCTCGTCGGCGAATTGCGCCACGCGCTGAATGGCCGCGGAGAGTTCGCTCGAACGCACCACCGCGAACTTCGTGTTGTCGCGCGGCATCACCGCCTCGAAGTTCGGGAACTGGCCCGTCAGCTTGCGGCTTGATAGCGTGCGATGGCCTACGCGGAAGAACAGCGTGTGCTCATCGTCAGCAAACTCCACCTTCTCCACGTCAGAATTCGCCAGCAAGCTCTGCAGCTCCTGGAGCGCCTTGCGCGGAATCAGCACGCGCTTCTCACCGCTGATGCCTTCAAGAGTCTCGCCGGGTTTCTCGACAAACGACAGCCGGTGGCCGTCAGTCGCGACCATGGCCATGGACTCAGCCTTCAACACCAGCAAAGCTCCATTGAGCGTGTAGCGCGATTCCTCGTTCGAGATGGCGAAAATGGTCCGCGCAATCAGCGTGCGCAGCGATGAAAGAGAAATGCTTGTCGCGGCCACTGTCGGAAACTCTGGCACCTGCGGGTAGTTTGCACGCGCCATGCCGACCATCTTCGTATTCGATCGGCCGCTTCTGATTTGCACCCAGTGATTCTCGAGCAGCTTGATCGAAATATCACCGTCTGGCAGCAGCTTGATGTAGTCGTAGAGCTTGCGCGCGGGGATCGTACACGAGCCAGGCTTTTTCACTTTCACTTGGGCGCTGGTGCGAATCGCCTGGTCCAGATCGGTCGCAGTAATGTTCAGGCGATCTTCGTCCGCCTCAAGGAGAAAGTTGGAGAGAATTGGGATCGTCGTTTTCCGTTCGACCACGCTCTGCGTTGCTGTAAGTTCCTTCACCAGATCCTGGCGGCTTACGCTAATCTCCATTGCTGCCCCCTCGACTGCTGATCGCCCGGACGGCTGTTCGATTTCGGCTTCGGCACTCGGCATACACCCACCGCTGCTCGCGAAGCCGCGCCCTATGCCCCAACTTTATAACAGCTTGCGAGACATCGGAAGCGGCACTTTTTCTTCCTCCCGATTGTAGTCATCCTGCGAACCGTCCGCGCGTGGAAAACCGGGCCGATTCTGTGAATTCTGGATGTTGAGACTCATTCGGGAGGGATCGACTGGGCCATTGGTTCTCCGCAATTGGGCAGGTGATCCGCCTACGGTTTCCAGGGCCGACTCTTCGGGGGTAGTGAGTATAGGGGAAGCAATAGATATAAACCCGTAGTACCCGTAGTTATGTTCGGAAAAGTGGGAATCCCAGCAATGTAGCTTAGGCGAAGCGGGTTGGGTGGTGGGCGAGTTTCCTAAAACGTGACGCGCCAATTCGAACAAGCCGGAAAACAAGCCACACCAACCGAAATGACGCTCCTCTTTCCCACGTCTCCCACACCCTACTGCAAATCGCTTGTGGATCGTACCGACGTTGTGTGAACACCGTGACGAAGGCTAAATGGGGCAGCCAGTTACAGTGGTCGCGTCTTGCACAAATGCTTCCACTCGATCAACTGCTATTCGATGGCGAGACGGGCCTCTCGCGCGGCTCTTATACTTAACCTTTCATGTCCTGCGCAGCAGCCATGTCTTACACAGCCGCGATAGCCCAACTCAATTCTCTGGTGCCCGAGCTCTACACGGCCACGGGGCAGCCTCGACGCCGATTCTCCGTCGATGAAGTTCGAATCCTCCTGGATGCGGTCGGAAACCCGCACCAGCATTTTCAGTCGGTGCTCATTGCTGGTACCAACGGGAAGGGCTCGACAGCATCGACCCTTGCATCGATCTTGAGTGAGGCAGGCCTGCGCACAGGCCTCTACACATCGCCGCACTTGGAGCGGCCCAATGAGCGCATTCGGCTCGGTCGCCCAGAAAACTCCTCTGAGATCGCCGACGAGGACTTTGCCCGCCTCTACTTCCGCGTGCACGACGCAGGCCAGCAGTTGGTGCTTTCCGGGCGCCTGGCGCAACTGCCCAGCTATTTTGAAATTCTCACGGCGTTGGCATTTCTCCACTTTGCCGAGAACAGAGTTGATGTAGCTGTGCTCGAGGTGGGTATGGGTGGTCGCCTCGACGCGACCAATGTCGTCGATCCACTGCTCTCCATCGTCACCGACATTTCACTCGACCACATGGAATGGCTGGGCCCAACCATCTCAGCCATCGCACGCGAGAAAGCAGGAATCCTCCGCCCCGGCGGAACGATGATTACGCTGCCGCAGCATCCTCAGGCCAACCAGGTTCTTGGCGAAGTGGCCACGGAGCTGGGCGTACGCGGTATCAGCGCAGCCCCCTATGTCCCGACGGCCGGAACCAGCGGTCCCTACACCGTGGACGCGTTGGGCGCCACCATTAAGGTCGATTCGCCGCTTGCAGGAGCGCACCAGCAGCGGAACATTGCCCTCGCCATCGCTGCCGCAGTCGAGCTTGCGGAGCACCACTCATTTCCCGTGACCCCCGCCGCAATCGAGAATGGGATTCGAGTCACCCGCTGGCCCGGACGACTGGAACGCATCGCGAAGAACGGGACGGAATGGATCCTCGATGTCGCGCACAACCCCGCCGGCGCGTGGGCGCTGCGTGCCGCCGTTCGAGGAACTCTCGAATCTCACAAGCCACGGTTGCTCGTCTTCAGTTGCCTTCGCGACAAGCCTTTCAACGAAATGGCGCAGATTCTGTTTCCTCTGTTCGATGAGGTCATTGTCGCGCCGATTCAGAATCCGCGCGCCGCGGCACTTGATGATCTGCTTGCCGCAGCCGCCGCCACAGGAACGCCGGCCACGTCAGCCGATTCGGTGAGCGACGCTCTGCGCATCGCCCAGGAGTTCATCAGCAGAGACAACGCAGGCCGAGGCATCGTCGTCTCAGGTTCGGTGTATCTCGTGGGCGAGGCGCGCACGTTGCTTTTGTCTGGAAAAACCGACCCGTCATGAGCACGCGCCCCAACCCGCTGCCTCGCTTCTACGTCTGGCTTACCTACGGATTGATGGGCCCGCTCATGCTCGTGCTCACCGCGGTGTGCGCATCCACCGCGCTTCTCGTCTCCGTCGTCGACAAGAAGGGCCGCGTACAGCATCGCATCGCGCATTTCTGGGGACGCAGCTTTGTACGCCTTTCGCTCTCCCGGATCAAAATCGAAGGTGAAGAAAACTTCCGCAAAGCTCCCGTCGCCGTCTACGCCTCCAACCACACTTCGTACATGGACACGCCCGTTATCTTCGGCTCCATTCCCTTCCAGTTCCGCATTCTCGCAAAGAAAGACCTCTGGCAGTGGCCAATGATCGGTTGGTACCTGGGCCGCTCCGGCCAAATGCCCGTCGACCTCGAAAATCCCCACGCCACGCTCTCCTCGCTCGGCGGCGCAGTCAAGGCGTTGCGCGCCGGGATGCCGCTCTTCGTTTTCCCTGAAGGCGGCCGCACTTCAGACGGCGAGCTGCGTCCATTTCTTGCCGGCGCGGCGTACCTCGCCATTCGCGCCCAGGTTCCGCTCGTTCCCATCGCGCTCAGCGGCGTTTATGATCTCTTGCCTATTCACACCAAGCACTTTTATCCGTGCCGGCTCACCGTGCGCGTCGGCGAGCCAATTGAGACGAAAGGCATGCACGTGCGCCAGAACGGCGAATTGACAGAGCGCCTGCGCAACGCGATCGAAGAAATGCGCATCCCGCCCGAGCACGCCGAATCGCCTGCGCCCGTCGCGTGAATCTGCGCAGCTGGTGAGCCTGAAGCGTGCGAGATTTTCAACGCCTCACGGACCCTGATATAAATTCGCAAGCCTCCGAACGGCCGACCTAGCAGCAACACCTGACCGTCAGTTCCTCGAAATGCGTTGATGGCGCTCATCCAAACATGTGAAGGATGATGTAGAACAAGTAAAAAGGAAAACATGCTAACCATAGGAACCAGGAGATTCTGGTGGTCTTCGCGGAACGGTTGTGCTTTATCCACGGGAACCCTGTGCCGATGATGAATGCCGATGACGCGCACATCCACACAACGTCAGCCCTCCAACCCCCGAACCGATAGTTTCCTAAAAGACGGTCAGCGAGTCCGGGTTCCGGGCCGATCCCCGAAAACGCAGGGATGAATGTCAAAACGAAAAGCACGTAGTCCACGGCCAGCAAACCGCGAAGAATCCAGCCGAAGATTCTCATTTGAGAGCTTACTGTAAGCCAGCCGCTCTGGACTGTCCAGCACTGCGGTCACACTCAGGCCCCGTCTATTCGGCTGTCGCACCTGCGTCCCCAGGGCCGCCCGAATTCCACGCAGCCTTTACACTGAGTCCATGGCCCCGCGCATCGCCATTCCCGAGCCCACAAGCGACGATCCCGAATACAACCAGCGCGCGTTGCCGCAATACGTTGCCGCCATCACGGCTGCAGGCGCGGAGCCGGTCGTAATTTCGCTCAAAGAGACCCGCGACCGCGTCGCCAAACTTCTCGCCTCCGTGCAGGGCATACTCTTGCCGGGCAGCGGCCACGATGTCGATCCCGCACTCTATGGCGAAACGCCCGCGCCCGAAACTGCATCGAACGACGCCGCACGCGCCATCACCGACGATCTCCTCTTGCAGGACGCATTCAATCTTCGTAAGCCGATCCTCACCATCTGTCACGGGACGCAGACGCTGAACGTGTGGCGCGGCGGATCGCTCTTCCAGGATTTGAAAACTCCGGTGAATCACCGGCCCGGACGCGATGTTGTCGAAGCACATCCGGTGAAAATCGCCGAAGGATCGCGATTGACGGCAATTCTGGCGCACGCCGGCGAATCCGATGCGCAAGTCAACTCGAGCCATCACCAGGCAATTCGCGAGGTCGGAAACGATCTGCGCGTGACCGCATCTTCTCCAAACGACGGCGTTGTCGAAGCAGTCGAGCTCGACAGCCCGGATCATTTTGTCTTGGGCGTGCAGTGGCATCCCGAGCGCACAACCACACAAAGCGCATTTTCACGCGCGATTTTTTCCGTGTTTATCGACGCTGCGGACAAATGGGACGCCCAGGCGGAAGCGGATCGCAAGCGATGAACACGGAAGGCACAGCCTCCCGGCTCAACGACCTCCTGCAAAGGGCCGGTCTTGACCCGCTGGATGATCCGGCGGCTGCCAAATTCTCGGCCTATCTTTCGCTATTTGTTCGCTGGAATGCAAAGCTCAATCTCAGTTCAGTCCGCGACGAAGAGAAGATTCTATCGCGGCATTTCATTGAATCCATTGCAGTTGCTCGTTCCATTCCCCAACAGATCGCCACCCTGCTCGACTTCGGTTCCGGCGGTGGCCTTCCCGGAATCCCCATCGCGCTCTGCCGGCCGGAAATCGCAGTTACGCTGGCAGAGTCGCAGGGCAAGAAGGCCGCATTCCTCCAGGAAGCCATGCGGGTCCTCGGTATCGCGGCAACAGTCCACGCGGATCGGGCCGAGAACCTTCAGACCAAATTTGACTGCGTGATTTTGAGAGCCGTCGAAAAAATGCCGCAGGCCGTTGCAGCCGCGGCGAACCTCGTCTCGCCGAGCGGCTGGCTGGCGCTGATGACGACAAGCGGTGCACTCGCCGAGCTGCAGACGGCCGCCGGGCCGCAGCAGTTCAGCTGGGATGATCCGATTCGTTTGCCTGAAAGTGATTCCCGCATTCTTGCCCTGGGCCAGAAAGTCAATTCGCCAGCTTGATTTCGACGAGCTTACGGACCGAAGTCAAATCCTCAAGTTTCCGAATCATGAGCCGGACGCCAGTCCCCTCGGCGTAGCGCTTGGCCCCCGAAATCTCCTTCAGGAGGCTTTTCGGTAGGCTGCTGGTCCGGATCGCCGTAAGTGCCTTGTCGCCAAGCACAAAGCTCACCCGGAAACAGCCCTCGCATGGGCCGAGATAGAGAATGGTGCGCATCTTGAGTGCCGGTCGGAGACCCCACCCGTACTTCTTTGGCGAAACTGACCGCCATTCCCCAATGCCAATTCCCATTTCGTCGAGCCAAGCAAGCAGCTCATTCCAGGTCGCAAAAGCTGGCCCAAGCTTGGTTGCTACATCTCCTTCAGACGGCGGAGTGCTCTGGCCGATAAAGGCGTTTGGGAGATCCATTCTTGCCTTCTTTCTGGACTCCGACCGTAGTCTACTCCTGCGCGGCCAAGTGCGGACGCGCTTGTTCGTCAAGCCCCAGCAGCGGACTTTTTGGCCTCAACTCTATGAAAACAATCCACCAAAGATTTTCGCGAAGTTTGCCGATCATTTCGGCCCTCCGGCGCATACTGAAAGCAAATCGAAGTTCATGGGCTCGAAGGGAACTGACAAATAACCACTGCTCTACTGATCACTTGTCCCACAACGCAGCAAAAAATGCCGGAAAAACTTCAAGAATGAGGGGCATAACCCCTGATTTATAACGATTTTGCGAATCAAGTCCTTTGGAATCAAGAAGTCAGAGGAAATGATCGGGGGTACAAGTGGCTGAAAAGAAATCCCTTAGCCCCAAATTGGGTGGGGGGGCACGCCAGCCTAGGAGTCATACTAAGAAGCGCCTTCTATTCAGCCTTCACTCCAACTGGCCCGGTACATCTATGGCTTTGCTCCGGTGAGCAGGCGCTTTGCCACGTGCTTCCAGCTAGCCACCCGGCTCGATTGTTCCACGTGGAACAAACAGCAGCGGGGCACTCGGAGAAGCAGCAGCCAGAACGTCTGTCGTTCCACGTGGAACACTTCCCCGCCAGCCCCAAATCGGGCGAATGCCCAAATTGGAACAGGTTCTGCGATGCCCACAAAATCAGCCCCATCCACGGGCAGTTTTCCACCGCAGCCCCTTTTTTCTGCCTTGAGTGACCATTCCGCAGCTCCAGGCTCAAAGCCCTTCCACCATAATGATTTGGCCCTATCCACGGTTTTGGCCACACCGAAGCTTTCCACAACTCTGCCCCGTTCTCCACAATGCAAGCCCCAACGCGCCGACGCACTCTCGTTTTACTCTGGAATGGCATGGGAAAGATCGTCGGACTCGTCAATCAAAAAGGAGGCGTGGGCAAAACCACTACGGCCATCAATCTGGCCGCTTGCCTCGCGCTCGAAGGCCTCAAGATCCTCCTCGTCGATTGCGATCCCCAGGCCAATGCCTCATCTGGGCTCGGCCTGCAACGCGACGATAGCCGCCACTCGATTTACGACGTGCTCGTGGGCGACAGCCGCGCCAGCCAGGTGATTCTCTCCACTGAAACCGAGGGCCTTTCCCTGCTCCCTGGATCCAAGAACCTCACCGGCGCAAATATCGAGCTCTCCGGCGCCGAGGACCGCGCCGTCCGCCTTCGCGAGAGCCTCGAGCCCATCAAAGCCGACTATGAGCTCATCTTCCTCGATTGCCCGCCAACCCTCGACCTGCTCACGTTGAACGTCTTATCCGCGGCGGAAACCCTGATCGTGCCCATGCAGGCCGAATATTTCGCGCTCGAGGGCATCTCGGAGCTGATCTCGACACTTGAGCGCGTACGCTCCGCCTACAATCCGAACCTGGCCATCGAGGGCGTTCTGTTGACCATGTACGACGACCGCACCAACCTCGCCCAGCAAGTTACAGAAACCCTCCGCGAGCATTTCCGCGAGATCATTTATCGCACCGTTATTCCCCGCAACGTCCGTCTGGCTGAGGCGCCCAGCCACGGCAAGCCGGTCGCCCTTTACGACCCGCGATCACGTGGCGCCGAGGCCTATTTCGAGATGACGTGGGAGTTCCTGGCCCGCAATCAGATGGAGAGCCCACGGGCAGCGGAACGGCATGCCGCGGCCGGCGGCCGTCCGAGCGCGAAAGGCACATTTTGGCCCTATACGTAACCGATCGCCGGTTCTTCAAGGAGCGATCAAGTTCGGAAGTTGATCACTTTGTTGTATTCACTACCCTTTGAGGTTTCAGCACTATGACCACAGCCGCCATCGACCCCAAGCGCCGCGCGCTCGGCAAAGGCCTCGACTCTCTGCTGCCGCGCGCACAAGCCGCACTCGCACCCGAATCCGACGGAGGAAAGCCGCGCGAGATTCCCCTCGATCTGATCGACCACAACCCATTCCAGACACGGTCGGCGGTGAACGAGGAGCTGTTGGCCGAACTGGCTGCCTCCATCGCCGCCAATGGAGTCGTACAACCGGTGCTCGTTCGTCCGCTGGCCGGTGGCCGGTTTCAGCTCATCGCGGGCGAGCGACGCTGGCGCGCATCGCGAATTGCCGGCAAGTCCACCGTGCCAGCCATTCTCCGCCAGGTCTCTGACGAGCAGGCGATGGAGATCACCATTGTCGAGAATCTGCAGCGCACGGATCTGAACCCGATGGAGCAGGCGCGGGCCTTCGAGCGGCTCTCTCGCGAGTTTCATATGACCCAGGAGCAGATGGCGCATCGCACTGGAAAGGACCGCGCGACAGTCGCCAACTTCTTGCGATTGCTCAAGCTGCCATCGTCCGTAATGGAGCGAGTTGAATCCGGACAACTCTCTTTTGGCCACGCGCGCGCGCTACTCGCGCTTCAGGAACCAGAGGAAATGGAAAGGGCAGCGCAGCGGATCGCCGACCGTTCGCTTTCTGTTCGCCAAACAGAGAGCCTTGTTCAAGAGCTTATTGACCCCAGCCGCAAGGCAAAGAAAGGTCCTAAACCGCCTTCTCCCGTAGACGCAAATGTTCGCGACGCCCAGGAGCGCCTTCAACGCGCACTAGGTCTCAAAGTCACGATCGATGACCATAATGGCCGCGGAAAAGTGATCATCGAATACGCCCGCCTCGAGGATTTCGACGCTCTGATGGCGCGGTTTGCGGCTGAATAAGTGGCCGGGGCCGAACAGGTTGCCCTTGAAAATCTGATAATCTGATCTCCATGGATCCGGTCTCGATCAGCGTGACCGAAGCTTCGCGGAACTTTTCCGACTGCATAAACCGTGCGCGCTATCAGGGCACAAGCTTCATCCTTCAAAAAGGCGGCGTGCCAGTTGCCCGCATCGAGCCCGCTGAAACCCAACCCAGAAAAGGTCGCGAACTGGCAGCTGCGCTCAAGCAGGCAATGGAGGAAGTTCACGTCGGAGCGGAAGATGCCACTTCATGGCTGCATGATCTGGAACAGGCGCGCGGTTCGTTGCAGCCTCAGGTTAGGCCGTGGCGTTTCTGATTGATGCAGACGTCATCATTCAGGCGGCGCGAAGAGCGCTCGACCTCGAGGCGTGGCTTCGCGCGCATCCCGACAAAGAGATCAAGCTCGCCGCGATTACGGTGGCCGAGTTAGGCCGCAGCGTGGAGCGTGCTACGGGCGTCCACCGCGCCAACCGGCAGAAATATCTGCAAGCGGTTCTCTCCGTATTCGAAGTCGTTCCATACACCGAGAAGGCAGCCGTGGAACATGCGCGACTCTGGGCGCACATTGCCGCCGCGGGACAGAGGATGAGTCCTCACGACTTGATGCTTGCCGCGACAGCCCGCGAATCCGGCGCCACCATTGTCACCTTTAACACGCGACGTTTCGCGGCTGTTCCTGGTTTGACGGTGCTCAAGCCATAGCTCCGTCCAAGCGAGAGGTCAGAATCATATGATGAAAGCTTCGGCGATTTTCCTTTGTGCCGCACTCGCCGCGAGCCAGGTGCCCCAGCCAAATCCTGTCTCCATCCATGTCGATCTCGCCAAGCCGGTGGGTAGCTACAAGCCCATTACCAGTTGGTTCGGCTACGACGAGTCCAACTACACAACGATGAAGTATGGCGGGCAACTGCTCGGCGAGCTTCATGATCTGAGCCCAGCCCCTGTTTACATTCGCGCCCATCATCTGCTGAGCTCAGGCAACGGCGTGCCCGAGCTCAAGTGGAGTTCCTCGAACGTCTTCAGCCTCGACGCGAATGGCAAGCCCGTCTACGACTTCACCATCACCGACGAGACATTCGACGCATTCCAGAAGGCTGGCGTGCGCCCGATGGTCGAACTGGGCTTCATGCCCGCTGACCTTGCCTCCGCGGTTCCGGGCATCACCGAATATCAGCTCCACTATCCCAAGCCCACGATGGGAGGCGCATCAAATAATCCGCCCAAAGATTACAAAATGTGGGGCGACCTGGTCCGCAAGTTTACTCAGCATCTGGTCGAGCGCTACGGCCGGCAGCAGGTGAGCACCTGGTACTTCGAAGTCTGGAACGAGCCCGACATCATCTACTGGCACGGCACTTCACAGGAGTATTTCAAGCTCTACGACTATGCTGTAGCCGGCGTGCGCGCCGCGCTGCCAAATGCGAAGGTGGGCGGCCCGGCAAGCACGGGCCCGGCCGGCGCAAAATCCAGTGACTTCCTCGAGAGCTTCCTTGAACATTGCTCGCACGACAAAAGCGCGGCCGACGCCAAGCCCATCCCACTCGACTTCATCTCATTTCATCCCAAGGGCCATCCAGCGCTGGTCGATGGGCATGTACGCATGGGCATCTCCAACGAGCTCGAAGCGGCGCAAACGGGATTCCAGATCGTCGGCAAATTCCCGCGGTATCGGGCCCTGCCGATCATCCTGAGCGAAGCAGATCCAGAGGGTTGCGCAGCCTGCTCCATGAAAGATAATCCGGCCAACGCTTACCGCAACGGGCCCCTCTACGCGAGCTATACAGCAACAGCGATCAAGGCGCTCTTTGAACTGCAAGACAAGGCCAAGGTCAACCTGGTCGCCATGCTGTCCTGGTCCTTCGAGTTTGAAAGCAAGAACTACTTTGAGGGGTTTCGAACCCTCGCGACCAACGGCATCGATAAGCCCATCCTGAACCTCTTCCGCATGGCAGGGTTCATGGCAGGCTATCGTGTGACCACCACGAGCACGAGCCAGATTCCGCTTGGCGACCTCGCGAAAACCGGCGCGCGCCAGGCCCCAGATATCGATGCCTTTGCGACGCGAGCCGGCGATGAAGCAGCGGTTATGGTCTGGAACTATCACGACGACGACCTGCCCGCGCCTGCTGCCGACGTCCAAATTACTGTCAGCGGAATTCCGGCAGGCATCAACAAAGTTCTCCTCGAGCACTACCGGATCGACGAAACCCACAGCAATGCCTACACTGCTTGGAAAAACATGGGATCGCCGCAGTCGCCGACGCCCGGGCAATACGCCGAGCTGAAGGCGGCCGGCCAATTGCAGCTTCTCACTTCACCCGTCTGGATCGACGTCGACAACGGACGCGTGACCGTCGAAGCGACCCTGCCTCGCCAGGCCGTCTCGCTTCTGCGCCTCAAATGGTAGCCGCCAGCCCTTGATTACCGGAGTGTCCTGCGCCCCGTGTCCGGAGAATGCCTCGCCGGTTGCTTTGCCGCTGCGGTAGATTTATCCTTCATTTCTACTCGAGGCTCCTCCGAATGTTGTGAAGGAGTCCGTCTTTTCTCGCTGAATTCAGTTCCTCAGCGCTGTTGCGGAGTCACTCCATGGCCGTCCAAACCGTCACCTCGAATCAGAACGCGTCCCACCCCGCGCCGCATACCGTCCGATCCATCCCCGTCGTCCTCAATGGGCGCACCCTCGAACCCAACCACCGCATTCCCCTGAACCTCGATTGGGTTGAAGGCGTCCGCGTCAACACCAGCGCGGTGGAGCGGCGCGCGGCTTCCCATGTTGCGCGGCGCACCGTGAAGAAGGAAACGCAGGCTGCCTGGCTGCTGCGCGCCATTGCGTGCATGGATCTGACCACACTGAGCGGCGACGACTCGGCCGACCGCGTGCGGCGCCTCTGCGCCAAGGCGCGCAACCCGCTGCAACGTCACATTGTTGAGGGCCTCGGCATTGAGGATCTTCATCTTACGGTCGGCGCGGTTTGCGTTTACCACGCGTTTGTTGAAACTGCAGTGAAGGCGCTCGAAGGCTCTGGCATACCTGTCGCGGCAGTCTCTGCTGGCTTTCCCGCAGGCCTTTCGCCGCTGGCCGAACGCGTGGAAGAAATTCACCGCAGCGTTGAAGCCGGCGCTCAGGAAATCGACATCGTGATCACACGCGCTCACGTCTTCAACGGTGAATGGCAGGCGTTTTACGACGAGGTCGCGGCGTTCAAAAACGCTTGCGGACCAAACGCGCACCTTAAGGCCATCCTGGGCACCGGCGACCTGATGACCTTGCGCAATGTGGCCCGTGCCAGTTGGGTAGCCATGATGGCCGGCGCGGACTTTATCAAAACATCGACAGGAAAAGAAAGCGTCAACGCCACGCTGCCGGTTTCGCTTGTCATGGTCCGCTGCATTCGCGACTACGCCGAGCGCACAGGCAGCGCAGTTGGTTTCAAACCTGCGGGCGGCATCCGCACAGCCAAGCAGGCAACGGATTGGCTGGCATTGATGAAGGATGAGCTTGGCCGGCCCTGGCTCGAGCCGTCACTCTTTCGGTTCGGCGCAAGTGGAATGTTGGGCGATATCGAGCGCCAACTGGAGCATCATTTAACTGGGCGCTATTCGGCCACGTACCGTCATCCCATCGCGTAGAGGTCTCGCTGAGGGTCGCAAGGAGACGCTGTGAGCATTGCTGAAAAGTTCTACACCATGGAATACGGCGCTGCGCCGGAGGATCCGAAAGAAGCCAACCAGTGGCTCGATCGGCACCACCGCCAGTTTCAAGAGTTCATCGGCGGCGCGTGGGTAAAGCCTGCCAGCGGCGAGTACCAAGCCACAAGCGATCCCTCCACCGGAGAAACCCTCGCCGAAGTTGCCAAGGGCAACACCGCCGATGTCGAAGCCGCAGTCTCCGCCGCTCGCAAGGCTCTGCCCGGCTGGCAAGCGCTCAGCGGCCATGAGCGCGCTCGCTATCTTTACGCTCTCGCCCGGCAGGTGCAGAAGCATTCGCGCCGTCTCGCTGTTCTCGAGACAATGGACAATGGCAAGCCCATCCGCGAGAGCCGCGACATCGACATTCCGCTTGTCGCGCGCCACTTCTATCACCATGCCGGCTGGGCACAGCTTCTTGAATCCGAATTCCCCAACTACCAGGCCTGCGGCGTCGTCGGCCAGATCATTCCCTGGAATTTTCCGCTTCTCATGTTTGCCTGGAAGGTGGCTCCGGCGCTGGCCGCGGGTAACACGGTCGTCATTAAGCCGGCAAAATACACGCCGCTCACGGCGCTTGCATTCGCTGAGTTGGCCATGGAAGTCGGTCTGCCTCCCGGTGTGCTCAACGTGCTCACTTGCGATGCAAAGACCGGCCAGGCTCTCATCGAACATCCGGGCATCGACAAAGTCGCGTTTACCGGTTCGACCGAAGTTGGTCGGATTATCCGCAAGGCCACTTCCAAAACCAGTAAAAAACTCTCTCTCGAGCTTGGCGGCAAGTCGCCGTTCGTTGTCTTCGACGACGCCGATCTAGACTCCGCAGTCGAGGGCCTGGTCGACGCCATCTGGTTTAACCAGGGCCAGGTGTGCTGTGCAGGCTCACGGCTGCTGGTGCAGGAGCGCGTGGCCGAAGCGCTTTACACCAAGGTCCGCGCCCGCATGGAATCGCTGCGCGTCGGACCACCGCTCGACAAAGCTATCGATATTGGCGCTATTGTTTCGCCGGTGCAGCTCGAATCCATCCGCAAAATGGTCGATGCCGGCGTGGCCGAGGGCGCGCGCTGCTGGCAGCCGAGCAATCCTATGCCCGAGAAAGGCTGCTTCTTCCCGCCCACGCTGCTCACCGATGTTCATCCCGGGTCGACCGTGGTCCAGGAAGAAATCTTCGGCCCGGTTCTTGTCGCCATGACTTTCCGCACTCCGGCCGAAGCCGTCGAGCTGGCCAACAACACCATCTACGGACTCGCCGCGAGTATCTGGAGCGAGAACATCAATGTCGCGCTCGACCTTGCCTCCCAAGTGAAGGCCGGCGTGGTCTGGGTCAACTGCACCAACCAGTTTGACGCGGCCTGCGGATTTGGCGGCTATCGCGAATCCGGCTATGGTCGCGAAGGTGGGCGCGAGGGCATGCTCGAGTACCTGACGCCGAAATGGCTGCACACGCTGCCTGCCGCTCCTGCAAAGGCTGTGCACATCGAGGCTTCTGACGAGGAAGGGGGCTTCACGTCCGCCGGCTCCGCACTTGATGCGAGCATCGATCGGACGGTCAAGCAATACATCGCTGGCAAGCAGGCCCGCCCCGACTCCGGCTACTCGTTCCCCGTCTATGGACGCGAGGGCGAACTGCTCGGCGAAGCGCCGCTCGGCAACCGCAAAGACATCCGCAACGCAGTCGAAGCCGCGCGCAACGCAGCTGGCTGGGCCAGAACCTCAGCGCACAATCGCGCGCAGATTCTTTATTTTCTCGCGGAAAACATGATCCAGCGGCGCGACGAAATTGCGCATCGGCTCGCCCGCGCCGTCGGAGAAGAGCAGGCAGGCGTCGAAGTCGACCTCTCCATCGAGCGCATCTTCACCTATGCCGCGTGGGCTGACAAGTACGACGGCCAGGTCCACAATCCTCCGGGCCGCAACATCGCCATCGCCATGAACGAGGCCGTCGGCGCTGTCGGCATCCTAGCGCCAAGCGAAGCACCGTTGCTGGGCCTGCTCTCGCTTGTGATGCCCGCCATCGCCGTGGGCAACACTGTTGTCGCCGTGCCCTCCGATCGCTATCCGCTCATCATCGGTGAAATTTATCAATTACTCGATACGAGCGACGTGCCCGCCGGCGTCGTGAATCTTGTCGCAGGCCGTCCCGCGGAGCTGGCCAAGACCCTCGCCGAGCACGACGGCATCGAGGCCATCTGGTGCTTCCGCTCGAACGAGGAAGCCGACTTTGTGCGCGCCGCATCCATTGGCAACATGAAGCAGGTTTGGACCAACGATGGCCACGAATATGACTGGTTCAATCCCGCGCAGGCTGAAGGCCGCTGGTTCTTGCAGCACGCCACGCAAGTGAAGAACATCTGGGTTCCGTACGGCGAATGATCGCCGTTCGGATCATGCGCCAGGAATAGAAGGATCCGCCGGAATCGTCACCAATTCCTCATGGCCTGCCAGATGCATTGAGTAGAAGTGCCCAATCACTGTCGCCAGCGTGGTTGTTTCCTGGTGGAGCAAATTGCCTGTTTCCAGTGTTCGGAAATGGCCCACCCTGGATCGGAAGATAGGTGCCATTTGTTGGGTCGAACCATTCGGCTTTGGCGGGGCCTTTCAAGCTATTCAAATTGATCGTGATCGTGCGTGCGGTTGGCATATAGACAATGACGTACGATCCATCCGCCGTCCTGGCGGCGGTCGCATAGTCACTTTCGCTCACACGGGGGAGCATCCTCGTCGCAAGCGTCTTGGGAATGAAGACGATCACGTTGTTCCCAAAGGTTCCAGATCCAGCCGTAAGAACCGTGTGCTTCTGGTCGGGAATCAAGTTCTGCCAGGCCAACGACAAAAAGAAGTCCTTCCAGATTGTGAGCTGCGATACTCCAACGGTATCGATATGGGAATCCCACCCTGGGGGAAAGCTCCAGGTGAAATGGTTGCCATAGAACTGCCCAACCCCTCCGCTCAACATGGTCCAGTATTCCTGGCGTCGCAGCACTTCGGGCGTTCCGTAGTCCGATGGCGTGCCGACATCCTCCAAATCGTAATGCGCCTCCACCAGATACGCGGGAATTACCGGCGTCTGATTGTAGCTATGCAGCATTTGAATATAGGTCGCTGAGTAGGTGTAAGTGCTGTTGAGCGAAAGGATCGAAGCCCAGGATGGGTTGTCCAGCGACGAGCTCGTGTTGTAGTTGATCTCAACACTCTGAAGCTGATCCGGGGCAACCGACTGAATTCCCTTTGCCACTGCTTGCACCAACGCGTCATCAGAGGGCACGCGCCAGTTGAGAAAGTCATTCCCGCTGATCCACGCCACGTTGGGATAGCGCTTATAGCGACGGCCAAGATACTGCCCATAAGCGTAGGCTGCGGCGAGGCCATTGTTGCGCAGTGTTTGCAGCCAACCATTGGTTTCTGCTGGATCGATGAAAACCAAAATGCCGTGCTTTGCAGCAATTTGAACCATGTGATCGAGGCGCGCAAAGTAGGCTTCGTTCGGCTTGGAGAGATCGTAATCCGTGTAATTCATCTCGCCCGCCGCGAATCGAGTGAAAGGAAGAAGGTCGTTGTCGCTGAGCAATGCCCCGTAATCCGCATTACCCGCCACGAACCCGGTAAAGGGAAGGATGCCGTCGTACGTGGCGCCGGTCTTGTTCTCTGGAAAGTCGCTCCCTGTGCAGGCTGCATCGATCCACCCGGCTGTGTTGAATCCGTGCGCCTGACGGTCGGCAAAGTACTTCTCAGCGTCTGCCTCGCTCAACATGCAAATTAAGCCCTGCGGAGAATCTCCCACGATCAGAAAGGGCTTATCTTGCTGATCCACAAGGTAGCGATGGTTCGCACTCAGCTTCAAAGGGTAAGCGGGCAGGGAGGCGCCGGACGTTTGCGCGAAAGCCACGTCTTCCTTCCAGTCCTCCACAACCAAAACCAGGCAAATGATCGATAAGAGCGCCGCAAGCCTTATCGATCGTGGACAACGCCTGAAGGTTCCTATTCTCACGTCGATATACCTTCACCCATATATCTGGGCACCAGAACCAGCGGAACATGCTTTTCGTCTGGAGAGTTCTTGAATCAGCAGAACCGCGATAGCAGGCTTTGATCTCAGAAGTCCCAAAACGACATGCTCGCGAAATGGCTTGGGATAGAACAAAAGCCGCAAAAACTTCGCGCTACTGCGTCAAGACTGCAAAATGCCAGCATAAACCCGATAAAGACAATAACCATCCACTTTTTCTCAGCGTCCGCGTTTCGCATTCGGGGCCGTCCGTGGGAATCGAAAACGCCGAGACATCGACTCCACTGATCGAATTCTCCGAGAGCGTTATGTGAAGAATCTCCTGGGTGTTTGTGCCGGACGGGGTCACTCACCTTCCAAGAGACCGCCCGGTCAGCCGTAGTGTAAACGTGCAACATCACTGGACTAAGATTGCGTCATGCGCCTTCTTCTTGTGGATGATGAAGCCGATATACAAGGTTTCCCGCGGCGCTCGCTTCACGAAGAGGGATACGAAGTGGAAGTTGCGCCCGACGCAAAAACCGCTCAGCGGCTTGCTGACGTGAGCCAATTCGACATTCTGGCCGTCGATCTTGGGTTGCCGGATCGGGATGGAATCAGCCTGATCCTGCACCTGCGCGAACTCGGTCTGAAGGCGCCAGTGTTGATCCTCTCGGCTCGGCCTGGCCTTTGTCGATGCGGTTACCCAGGCTCACGGCGGGACCGTAGAAGCCTCGAATCGGGAAGCTGGCGGCGCATCGATTACCATTACCTTGCCCTTGGCCGCGACGGAAATTCAACCTCAAGTGGACTTAGCCGGGGCAGCGCAGGCTGGTTGATCCGATTGAAGGGAATCTGTTGATCCTCGAAGAATAGCCTGCGAACTCGAAACTCCTCTCCCTCAATGTTGGATCGGAAGGAAACGGACATACACGTAGCTCGGGCGTGAATCTCGAAGCGTTTTTGCAAGAACCCAGAAAGGCGAAATGAATACCCTTATGCAAACACAGGAGTTTCTGAGAGCCGCGCGGCCCACCGGCCCAGAAGACAGACCCAGGTCAATTTCGGAGGCTGGTGTACGAGAAACAATTCTCGAAGATATCGCATTGAAGACTATTTATCTTTCAGGTCCATTTTCAGTCCTTGATCTCTCCCAAAGAACTCGGCTCAGCTACGAAATAGCAGAGGAACTTTTTCGCCGGCTTCGCGCGAAACTACTCGTAGAAGTCACTGGAATGAGCGCCACCGTTGCCAATATTGCCATCACATCTCAAGGCAGAGCGCGGGCGCTGGAACTACTATCCCAGAGCCACTACGCGGGAGCTGCCCCTGTCACTCTTGCCAGCTACGTTGAGCAAGTTCGGAAACAGAGCGTCCGCAACTTGAAAGTTCACCAGGGTGATGTCGAGCAGGCCTTCGCGCATTTGGTGATGGACAGCAAAACCTTGGCGCAGTTCGGAGCAGCAATCAACTCCGGTGCGGGGATCTTCATCTATGGTCCGCCTGGCGTTGGAAAAACCGCCGCCGCCGAGGCCTTGTCGCGCGTGCTTGCTAAGGATGGGGTATGGATTCCCTATGCTCTGGAGGTCGATGGCCAGATTATTACTGTCTACGATCCAGCGATTCATAAGCGAACAGAGGAACCGGAATCTGAGAATCGAGACGAACGTTGGGTACGCTGCCATCGACCCTCGGTTACTGTCGGTGGAGAGTTGACAATCGAAATGCTGGATCTGCAATTCAATCCAATTTCAAAATCCTATGACGGGCCACCGCAGATGAAAGCCAACAATGGCGTTCTGATCATCGATGATTTCGGGCGGCAGCGAATTCCTCCTGACGAATTGCTGAATCGCTGGGTTGTTCCCCTTGATCGCGGGATCGAGTTTCTGACTCTGGTAGGCGGAATGAAGATTGAGATTCCCTTTGAAATGCTGGTCGTATTTGCGTCGAACATCGATCCGGCCAAGGTCATGGATCCCGCGTTCTTGCGGAGGATCCAGACGAAAATCAGACTTGGTGCAATTTCAGACGAGCAGTTCTGCGAAATATTCCGCCGCTTTGCCGGCGACCATGGCCTCGAAGCTGACACGGACCTGCTCAATGAGCTGATCGTCGTCATTCGCGACACAATGCAGCAGGAGTTACGGGCGTGTTATCCCCGGGATCTTGTGAATCAGGTCTTGTGGGCCGCCCAATACGAAGACCGGCCGCCGCAAATCGATCGTGCTGCCTTGATGCGTGCAATCGATGCTTATTTTCTGCAAAAAAATCTGTGCGACACAGACGAGACGCAGTCAGGAAAGCAGAAGCAAAGCTAATTCGGAAGCTCGCGGCTCCCCCTCGCTTGTCAGGTGAGGCCGCAGAGCGGAATCGCGAAGTGTATACCCCAAACGCCGGAGCTTTTCGGGGAACGCGCAGTTTATGTTATGGGTTCACTTCCCAATGCAGAAGGTGGAAAAGATCAGATTCAGGATGTCGTCGGATGTTGTCTGCCCGGTGAGCGAGTCCAGAGCCCATAGTGCGCGGTAGAGATCGAGCAAGATCATTTCATGAGGAATGCCACCGGCGTTGGCTTTCACAGCGTCAGTCAGCGCTGAAAGCGCGGTGGTGACAGCCTGGTGCTGTCGAAGATTGGTCAACATTCCGGGCTCGGCTGCGGCGCCGCCAGTGGCGAGCGCCAGAATTCGTTCCCGCAGCGCGGAGATGCCCTCGCCCGTAAGGGCGGAGGTTGAGATTGCAATGAGCCCAGCGAGTGCGAGCTCGCCGCCGGTGCCAGGCTCCGAACTCTCCGCAAGCAGGTCGCTCTTATTCAGGGCAACAATCGCCGGCCTTCCGTCGACCGCGGCGAGCAGTCTGCTGTCCTCATCGTTCAGCGGCTGTGTCGCGTCAAGAACGATCAGCACCAGGGCTGCATCGGCCAGCGCTTCGTGGCTGCGGCGAATTCCAAGTTGTTCGGCTTCTTCCAGAAGTTCGCGTGCGCCTTCACGGAAACCCGCCGTGTCCACCAGCTCAATGGGAATGCCGCTGATCGAGATGCGTTCGCTGACCAGATCGCGCGTCGTGCCGGGCGACGCCGTAACGATAGCGCGGTCGCGCTCGACGAGCCGGTTGAAAAGCGAGCTTTTGCCCACGTTAGGCCGGCCAACGATTGCCATCGTCAAGCCGTCATGGACAATGCGACCGCGCGCGAAAGAGACCTCAAGAGCGGCCAGCGGTGGTGCGATCTCGCCGATGCGCCGAGCGATCTCGGCTTGCGGCGTCACGTCGATGTCGTCTTCGGCAAAGTCGATGCCCGCTTCGAGCAGCGCAATCAGTTCCACAAGGGATTGCTTGGCCGGCGCAGCGCGGCGGCTGAGCGCACCGCCCATCTGGCTGGCGGCCTGGCGCGCCTGCGTCAGCGTCTGCGCTTCGATTAGGTCGCGAACCGCTTCGGCCTGCGTCAGGTCCAGTCGGCCCGCCAGAAAAGCACGCTGCGTAAATTCGCCGGGTTCGGCCAGCCGTGCGCCCAGCTCCAATGCGCGTCGAAGCAGAAGCTCCAGCACCACCGGCGACCCATGCGCAGCAATCTCAACCAGATCTTCCGCCGTGTACGAATTCGGCGCGCCGAAGAAAGTCACAAGAGCTTCGTCAATGCGCGGACCATCTGTGTCTCCCGGGTCCAGTACATCGGCCAAACGCGCTCGCGCGTGTTCAAGGGGTTGATGAGGGCGCACGAGCTTCAACGCAATCATCGCGGCCTGCGGCCCGCTCAGGCGCAAAATGCCAATGCCACCACGCCCAGGCGGCGTGGAGATAGCGGCGATGGTGTCGGTCACGGGTTCAGGTGCGGCCATGGGCTGCACTCAGTGTAGTGTTCCGTGCGCTTCGGAGTATCGCAGCACAATCGGCCTGAAACCTGACACCTGAAACCAAGATGTTTGTGGCAAACCCCGTGAATTCTGAATTAAACTTTAGCCAGGAACAGCACCCCCCTGCGTTCTCTCTTGATCTGGCCTGAAAACTGAGCCCGAAGATCCCGATTGACCTGAGGTGAAAGCGATGAAAACTGCGAGATTAGCCATGCTCAAGTTCTTCGCGCTGCTGTTTCTTCTGCCCGGCTTGGCTGGCCTCATCGTCTCCGCGATGATCTCCACGCATTACCTTGACACCATGCCCAGGTGGCCGGCGCCGGAAGTGAATCGCGTTGTGCCGCGCGGCATTCATGGAACAACGGTGTATCAAACCCCTGCTGAGGACCGCGATCTGAACCTGATTGAAGGCGCTTCAGTTGGGGTCTTCTTGGTCGGTCTCGTGCTTGGGGTGGTGTATCTGGAGCAGTGGGGAGCCCTGCAAAGCCGCATGGCCGAAGAAGAATCTGAATTTGTTGAGAATCCTCGATAGGAATCAGCCGAATCGCGCAGCGCTCTATTTGCGATCCACTACAATAAGCCGATGCCGGAACTGCCCGAGGTGGAGACAATTGCGCGCGGCGTCGACAAACGCATTCGCGGCGATCGCATTGTTCAGGTTTGGTTCGGCCGTCATTCGCAACCCTTCAAGACGCCTCGCGCGCGTCAGGCCAAGGGGCTTTCAGGCTGCACTGTTCTGGCGGTTCATCGGACAGGAAAGCACATCGTCTTCGAATTAAGTCCATCGGAGTCTGCGCCCGATGCGCACACGACAGACGCGCAGTGGATCGTGCATCTTGGCATGACCGGCCGCCTCCTCGTGACCACGCCGGAAAGCCCCGTCGCCCCTCATACTCATGCGCGCCTCTCCCTCGAAAGCGGCCTCGAGCTGCGCTTTGTCGATCCGCGGAGATTTGGGCGCCTCGAATTCCGCGATCTTCATCGCCAGGCCGCGTTCGGCGCGCCAGGAGATGAACCGCTCTCCATTGGCGAGCGCGAATTTGCCGCACTTTTTCGCGGCAGGCGCCTGTCGATCAAGGCAGCTCTGCTCAACCAAACCCTGCTTGCAGGCGTCGGCAATATCTATGCCGATGAAAGCCTCTTTCATGCCGGCATTCGCCCGCGGAGACGGGCCGACCGCTTGACGCTTATCGAGCTTGAACGGCTCCGGCTTGCGTTGCGCCAAATCCTGACGCATGCCATCCGATTAGGCGGTTCTTCGGTCTCTGATTACGTCGGCGCGGATGGCGAGCGTGGTTTCTTTCAACTCGAGCATTGTGTTTACCAGCGAACCGGCGAGCCCTGCCGCCGCTGCCAAACACCCATTCGCCGGGTGATCGTCGCTGGCCGCGGAACTCATTATTGCCCTAAGTGTCAGCGCTGACCGCCCCATGTTGGGAGTTCGCGCGCCCGCCGCTATGCTTTTTTGAATAATCTTCGCTTTTTCCTTCCAGAATCCAGACAATTTCGACTCCGCATACCGCGCAAATCATTGCAAAGAAACAATGTTGCGAACGGTACAGCGATTGCTACTCTATCAGCGCCAGTGATGTGGGGCCGCTCAAGGGAGCGAGCACCCGATCAGCACCGGGTACCCGGCAGAGGCAACCGCCAACGAGCGGCCCAAACAGGGGATAAGCCAGCCGGGGAGCCTGCAATCGGAGCAGAGCAATCAGCTCGCTCCTTAACTCGCTGGGAGGCCAGTGACCAGCGCAGGATCCAGAGACGCCACTCCCAATTGAGTGGCGTTTCGCGCATCTGGGCTCATTTCCAATCAGACGTTGGGTCATTCCTTGGCCAAACCTGGAGCTCAGTACGCTTATTACTTAAGGCGGTTCCTCCCCAAGCCCCCTCTTGCCAGAGGGTGACCTTCCCTGTACTATCGGAGTTGCCTATCAAGCGGCTGACGCAGGCCACCCGGGTATGGGTAGAGCAAGCTCGCCGCGGAGCAAGCAAATCATCGTTCGCCAGTCTGATTGCTATCAAGCTGTGTGCGATGAAGGCTCAACATAGGAAAGGGCATTCTCCGAGAAAAGCAGAGGCTGCGCCGGGAAATTCCGGCGGTCGGATGGAGTTGATTGACGACTCCCGCGTATGAAGCAGCAATCGCATTCTCTAAGACGCTCAAGGGGTTGAACCAGAGAATCTGAAGCGCGGGGCCAGCTTGAGGACCATTCGCGCGGCATTTCGTCGCTCCGCAGTCGAGACTCTTGTTCTTTATCGAGGAAAAGACCTCGCGGGGAAGGAAACGGTCTGCACCAGTTTAAGAATTGAGCAGTGGATGGATGGATCTGCGCCACCTTCCGGAGGAATCCGAAGAGCACCTGCGCAAGGTCATTCAACGGCTCAACCAAGAGTAAAACGCGCAATTCAATACAACGGAAAGCAAAGTACCAGGAAGCATACGCATTATGACAACAGAACCGACTCAGCCCCAGTCTGAACAGGGGCCTTCTCCTGACAACGGTCAGGTGCAGTCGCATGGGCATCGGCGCCGTCGCCGCCGCCGCAAGAACAAGTCCAGCCAGCAGCCTGGGATGCAGGCACAACAGCCGCAGGGACAGGCGCAGGAATCGCCGCAGGCGCAAGCGCCGCATCAATCGCATCCTGCGCAGCACAGGCCTGCCCACCAGCACCAGAGCCGCAAGAAGAAGAAATTCTTCCAGAAGAGCTCGGCTCCTCCGGTGCAGCCCGGCAATAGCATCTCCGGGCCGCCGCAAGGCAAGCGCAGAGGGCGCCAGAAGGGTCCGCGCGCTTTTGTCGGCCCCATGGACCACAGTTACCGCGTGGTGAATGGCAATGTTGCCGACGGTCCTCCCTCCACTATTCCCACCGCGGGCAACGGTCACAGCAGCGGGTACTATCCCGATGTCTATGCGGCGCAGCCTCCGGCGCCCATCCGCGAGGACGCGCCGACGCGCATCTTTTGTTTCATTGAGGATCTCTTTTTCCTGGCCAAGATTCAGGAGACGGCACGCAAACTCGGCGTCAAGGTGGAGTTTGTGAAGGGTGAGAACAAGGACGCGATTGCGCGCATCTACGAGTCTCCGGAAAATGAGAAGCCCGCGCTCCTGGTCTTCGACCTGAACAATCTGAACGCCAAGCCCATGACGCTGATTCCTAAATTCAAGTCCAAATTCAAGAAGGCCGTCTCCATCATCGGCTTCCTCAACCATTTGCAGGGCGACCTCAAGATGAAGGCCGTCGAGGCGGGATGCGATTCGGTCATGCCGCGCTCGGCCTTCTCGCAGAGCCTGCCAATTCTGCTTCGCCGCTATGGCGTCGAAGAAGAAGAGGAAGTTTCTCAGCAACCTATGTAACTGAGTCACTGAAGAACAAAAAGGGCGCGCCGCTTGGGCGTGCCCTTCTTGTTTTGCGCGACTTTTTTCCTCGGTCCTTTCTTTAACCTGGCGGCCAGGTCATCTGGCGGCCGCCCATCAAGTGCAAGTGGAGATGGTCCACGGTTTGGCCGCCGTCATCGCCTGTGTTCACCACGACGCGGTAGCCTTTCGCCAGGCCTTTTTGCCGAGCAATCTCCCCCGCTATACCAATAAGGTGGCCGAGCAGTGCTCGCTTTTCTGCGCCCGCCTCGGCGAGCGAAACAATGTGCTCGCGCGGAATGATGAGGATGTGCACAGGTGCCTTGGGGTGGATGTCGGCAAAAGCGTAGGTTTGCCTATCCTGATACACCGCGGTTGAGGGAATCTCTCCGGCAGCGATTTTGCAAAAGACGCAATCCATGGCGTGTCCAGTGTACATGGAAGTTGGGCGAGTGGAAGCCGAGCACAGCTTACAATGACGCCATGGCTGCTTCCGCGCCGTTCCGCATTGTTCACACGGTCTGTTCGCACGACTGCCCGGACTCGTGCGCGGTGCTGGTAATGGTGAATGAAGAAGGCCGAGCCGTGAAGGTTGAGGGCGACCCATCGCAGCCGGTCACACGCGGATTTCTGTGTGGCAAGGTTGCCAAGTATCTTGATCGCGTCTACGCGCCGGATAGGATCCTTTACCCGATGCGGCGCAAAGCGGGCGTCGCAAAGGGTCCGCTGCAACGCGGACAAGAGCAGGAATCCTTCGAGCGCATTAGCTGGGATGAGGCGCTCGACGCAATCGCCGCGCGGTTGAAGGAAATCGGCGAACTTTACGGGCCAGAGTCGATTCTGCCCTATAGCTACGCGGGCACCATCGGAGTGCTCGGCTACGGATCGATGGATCGCCGGTTCTTTCATCGCCTGGGCGCGAGCCAGCTCGACCGCACCATTTGCTCTGAGGCGGGCGGACAGGCGTGGAACCTGGTCTACGGCAAGAAGTACGGCACGCCGACAGAAGACGTGCGGTTCGCCAAGCTCGTCCTCGCGTGGGGCGCGAACATTCACGGCAACAACATTCACCTGTGGCCGTTTGTTGAGGAGGCGCGGCGCAACGGAGCGCGGCTGATCGTGATCGATCCCTATCGCACGCGCACCGCGGCCGTGGCCGACTGGCACATTGCCATCCGTCCCGGAACAGATGCGGCGCTGGCGCTGGGCATGATGCACGTGATCCTGAATGAGGGTCTCGAAGACCGCGCATACATTGCCGAAATGACCCACGGGTTCGAACGGCTGGCAGAGCGCGCTCGCGAGTACACTCCGGAGCGCGTAGCCGCATGGACGGGAATGACCGCGGCGGAGATCGAACTGCTTGCGCGCGAATACGCCACCACACGTCCTGCAATGTTGCGTCTGAACTACGGCGTGCAACGGTGCGAGAACGGCGGCACAGCGGTGCGCGCCATTGCCATGCTGCCTGCGCTCACCGGCGCGTGGAAGCAACGCGGCGGAGGAGGACAGCTTTCGACTTCGGGCGCGTTCCAGTGGGACAAGAAGGCTCTCGAACGGCCTGATCTGGCGCTGGCTTCGCTTATCGGACGGCTTGCGCGCGTGGTGAACATGTCGGAGCTTGGCCGCGCGCTGACCGAACTTGGCTCGCGCGCCGAGGACGGTCCTCAAGTTCACGCGCTCTTTGTCTACAACTCGAATCCCGGGGCTGTTGCGCCCAACCACATCGCGGTTTGCCGCGGATTGATGCGCGACGATCTTTTCACAGTCGTTCATGAGCAGTTCTTTACTGACACCACCGACTACGCCGACTACATTTTGCCGGCTACAACGTTTCTCGAGCACACCGACGTGCAAGGCGCATACGGCCATTACTTCGTGCAGCTTTCAAAACAAGCGATTGAACCGCCCGGAGAAGCGCGGCCGAACGTTTGGCTCTTCGGCCAGCTTGCGCAGCGCATGGGTTTCACCGAATCGTGCTTCCGCGACACGCCCGAAGAGATGATCCGGCAGGCGCTTGCGATCGGCGCGGATGGCCATTCCAAAAACGCAAACATGGGGCACATCACATTCGAGGACCTGGAGCGCGAAGGCCACATTCCGCTCGCGTTTCAATTGGATCCAGAAGCGCGTCCGTTCCTGCCGTACACTTCCGGCCCGTTTGCTACGCCTTCCGGCAAGATCGAATTTTCCTCGGAGACCCTAGCCGCAGCGGGCCTGGACGGTCTTCCGAATTTTGCTCCGCCGATCGAGTCGCGCTGGGGTGAATCGGCGAAAAAATATCCGCTCGAGCTGCTGGGGCGCAAGAACGACAACTACATGAACTCCACGTTCGCCAATCTGCCAGGCCACCGCAAGATGGAAGCGCGAACCAGCGAGCGAATCGAAATGCACCCGGCTGACGCGGCGACGCGCGGCGTGACGGAGGGCGAACGCGTTCGCGTCTTCAACGACCGCGGCTCGCTGGAGCTGACGGCGATGCTGAACGCAAGCCTGCCCGCCGGGGTCGTGGCCGCGCGGCTCGATTGGGCCAAAATGCACCCGGACGGCGCAAACGTCAACGTTCTCACGAGCGAGCGCCTAACCGACATTGGCGGCGGCGCGACGTTCTACTCGGTACTTGTTGAAGTGGCAAAAGCGGTGGGCGGTGAACGGTGAACAGCGGGCCGAGCCGTGTGGGAGCAAAGAAGTGGAACAAAGATCATGAAATGAGGCAGTTAAGAGACGATCGTGCACCGGTTTCAAAAGAGGGGACTGCCTGTTGATTTCAAAGGCTTTGTTAGTCATAAATTCGATCTAATTGCATGCACATTTTCGACTTTTCCGAAGACGGTCTGTTGATTCTAAATAAGTTAATAGGCAAATATTCAGCGAAACATCTCAATTTTTTTATTTAATTATTTTTCGCACCTCCCGGATGCAGCCTGGGAATGTCTTCGGTCCCCGAAAAACGCGCCTTCCGCGAGCCAAAGTTGGCGCGGCTTCCGAGTATCGAGTACTAAGTTTCGCCGCAGGTCGGCCGCGCTTAGCGCTGTTGGCCGGTTGGCAGGCTCGCGCTTTGGGTTTGATTGGTCCTGTCCTCGATCATGGGATGAGTATGCGCCAAAAGGCAGTAATTATCGGCAAATGGAAGTCGTTTGGATGCAGTGGATTGCGGAATAAAGGGCTTGACAGCGGCGGAAGGCCACTAACGTTTGCGGGCGCGTTCGCGCTGGAGCTCGCGATAAATCTCACTCTTTGACCGGCCCAGTTCTCGGGCCAAGCGTTTGAGCGCTTCCTTTTCGTCGATGCCGCCTTCGGACGTCATGCGGGCGACGCGACTGGCGATCGATTCGTGCGTAGTGCCGGGTGCGCCGGCCGTCGAGGCAGCCTTCGCGGGCATTTCGATGAGCAATGTGATTTCGCCGCGGATGCGGTCGCGGCCGGCAAATTCGCTGCGCACTTCGGAAACAGACCCGCGCAGAAACTCTTCATGAATCTTGGTCAGCTCGCGTGCGACGACGACATGAAGTTGCTGCCCAAAAACTGATTCGAAATCGGCGAGCGTACCGAGCAGGCGGTGCGGGGCCTCGTAGAAGATCAGCGTCCGCGTGGATTCACCTGGATGGGCAAGATCTTCAAGTTTCGTTCGGCGCGCGCCAGCCTTCTCCGGCAAAAAACCCAGAAACTCAAATTCGTCGGCGGGTAAACCGGACGCAATCAACGCGCTGACGGCCGCATTCGCCCCGGGAATGGGAAAGACGGGCACGCCGGCGGCGATGGCTTCACGCACCAACCATGAGCCGGGATCGCTCACGCCGGGCGTTCCAGCGTCGGAGACGAGAGCTATGGCCTTCCCGGCTTTTATGTCTTGCATCAGTTCTGTGGCTCGCGACCGCTCGTTGTGCTCGTGGCAACTGACGGTTTTTTTCTCGATTTGGAAATGATTGAGAAGTTTTTGGGTTTGGCGCGTGTCTTCGCAGGCGATGCGGTCGACGTTGCGGAGAATTTCGAGCGCGCGCAAGGTGATGTCGCCAAGGTTGCCGATGGGAGTGGCCACGAGGTAGAGGCCGGGAGCGAGGGGTTTTGAATCGGCGGACATGCTGAGAGTAAGTTTACGTCGTGGTTTCCCACCCTTCCGCGATAAAGCCGCGAAAGGATGGGGCAACGTCATTCACGGCGAGTTGATTCGGTGGGCCGTCCGCCTAAGGCTCCGATTGTCATCTTTCAATGAACTACCTTAAGATTGGCAATCGACAATGCTTCGAACTTTTTACCGAGTTATAGCTGTCGGCGCTGTCACTCTCCTCGGCTTATTAATGGCCTTGAACGTGATTTTTGTCGCTTGCAGGATCAACCCCTTCTACACAATGCTCGAAACATGGTCGAACCTCGCCTTGCTGCCTTTCTTCCTGATTGGCGCTTTCTTCGGAATTGGCATGGCAGTGCTCTGGTTCGGGATGATGTGGGATTGCGCCTTCACCTGCAAAATGCGGGTTTGGTCGAAAGCGTTGTGGCTGCTTCTGCTGATACCAACCAGTAGTATCGGTGCGCTGATCTATTACTTCTGCGTATACAGGAACCGACCGTCAGGAAATCCATTGGCGCAGGAAAAGCGCAGACCCGCGTAAGTTCGCGTCGCTTGTCAAACACGGCAAGTGAGAAGCAGCAATCCTCGTGCTGAATCAGGGTCGCAAAGAACAACCGCAGATCCTTCGATTCATTTTGGCGCCAGACGCGCCAAAACTCGCTCAGGATGACATCTCATTTGTGATGCGATTTTATAAGTGATGCGAAGTTCAAGCTCAGGACGCGCCAGCCGTCGATTATTCGTTGGCTTCCTGGCGTTCGATTCGGCGCTGCTCGGCGAGCAGCGACATCGAACTCATTAAGTTCTGCACGCTGACGATGCCGACAACTTTCCCGCTCTCGGTAATGGGAATGAGCGCGAGACCGTGGCCCGCGGTGAGGCGGCGAATAGTGGTTCCAAGCGTGTCCTCAGGCCGGGCGACCTGGAAGGCGCGCGACATGACGGACTGCACGTAGCCGTTGCCATCGTTACGCAGAGCCTCAAGGATGCGCTGGCGCGAGACAATGCCAACCAGTTGCGGGCCGCGCACCACGGGAAAGTCTTCCTGCAAGGAGTGGACGCAGCGGTAGAGCGCGTCGGCGAGTGTATCGGAAGGCGACAGCGTGGCAAAGTCGGTAAGCATCACCTCGCGCATGCGCACAGTGTCAACGACCGACTGGAAGAAGACGCCCTGATCCTCAATCTGCGCGCCGATCATGATGAAGAAGCCGGCGAGGATGAGCCACGGCTCCTGCGCAAACATGCCGCCGACAATGGCCGCTCCGGCGAGCACCTGGCCAAGGCCGGAGACGGCGCGGCTGGCGGGAGCAGAACCATGAGTTTGCGCGAATTTGTTACGGATGAGGCGGCCGCAGTCAAGAGGATAGGCAGGGAAGAAGTGCAAAATGCCAAGTGACGCCTGCATCCAGACCATGCTGCGAAGCAAGTGGCCGGAGGTGATGAATGGATGATCGAAGAGCTGTACGTTGCCGCTGGCGCCGAGAATGATGCCGATGGCAGTGATTGCCGCGCCGATGTTCGCCAGCGGGCCGGCCAGCGCGAGAACAAACTGACCGCTGCCGTGATTGGCGATCTCCTGGCTCTCGGGATTGGCATAGGCATACAAGCCGCCGATGGGCAAGAGAAGGATGGCGCGGAGTCGAAGGCCCAGCCATGCCGCCGCCACGAGGCGCGCTGTTTCACGCACAGCCACGGCCGCAACCAAAAGAAGAAAGAGGGCCAGCGCGCGAGGCCAGCCGTCAGAGCCGCTGATGGCGAACAGCACCAGGACCAGCAGAGGGAAGAAGATGTGGACGCGCATCTCCACACCGAACCATCGGCCCAGCGGAATTGACCAGCCACGCATACACCGATTGTAGAGCGTGGGGCGGGAAAGGAGCGGGTTGAAGGGAGTGAACGGAGCGAAAGAGTGAAGAAGTGAAGAAGTGAAAAGAGTGCCAGTCCGATATGCTGGTTGGCGATGCGCATCATCGCCGGAACGTATCGTTCGCGCACACTCGCGGCCCCGCCGGGAACGAGCACACGCCCCACGAGCGACCGTCTGCGCGAGACGCTCTTTAACGTACTCGCCCCGCGGATTAAGGGCGCGGTGTTTCTGGACTTGTATGCCGGCTCGGGCGCGGTGGGGTTGGAGGCGCTGAGCCGAGGGGCCCAGCGCGTCACTTTTGTCGAGCGCGCGCCCGCAGCTCTAAGGGTTCTCGATGGCAACCTGGCGCGGCTGGGAATCAGCGAGGGCGTGAGCATTCGCAGAAAAAGCGTCGGCGCGTTTCTACGCGGAGTCGCCGGACCTGATCCAAAGCTGGAAAAAAGTCCTAAACCAGAAGAAAATCCAAAACCAGAACGCTACGGAGTCGTATTTCTCGATCCTCCGTACGAGGCGGCCGAGGAGTACGCAATCGCGCTGGGATTGCTGGGTGGCGCGGCCAAAGGGATTCTTGCGGAAGGTGCAGTGGTGATTGCCGAACACCGTCGCAAGTTCGCCCTCAAAGAGCGGTATGGCAGCCTGAAACGGACCCGCGTTCTCGAGCAAGGCGATGCAGCATTGAGCTTCTACCTAATCGAATCCGATGCGACGCATGATTGAACTACTTCCGGCGCTGGCGGTGTTTGCGGTTCAACTCTGAAATCTCTGTTCCCAATAACCCACTACAATGATCCGCATGAAGGCCAGGTGTTGGTTCAAGGGTCTTGCGGCCGCCGCGCTGGCAGTTGCCGCAGGGGCGGGAGCGCACGGCTAGCGAAATACAGCAATCCCGCCGCAAGCTCCCGCGCGGCAGCTCGTCATTCTGGATACGGATATCGGCGACGACATCGACGATGCGTTCGCGCTGGCCCTTCTGCTGCGCAGCCCCGAGGTGAAGTTGCTTGGCATTACCACTGCATTCGGCGATACCAAACTGCGCGCGCGCCTCGTAGATCGCTATCTCGCGGCCGTGGGCAGCAAAGAAATTCCGGTGGAAGCTGGCGTTCGCACGCCGGCGACGAATCACTTCACGCAGGCCGCATACGCGCATGAGGAACCGGGACGGAAGCATGGCGATGCGATTGGGTTTTTACTTCGCGAGATCGCCGCCCATCCCGGCCAAATCACTCTCATCGCAATTGGTCCGCTGTTCAATGAGCAGGCAGCCATCGCGCGCGACCCGGCGACCTTCCGCAAATTGAAGAGGGTCGTCCTCATGGGTGGCAGTGTCTATCGGGGATACGGGGACACGAATCAGCCCGCATCGGCGGAGTGGAATATTCTTTGCGATCCGGCAGGAGCGCGGTCGCTGCTAGCCTCGGGTGTTCCGGTCTTCATGATGCCCCTCGACTCAACCCAGGTCCATCTCACGTTGCCGGAGCTGGGGGCCGTCCTTTCACAAGGATCGCCGCTTACTGACCAGCTGACGTTGCTCTACCACCAGTGGACGGGGGCGGATGCTTGGAAGATGCCCACACTCTTTGACCCTGTGGCCGTAACCTATGCCATCCGTCCTGCACTATGCCCGGTGCAACCGATGCGCCTGGATATCGATGACAAAGGGTTCACCCGGCCTGTCGCGGGTCCGCCGAATGCGCAGGTGTGCCTCAAATCGGATGAGAAGGGATTCCTGGAGCTTCTCCTGAAACGGATTTCGACCGATTCGGCACAATCGTCGAAAAATCAACGCGAGCAGAGCGATTTTCGACGTAGAACGAAGTGATTTGCAGGCTTCCACCGGCAAAACTTGACTGTTGTGAGCAAGGTCACCGTCAACTCCATTGACAGCGGAGGAAAGTAGATGAAAAATGGCGGGGCGAAAGATTTTGAGCCATTCAATGCTGTCTATTCATGCGGGCCACTAATGTGGTTGAGGGAGGGAATGTGAAAAACGCGGTGAAGTTGCAGGTTTTGGGAACCTTGGTGGCTTTTGCGGCCGGGTTGTGGATGGCGGGATGCAAATCGGCGCCGGAACTGACGCAAGCCCAGGCATTGACGATGATTCAGGCCAAATACGACCAGACTCCCGCGGCGCCCGTGAGCATCACTGTGAACAGCGCAGGCATGGTGCAGGGTGTGACAGCCAAGTATTGGTTCGAAACCAAGAGATACCCCAACGGATATTGGGCGGACTTTACGGTGACACCCGACGGCAAGAAGGTACTTACGTTGCCGGGCGGGGGGAGCGTGATCCAATGGCGGCCCGATAACCCAACCGATCCGAAGTTTGTCGTCGTCATCCAGTCCGTCGCGACGAATCACCTGAAGGCGCGGGATGTGGGCGATATTCAGTCGGTGGGAGATACGAGGATCGCGTCGTTCACTGAAGACTTGAATCTTGACGGGCTTCCACAGCCGCTCGCGGATATGGCGCACAATCCCGGCAACAAACTGAGCTCGCTGCGGCAGGCCACGTTTGTCCTGACCAATGGAGCGTGGACGCTGCAGTCGATCGAATAGAGCTGGCTTATTGGGGCGGAGCGCTGCGCGGAACTTGTGGTGTCTGGCCGCCGGGAACCGAAGGCGTGTCGCCGCCCTGCCCGCCAAAAACATTCAAGTTGGTGGCGGTAAAGACTCCATCCTTCACGGCGCCGTCGGCGCGCACCGTGTCTCCCACTTGAATGTCCGCGAGAGTGATGGGATCGCGGCGTTTGCGGAATTCAGTGTTTTCATCGGCAACAAAGGTGTGCGGCGCGCTGTCGAGCGTGCCTGTCAGCGTGATTTTTGTACCGTCAATGGCGGTCACCTTTCCCATAAGCCAGGTCTTGCCAAAGTTCGCTTCCATGGCGTGGATCTGGTCGACCGTTTGCTGATCCATGAGCGCGACGGCTCTTGCATTCACGCTTTTCGCCGTGGCGTCGGTGTCACCCATGACGTTGATGACGTCCCCGGCCTTGATGTCGGTGGCGCTGATCTGTTGCGGAGGATTGCCGTAGCCCCCGCCCATCCCGCGATGTCCGCCACCGGCCTGTTCGCCGCCTTCGCCCCGACCGCCTCCCTGACCCTCGCTCGGCCCCCCGGTTCTGGCCTGGCGCTTGAACATCCGCGTGTCGGCGGTGAAATGGACGGTGTAGACGCCGCCCGCATCGGTCTTGATGGTGTAGTGATCGGCTGCAACCGCTGTTACGGTGCCCATGAGGCCGCGGCCCATCATGCCGACTCCGCCTCCGAATCCGCCAAGGCCACCGCGCTGGCCGTAACTACCGCCCGATCCTGAGTTTCCATTCTGGCCTGAGTTTTGGCCGGACGGGGGTGCGGAGCCTGGCTCCTGAGCGCAGGCGGCGGCTGTGAAAACGACTGCAATCACAAGTGACGGAAAGAGGCGGATCTTCATCGGAGTCTCCAAAGGAGGGCTGAGGGCCAACCTACTTGATAGACGCCCGAGATGCGGCCGGAGACGACGATAGACCCGAGGGGCGCGGATTGGGCGGCTTACTGGCTGTGCTGCTGCTCCGCAAGCAACTGTTTGAAGGCGGGGTTCGAACGCAGGCTGGCGAACTCAATGTCGCTTGCGACCTTCTTGCGCGTAGTAAAGCCCTCGTCAAGCGCCATGCGCAGATACTGCAGAGCACAATCGGCATAGCCTGCGCGGGCGCAACCTGCCGCCATGTAGTAGTTCATGGCGCCCCGCTCCTGGACCGAAGATGGATCGTCCACAGAAGGAGTGCCGCGATTGGAAAAGATCTCCGGATCGATGGCCAAAGCCTGCTGATAGGCCTCCCAGCCCTTGTTGTACTTGTGTTCCGCCAGCAGGTTGGTGCCCAAATTCTTGAGGACCAGCGCGGACTTGGGATCGATTTTCAGCGCCTTGCGGTACAGGCGTTCCGCCTGGCCGTATTCTTTCTGCGAGGCATAGACCGTGGCGAGATTGTTCAGGACCTGAGAATTGCCTGGATCGAGCTGGAGAGACTGTTTGTAGCAGTGAGTGGCGTCTTTGGGGTTGAACATCATCTGGTAGTCGATGCCCATCTTGTTCCAGATCGGCGCGGTCATTTCAGGCGCTTTCGAATAGGCCGCAATGGCAGCCTGGTAGCGCTGGCGGGCGGTGAGCGAGTCGCCAAGCTGCTCGGCGGTCGGCGGGGTGTGGGCTGGGGACACGGTTTCGGGCGCAGTTGGAGCGGCGGGCGGCTGGGACTGGCCGCTTGCCTGCGCTGGCAGACTCCGCGGAACCGCCAGGAAGAGCGCGAACAGTGCCGCGATTGGAATCCGCTGTAGACCGAACCTCAACATACTTTCTCCTGCCATCCCGCCCGGGAATCAAGAGTCTTTCAGGATTCTCTGGCAGGGATTAAACCACCATTCACAGTCAAACGCCAGCACCACTACTACCATTAACGGTTAAATGGACCTATCCATGCCGGGAGTTAACGGCGGGTGGTCCCTCAAGGGGCGGCCCCTCCAGGAGATGGGACGGATGGACTCAGCATGGTGTGCCCGGGGCGGGTGGCCGCTGCACGATAAGGCGTCGAAATCACGAAGGATTGCATCAAAATGCTTTACACTCAGCGGATGCGGGAGGGGGACCGTGAGCACAACCACTTTTTCTGGCGCCGGGTCGGCGATTCTCAACCGTTTCAATGAAGTACGGCGCGGCACAATCAGCTTGTGCGAGCCGCTTTCGGCCGAAGATATGATGGTGCAGTCGTGCCCCGAGGCCTCGCCGGTCAAGTGGCACTTGGCCCACACCGCTTGGTTCTTTGAGTCATTCGTCCTGCGGGAGTTTCTGCCCGGTTACAAACTCTTCAACCCGGACTTTCCCTGGCTTTTCAATAGCTATTACGAAGGTTTTTCGGCGTTTCCCGAAAAGCGGCTGCGGTCGTCGTTTTCGCGGCCTGGACTCGAAGAGATCCGATGTTATCGCGAATATGTGGACGCAGCCATGCAACGGCTTTTCGAGCGCGAGCCGGAGGCGGAAGCGCTGCGGCGCATCGAGCTGGGTGCGAATCACGAAGAGCAGCACCAGGAATTGCTGTTGACCGACATTCTGAATGCGTTCTTCACGAATCCTCTGCGGCCGAAATACCGGGGGCAGGGACCAGGGACTAGGGACCAGGCCGAGCGGGTTGAGTTCACGCAATTTGAGGGCGGATTGCGCGAGGCCGGCAACGCGGGCGACGGTTTCTGTTTCGATAACGAAATGCCGCGGCATCGCGTTTGGCTGGAGACCTTTGCTCTGGCCGACAGACTTGTTACCTGCGGCGAGTACGCGGAGTTTATGGCCGACGGCGGATACCGCAAGCCGGAGCTATGGCTCTCGGCGGGGTGGGACGCGGTGAAGGCGAACGGCTGGAGAGCGCCGCTCTATTGGACCGAACGAGACGGCACCCGCGGAGAACGTGGATGGACCGTATTTACCTTGCGAGGAGAACTGCCGCTCGAGGACTTGAAAGCGGTGCCTGTGAGCCAGGTAAGTTATTACGAAGCGGACGCTTACGCGCGCTGGGCAGGCAAGCGGCTGCCCACGGAATTTGAATGGGAAACCGCAGTCGAGGGCCATCCGGTCGAGGGCAATTTGCTCGATTCCGGAAACCTTACACCTATTCCTTCCACCAATCTCGTTCAAAACCAGAATGGTGCGAAGCACCAAAACCAGGACGGTGCGAAGCACTACTATGGGGACTGTTGGGTGTGGACGTGTAGCGCCTACCTCGGCTATCCGGGCTTCAAACCGCTCGATGGCGCGCTGGGCGAATACAACGGCAAATTCATGAGCGGGCAAATGGTTTTGCGCGGCGGTTCGTGCGTGACGCCGGCGCGGCACATCCGTTCGAGCTACCGGAATTTCTTCTCCCCCGAGACACGATGGCAATTTTCCGGCATCAGGTTGGCGACATAAGCGCGCCAGCTGCATCGAAGTTGAAAGCGAATTAACTGAGAGACCATGAGCGCAGCAGCTTCCCCTGCCCCAGTTCTGCAATTTGACGAACGCGTAGCCACGGCGGTTCGCGAAGGACTCGCTGCGCGGCCCAAACGACTGCCCGCGTGGTTGTTTTACGACCGCGCCGGTTCGCGCCTATTCGACGCGATCACCGAACTCGACGAATACTACTTGACGCGCACCGAGCGCGGCATATTTTTCTTGGCTTCGGAGGAGATTGTCGATCAGGCGAGAGATGGCCGCCGGCTGCGCATCGCTGAGCTGGGCGCGGGCTCAGCAGAAAAGACGCGGCTGCTTTTGCGCGCCGCGGTCGAACGCCAGGATGCAGTCGTTTATGAGCCGGTGGATGTTTCATCGAGCGCGCTGGATCTTGCGAAACGGCGCATCGAGCGCGAGATCCCCGGCGTGATGGTAGCGCCGCGTGTGATGGACTACACCGACGGCGACGGCCACAAGTTTCATCTTGGAACATCGGACTCCGACGAAAGAAGGCTCGTGCTTTACATCGGATCGAGCATCGGAAACTTTGAGCCGACCGAGGCGGAGCGGGTGCTGCGCCGGGTCCGTGCTGGACTGGAGATTGGCGACTCGATGCTGCTGGGTGTCGATCTGGTGAAAGACAAGAAAACGTTGGTGGCGGCTTACGACGACGCCCAAGGCGTGACGGCGGCCTTTAATCGCAACATGCTCGTGCGCCTCAACCGCGAATTGGATGCAGAGTTTGATGTGGAAGCATTTGAGCATCGCGCTGTGTGGAACCAGGCAAAGTCACGCATGGAAATGCACCTGGTGAGCCGCTGTGCCCAGCAGGTGCTTGTGGGCGAACTGGATATGACCGTCGAGTTCGCAGCTGGCGAGACTATCCACACCGAGAACAGCTACAAGTACCGGCCGGGACAGGCCGAGGCGCTGCTCGCGGAGACAGGCTTCCGCGCCGAGGCAACCTGGACCGACCCACGGGGCTGGTTTGCGGTGTGCCTCGGGCGGGCTAGCTAGTTCTAACTCGCCGACGAATCGTCGTCGACTGTTGAATCATCGACAGGTGTATCGTCGACGGGCGTGTCATCCACCGGAGCGTCATCGGCGGGCGCATCATCCGTTGGCGTATCCATTTCCTCGCCGGTTGAGCTCCCGTACTCACCCGAATCAGCGGAGCTGTCGGCAGTCTGCTCCTCGCCTGCGGCCGCATCGCCGTAGAGCTGCGCGTCGGCCGCATCGTCCGGATTCCCGGTCGTGTCGTCGGTGTAACTTGCGGCAGTTGTCGCATCTTCTTCGGCGGTCTGCTGGTCTGAGCTGGCGTAACTTTCGTCAAGCTGCGCCGTCCAGGTCTCGTCGGTGTTGTCTGGACCACCTTCACCTGCCACGGTCTCCGATTGCTGATAGGCCTGCTGAGCATCGGTTGATGCGGCTGTGTAGTCACCCGCCTGCACGTCCTGAGCCTCCTGTTGCTCGTCCTGCTGGAGCGTGTCCTGATCGGAGGTCAACTGCGACGGATCAGTGGAGCTGGTCGAATCGGGGTCGGTCGAGCTGGTGGCGTCGGGATCGGAGCCGACCACTCCCCCCGCTGTTGGGTCGTCGGTGCTGCCGGCGGTCGGGTCGGTTGGATCGCTGCCGTCGGGCGAAGTGCCAGTCGAATCTACCACGCCAACGGATCCTGGGTCGTCCGTTGCTGGTCCGTCGCCGGGATCGGACGATGAGCTGATTGGATCCACTGAGCCTTCCGGGCCAGTATCGCTGGTGGAAGTGCTGGTCGGATCGTCGCCGGGTGTCGTGCTGATTGGATCGACCGAGCCCATGGGATCGCTGCCCGGGTCAGTCTGGCCAGTTGGATCTGTTGTTGGATCCGATCCGGGATCGGTCTGAGCGCCGGGGCCAACAGCGTCAGGGTCGACGACGAAAACCTCTTCCTGGCCATCCGGGGCAGCTTCAACCACGACCACCTCGGGATCGGTGCTCCCGGTCGGGTCGGTGACGGCGTCGAAGACTTCGACAACAACTGGTTCGTCGGAAGGTGTTGAACCGTCCGGTGAATTCGCGGCCGCATCGGGGACAATCACGACAACTTCATTAGGATCGTCTGGCATACATTATCCTCTCTTTTCTTTTTCGGTCACCTGGCTTGTTTATGCGCGACAGCAGCCCCCTGCGGCTTGGAGGGCAATTTTGCTTTTGCACTCGAAGGCGCAGGCGCGGCAGCCGGCTTTGGCTTTGCGCCGGCGGTACCAGCCGGCTTTGCCTGTTGAGATGCGGACGGCGGGGGGGCGACCGTTTTTGCCGGTGCGGAGGGGGACACCGGCGCGGTAGCTGGTTTGGTTCCCGCGGCGGGAGGAGCCGGGGCCTGAGAAGCCGGCTTGGGCCGGAGCGTAAAAACGTTCTGGCATTTTGGACAACGTACGTTCAGCGACGGTTTGCCGCGCAAGACAGCAAGGGGAATGCGCATCGCGGTCTGGCACTTGTTGCAAAGGACGCGGACAGAGTCAGAGGGCGGCGGTGCGGGAGCTTGCGCCAGCGCGGGCGCATGTGCCGGCGCGGGGCCCTGAGCTACTGGGGGACGCCGGACGCCAGGCGAGGCAGCCGTCAGACCCGATATTGGCGGCTGAGGCGGCGGCGTCAGGCGCTTGCGAACCGGCTGAATGGTCTGACTCCATCGCATGAGCTCCGGCTCGTGCGCTGACTGTCCGAGCAACCGCAGGCGCCGCGTGGTGTACATCGAAGAAGTGGTTGTCATTTCTGAGAAGCGCGTCATCTGATCGTCGCTCGCCTCTTCCTGCTTCATCCATTCTTCGATGTTGACTTGCTTCAGGAGCCTGGCGGAGCGGATGGACCATGCCAAAATGACGCGGCGCGCCAGAGCTTCGTCACCGATGGCGAGCAGCGCGGCGCGGTCCGCGGTGATATCCGCCTGGCGCGACCACGCCATCAGCGGTATGTCTACAGCGTCCTGAACCCATTTCGTCGGGCTGAGACTGATGGCGTTCAATACTCCGCCGGAGAGCAAGCCTTTGCGCACGCTATCGTCGCCGACAAGGAAACGAGCCACCGTTTTCCAGAGCGCATGGCCGGCCCGGCAGTGCCCCATCTCTCGCGCCAGCACGAAGAGCAGATCGTCGTTCTGGAAGTTGTTGAGGATGGCTGTGCCCAGAACGATGAACGCGCTTGTGTCGGTGCCATAGGTGTACGTGTTCCACTGCGAATCGCCCGAGATATAGACATCGGGCATTCTGGGCAGGCCGAGAATGCGCGCCGCGAGAACGGCTCGAATCCAAATATCAGGGAACTGCCTGGGGCCGAGGCGAATGCCGTTGAACGTCGATTCGATCCACGGACGGCCCACCTTTTCCGAGACGGACTTCGCGGCTGTATGAAGCGCGGAGATGCTCTGCAGATGGGTCATCGCCTGGCCGTCCTGCGCCCACAGGAAGACCGAGCGATCGAGCTTGTAGCCGGGAAGTAGCGGACGCAGCCAACTGCATTCCGGGCAGACCAGGACGTCCTCGCCGAGCCCGGCGCCGATGTTTCTGCACGTTTTGCATGGCGCCGGCTGATTCGCGACGGTCGGCGCCGCCTGGGTTGCGTCGGGCGACGGCGCAGGAATTGGACCCGAAGATGGCGGCGGAACGGGCGCTACGGGTGCGGGTTGCCACTGAGGCGGTTGGACTGCCGTTGCCGGCGCCGGCTGCCATTGCGGCGCGGCCGTGGCTTGAGCCGGCACTGCGGGCATTGCTTGAGCAGGCCCGGTATTGACCGGTTGCCACCCGCCGGCGGCTGGCGGCGGCACCGTCGCAGGACTTGCGGACACGGGCACCCCCGGCGCTACGAGCGTGGCCCCACAAAACGTGCAGAACCGCGAACCAGGCACTCCGGGCCCATGTCCCTGGGGACAAATCAGGGGAGGAGCGATGGTTGCCATAGGAACTCCTTTTCCGAGTGAAAGGCGGAGAGATCAGTAACCCGCGAACTGAAACTCCGCCAACTTGAAAACCCAGCTCACGAGCAAAAGTGCAGTTGAAGCGTAGACAGCCTTGTTGAACCAGGCGTGGTCTGTAATCCGGCGAAATGAAATGCGGCGCCAAAGCAGTACGATCGCCAACGGAATGAGCGACACCGTGCCGAAAAACGCCAGGACGCCGAACGGATTGGCGAAGAACGCTTTCCGGAATTGAAGGCGGATGGCCCACGCAAAACACGTCGTCATTCCGCACGTCGGGCAGGGCAGATGCGTGAGGCGCAGAAAATTACAGGGGGGCAAACCCAGTTGCATATGCGTTCCATAGCCGATCGCAGCGGGTTTGAGCCATGCCGCCACGGCAAGAACTGAGCAGGCAAAAGCCAGCAATCCCATAGCAACCGATTTGTCGGTTCGGCCGTACATGCAGGCCCCCCCAGTGAACTCAAAGAGCGCGAAAACCCCTACCCCAGAAGAACAAGATCCCGATAGCCGAAAGAATCAAAGCAGCCACGTTCAGGTAAAAGGCGAGTTTGGCCGAGCTTTCGTTCAAATACGGCGCGCGCCCTGAGGCAAAATCATCCATGTCTTTCTTGGCAAGAAAAAGGCCCGGAATTGCCGTAAAGGGTCCGCAGCAGAACACGGCCGCAATGCCCAGCCCGATGGCCCACTTGGTGTTTTGTCCCGTCACGTTCGCGCCGGGGCCCATGGGTGGATAGACGCCAGGGGGCGGCGGATAGACTCCGGGTGGCGCGGGAATCGCGCCCGGCGGCGGCGCATAGGCGCTCGGTGTTTGTGGCTGGTTCGATGCGGGCGGTGAAGGCGGTTGCGGTTGTTGAGTAGCAAGCGGCGTTCCGCAGGTTCCGCAGAACGCAGCATTGGAATCGTTGGTCCCCCCGCAATGCGGGCATCTGACGTCGCTCATGGAAAGGCCTCTTGAAGGACGATGGAAAAAGATCAGGCCGCTAACGGGCAGCAAGCCCCACAGCGGCGCGTTCTAAGCGTCACAAATGGAGCGGCGGGAGGGAGCCGTTGGGGATAACTCTAACCGGTTTTAGCGCAAGTAGAAATAAAAATCTGAGATTCAATCGAGGAGATTGTTAGCCCGATCGAAAGTCCGCAGGCTATCCGCTGCTTCAGGCTATTTTGGCGACTTGATGCGCACCAACAGAATATCGTGGCTCGCGATTTCGATTGGCATTCCGTCGGTCAGCGCAATCTCCTTGCCCGTCCACAGGTCCTTGCCCTTTTGCGCTCCGTGCAGGCCAAGCTTGGTCAGGCTCAGGTGAAACGGGTGCGTGGAGTACCGGTCCGGTCCGGCGTTGATGACAGCGATGGCCACGGCTCCGCCGGAGAGAGGCCGCGTCCAGACGTCCACTTCGCCATCGGAGTAGGCGTGCGTGGCTTCGCGGCCAAGGCGATCCTGATCAATCGCGATCACCTCGCGATTGGTAAGGATGGCGCGGACTTCAGGCGTCATGTTGGGCAGGTCGTTGCCGGCGAGCAGCGGAGCGGCCAGCATGGCCCACATGGAAAAGTGTGTGCGATTCTCCGCCAGCGAAAGCCTGCCGTTGCCCACTTCGAGCATGTCGGGATCGTTCCAATGGCCTGGACCGGCGTATCGGGCCAACCCGGCCTGCTCGTTCAGGATGGAGTAGATGCTCTGCCAGTAGGGCTGGATATCGCCCGTGGTGCGCCACAGATTCGCCCCGACGTTTGGGCCCCACTCCCATACCGCGTCCCATCCGTACTGGCACAGCGAATAAACGATGGGACGGCCGGTGGCCTTGAGCGCCTTGTCCATCTTGCCGTAAGCCGCGATCATCAGGCGCATCTGCGCCACTTTGTCGTCGGGCGCCTGCACGGACATGACCGACTCGCGATAGCTACACAAGTCGTACTTCAGGTAATCGACGCCCCATGAAGCGTAAAGCTCGGCGTCCTGCGCCTCATGATCGAGTGAGCCTGCGAAACCCGCGCAGGTCTTTGGCCCTGGCGACGAGTAGATCCCAAGCTTGAGCCCCTTTGAGTGCACGTAGTCGGCGAGTGCCTTTATGTCGGGAAACTTTGCATTCGAGTGCAGCACGCCATCGGGGTCGCGCTCGCCCTCCCATGTGTCGTCGATGTTGACGTAGACGTACCCGGCATCTTTCATGCCGGTAGCCACAAGCTGATCGGCGGCGCTGCGAATGTCCTTGTCGGTCACGCGGCCGGCGAAGAAATTCCAGCTGTTCCAGCCCATCGGCGGTGTGAGCGCCACCTGCGCAACCTGCGTTGGGGCAGCCTTTCGGACGATTTCTCTGGGAAGTTTCGGCGCGGTTTGCGCGGCAACAGTGAGGGAACCCAACGCAAAAACGCAAACAGGCACAACGGAAAATGCACGCACGGCGCGTATCTCCTGGAAACCTTTTCACGGTCATCGTATCTTGCCGATACACAGCTCATCAACGGGCGTAGCGAATCTTGGGACGATTCAGAACCTTCTGCGGCATACGAGATACTTGAAACAATGCCTTTTACGTTCTCGCACGCAGCCGCCATATGGCCTTTTCAAAAAACGCGTCTTGTCCTGTCGGCCCTTATCGTCGGAAGCTTCGCGCCCGATTTCGCCTATTTTTTCTTTCTCAACGCGCACGGACTCGGCGCCCACTCACTGCACGGGCTGTTTCTGTATGATTTGCCGCTGAGCCTCGCTGCGCTTTGGCTCTTTCATGCCTTCGTAAAGCAGCCCTTCACTATGCTCCTGCCGGAGGGGTTTCGCGAGCGACTGAAACCCAGTGCGAAACCTTTCTCGTTCTGGCCGCCCGCGCGGCTGGCATTGATCGTAGTCTCCATCGTGGTTGGAGAAGCGACGCACCTTCTATGGGATTCGTTCACCCACCCGTTCTATTGGCCGTATCGACATTGGAGCTTCCTCAGGCTGCCAGTCCACTTGCCCATTGAAGGGGATGTGCAGATGTACAAGGTGCTGCAGGACGGCAGCAGCCTGTTCGGCCTTGCTGTCGTTGCGATATGGATCTGGATGTGGTATCGCACGACCGAGCCGGGTGAATTGCCGACCACAAAGCCCTATTCGCGGGGACAAATTCGCGTCATCACGATCGTCGTGCCGGTACTGGCGCTGATTGGCGGAACGCTCAAGTCGTATGACAACGCCGGCATCCCGGCGATTGAATTTCGCCCTTTGCTGCATTTCTGGCTCAACGCTGGAATTGCCGCAACCACGTTTTTAACGGTTGGTCTGCTGATCTGCGGCGCAGTTTTCCGGAGACGAATCGACTCCGCGGAGCCGATCTAGGCAGGAACGGCCGCACCGCTCAGGGCTGCTTGCCCAGCGTTTCCTTCTCCTTCGGTCCCAGCAAGAGTTGGAAACCGATGTAGGCGATCCAGCTTGGTTCGCCATTGGTGCGCGTAACGGCCTGGATGGCGCGTCCGCCCATAAACAGCAATCGAAGATGGCCGGAATGGCCGAGGGTCTGGCGCCCGCCGAGATCGAGCGTGAAAGAGCGCTGCTTGGGCTGGTCGCCGATGCGATTGATGGCCTGCAAGTCATACAGCTCGGCATAAAGTTCAGTGCGATCGTTGAACTGGTGTCCGGCGATCAAGCCGCGTCCCCACTGATCGGGCATGTTTTTGTTCCCAATCCATCGGCCCACTTCGCCATTGAGCGCCAGCCACCCGATTTGCGCTGTGGCCTCGATCGGCAAATAGTATTGCGGGCCGGGCTGAACGATGCCTCGCCGCACGGAGCTGGTGGGATTGTTAATCATGACCTGCGGGTACGTGCCCAGCGAGAAAAGCAGATTCTCATCGGTTTTGGGCTGGCCCGCGCGATGGTACTCAAAGTAGCGCCACTTGATGCCCGGGTAAGATTCGCCGAGACCCACGCCTGTTGAATTGTTCGGATCCGTCGCCGCGGCAAGGGGCAGCTCGTATTTGAGCTGGATGCGATCGCCCCAGCCGTAATTCAGGTCGACATCGGGAATCTCGTAGTACGACTGGCCGGGATTATGGTTGGCGATCCAGCCAATGTTGATCTCCCAATGACGATTGCCGGGCGTGCCGGGGTCGTCGCCAATAAACGGCGGGCCGCCCTGCGCTCGAGCAAGCGCCGCGAGCGCAAAAGGCGCGAAGAGCAAAAGAATTGGAAGCAGGCGGCGCATCGACAGGTCGAGGGACTTGCGCAACATCGGGTTCAAGGCGATCGCAGAAGGATCCAAATCAACGTTAGCATTTTGCGTCCCGTGGGCAGGGGATCGACAGGCCATTCAGGACCTGACCGGGTGCTCTTCTATCCTGTAGGCTGAAAGCGCCGGGCCGCCCGGCTCTGCGATACTTATCTGTTATGCCCATTGACGACCTTCAACAGGCTGCACAAAAAATTGCTGGATTTCTGAACACCCTGAATAAGTTGGGCGGGCTACGCCTCAAGTACCGTATCAGCGCATCGGATGGCGCGAGCGAAGGGGAAGGCGCCGCGTCGAGGCAAATCTCGGTTGAATTGGCCGGGCCCGATGTGCCGCTGGTCATCCAGCACAATGGCGAGTTGCTGCGCGCGTTGGAAACACTGGCCGCACAAATGCTCCGCCTTGACCACCACGAGCACCACATGGTCAGCTTTGACGCCGGCAACTTCAAGGCGTTGCGCGCCGAGGAGCTGCGCCTGGCCGCCGAAGCCGCTGCGGAAAAAGTGCGCCAGACCGGAGTTCCCTACAGTTTTCCGCCCATGAACAGCCGCGAGCGGCGCATGATGCATCTGGTTTGCCGGTCACTCGAGGGTGTTGAGACGGCCAGCGTGGGAGAGGGGGCAAACCGTTTCCTCGTGGTCTATCCCGAGGGCAAGACCAATCTGGCCGTTACGCCGCAGTTCAAGCCGCGAGGGTTTGGGCGCGATCGGCGATGATCTGAAGCGATGGTAGAATGCCGCCATGAAGAGCCGTCTTTCACACAAGTTGCGAATGATAGCGGACGCTGTCATGGCTCTCGCCTTTGGAATCGTTGCTCCCATCGTTCTCGCTCCTGCAAGCAGGAACTGGCAGACGATGTTGGTGACCTCCGCCTCATTCCTTTTCGCCGCGGCATTTCAGTTTGACTTGATACGAACAATATGGCTATTCCAAGGCAAGCTCCCAGTGAATTAACACCTTTCATGAGAACTTCGACGACATTCCTGCTGCTCGTGCTCATGGCGTGCGCGTGCCCCGCGCAAAAGCGGATGGTGCTGATCGATCAGGACGGTGCCGGCCCGGGCGGTTCGGACCAGATGTCGATGCTGGCGCTGTTGCAGTCGCCGGATGTTCAGGTGCTGGGCATCACCATGGTCACCGGCGACGCGTGGCGCGACGAAGAGACGCTGCACACGCTGCGCATGCTTGAGCTGACCGATCACACCGATGTTCCCGTTGTGCGTGGTGCGGTTTTTCCCCTCGTCCGAGACCAGGAAAAGACCCGAATGGAAGAAGCGATCGACGGCAAGGTGGCGTGGCTGGGCGCATGGGGCGGGGTCGTGGCAACATCGGCGACCGGCGCTGTGAAACCGGAATCGCACGGCCCTTATGAGATTCCGCCGATGCCTGAAGGCCTGCCTGCGACAAAGCCCCTCGACGAAGACGCCGCGCACTTCCTCATCCGGCAGGTGCGCGCGCATCCGCACGAGGTAACAATTTACGCCGCCGGGCCGCTGACCAACATCGCGCTGGCCGTCTCCATCGATCCGGAGTTCGCGTCGCTGACTAAAGGCATCTTGATCATGGGCGGAAGCATTAATCCGCAAACGAACGATATCGAGACCGCAGACCCGCGGCACGAGTTCAACTTCTGGTTCGATCCCGAGGCCGCGCACATCGTGCTCCACGCCAACTGGCCGCGTATTGAAATTACTACCGAAGATGTTTCCGCCAAAGCGCCCTTCACGCAGGAGATGCTGGACGCGATTGCAAAGTCGCAGGCGCCGGCGGCGCGCTACATTGCTGCTTGGACCCATCGGCGCACGAATATGTGGGACGAGCTCGAAGCCTGCGCGTGGATCGACCCCGCAATCATTACCAAAGAAGTGGATGTCTACATGGATGTGGACCTGAGCCACGGCCCGAGCTACGGCGATACGCTCGCCTGGCCTGAGTCGCTGAAGCCGGCAATCGGAGTTCGCGTTGTCCACGCGCAAATGGACCTGGACCTGGCGCGCTTCCAAAAAGACTTTGTCGATCTGATGACGCGGACCAACTCAAAATAGACGATCCGATGGGAAATTTTTTCGGAGGTGCGGAATGACGCAGCAATCGATTCTTGGAAAGTGCAAGCTTGTGGCGTTCGTCGCCACCACGGATTTCGCCAAGGCGCGGGCGTTCTATGAAGGCGTTCTGGGACTCAAACTCGTTGAAGATCAGCACCCGTTCGCGCTTGTCTTCGACGCCAATGGAACCATGCTGCGGGTAACGGCTGTGCGTGAACACAATCCTGCGCCCTTCACCGTGTTGGGATGGGATGTGGACTCGATTGAGGAAACGGTGGAGCGGCTAACGGCAGCGGGGGTCGAGTTTCAACGCTATCCCGGAATCAACGATAGCGATCCGAAAGGAATCTGGACTGCGCCCAGCGGGGCCCGAATCGGATGGTTCAAGGATCCCGATCAGAATGTACTGAGCGTGACGCAGTTTTAGAGCGGGCGTTTGATTCGCCCGCTCATTTTGCCCGCATAAAGTTAAGTGCGCATCAGTCGGCCGCGTTCTTATCTCCGTCGTGATGCTTGTATTTGATAATCGTCTCGTTCAGCCGGTCCGGATCGACGGAAACCTGCACGACATTCAGTTCCTTCCCATTGAGATCGAGAATGAAGAGCCCCATGCGCTTGCCGTCGGGGTGCGAGAAGATCAACGTTTGCTCGCCGCCATGGCGGCTGGTCTCGCGAATCATCCGGTCCCATCCCTGGCCCAGCTTCTCCTCGACCAGCCGATTCAAATCATCTCCGTCCACGGGCGCTGAGAATTGCTCGAACTCGGCAACATGCACGCCGCCCACGCCGCCATGTGTGGCCACACCAGCCACCACGCTGGCCAGGCCCATGAGTGGAATGCGCATCGCGTGCTGGTGATAGTGCGATTCGATGGAATCGACGACGCCGTCAAAGCCGCCTTCACCTGCCGCTCGCACAACCCACCATGGAGCAGTCAACAGTACGCACAGAACAGCGCAGCCAACAGGAATCCAAAAGTGCCGGTTCCCAGGAAACTTATTCATTGGTCGCCTCCCTTTTTGGATTTATCACCGGTTTTGTCTTTGTCTTTGCCTTTGCTGTCTTTTTCAATGTCGCCGAGCTTGCCTAGCCCGCCCAGCCCTTGAAGCTCCGATAGCTGATCCATGCGGATGGGACCGAGGATGAGCACGATGGTCAACTCTTTCGGTTCGGCATCCAGCACAAAGATCCCGTGCGGCTCGCCGTTGACCATCTTCATCAGAACGTCTGTGGTCTCCGCGCCGTTGTGCTCGCGCGTGTGCACCATGGGCGACCATTCGGGACCACCAAACGCCTGGCGCACTTTTGCGACGTCGTCCATCGAGTACTGGCCTTCCTTGTCGAATTCGTAACTGCGCACGTAAATGCCGTCGAGGCCATTGATCAACTGTTGCACTGCGGCCTGGTCCTTGTCGTTCTTGTCCATGAACTTCGCAGCGAATCCGAGCATGTCTTTCCCCAGCGTGACCTCGGTGACGTCAGAAGCGCGCGCGGCCAGCTCCTTTTCCACGGGCGAAGGCAGCGGCAATGGGGACGACTGCGCAAACGCCGGCACTGAGAGCGATGCTGCTGCGAGAAGAACGATTCCGATTCGGTTTTTCATGGTAAATTCCCTTTCCTACTCCTTATTGTCGTGTTCTGCGAGCTGGGCGCCCACCTGGCCCAGCGCGTGATTGGTGATGCGGAGCGCGGTAAACACCTGCTGTTTCGCTTCTTCTCCCTTGCGGCGCTCAACGGCGTAATGCCCTATCGCGGCGCTGCCTGCCACTCCGGCCAGGACGAGCGAAGCTGCGATGCGTTCGAGCGAGATCATGCGGTTGCGCCGGCGCTGAGCCGAGCAAATGGACAGGATCTGTCCCCGATTCTGCCCGCGGCGCTCCATCACCTTGTGCTTCAGGGTCACCGGAGCGGGCTGGCGCTTGAGGCCCTCGCGCAATTCACGTTCGAATTCGTCGATATACTCAAACGGCTGGTCAAACGGCACGAATGTACTCCTTCAGCTTGCTTTCGGCCTTGGCGCGGAGTAACTTCAATCCCCGTTGCAATTGGCTCTTCACGGTGGCTAGCGGCGCGCCCAGCGTAGCCGCAATCTCTTCCGGCGTCAGGTCCTCCTGGTAGCGGAGAACGATCGCCGCGCGTTGCGCCTCCGGCAGCGTGGCCAGCAACGCTTCAATGCGGCGGCCGAGGGGCGAGCTTCTTTCCTCTGCCTGCGCGCCGTGGTTTTCGGCAATCTCGACCCACTGGCCGAAGCCGCGCGCACGCCGCCGGCGCAGCGCATCGGTTGACCGGCTCATGGCGACCCGCCGCAACCAGAAGCACGCGTGCTCGGGACTTTCGATCTTCGCGATGTTCCGGTCAAGCTCCATAAAAACGTCTTGCGCAATCTCCTCAGCCAGGCCGCGGTCGCCGGTCATGCCGAGCGCCAGCGAAAAAACCATGGACTGGTTCTCGTCAAAGAGCCGTTCAAAGTCCGGGAGTTGTTCGAAGCCGGGCTGCCAGTCGGTGGCCATAAAACTCGCTGCTACCTTCTAATCCGCATGGAAGTGCGGGATGGGATGCAGAGAATTACGTGCTGGACGGGAAAAAGTTCAGGGACCGGGGAACGCAGGGCGGGAGGCAGGCACTTCCTCAGAACAAATCCGGGATCGCATTGAACGCAATCCGCGTCGGCGCGGCCTTGTAGGCGGTGAGCATGGCCGCGGGAGCGAGCGTGCTCATGCCGTACTTGTCATTGATCTGGTCCATGGTGGCGTTGAGGCGCGTGCGGCTCTGCTCTTCTTCAAGGCCGTCAAAAAGGGCGAGCGTATGCAGGCGATCGAGAACAAGATTATTGAGTTGCACGCCGATGAAGTACGGGTGCTGGTATTGGTCACCTGACGGGCGCGACTCCCAAAGTCGGCGCAGAGCAGCGATCAACGTCTGATTGTCCTGGCACTCGCTCAGCTTCAATTCGCTGCGCCAGCCGCGCGCGGGTACGCCAAAGCGCGAGACGGGAGTGCCCTCGCTGCGCGGGACCGCGAAACCAATCGCCAGGCCGATGTGGCTGGCCCACAATCCTGCAGAGCGCAGGCGCATGGCTGCTTTGTGGAGAAGCTTGTGCGCCACGGCCCATGCTTTTTCCGCGTCGCGCATTTCGGGCGCCAGCACGTGCGAGTGGCTGATGGATTTCTGGTGCTCCAGTTCGCCCATCTCGAAATCTTCGCCTGCAAGCCAGTGAAAGAGCCGCTCGCCCCACACCGATCCCCAGATTTCGCCGGCATGCTCGCGATTGAGCGCAAGCAGATCGTCCATCGTGCGAATACCTTTTTCGTTCAGGCGCTTCTCAGTGCGCGCGCCGATGCCGGGCAAATCGCGGAGGCTCAACTGATGAAGCGCTTCGGGCAGAATGTCGAGCGGCAGCGCCACCAGGCCATCCGGTTTTTCCATGTCGCTGGCCACTTTCGCCAGATAGCGATTGGTGGCGAGACCCACGGAGCTGCGCAGGCATTCGCCCACGTTTTCGCGTATTGCCCGTTTGACCCGCGCGCCCAGATCGATCGCGTTCAACAGCGGGCGTTCGCGGCCAATAAGGCGGCAGGCCATTTCGTCGATGGAGCAGACGGCAGTGACCGGCACGCAGCTTTCGACGGCTTCGACGACGCGGTGATGGTACTCCGTGTAGATCTCATGGCGGCCTTCAACAAGAACAATCTCCGGGCACATGCGTTTGGCGTCGGCAACAATGGTCCCAGTGCGCACGCCGAAGGCTTTTGCTTCATAGCTGGCTGCGATGCAGACTGTCGTGTCGGCCATCATGGGCACCACGCCGACAGGGCGGCCGCGAAGCTCTGGCCGGACCTGTTGTTCCACAGACGCAAAATAAGAGTTCAGGTCGACGAAAAGCCAGTTGAGCAGCGCCCCCTGGGCAGAACCTCCAGCCGGGGTCTCCTCCGGCTCCTGCGGCGCAGCTTTATCCGTAAATCGAAGGTTCGCAAGCTCCTCCGGCCACTCTTCGAGAGGGTGCGAGGAGACCGGGTTGGGCTGAGCCGCCATCTTCGAGTCCAACTATTTTCGCCTTTTCTTTGCTATCTTGCAATCTATTTCTTCGCGTAAACAGGCCGATAAATAACCTGAAAGCGCTAGTTACTGACGCGAAAGGGTGGAATAGCGTCTAATGTAAAACGTGGGTAGCATTCTTGAAGATCCCAAATCCTCTCGGATTGCGGGATCATGACCCGGAATGGTGACCGAAAATGCAGACCCTGGCTCATTGGATTGCGGTGAATGGAAGCGTACTCGCCGTGCTGGTCACGTTGGGGGTAGCTGTTTTGCTGGTTACTTGCCTCGAGTGCACACATTGCCCGAAGAGCAAGAAAGACGATCTCTTCCATCGCCACGAAGTCTAAATAAGTGCTAGTTCCCGCCCGCGGCCGGAGATTCCGGCTTCAACCAGGTTTCAAACTGCGCCAAAATCCGGTTGTACAACTGTGTCTCCGCCTCGGGTCCTGCAAGCGAGTGTGTCTTGCGCGGGAAAATCTGCAGATCGTAAGGAATGCCGGCGTCAATGAGTCTCTGAACGAACTGCACCGTATTTTCAAAATGCACGTTGTCGTCGCCGGTTCCGTGAGCCAGCAACAAGCGGCCCTTCAGGTCCGCTGCCGAGTTCACCACAGAAAAATCATGATAGCCATCGGTATCCTCGGCGGGCACGCCCAGATAGCGCTCGGTGTAAATCGAGTCGTAGTTGCGCCAGTCGGTAACGGGGGCAACGGCCACGCCGGCGCGGAAACGCGGCGAATGCGTCATGGCATACAACGTGAACGTGCCACCCCAGCTCCAGCCCCACCACCCCAGGCGTTGAGGATCGAGTTGCGGATACGCTTTCAGCGCCGCGTCAATCACGGTCAACTGATCCTCAAGCTGCACCGGGCCAAAGTTGCGATACGCCGCCTGCGCAAAGGCGCGCCCGCGGCTGCCCATGCCGCGATTGTCGGCGTGGAGCACAGCAAATCCATGCTGCGCGAGCAACTCATCGAAAAAAAGATGGCCGCCCCATTGGTTCATCACGGTCTGGTCGTGGGGCCCTCCGTAGGGATTCACAATCAACGGCGTGCTCGCCGAACTTGCGTTTCCCTGCGGAAGCAGCAGCGTGGCATAGAGTGTGGTTCCATCGTGCGTCTTGACTTCAAATTGCAATGGCGCGTGCAAATGGTAGGAATCCAGCGCGTGCGTCTCCCAAAATACGCGGCATGAGCCACCGGACGCCGACGCCTCGGGGGTTCGGCAGACGCGCATCTCCGGCGGCGTCATGCTCGTGGAGAATTTTTCGGTGAAGGCGCTGCCATCGGGAGAAAAAGTGGCTTGGTGAAATCCCGCACCCGCGCTCAACTGCTTACGCTCACCGGCGAAATTCACCTGCCAGATCTGCTGCTCCAGCGGATTGCCTTCATTGGATGCGTAATCCACCACCTTACGCGCAGTGTCCACGCTGAACACTTCGCCGACATCGAAATCGCCGGTTGTCAGTTGGCGATCGAGCTTGCCATCGGACCCGAGCGGCTTCGATTTGTCGTAGCGGTAGAGATAAATGTGATTGTGCCCGTCGCTCCAACTGGTGAGCACGATGGCGCCGTCGCCCACCGTCACGTCGTAATTCTCATCGAGAAACTTATCGTCGTTGATCTCAAGCACCTGCAGCGCCTCGCCGTAATCGGTCTCGGCAAAGAAAAGGGCCATGTGCTTGTGGTCGCGCGACAGCGTTTCAACCCAAACCGTTTTGCTGTCGACCCAGCCGAAGCGCGGCAGGTAATCGTCATTCTCGTGAAAAGGGACCTTGATCCATACGGTCTTGGCGCCATGCACCGGCACGACACCCAGGTGCACATCCGGGTTTGGGTCGCCCGGCTGCGGATAGCGCTGCCAATCCACAGCAGCGTGAGTCGGAATCCAGTCAGTGAGTGGGTATCGCGGAACCTGAGTCTCATTCATCTGCAAATAAGCGATCTTCTTTGAGTCGGGCGACCAGAAGTAGTTGCTGCGCACGTCGAGCTCTTCCTCGTACACCCAATCCACCTCGCCGTTCAGGAAATGCTGACCATCGGCGGAGGAGGGATTGGGCGCGGGTGCGAGAGGAGCAGTGGGCGTGCCGGGTTCGCGGAGCGGGATGACGGCCAGGCCGTGATCCTTGATGAACGAGATGGACCAACCATCGGGAGAGAACTTGGGATCGTCGCCCGAGAGAAGGCCCGAATAACCGATCTCGACTCCAACGCCATTACGCAGGTCGTAGAGCCACAACCGGCCGTTGGAATCGAAGAGAATATGCGTGGAGTCCGGAGCCCAGACATAGCTGGCCAGGTTGTAGCGCTGGCGATGGTCGCGGTCCCGCTCAGAGTCGCTGCTGGCGTTCAGGTTTTCCATCTTCGCCGCGCTCACCAGTACATGGGTCTTGCCCGTCGCGGGATCGACATCCATCAATTCGCCGCCATCGAGGTACGTCAAATGCTTTCCGTCGGGCGACCAGGTGAGCTGGCCGGGTGGCTTGCCAATCAGCGGTCCATGGGCAAAGATGGCATCGACAGTGAGCGGCTTTTCAGGCGCTTGCGCATTGATGGGATGTGTGGTCAGCGCGAACGCTGCAACAGCCGAAAACAGGATGGTGGCTTTTCGCATCAATGGGCCTCTCCTGAAGTGGGAATCCGGCCCGGAACGCGGGACCCGAGACATGAGACCTGGACCGCAAAGATCGGAGGTGGGCCGGTAGATCCGGAAAACTCAGTCTAAATCAAAGCGCTTGGCGGGGTGTCGCCCCCGGAGTGTCTCCGGCGGCTTGATCGCGCGGAAAAAAGAGCCTTGACAATTGCCACGGACTCGCAATACAGTCGCTTATCGATATATCGATCATCGATCATCTATGCCAAAACGAAAACTCGATCCATTGCCCTCCGCCGCGTTTCAGATTCTGCTCGCGCTCACTGACGGAGATCATCACGGTTACAGCATCATGCGCCGGGTCGAAGAGCAGACCAGCGGTAATATGCGGTTGGGCCCTGGAACCTTGTATAGCTCGATTCAGGCGATGCTGGAGGAAGAATTGATCGAAGAAATCACGAGGCGTGGCGATGCGGAACTCGGGCATGAAAGACGCCGGTACTACCGATTGACTGCTACTGGGCGTAAGCGGGCACGATCAGAGGCTGAGAAACTCGCGGACGTTTTACGCGTTGCGCGCGCCAGGAAGATTCTGAGGGGGGATTATGTCTGAGAAGGTATACGCCCTGCTGTTGCGCCTCTATCCCGCGCAGTTTCGTGAGGCCTATGGGGGCGAGGCGATGCAACTGTTTCACGATCGAGTGCGCGACGAACAAGGGATGTGGGCAAAGCTGCGGCTCTGGATAGACCTCGCGGCCGACCTCGCAACCTCCCTTCCGCGCGCACATCGCCGCGCAGCTCCGGTGCTGGCCGAAGTCTCGCCGCAGAGCATCGGTGTGGCTCCGCAATTCCGCGTTCTCCAGCCGGGGGCTCCGCGCCTGAGCGCAATTGCCTACGCAGGAATATTGTCTGTCGTTGCATTTGGAGCGCTTTTCATCTGGTTTGGCTACGGTAGAAACTACCGCGAGCTCCACGCGTGGCAAGGTCCTACCAAGCACGATCTCCTTGCACTTTCCTATTCGGGGCGCCTTTCCAATGCGCGAACGGGATCTGAAATGCCGAGGAACGCGGCTGCGAGCGATGAAAGCCAGATCGAAGTTTCCCGCCAGCCAGCGCACATTGTGCTCTCCTCATGGCGCAGCGGTTCCGAGCCGAGTGGTTTTCAGTCCACCTCTCCCTTGCCGGGGGCGTCACAATCATCGGCTGAGCCGCAAAAAGCGCTGCCGAAGGTGCAAGGTGCGAGCTCCGCGATCATCGAAGCGTTCAGCGACCACGACATTGTGATGCTTGGCGAAGTACACGGCGACAAACAGGAATACGAGTGGCTAAACGAGTTGGCGAAGAACCGGGAATTCGATGAGCGTGTGGACGACATCGTTGTGGAGTTCGGCAACTCGCTTTACCAAAAGTCGGTGGATCGCTATATGGCCGGCGAGGATGTTCCGATGGAGCAGGTCGAGAAGGCCTGGCGCAACATGATTGGGGCAGTCGGCCCTCCTTCGCCCATGTATGGGGAGTTTTACGCGGCTGTCCGCGCGGCGAATATGAAACGCCGCGGAAAGCACCAGGTCCGCATCGTCCTCGGCGACCCGTACGGCGATTGGGAGAAGATAAAAGACGCTGAAGACCTGGGGCCGTACCTTGCCCACCGTGACGAATGGTATGCGCAAGTGGTGAAGGACGAGGTTCTGGCAAAGCATCACCGCGCGTTGCTGATCATGGGCTCAGGTCACTTCCTGCGGCGGAATGGTCCCGGTCTTGTGGAGAGCACAATTCGCGCCGCCGGAGCGAATCCTTACCTGATTGTGATGGGCACAAATGCAGTTGGTGGCTACGACAATCTGGATCAACGCTTCGACTCCTGGCCGATCCCCGCGATTGTGGCGCTTGCAGGCAACTGGGTGGGCGATCTGCCGGCGATGCCGGTTGTCACCGGTGGCATGGCTCCTGCAACCCCATTGAAGTTGTCCGCGGCGGCTGACGCCCTGCTGTATGTTGGCCCACGTGACTCCCTCACCGAGGTGCGCATGCCGCGCGCGGAACTGGATGGCACGCCTTACGGAAATGAGATCGTTCGTCGCCTCACCATCCAAATGGGCCATCCGGTAAATCTTCTTTTCGGTCAAACGGAAGTGCCGCAGTTCCCCCGGCCGCAGCCGCAACCGCAGACCAATGGGGGAGCCCGGCCGGCGCTACCGCCTATGCCGAAGAGCATCCACAATCCGCTGCCGCCCCGTCCGCCATCTCAATAATTTTGGGGCGTGGAAGCATCGAATTTCCAGAGATGCCATCCCCAGAAGCCGCTACGTTCACGCCGACGCAAAGATCGGTGAGCCCGCGATTAAACAGGAAACTGCAAAGGGAGCACCGACCGGAATTCGCGTTGCCGCAATCTCCACTGAGAATTAATGCTTGCTCGATGCCGGGAGTCCCGCGTACATTCTGGAAATCCCCCGGGAGGAACAGGCATGTCGACAACGTACGATGTTGCCATTGCGGGTGGCGGCCTGGGCGGGGCAGCTCTGGCCAAAAGCATCGCGGAACAAGGCGCCAGGGTCCTCGTCATCGAGCATGAGCGGCAATTCAAGGACCGCGTACGCGGCGAAGCGATGTTTCCCTGGGGCTGCGCCGAAGTTCAGGCCCTCGGCGCGGCCGATTGCTTTGCCCAAGCCGGCAGGCACCACCTCAACTCGCTCGACACTTACGTTGCGAGCGACCTGGTCGAACATCGCGAAGTCGTCCCCAGCACAAAGCATCGGCTACCTTTCTTGACCTGCTATCACCCCGCCATGCAGGAGTCGCTTTTGAAAGCAGCGGCGGCAGCGGGCGCCGCGGTACGACGTGGCGCGGCTGTTCGAGATGTGCAGCCGGGTGCGCCGCCGAAGATGGTCATTGACGAAAATGGCCGCGCGGAAACAATCTCCGCGCGGCTGGTGGTGGGAGCCGAGGGACGGTCGTCCGTGGTGCGCTCGTCGGCGCGCTTCAAAGTCGAGCGCGATCCCGAAGACATGATGATCGCCGGAATTCTGCTGGAAAACGTTCCCGCGGCGGAAGACACTCTCGTGGGCATCTACAATTTTGCGCTGGGGCAACTGGCGATTGTCATCCCGCAGGGCGGCGGCCGCGCGCGGGTTTATCTTTGCTATCACGACGCCGCACAAGCGCGGTTTCAGGGGCCCGGCGACGTGGCCAGATTCTTTGACGGCTGCAAAAAAACAGGCGCCAATGCTGCGCTGTTCGAGGGCGTGAGACCGATCGGGCCGCTGGCGACGTTCAGCTGCGCCCATAGCTGGGTCGATCACCCGTACCGCGATGGAGTGGCGCTCATCGGCGACTCGGCCACATCGAGCGATCCTACCTGGGGCCAGGGCCTTTCGCTTACGATGCGCGATGCCCGCGTGTTGCGCGATCACCTGACGCGCAGCGAAGATTGGAATGCCGCTGGCCACGCTTACGCCGACGAGCACGACGGCTACGCGGGCCGGATGCACACCTTCCACCAGTGGATGACTGCGATGTATCTTGCAACGGGGCCAGATGCCGATGCCCGCCGCGCTCGCGCCATGCCGCTCATTGGGCAAGACCCGAGCCGCCAGCCAGACTCGCTCTTCGTCGGGCCCGACCTGCCGATTGATGAAGCCGCAAGGAAACGCTTCTTCGGCGAAGACTGATGGCGGGGCGTTGCGCGGTTCGTTGAGACTGCGGTTTCCGAAGCGACTCGAAGCAAAACTTCGCTGTTTGGTGCCGCGAGGGTCGACAGTGTATGTTGCGCCACGCGGTTCTACAATTGACCTACTCTGGAACCGCAGGCGCTCAGCGGCTTTTCCCCGAAGGAAAGCCGCCTTGAACGAAGCTCTAAAGGGCAAGTGAATTGGAGAACCGCCAGTATGCACTGGGCAACTCCTGAAGAACGGCGCGCACTTGGCCAGGCGCGGCGCAAGCAGGTGGGCCGCCACCAGCACGAGGCACTGCACGCAAAAGCCCGGCCGGCAACAGCGCTGGAATTAGTTGCGCGATCGATGCGCGGGCGCGTGCCGCCTCTGATCCAGCTCAAATACCAGCTCATGGCGGAGTCGCCCTTCGGCTACTTTCGCGGCGCAGCGCCAGTGATGGCCGCCGACCTGGCGCAGCTTCCGTCCACCGGCATCGTGAGCCAGCTTTGCGGCGACGCGCATGTGCGTAACCTGGGCGCTTTCGCCGCGCCCGATGGGCGGCTGGTCTTTGACCTCAACGACTTCGACGAGACCATTCGTGGCCCGTTCGAGTGGGACCTGAAGCGCATGGCGGCTTCGCTGGTGCTGGCCGGTCGTGGCGCAGGGCACAAAGACAGCTCGGCGCGAAGAGCCGCCGCGGCCTGCGTTGAACGATATGCAACACAAATGCGCGCGTTTGCCCGCTTGACGCAACTTGAAGTGAACCGGTTTCAGGTTCACCGCCTTGACCTGGCCAAACCGGTGCACGACGCGCTCAGCAAGGCTGAGCGCGCTACGCCTCAGCATACGCTCGATCAGATCACCGCTCCGGTTTCGTCCCGCGCCGGAGCTCGCCGCCGCTTCAAGGAAATGAAGCCGATGCTTTGGCGCGTTACGGGCGCGCGTGCCGCCGCCGTTGTTGCCTCTCTGACCCCATATCGCGAAATGCTGGAGCCGCAGCGGCAACACCTGCTCGATTTTTACCGGCCGATCGATGTGGCATTCAAAGTTGTCGGAACCGGCTCGGTGGGCTTGCGCGACTACTGCATCTATATGGAGGGCAACGGCCCAGGCGATCCACTGTTTCTGCAGATTAAGGAAGAGGTTGCGTCGGCTTATGCGCAATATCTGCCCGACGCCCATCCCGCCGAGCACAACGGCAAGCGCACGGCCGAAGGGCAGCGCTTTATGCAGATCCAGACCGATCCGTTTCTCGGCTGGACGCACATCGGCAGCCGCCAGTATCTTGTACGCCAGCTCAACGACCACAAGGGGTCAATCGCGATCACAGATCTGGCCGGCGCGAATCTCAAGGCTTACGCAGAAGTCTGCGGCGAACTGCTCGCCCGCGGGCATGCTCGATCGGGAGACGCGCAGACCATCGCCGGCTACATCGGCACCGGCGCCGCATTTCCTGAAGCGATTGCCGAGTTCGGCGTCGCGTACGCTGACCAGACGAACAAGGATTGGGAAGAGCTCAAGCGGTCGGGCAGGGCGAAAAAGAATGCGTAACGCCGGTGAGGACTATCGCGAGCGCCGGTCGAAGATTCCGTCAGACCAGAGGATGATCAAAAGGATCGCACAAAACACAAGTGTAAGCGAACCATCGAGACGCTTGGCGTAAACCTCAGCGGGAAGCAATTGCCATTTCAAACCGTAGTACAAACCCCAAAAAACAGCGATCAGGACTATGCCGAATATTTCCTCGCCCAGGCTTTGATCTGGCACAGAACTTTTGGTTGCGAGGGAGTTGTACGAATGCATGGCGACCGCTTCACCGACCACGAGGATGAGAGTTATGCCAATGAAAAGGGCGTGGAGAGCCAAGGAAGATCTTGGATCTTCGCCGGGAACATCATGTCCCCAGGTGAGCGCGAAGAACATGACAAAGCAACCCAGATAAAGGAAAAACCTGAAGACCGCTCTAGCTTTGCTATGAACCGTCCTTGAGCCCATCCGGGATACGGGTGCGCACGACCTGGTTGATTTTGTTGCGCCGGGCACGTGAAGCGAACTGCCGCAGTTTGCGCAAGCCCACGCAGCGGGGTCAACTTCACAGCCGCACTGGACGCAGTAAATGGGCGGCGGAGCGGAAGGCTGTATCGGTGGCGAGCCGAGCGGCATAACGCCGCAAGGATAGCAGGGCGAGAGCAGCCAAGCGCTAGAGCGGACTCAGGCGTACAATCTCACCAACTTCCCGAATTCGATTTTGCGCAGCAGGCTGCGAGCTGCCCACAGGTGATGGCAGTGCGCGAAAGTGCAGACGATCATGAGCGACGAAGTGAACCAGATGTCTCAACGCGGGATTGCGAGAATGGCCGGGCTGCTCTATCTTGCCTTCATTGTCACCTTTGGCGCTTCCGCCTTTATTCAGGGCCACCCCATCGCCTGGGGAAATGCGGCGGTCACGGCCAATGCGATCGTTGCATCGCAGGGTGTCTTTCGCCTCGGTGTGACTTTGGAGTTGGTCGCGGCCCTGTTGTTTCTCCTGGCAGCGTGGGCCCTCTACGTCCTCTTCAAGCCTGTCAATAGCAATCTCGCGCTCCTATTCCTCTTGCTGAATGCTGTGGGAGTTGCAATCGAATGTGTTGATTTACTGGTGCATTTTTCCGCGTTATCTGTCTATACCGGTTCGACGGCGTTGAGTGCATTCAAACCGGATCAGCTACAGACGCTGGGTCTCGTCTTTCTGAAGTTGAGCGGCAGCGGAGGGATGGTGTGCGGTTTGTTTTATGCCGTCTGGCTGTTTCCTCTCGGCTACCTGGTGATCAAGTCGCGCCTTCTGCCAAAGGTCTTCGGCATTCTGCTGATTCTCGATGGCGTCTCGCTGATGATTTGTCTTGTCCAAATGTGGTTCATTCCCGGCTATGAGAAGTGGACTTACCCCCTGTATCCGGTCATGTTCGTCGCTGAGTTCGGCCTAGGCTTGTGGCTGGCGATCATGGGAGTGAAAGAGCGTGCCTCGGCGCAAGTGGTCGCAACCGGCGGTCAGCGCCGGTAGACATCGTATCCGCGCAAGTGAGCGGCCAGCGTAAATTCGCCCATCAGCGCCTGCATGGTTGCGGCGCGGCCCGGCGTCGGGTCCACATTGATCTGCAAATCGCGCTTCACAATCAGCCATCGAATGTTGTCCGCGCCAGCCAATGCAGCCGTTTCGGCGGGCGAATAAGGGTCGGTCGTGGGATCGAACAACAGAACCGGAAACCTCGGGACGCGGCCGGTAGCAAAATAGAAGGGATCCTCGCCGGGAATCAGGATCAGCGCGTCATCCTTTGGAATATTGGTCGCGGCGTAGCGCAGCAGCTCGTCGAATTCCGGCAAAAAAGGCCCCGGCGTGGACATGCCGGCAAGCTCGGGAAACGCCGAGTGTTCGATTGGCGCATCCGGCAAGCGAGCGTAGGAGAGGCGCTCCTCGCTGGCGGTGTAGAAGGCTCCGCAGACAAAAAGCGTAATCGAGACAAGAGCAGCGAGCGCGGGCACGAATCCTCGCAATGCGGTGCGCGCGGCAATTGGGCCAAGGAATGCGAGCAACTCCGCAATGAGCAGCGCCAGCAGCGGCCAGATTGCATACGTGGAGCCCCAAAGCTCCTGCGACATGAATGTGCCCAGAATTGCGGCGAGCACGATCAGCGGAAACAATGCTCGCACGGTTGGCTTTCGCCGCAGACTGAACAGGTTTGCGATGGCCACGACGGCCGCAAGCAAGAGAAGCAGCGGCCAGAGGGCCAGCAAACTGTCGCCGCGCGAGTCGGCATCGTCGTAGATCAACAACGAAGCGAGCGTGAAGAGAAACGGTGCGGCCAGCAGAAGGAATGCCGCCAACTGCGCCCAACGCGTTTTTTGTGGCGCGAAACGCAACAGCCCGAGTGCAGCGACGACGCAGGGCAACGTCCATAGTAGCGCTGGATCGCGAAAAACGGCGAGCATGGGGCCAAAGCCCGGCAAACGCCGCTCGCCGGCGAAGGTGACCGTCCAGTAAATGTAACTGCGGACGCCGACGGTCCAGTGCAGCGCCAGCGCGGCTGCAATCAAAATGGCGCCTGTGCCAGCCAGAATTGACAGCAGGGTGCGAGCGTCGGGCGCTTCAGGTGAAACTTGCTTGCGCCGAAAGACCGAGAACGCGAGCACGGCCAGGACCGCTACGACTGCTGCCAGCAGAAACGGCAGCCCCATGTTCTGTTTCGTGAAGAGCGGCAGGCAGAGTGCAACTCCGGCAACAAGCCCGCGCGCAACGCCCTTTTTTCGCTCGGCGCGCTGCAAGAACCACAGAGCGGCGAGAATCCAGAACGCACAGTCGCCATCGTATTCAGGAATCGGAATGATGCTGTAGATGCCGAGGACAGTGAGCGGCGCGGCTAAAAGCAGTGCCACAGTCCAGGCTCCAGAAATGCGCCCGCGTAGCGAGACGAGCGCCAGGCGCCAAGTTAGAAGCGTGGCTAGCCCGCCCACAACCGCGGCATAAATCACGTGATGAAAAAACACGCGGCCGGTAAAACGGATGATTGCAGCCTGAATCAGAAAGGTAAGCGGCGGGTGAACAAAGGGAAAGTGCCGGTACGGCGCCTGCCCGAGCGCGAAACGTGCCGCGCTGTCGAGCACATAGCTCGTGTCCCACAGAATCGCGACGTGCGCATTCTGCCACAACACAACACATGCCGTCGCGGCAAATAAAGCGATGCCGGCGAATAGGTCTCGCAATCGGAAGCGCGGCCCCAGGCGTTCGAGCCTTGGGGAGCGAGCCGCGACCTTCACCATCCGCGGCGATAGTAATAGGGAGCGTAATAGGGCATGGAGAAGATCGCCATCATGAGCGCGACAACCCAGCCTATGAATGTCCAGCCAAGGAAAAGATTCAGAAACAAGATCCCCATGGAGTTGTGCGTGTGCCGCACCGCCGCAATGATCGCAGGAAGGAAATAAAGGCCGATGCCGAAGATCAGGAAGTGCATAAAATCTCCCGCTTGTGTACAGATATTTCTACGAAGAGTGTACCCCCGAAGTTCCCAGGTTTCCCCCCGTTACATTGCTAATCCCATAAAAACGCGGTGCATATTTTGATTGCGCGCCCTTTTGCCGGTGCGTATACTCCCGTGGTTGTTCAATTTCCCCCAAGGAGCGCATCATGGGAAAGATCAATGTTGGCCGCCTGTTTCTGGGCGGAATTGTCGCCGGAATTGCCATCGATATTGTGGATTATTTCGTGGATGGCATTTGGCTTGGGCAGCGCTGGGCCGATGGAATGGCCCTGCTCGGTAAGCCCGGGTTTTCGCAGCTCCAGATCATCCTGTTCAACGTGATCGGACTTCTGACCGGAATTGTGGCGATCTGGGTTTATGCGGCGATTCGGCCGCGATTCGGCGCCGGCATCAAGACGGCAATCATTGCCGGGCTGGCGGTTTGGCTGTTATCAATTGTGTTCCCGAACCTCGCCCTCATGCACGTTATGCACCTGTTCTCGAATCACCTGACGCTGTATACCACCCTGGGCGGCCTGGTCGAAGTTGTTTTCGGCACTGTTGTCGGGGCATCGGTCTACAAGGAAAGCTAATCCAGAATTGGGTTCGTCTCAGGGCTGACTGAGGCCGTGCAGGCCCGTCAAGGGCGTGCAAACACTCGGTTTGCGCGCAAAACACCGCAACGCCGCGGGATTGACTTGGCGTGCTTGCCCGGCCGAGTGCGGCCGATAGTGGGAGGCTACCCGCACGACAGCCGGGGACGGCAAACTTGGCTGTCGCAGGCGCAGTCTCCCTCTACAATGATCCGGTATGCCGACCCAAGTCCGATCGCACGCCAAGATCAACCTCGGGCTATTCCTCGGGCCGCCCCGCCCAGATGGTTTTCACTCTCTCGCAACCGTCTATCAAACGCTGGAAATACATGATTTAGTGACGGTTACAGCCCGCAAGGCGCCGGAATCGCTGCTGCGCATCACGTCGAACGATCCTCGCGTCCCGACCGACGAGCGCAACACCGTCTGGAAAATTCTTTCCCCGGTCTTGGAGCAGATTGGTGGGGGAACCGAAGTCCAAGTCCATATCGATAAACGACTTCCCGTACAGGGCGGGCTGGGTGCCGGGTCGGGAAATGCGGTTGCGGCGCTGGTCGGGCTGGACGCGGAACTGGGCACACAGTTCCGTAGCCTGTTCACCCGGAAGCTTGAGCTTCCGGCCAAAGTCGGCTCCGATGTGCCGCTGTTTCTCATCGGCGGAACGGTATTGGGCGTGGATCGCGGGCAGGAGGTTTATCCGCTTGCCGACATTGAGCCGACTTGGTGCGTGGTCGCTGTGCCGGAGATCGGCATCTCGACTCCGCAAGCGTTTCGCGATTGGGACGCGCTCTGTGCGGCCGAAGGTTTGACCGTAGAGGCAGGTACCGCTAGACTAGAGAAGTTGAGCCGAGACTATGTCAGCGCCTTTCGGGGAGAGATTCCCGAGGGCGGGTTTGGACGAGGCTCCTCCGGTGTCTTCTCTTTGGGAGAAGACCTGGCCGGACCTAAAGAGTCCGCGCTTGTCCGCACCGGGATCATGAGCTGGATCGAGAACGACTTCGAACGCGTTCTGTTTCCCCAGCATCCCTCCCTTGCAGAGATCAAGCGTCTTCTTGCGGTTCCGGGCACTCCGGAGGCAGCCATTTTTGCGTCTCTGTCGGGTTCCGGTTCAGCGCTCTTCGGGTTGTACCTGACCCGTGGGGATGCGGAAGCGGCAGTCGGCCGGATCGGCAACAAAGTCCGGGACCTGGAAGTGCGGAGCACGATGACTCGTACTCTTCCGCGATCTGCATATTGGGATCAAATGATTTTGAAAAGCAGCCTTTAGCCATCAGCTCTTAGCCGTTAGCTTCGTTTTGCGGAAACCAAACTCGTTCGTCCACCGCAGAACCGCTAAACGCAAACGGCTAATCGCTAAAAGCTAATTCTTGACAGTCCACCGTTGGGCAAGCGAGACTCACCCACGGCTGACCGAGGTGCTGGGCGATCGTTCAATGGTAGGACAATGCCCTTTGGAGGCATTTATCCAGGTTCGAATCCTGGTCGCCCAGCCAGAAAAACTGCTTTTAGCTGCTAGCTAATAGCCGTTAGCTTGACATTGCGAGACCCCCAAAATGCGGGGTTTCGCGAGGACGAAGCGAATGGCCAAAGGCTTAAGGCTAAGAGCTCGAATAGGAACGCAGCCATAGCCAACCAGCATGGAGGTGCTCTCAAGATGGACGCGGCAACGTCGACAGTAACACTCGAAAATAAGCCGGGCGAAACAGGCCCGGAGAAGCACGAAGCCGGCAAGGAAACACCGAAGATTGGTTCGGGCGGAGGGTCCGGAGACGGCGGCAAGGCCAAGGACGCAAGGCCGACACCGGCGCCGGAGCGCAAGAAGCCCGCGAAGCTGAGCGAGGACAAGCGCTTCAAGCTGTTCAGCGGCACTGCGAACCCGAAGCTCGCTCAGTTGATCGCCGAGGATATCGGCGTCAAGGTCGGCGAGGCCAAGATGCAGCGCTTTGCCGACGGAGAAGTCTACTTTCAGCTTCTCGAGAACGTGCGCGGCGTCGATGTTTTTGTGGTGCAGCCCACCTGCTATCCGGTGGATCAGCACCTGGTTGAATTGTTAATTATGATTGATGCGCTCAAAAGAGCTTCGGCGGCAAGGATCACTGCGGTGGTTCCTTACTACGGCTATGCCCGCCAGGACAGGAAAGACCGTCCGCGCGTGGCGATAAGCGCAAAACTGATTGCCGACCTGCTCACGACGGCCGGCGCCAATCGCGCGCTGTTTGTCGATTTGCACGCAGCGCAGATCCAGGGGTTCTTCAACATTCCCGTCGACCATATCTTTGCCAGCCCGGTGCTGGTGAGTCATTTCAAAGAGCTCAAACTGCCCAACCTGACGGTAGTTTCTCCGGATGCGGGTGGCGTGGAACGGGCGCGCCACTTTGCGCAGAAGATGGAAGTTCCGCTGGCCATCGTGGATAAGCGGCGCACGGACATCAATGTGGCGGAAGTGATGCACGTGGTCGGCGACGTCAACGGCAAAACGTGCCTCATTATCGACGACATCATCGATACGGCGGGCACGCTGGTAAAGACTGTCGACGCGCTGTTCGCCTCTGGCGCGAAGGCCGTGTACGCCTGCGCCAGCCATGCCGTGCTTTCCGGTCCGGCCATCGATCGCATTGCCAATTCGCGTCTGGAGCAGCTGGTCGTGACCGACACTATTCCTTTGCGCGAGGCGGCACACAAGCTGCCCAAGATTAAAGTGCTCTCGATTGCAGGATTGCTGGGTACGGCAATCGAGAACATTCATTTGGAAACCAGCGTGAGTACGCTGTTTAGCTGAGAACTGTGAACTAAGAACTATGAACTGCCGGCCGGTGGCCGGCCCAACAAAGGGAGCGGAGCAACACTCCGTGCCCGATCTTTCAAGAAACGAGAAAACGAGAAATGCCAGAAGTTGTCGTAGCCAAGCCCCGCGAGGGCAAATTCAACAAGAACGCCGCGCGCCGCGTGCGCGTAGCAGGCAAGATTCCGGCCGTGCTGTATGGTTCGGGACTTGATCCGGTAGCCGTGGAACTGGACCCAAAACAGATTTCGCGGATCCTCTACTCCGAGACCGGCGCCAACACGATTCTGGATGTCGAAGTTGCAGGACATCCAGCGACCAAGGCCATGATTGTCGACTTTCAGCGGGAACCGATCAAGGACAGGCTCATTCATATTGACCTGAAGCGCATCGCGCTTGACAAGGCTTTGCGTGTGCGGGTACGCGTCAAGCTGCTGGGCATTCCGATCGGCGTAAAGACCGAAGGTGGAGTTCTGGATCAGGTGCTGCGCGAGGTGGAGATCGAGTGCCTGCCCGCGGATATTCCCGGCCACATCGATGTGGATGTGAGCGAGCTGGGGATGCACCAGGTGATCCGCGTGAGTGGCTTGCCGCACTCCGACAAGATCAAGTACCTAACCTCTGAAGATGCCACCGTAGCTCACGTTGTGACCATCCGCGAGGAAGTGGTTGCGACACCGGAGACGGCGGAAGGTGCCGCGGCAGTACCGGGTGCGGCTCCTGCAGCGGGTGAAGCGGGTGCTGCGGGCGAGCCTGAAGTCATCAAGAAGGGCAAGGGCGATGCCGATGCGGCAGGCGCGAAGAAGCCCGAGGCGAAGAAGTAAGCCTTGCCTGAAGCAAGCGAGACCGGTCATCAGCGCGGGCCTTTCCTGATTGTGGGGCTTGGCAATCCCGGTCTCGAGTATCAGTGGACCCCGCACAACGCGGGATTCATGGCCATCGACCGCATCGCTCAACAGGAGGGCGTTGTGGTGCAGAACCGGCGATGCCGGGCCACCACCGCAACCTGCCGCATAGCAGGGCGCGAAGTGGTTCTGGCCAAGCCGGAGACTTTTATGAACCAGAGCGGCATTGCAGTCGCCGCTCTGTTGAATGAATTTGAAGCGGACCCGGCGCGGGATTTGCTCGTGATCTACGACGAGCTGGACCTGGTGCTGGGCACCTTCAAGATCAAGGAGCGCGGTTCACCCGCCGGGCACAACGGAGCCCGCAGCGTGACCGATGCTCTGGCAACGCAAGAGTGGTTGCGCTTGCGGATCGGCGTGGGACCGGATTTACCTCCCGAAGCCATTGCGGCGGCGGGCGGAAAGAGGCCGGGCAGGGATTTTCTGCTCTCGCCCATGCGCAAGGCAGATTTGGCGGTGCTGGACGAAGTGCTGGACAAAGTGGCGGCGGCCACGCGGCGCATCGTTGAAGACGGTCCGGGACCGGCGATGAACGAGTTCAACCGGAAAGACGAGTAGACAGAGAACAGGGATCAGGAACAGAGAGTTGAAAGCTGATAGTTGTGAGCCGGAGCGATGGCTTCGGCGGAAAAGGAATACCGATGTCGCGTGTGTATGAAGTGATGTTTATTATCCGTCCCGATGTGGACGACGACGAAGCCGAGAAGCTGATTACGGGCTTCACCTCCACGGTTACATCCCATGGAGGCGTAGTGAAGTCGGTGGAGAAGCTGGGCCGCCGCAAGCTGGCCTATATGGTGCGCAAGTTCAACGACGGCAACTACGTGCTGCTGACCATTGAGGCCGATGGCGCGGTAGTTCTGGAGCTGGAGCGCCGGTTGCGCGTTACGGAGCCGGTGATCAAGTTCATCACCGTGCGCGTGGACGAAGAAGAGAAGCGCCTGGCAAAGGTGAAGGCTGCCCGCGGCGTGCGCCGCAAGCCGGCCGAAAGCACGCCGGCTGCGCCACCGGCTGCCGCGGCCGCACCAGAAGCAGCAGCGGCGGAGCCTGCCGAGCCGGCACGAGCCAGCGCGTAAAGACAGGGACCACAGAGCGATCGCGTTCATGGTTCACGAAACCTGATTCTGGTCGCTCAAGAAAACTTCCGGCGAGGCCGGAGAAAAAGAAATGGAATGAGGAAACATGATGGCTGAAGAAAACCAGGTAAGAGCGTCCGGCTCGTCGGACGCAGCTCCACAAAGTTCGTCCGGGCCAAGTGGCTCATCGGGACCGGGCTCGGGCCCTCGTGGTCCGGGTCGAGGCCCAGGTGGTCCCGGCGGACGGGGCAAGTTTTTCCGCCGCAAGAAGGTGTGCAAGTTCTGCACCGAGAAGATTGACGGCATTCCTTACCGCGACGTGCGGCTGTTGCAACAATTTGTGGCCGAACGCGGCAAGATTGTGCCGCGGCGTCTGAGCGGCGTTTGCACCAGGCACCAGCGCCGTCTGACTCGCGCCATCAAGCAGGCGCGGAACATTGCTCTGCTGCCGTTTGCCACAAGGCAATAAGCAGATTGAAGCGCCAATGGAGAGTTCTGTGCGACGCTGCTGATGAACCAGCCCTCTTTTCCGAAGGATGAGAGCGCCCACGGCGCGCCGCCTGCGGCAACGCGATTTTGAGATTTGGAGAGTTTGTTATGGAAGTCATTCTGAAAGAAGATGTAGCCGACCTCGGCTTTCGTGGAGAAGTGGTGAAGGTGGCCGACGGCTATGCGCGCAACTATTTGCTGCCGCGCAAGCTGGCCATGCAGGCCACTGCGGCCAACAAAGCCGTGATTGAACAGATGAAGTCCGCCGCCGCGCGACGCTCGGCGAGCGAAAAGGCGCAGGCCGAGGAACTGGTTACCCAGCTCGAGCCGCTCGTGCTTAGCTTCACGCGCAAGGCCGGCGAAGCGGGCCACCTTTTTGGTTCCGTCACCTCATCTGACATTGCCGCGGAGTTGGCGGCGCAGGGCCACGAAGTCGATCGCCGCAAAATTCAGTTGGGCGATCCGCTCAAGGCCGTGGGCGACTTCAAGGTGGCCATTCGGCTACACCGCGAAGTAACCGCGCGCGTCACCGTGAAGGTTCAGGCTGAAGTGACAGAGGAAGAGAAGGTTGCTGCCGCGAATGCTGCCGGCGCCGCTCCGGCCGAAGAAGCAGCCGAGCCTGCCGCGGAAGAAGCGACGGCCGAGTAGTCCAGGCTAGCTACGACGGAAACAGCGAGCCCGATGCGGCGCGAATCGGCGCCAGGCGGTTGCGGCGGCGCGCGGGCTGCTGAACTGAAGAGCTCAGCATGCTAGCAATCTCACGCAGTTCGGCGCGGGCGCGGCCAATGGCGGCCGCTACTGCATCGAGCCGCTTGCTTTCGCCCGCAGCGAGCGGCAATGCCGTCTGCGCATCCAGCTTCTTGTTACGCTCAGGCTTGCGCTGCTCATGCCCAAGGACTGTGCGTGCGCCACTGAGCGTGTAGCCTTCCGCGTGGACGAGGCGCTTGATCTCCATCGCCATCTCCACGTCGCGGCGGCGATAGAGCCGCTGGCCGGTTCCGCTTTTATTCGGTTTCAGCTGGGGAAACTGCGACTCCCAAAATCGGAGGACGTACGTCTCCACGCCGCAGAGTTCCGCGACATCTCCAATTTTGAAGTAAAGGCGATCCGGTATCGGCGGTGGCTCGTAGGCGCGCTTCCGGTTGAGCTGTGTAGCCATAGTATTCGGCGAGGGAAACAGTATCGTATAGGGGAGAAAGCCTCGCGCTAGACGAAGTATAGGCCACAGCATTCGCCCTTTGTGAAGCAAAATCGGGCGGCGAACCAACCTTTATAGAGGAAAAACAAGGCGAAATCCACAGCGCGGACCTTGCTGGCTCGCGCGCTACTTGGCAGCGATCGCCGTTCGCGCAGGCGATCCGGGCGGCGCAGCGCGCAAATACTGTTTGGGCCAGCTTGCCGGTTCGCCCAGTGCAGCCACTGCATGCAGCGGCCAGTACGGGTCGCGCAGCATGGCGCGGGCGAAAAATACAAGATCGGCCTCGCCCTCCGCGATGATGGCGTTGGCCTGAGCCGGCTCGGTGATGAGTCCAACCGCGGCTGTCGCGATGCCTGCCTCGCGTCGGATTCTCGCGGCAAACTCAACCTGAAAACCGGGAGTTGCGGGAACCTTCGCGTTGGGAACGAGTCCGCCCGAGGACGCATCCACCAGGTCGACTCCGTGCTCTCGCAACCGCTTCGCAAGCTCGACCGATTCGTCTGGATTCCATCCACCGTCAGCCCAGTCGGTGGCCGAGATGCGGACAAACAGCGGCAAGCGTTCCGGCCACTCGCCGCGAACGGCATCCGCCACTTCGAGAACCAGCCGGATGCGATTGTCGAAGCTGCCGCCGTAAGCATCCGTGCGGAGATTCGCGAGCGGCGACAGGAACTCGTGCAGCAGGTAGCCGTGGGCCGCGTGAATCTCAACGAAATCGAAGCCGGCCTCGAGTGCTCTGCGCGCCGCCTGACGAAAACCCTCGACAACGGTCTTGATTCCGGATGCATCGAGCGCAGCCGGCATTGCGTAGTCCGGTGAAAAAGCGATCGCGCTGGGAGCGACCGGCTGCCAGCCGCCCTGCGCAGCCGATACCAGAACAGGCCCTGCCTCAAATGGCGTAGCTGTGCTCGCCTTGCGCCCAGCGTGTGCCAACTGCATGCCGGCGCGTGAGCCCTGCGTGTGAATGAACTCGGCAATTCGCCGGAGGTTGGGGATGTGCTCGTCCTTCCAGACGCCAAGATCGGCAGGCGAGATGCGGCCTTCAGGCAGTACGGCCGCAGCCTCAAGCGTGACCAGCCCGGCTCCGCCTTGAGCGCGGCTGCCCAGGTGCACAAGATGCCAGTCGTTGGCAAAGCCGTCCTCGCTGGAGTACTGGCACATGGGCGAAACGCCGATGCGGTTGCGGAACTCAACGGAGCGAAGTTGAAAGGAAGAAAAAAGCGGAGTCGTCATATCTAATCAAGTAGATGATTTGCGGGCGGGAGCGATTCAACGATCCGCCGGCGAGGCCGGCGGCTGGAAGACACGCTCAGGCGAAATACCGGCCGAAATTTCCGAAGCGAATTTACTGTTTCTTGAGCACCGCCGCGCTCTTCTCGTCAAAAAGGATGGCGCTTTCGAGTTTGCGAAACTCGGCTGCCTTTTCGGGTGGAATCTCCACCTGCCGCACCACATAGTCGCGCTCATAGTGCAGCACGTTGCCCTTGGCCGTAGTTGACGAGTGGTAACTGGCGAAGTCCGTGTCCACGTCCACCGGGTCGGGCGTTTCGTCGACCACGTAGCCGGACGGAAGCGTGATGTCGAAGCTGTCGCGCCAATCGCCCGGTTGCCCGATTTCGATGGGATATATGCGCGTTTTGTTCTCCATCACTTCCGGCACGGCGCGAGCATCGTCGCCCACCACTCGTGGGCGCAGCAACAGCAGCGGGCCGGCCGCATGCGCATAGCTTGAGTCGCTCACGTGCAAGTCGAGCGTGACTGGCTGATCAAGCTCGCCGTTCTCGTGAAATTCATATCCTTTGAAGTCGACGCTTGGCAGATCGGAGCTCAGGTGCTCCTCCAGGTAGTCGTGTACTTGCTTGGTGTCTGCCTCTTTGAGCAGCGCACGCTCATGCGCGGCATCCACGCCGGTAAACACATCGGTAATGTCGCCGGCGAGCGTCCCGTCGGCAGCCAGAACGAACGAGCCTTTGCGATTCAAGCTGGCGGAGGCCGGCGGAAGCACCGGCATCTGCAGCACCTGGCTGTCGGCTCCATCGGCCAGATTGCCATACGCCCCTTGCAGTTCTCCGCGGATCAGGCCCAGCGGCGTTTCCTCGTCGGTGGGATCAAAGATGAGCAGGGTCTTACCGTTCGCGGCCTTTACCAGCGCTTGCAGGCGTTGGTCATTCGTTCCATCGGGCAGTTCGATAGCAGTGATCATATGGTCACCAATCAGGGAAGGAGCCGAAGGATCGATGACGCCGCGTTCACTGTTCACGTGCAGATAGTAGGATCGGATGCCGACCGCTTGAAACATCGAGATGAGCAACGTGGTTTTGTCTTTGCAATCGCCATAGCGGTTGCGGTAAATGTCGCCGGCATAGTGCGCCTGCAAACCGCCAATGCCCTTCATGATGATGAAGTAGCGAATGTTTTTCTGGACATAGCTGGTGAGCCGACTCAATTTGGCGTAGAGATCGGGCGCTCCCGCAACGAGTTCCTGAGCCTTGGCGGTGATCTCGGGCGTGGGATCGGGCCGATGCGCTTCGAGCTGATCCTCCCACAGGCCGAGAGCGCGCCATTGGTTGTCGACGCCCTTGACGGCGTCCTCCCCCCACATCACCGTCATGTGAGCCGCCAGTGCTTCCCACGGTGGGGTCGCATGAAGATTTTCCAGATCGAGCGCGGGCACGTCTCTGAGCTCCCAACGCAGGTGGTTATCAGCTGTCTCGATCGGCGTGACAGGCTTGAAATGACTCCACGATTCGGCATAGTGGCCGCCAGGAGGCAGCGCCAACTCAAGCGACTCATTCATAACAGGAATCGTGTCCTGTATTCCCCAGAGCGCCATATTCATGTAGGGCCGGAGATCGTGCACAATCTCGCAGGCCACCACGGCACCCGGATCGTCCCCGGGCGGTTTTACGAATCTCACGCGCTCCGTGAATTGCATATCCGCATCACCGTAGGCTCCCACGTCCATAAAGTCCGAGTCCATGGCCTGAAGCTGTCGGCCGTCGACGGTGAAAGTCCAGGAGAGGAAGGAGTCCAGCTTTGCGTCGACGTCGTAGTCTTCACCGCAGTAGCCGCGTTCGCGTCCCTGCGGCTTGAGAATACGAATGACGGTTCGCTTACGTTCGACGGCGCGATTTTGCCCGTCGACGGTAATGAGATAGTCGTGGAGCAGGAGGATGGCAGAGGCATCGCCGACGTTTGCCGGCGTCGGCGTTCTTGCGGCATCAACAGCCCAATCCGGCGCCGGCTGCGATTTTTCTTTGGCTGCAGCCGAATGCGAGCCGAGAAAAAGTGTTCCGCAGCACGCCGCAAAAATCAGAAACCGGGAAACGTTCTTCCGCGTACGCATCAATTTCCTCCCCCTGCCGGAGCGGCCGTCTTTCCCGATGGAGCCGGGGCTGCTGGCATGGTCAAAACCAACTGCTCCTGATCGGCCCCCGCAACCTTTTGGAAGAATGTGCGCAGATCCTGGTATTCCGCCGGTTTTGCAATCGTGAATCCAACCAACAGTGTTTGGCGAACCGTGATCTGGCCGGGTTGCGCGACGCTCTTTGCAATGAAGGCCGCATGGCTGGGCCAGGGGATGCTTGCATCCTGGGGCGCGCCCTCCACGGTCGCTCCGTCAGGCAAGTGATAGGTAATCTCGTCGGTCACGCGGCTGCCGTAATGCATGTCGACGGGCTCTGCGCGCTTATCCTCGTTGACGAATGGAACGTGACCACGTGTTTCAAAGAAGAATCCCGGCAGAATCATCCGCTTCGCGGTCGCCGTGCCGAGCGAGCCTTTGAGGGTAACCGCAGCCATCAAGTCTGTATACGGATCGTTCATGGAGAGGAAATGGTCGACGTGTGCTTCCACACCGTCCGGTACGTTCCCTTCCAGTTCTTCGCGGTCAAACTCCTTCTTCAGTGCGGTGTCGTCCTCTCGCAGCGCTCTCTGCCGCCAATGGAGCGCCTCCTGTCCGGTCATGACGATGTTGATGCGTCCGTTGACACCGCCTTGCGCATCCACGAACACATCGCCAAGGCGTTGCGTGACGTTGTCCTTGTATTGCTGCTCCGGAGTGGAGATCAGAGAGGCCCCTTGCGCACTTTCTCCGATTCCAGCGGCGGCGGAGTGCTTCCAGCTCACGGTCTGAAAGGGGCACATTTTCTCGCCGGGATCGAGCAGGATCTGTTTCCCGCCAGTACTCAACGCCACGACCGTCGAATCAAGCTGATCGGTGGTGAGGTTGTATGGATCGAAAAACGACCGGTCGCGATCCACAACGCGCAAGGGGTAGGCGGTGAGTCCGGCAGCTCGGAGCATCGACAGGTAAAGCATGGCGATGTCGTCACTGGAGCCGCTTTTTTGTGCCCACGTATCTTCGGCCCGCTTTTGTTCTTTCAGGTGAAGTTCCTTTAATTCCGACGCGCTTTTTTCGCGGGAGAAGTCCGTATTGTCGATAGCCTGCACGGCGTCGTACAGCTTCTTTGCCTTGTCGATGTCGCTGTCGGTGGGGGCGACCAATCCATTGACTGCGTCTTTGATCGGCTGGGTTGGCTCGGCAAATTTGTCTACATCCTTCGACCAGAGCTTGACTTCAGTGGACCAATATGTGGTGGTGTCAGGAGCAAAGGTGTAATAGAAAATGACCTTGCACAGAAAGGAGTCGATGGGCGGCATATGCTCCTCGTCCGGAGTCGGCGGGACGTCAGTGAGGCTGACACTGAAACTGCCGTTCACGCTGGGCTCAACTTTGGCGCCTTCCGGCAGACGGGGGCTATACATAAGGGCGTTAAGTATTCGACCGCGGCTATCTACCAAATCCCAGGTGGTGACGGACGTATAAGCCGTGCCGTTGGGCATGAATTGCCGTTGCGGCGTGAACTGATAATGTGCCTTGTGGATGAAGTAGGGCTGCTGGATTTCCCACGTTGGCGAAGAAGCGATATTGTCGTCGTAACCCAGATCGTAGCTGAACTCCAGAATGCTGCCCACCTCCACGCTGGGCAACGTAAAGACTTTCTTGTTGGCCTGCAGGTCGCCGGCCTTCACGATCAAAAGATCCTCCGGCTTCACTTCAAGAGGAACGATCGTGCCATCGGAATGGATGGTGCGGCCCTTGATCGAGTTGATTTTGAAATTCCCTTTCATGTAAGGGACCTCGACCGTCGCCAGCTTCTTACCCTTTTCTGTGAGCACCTTGATGCGCTCGTAGTAGCTCCTATAGTGGAGGGGATCGTTTTCGACGTCATTGACGTCGAGGTAAACGGCATCCGCCCCCGGCGCTGCGGGATCGGCAGTCATTTTCAATTCGTCGGGATTCGGTGGTTGAAATTGTGCGCAAACAACGGCCGGCGCGACAGCGGCGAAGAACAAGGCTGCGCCGCGCAGAAGAATCGATTTAGTCATCGTGGTTGGCCCTGGCTATTTAAGTGCGACCATTCTAACCCGGAACGATTCCGGCGGGCGGAACAATTCGGAGAATCCGAACCAGGCCACAACGCGGAGGTACCTTGTTGGCGGTTCAGAACCCTTTCTGACTGGCAGGGACGGTAAAGACAAGCTGCCCCTGGTCGGCGGCTGCCACCTTCTGGTAGAAGCCACGTAAGTCCTGATAATCCGATGGCTTGGCCACATCGAACGCACGTGCCAGCACGCGGGCCACGGTAATCTGCCCTGGCTCCGATTTGGATTTGACAATGTAGACTGCGTGGCCCTCCCAGGAAACTTTCGTGTCTTGCGGCACCCCCTCGACCGCGAGGCCCCGAGGCAAATCGTAAGTCAACTGCTCGGTCACCTGTTCGGCGTAGTGCATATCGATCGGTTCCAGGCGCGTCTCTTCGTTGACAAAGGGTGCGTTTCCCCGAGTCTCGAAGAAAAAACCCGGGAGAATCAGCCGCTTGGCAGTGGCTGTGCCCAGCGTGCCTGTCACCTTGACGACGGCCATAAGCAGGCTGTCAGGGTCATCCAGTCCCAGGAAGTGGTCAACGTGAGCCTCGACTCCGTCTGGCACAATCTTGTCCAGACCGCTGTCGAAATCTTTCTTCAATTGCGCCGCGTCGACTTCAAGGGCCCATTGCCGCCACGCGAGTGCTTCCTGCCCGACCATCACAATCTGCACAGTCCCTGCAATGCTGACATGCGGATCGACGGTCAACTCGCCGCTACGCTTGATGGTGTTCGCGCCGAAAACCTGGGTTGGTGTCACGGTTCTCGCTGGTCCATCAGCACTTTGCCGCAGGCCCCCTGCGTCCGAGTGCCTCCAATTGACGGTCCCGAAGGGACACATCTTCTCGCCGGGATCGAGAAGAATCTCCTTGCCGCCGACGCTCAAAGTCACCAGCAAGTAGTCAAACTGGTCGAGAGTCATGTAATTGGCATCGAAGACGCCGTGATTGCGATCGACCACTAAATTCGCATATGCGGTAAGGCCCGCGGCGCGCAGCATGGAGAGGTAAAGCAACGCCATATCATTGCTGTCGCCTCTCTTCTGGGTCCATATGTCTTCGTTGCGCTTGGCCTCCTTTTGCTTCAACTGCTTCAGCTCGGATGTGCTCTTCTTTCTCGAGTAATCGGTGTTGTCGAGAGCTTCGACTGCTGCATAAAGCTTCTGAGCCTTCACCAAATCGCTATCGGCAGGGGCCACCAGGCCGGCAACCGCGTCGCGGATCGCCTTGCTCGGCTCGACGAAGTGGTCCACATCCTTGGACCAGTTTTTCCCCGCGGCCTGCCAAAAGTCGTCCACACTCTGCAGAGCTAAACCTCCGTAATAGATGCGAACGCTGTAAAGGAAGCTTTCGATGGGTGGCATCCACTGTTCGTCGGGGATGGGCGGAATATCCGTCACGTCCAGACTGAGCTGGCCGCCAGCCCCTCTCTTCACACTCGCGCCCGATGGCAGAATGGGCCGCCAGAAAATTCCAGGAAAGCCAGTGGGAGCGAACTCGTAGCGTGCCTTATCGACAAAATACTTTTGCTGAATCTCCCAGATCGGGCTTTCGTAGTAGCTGCGTGGGTCGTTGATGCGCAGCAGGTAGGAATACTCGAGAACGCTTCCAACCTCCACGCTGGGCAGCGTAAAGACCTTGCGCTCTTTCCTGACCTGATCGGCATAGGTCTCGCCTCCGACCACGACCTCGTTTTGTTTCTCGATGAGAAGATCCTCGGGCTTGACCGTCAACGGGACAATCGTGCCATCGGAGTGGATGGTGCGGGCGCTGATGCTGCCAACTGTTAACTCGCCTCCCCAGTAGGGGATCTCCACCGTCGCTGCCTCCTTGCCCTTCTCGGTCAGCACCTTGATGCGCGCGTAATAGTTCCGGCTTTGCTTGTCGTCGTGGTCGATTTCCTCGTGGTAGAGGTACACCGCGTCGGCTCCCGGAGCTTTGGGGTCGGAGGTCATCTTAAGTTCGTCGGGATTAGGCGGCTGAAATTGCGCGCTAACCAGCGCCGGCGACACTGCGGCCAGCAACCCAAACGCGCTGCACAGGAAAAAAGTTTTCCGCATGAGATTGGCCCTGTCTTTTAAGTGCGACCATTCTAGCGCGGAACGGCCCGCAACGCGCGGCGCTGCCGGCAAATCACACGCAGGTCACAATTTGAGGCCGTCGATTCAGTTGCCTTTGCCGCCGGTTGGAAGATCCAACACCAGTTGCCCCTGATTGGCGGCGGCCACTTTCTGATAGAACCCGCGCAAATCCTGGTACTCCTCGGGTTTGGCTAAAGTGAATGCAACCGACAACGTTTGGCCAATGACGATCTGGCCGGGTTGCGCCAGGCTTTTGGCTACGAGCAGTGCATGTGTCGGCCAGGAGAAATTCGCATCCGGTGGTATGCCTTCCACGGTCATTCCCTCCGGCAGGTGATAAGTCACCTGGTCGGTCACTCGATCGCCATAATGCATGTCGACCGGCTCCAGGCGCTTTTCCTCATTCACGAAAGGTGTGTGGCCCCGGGTTTCAAAGAAGAATCCAGGAAGAATGAGACGCTTGGCCGTGGCCATGCCGAGCGACCCTTTGAGGTTAACCACGGCGATCAGATTGGCGTACGCATCGTTCATCGACAGAAAGTGATCGACGTGGGCTTCAACGCCCTCGGGCACGCGCCCCTCCAATTCCTCGCGGTCAAACTGCTTCTTCAGTTCGGCGTCATCTTCTTCAAGAGCGCGCTGCCGCCAGTGCAACGCCCTTTGGCCTGTCATGACGATGTTGACGTAACCAGTCATTCCGCCTTGCGCGTCTAGGTAAACATCCCCTATGCGCTGCACGACGTTTTCCTTATACTGCTGCATCGGAGTAACAGAAAAAACGACGCCCTGATCGCTTTGACCAAGACCGCCGGCGTCAGAATGCCGCCAGCTCACGGTCTGGAACGGGCACATTTTCTCGCCGGGGTCGAGAAGAACTTGCTTGCCGCCGGTAGTCAAACTCACCAGTGTTGAGTCAAGCTGGTCAAGGCTGAGGTAACTGGGGTCGAAGAGTCCTCCGCCGCGATCGACGACTTTGATTGCGTAGGCTGTTAGTCCCGCGGCCCGTAACATGGCCAGGTAGAGCATCGCGATGTCTTCGCTCGATCCACTCTTTTGTGCCCATGTGTCCTGCGCATGCTTAGCTTCCTTGATCTTTAGTTCCTTCATCTCCGATGCGGTCTTCTGGCGTGAGTAGTCGGTGTTGTCGAGCGCCTGCACGGCGTCGTAGAGCTTCTTTGCCTTTTCGAGGTCGCTGTCTGTGGGAGCGATCAATCCGCTCACTGCGTCCGTGATGACCTTTGACGGCTCGGCGAACTTGTCCACGTCCTTTGACCAGAGTTTGCCCTCTTCCGGCCAGAAGTGCTCGGCATCGCTTTGCGTCTTGTAATAAAAGAACACTCGATAGAGGAAGCTGTTGATGGGCGGCATGTGCTCCTCGTCGGGAATCGGTGGAACATCGGTCACGTCCACGCTATAGCTGCCGTTCACGCTGGTCTGCATCGTGACGCCTGGAGGCAGGTGATTCCACCAGATCAGGCTATTGACGATCCGTCCCCGGCTGTCGGTCAGGTACATGCTGGTCGCCGAATTTGGGGTACCGTTGGGTGCGAAGGCCTTGAACGGCGTGAATTGGTAATGTGCTTTGTGGATGAAATAGGGTTGCTGGATCTCCCATGACGGCGGAATATATTCGTTATCGTCCCAGCGGTATTCGTAGCTGTATTCCAGAATGCTCCCGACTTCCACGCTAGGGAGCGTAAAAACCATGCGTCCGAATTGATTCTCGCCGATCTTTGCGCTCAACAGGTCTTCGGGCTTTACATTGAGCGGGATCACGGTCCCATCCGAATGGGTTGTGCGGGCTCTAATGTTGGTGACTTTTCTGTTCCCTTTTACGTAGGGCACATTGACGGTGGCAAGCTCTTTGCCTTTCTCAGTAAGAACCTTGATTCGCTTGTAGACACTCTCGAAGTGGATCGGATCGTTGGCGACTTCATTGATTTCGAAGTACACCGCATCGGCCCCCGGCGCTTTGGGGTCGGAGGTCATCTTGAGCTCGTCGGGATTCGGCGGCTGAAATTGCGCGCAAACCAGCGCCGGCGACACTGCGACCAGCAACCCAAACGCGCTGCACAGGAAAAGAGTTTTCCGCATGAGATTGGCCCTGTTTTTGAAGTGCGACCATTCTAGCGCGGAACGGAGATCGCCGCATGCGGGCCCGTCAGTCCACGTAGTCGCACGTCTCCAGCAGCGACGAAACCAGCGCCAGCGGGAGGCCCATCACGTTGAAATAGCAGCCTTCGATGCGGGGAATCCAGCGTGCGGCGCTGCCCTGGATGGCGTAGGCTCCGGCCTTGTCCATCGGCTCGCCGCCAGCCACGTAATCGGCGATCTCCGCTTCTGAAAGCGTGAGAAACCTGACCGCCGTGACTTCCGCGGCCACCTCAGCGCCCGCAGCGGTGACCAACGCCACGCCCGTAATCACGCGATGCGTTCGGCCTGAGAGCAGCCGCAACATGCGCGCGGCGTCGTCCGCATCCGCAGGTTTGCCCAGAATGCTGTTGTCCAGAGTGACGGTGGTGTCTGCGCCAAGCACGGCAATTTTTTCTGGTTTTGGACTGGCTGCAGTCAGCTCACGGAAAACGGCCTCCGCTTTCTCTCGCGCCAGCCTGGTGACATAAACGATCGGATCCTCGTCCGCGAGCGGATCCTCGTTGATGTGCGCGGGATGCACACGGAACCGGTAGCCTGCCTGCGTGAGCAGTTCACTGCGGCGTGGCGAGGCGGAAGCGAGAACCAGCATGAAGGAATTATGGCAGGCCCCAGAGCCAGTGTGCCCGGTTAGACTTAGGGAGGGCTTGCGGTAGAACAGAGCCGCGTGGACAAGGTCAATATGCACTTCAATTTCGAACTCTCAGCAGCGCAGGTTTTGTGGACGCTCACGTTCGCGGCCTTGCTGGTCTTGCTCGTCGTGCTTTTAGGGCGCGACAGAGCCCGACGCTTTCCGTGGTTTACCGCAAGCATCGCCTTGATGGGTGTGCTGCTGTTGACGACGCAGCTCCTGCTGTCCAAAATGTCGCGCTTCACCGGCACCGAGATTTTTCTGGTGTTGTCGAATCTTGAAGTAGTCGTCAGCTTGCTTGTGCTGGTGGAATTGGCGCGGCGCTCATTCCGTGGCATGGGCAGACTCGGCTGGATCATCGGCACGCTGGTGATCGTGGCCATCGGCGCAGCGGTGTTGGTGTTCTGGGGACCATGGCCGGCCTGGAAGACTCTGACGGCTACGTCGGAGCTGGCCACGATTCGGCTGATGGATCTGGCTGTGGACAAAGGAATTCTGTTTTCCAGTGTCGTGACCGTCGAATTAGGCCTCATGATCACCCTGCTGGGCAGGCGCTTCGGGGCCGGATGGCACAGCCATGCGCAGCGTATCGCGATTGGCCTTTCGACAGCGGCGCTCGCGCAACTCGCGCTCCGTGGAAGCTTGCAGGCCATCGGCACTCACACGCATATTCATACCCAGGCAGAATACGAGCGCGTGATGAATCTGCGCGACAAGCTGATCCACGGCAATAACGCAGTCTACCTGTGTGTGCTGGCGTGGTGGATCGCTAGCATGTGGTTCGACGAGCCCGGCGCCGCAACGGCTGCTGAAGCAGAATCCGAGCCTGCCGAGGGCGAGGCAGTTGCTGCGGAAGCCGTGGAGGAGTCAGAGTCGCATCCCAAAAGTGCCGGCACCGACGCTCACAACTGAGAACTGCGAACAAAGAACTACGAACTGTTGTTTAGATGTGGCAGCTTGCCTGCCCGCGCTTTTCAAGATACCGCTGGTGGTAATCTTCGGCACGCCAGAAAGCCTGCGCCGGTTCCACCTTGGTCACAATCTTGCGGGGCTTGTAGCGGCCGTCGGCCGTGAGCTCCTCGATCTTGGCGCGGGCCTGCGCCTCTTGCTCCGGCGAGTGAAAGAAGATGGCGGAGCGGTACTGCGTGCCCCAGTCCGGCCCCTGGCGGTTGAGCGTCGTGGGGTCGTGCAGCTCAAAGAACGCGTCGAGCAGCTTTTCGTAGGTCACTTTATCGGGATCGAAGTCGAGTTCGACGACCTCGGCGTGGCCCGTCTTATCCGTGCAAACGTCTTTGTACTTGGGCCGGTCCAGCGATCCGCCCTCGTAGCCCACGGCCGTCGCCGTTACGCCGGGGATCGCTGCAAACGCAGCCTCTACACCCCAAAAACACCCCGCTCCGAATGTCGCCTTTTCTGTGCTCATATCCGATGAGATGCGATGAAGCAGCGATTAGCTTCTAGCTGTTAGCTCTCAGCTTCATTTTGCTGGAGTCGAGAGCGTTTGTCATGCGAGAAGATGCTCGGCCATTTGCCCGCGAGTTAAATTCGTCGAGCTAGAAACGGCGGCCCGGGTTTGGCCGGAGAGCTACGAGTTAAAGGCTAATAGCTAATGGCTGCTCCTCACGTCAGCGGCGCCAGGTGCTTCGTGTTCTGGTAGGTGTAGACGACGCGGTGAACCACGGTGACCGTTGAGAGCACCGCAAGCAGCCAGAGCACCGGTGCCATCACGCCCCAATGATTGAACAGCGCGCCCAGCAGAATGAGCACGATGCGCTCGGGCCGCTCCATAAAGCCTACCTTGCACTGGCCAATGAGAGCCTCGGCGCGGGCGCGCGTGTAGCTGACCATGAGCGAGGTGACCATGACAAACGCCACCAGCACCACATAACGAAACCGATTGATCCGTCCGTAGTAGACCAGCAGCCCGAAGAACAGCACCACGTCGGAGTAGCGGTCGATCACCGAGTCAAAGAACGAGCCGAAGACGGTCACCATGTTGATGCGGCGCGCCACGCGGCCATCAACCATGTCGAAAATGCCTGCGCCGAAGATGACCAGGCCCGCGTAGAAAAACATGATGTCGCCGTTGGTGGAGTTGGCATGGCCGAAGAGAAACGCGGCGATGATGTTGATGACCAGCCCAATGAAGGTAAGCACATTGGGCGAGATGCGGGTAAGCGCCAGCCCATACACGATGCGGTCTAAAAGCCAGCCGCAGGCACGGCCAAAAGCGCTAGTCCAGGTCATTCGAGCTTCCTTGCTACTTTGCAGCACCATCCGCGGATTCCGCCGCGGCGGCTTCGTCGTGGATCGTCGTCAGTTTCAGGATTTCCAGTTCGCGTTTGCCGTTGGGAGTCACAATGGTGGCCACGTCGCCAACCTTCTTTCCGACGATCCCGCGGCCAATGGGTGAAGTGGTTGAAATCAGCCCTTTGGAGACGTCGGCCTCTTCGCTCGTCACCAGGCGGTAAATAATCTCCTCGTCCTTGGTCGAGTCGTAGACCACCACCGTCGATCCGAATCCGGCTTTGTCGTGGGGAATGTTTTGAAGATTCACCAGTGAAAGCTCACCCATGCGCTTCTTGAGCTGGCCCAGCCGGGCATTCACAAACTCCTGCCGCTGCTTGGCCATGTGATATTCAGCGTTTTCCGACAAATCCCCCATGGCCCGGGCCTTTTTGATCTCGGCGGGGAGCTCGGAGGTAAGCTCGTACTCGAGTTGCTGAATCTCCTCGAGGAGCTTCTTTTTGATGTGTTCGGGCATCCGTGTTCCGGTGGCGGGGAGAGGCTGCTCCAGCCGCGTAAAAGTTAACCTTCCTGACCCTTCATTATAAGGCAGCAGCGTCCAGCGATTAGTGATCGGCCGCTGGGCTCGCCGCATTCCTTCGTGCGTCGATAAAGGACTGCAGAATCAGCGTCGCCGCCACCTGGTCCAGCACCTTGCGATGCTTTTGGCGGTCGTGGCCAGCCTCATAAAGAATCTCGTGCGCCTCGCGGGTCGTAAGGCGCTCGTCCCAAAGGTGAATCGGCAAGCCTGTCAGTTCGCCCAGCTCGGCGGCGAACGCCTGGGTCCTGATCGCGCGCGGGCTCGCCTCTCCTGAAAGATGCAGCGGGTTGCCGACCACGATTCCCGTCACGGCATGCCGGCGGCAGAGGCGCGCCAGCGATCGCAGGTCTTCTCGCTGGTTGGCAGTCCCGCTGCCGCGCCGCTCAAGCGTGAGCACCGGTTGCGCCGTCAGGCCCAGTTCGTCCGACACGGCCACGCCGATGCGGCGGCTGCCAACGTCAAGTCCGAGATAGCGCGGATGAGGAACAGCTTCCAGCTTCTAGCTCCTAGCCCCTAGCTTAAAGCTCCACAGGCCCGGATTGTTCTTGAGGCACTCGCCCGTCTGTGGCGCACTCAGTCGGCCCGGCGCCGCTTTGCTCCCGGTACAATCGAGGCTGGGGAACACCGGAACGAATCCTCGCGTTCTTATTCTTTTCTGATGGAAGGGGCCACCGCGACAGAATGGCTCGGCGCAGACGGAGTGGCGGCAAAAAGAAGGGTTCCGGCTGTGCGGGGATCTTGTTGGTATTGCTGCTGGTTGCGGCAATTGGGGCCGGCGCTGGAGCCTGGCTGGTGATGACGCCCTACGGGCCCGATACGGAGACATTCCTGAACATTGTGCCCGGTTCGTCTGCCACGCGAATTGGGCGTCAACTGGAATCGGCAGGCGTGGTCCGCACCCGGTATGCGTTCGATCTGGTGCGCTGGTTCGGCCATGGAACCCTGCATGCCGGGACCTATCGGTTTGACCATCCGGCGCCGGTCACCGAAGTTTATGCGCGGATTGCCCGAGGCGATGTCTATACCAAGGCTCTGACGATTCCGGAAGGGGCTAACATCTTCGATATTGCCGCGCGAGTGGAACTGGCGGGGCTGGGCACGCGGGAGGGATTTCTTCAAGCGGCCAGGAGCCAGACGGAACTGGTGGCCGATTTAGATCCCGGCGCGAAGAGTCTCGAGGGTTATCTTTTTCCGGATACGTACCGTTTTTCGCCGACCATTACGGCAGACCAGATGGTTGCCGCCATGGTGAAGCGATTCCGGTCGGTAGCCGCGCAATTGGGGTTGGGTGAGAACGTGCATCAGGTGGTGACCATCGCGTCGCTGGTAGAGCGTGAAACGGCAGTGGATGCCGAACGCCCGCTGGTGGCGAGCGTGTTTGAAAACCGGTTGGCGAAGGGCATGCCGCTCAACACCGATCCCTCGGTGATCTACGGGCTCGAGGTGGCAGGTCATTGGCGTGGCGCTATCTACCAGAGCGATCTGACGCGCAACACGCCGTACAACACGTATCTGCATGCCGGGCTGCCGCCGGGCCCCATTTCGAATCCTGGCATTCCGTCTCTGCGCGCGGCCATGGATCCGCCGAAGACAAACTACTTCTACTTTGTGGCCGCTGGAACCAACGCACAGGGCCATTCGCTCTTCGCGGAAACCCTCGATGAGCACACCCGCAATGTGGCGAACTATCGCAAGGCACAGAAGAAAGCGGGTCAACGATGAGGCTGCACGCTCGTCCCGCACGCGCCATTGCGCTGTTTCTTCCGCTCCTGCTATCTGGATGCTCCTACTTCATCCCCACCAAGCGCCATTTACCGGTGCCAATCGCGCCGAGCAATGTGCAAACGGCAACGCCGGACCAACTCGTTGCGCAACTCAACCAGCGGTGGAATGCGCTGAGCAATCTCACGGCCATCGTGGAAATCTACGCGACCGAGACAAAAACCGGCGAGGGCATCGCCAAGGACTTCCCCTCCTGTCGCGGAGTCATTATCATGCGCAAACCGCAGATGCTGCGCGTGCGGGGAACGTACTTCGGTGTGATGATCTTCGATATGGGAAGCGATGGCAATCGCTTCTCGCTTGTCATTCCATCCAAGAACCTGGTCATTAAAGGTACAAGCGCCGTAACGGAAGAGTCGGCTAATCCGCTTGAAAACCTGCGCCCTGACTTTTTCCTTGACGCGATCGCGGTGCGGGGCATGGACCCGGACGAAGAATATATGGTGGCCAGCGATACGGAGACGGTTGCAGACGCCTCGAACAAACATCTGTACACAGAGCCGGAATATGTCTTGAGCATCATGCACCATAAAAGCGGCCATGAGCTTCTGCCCACGAGGACCATCACATTCCACCGCGACGATATGATGCCCTACGAGCAGTGGGTCTTCAATAGCGAAGGCGTGCCGGAGACGCAGATTGTCTACAGCAACTACACCACGTTCAGCGCCGGCAAGTATCCCGCCAAAGTGACGATCAAGCGCCCGCAGGAAGGAATCCAGATCGTATTGAGCTTTGAACAGGTTCACGAGAACGTCAACGTCACCGATAGCCAGTTCGAGGTGAAGATTCCCGATGGCGCCACGATCAAGAATCTGAAATAGCCGGCTTCAGCTTCATTCAGAACTTCATCCGTCTCCGCGTATTCTTAAGACAGCCTTAAAGCTCACCTTGACCTTGGAGAGAAACATGCGCGCCAGTGCGATCGAATTTCGCCTGCGGATGATCATTCAAATCGTCATCGTCTTTTTTGGATTCTGGGCGCCCTGGGTCGGCGGATGGGATTTCGGGTGGCGAACCACCTCACTGGTATGGCTTCCATACGAATTGGGCCGATTGGGCATAGCCAGCTTCTCCGTGGCCATGCCGATCGTCATCGTTCTCGGCGCCCTGGCGGCCCTTGCCGGCGCGGTGCTGCGCGTGTGGGGAGCGGCCTATCTCGGTTACAGCACGGTTCATCACGGCGACATGCAAGCCGGAGCTGTGATGGCCGACGGACCGTTCCGCTACCTGCGCAATCCCCTCTACCTCGGCGGCTGGTTCATGATGCTCGCCGTCACGCTGCTCATGACGCCCTCGGGTGCGCTGTTCACCATCGTGCTGATCTCGATCTTTTACATGCGCCTGATTCTGGGAGAAGAAGCGTTTCTCGGCAAGCAACTTGGCCAGCCCTATGCGGAGTATTTGCGCTCGGTGCCGCGGCTGCTTCCGCGCTTGCGCAGCGGCCTGCCGCCCGCCGGGAATAAGCCCCACTGGCTCACTGCAATCTTCACCGAGGTCATGCCCATCGGCACGTTCTTCACCATGGCCGTTCTGGCCTGGTTTTACAACCAGCAGCAGCAACTCATGTTGGAGGGGATTTTCTGGAGCTTTCTGGCTTCGCTTTTAGCGCGCGGCCTGATGAAGGCGTTGATTCCGACATTGGCCAGCGCGGCGGCTTTCGTCGTCGCGTGGTGGCCTTTCCATCTCAACTGGCCGCGATCGATCCTCATCGCGTTTGGAGTGTGGCTGATTGTGCGCGCGCTCGTGCCGGGCCGAAAACCGAAGGCGGACGAAGCCAAGCCGAGTGCCGCCTGATCAGGCTCGCTGCTTTCCCAGGCGACTCAGGTGCGTGAATCCGAAGCCGTTCCCATATTTAAGGCCGTAACCAAGCAGCCGGTCAACGCCGATGTGATTCGCCCAAATGAGCGCCACCGGCAGCGCGGTGTGCGCCCCGGGCATCAGCGAGCAAAGTGCCAGCACACCCGGCGCAATGTACGTGTGGAATGCGTTGTAGATCCGCGCGCCTCGGCATGGGCCGGCCAGGTAGCCGAGCATCGAAACGTCAGGCGCAAGCCACAGCGCCGCAAAAAGCCACCAACTCGCTCCGATGCGCGCATAGATCACGGCCGTAGCCACAGCCACAACCAGCCCTTCAAGACGCAGAAGGAAAAGAATCGAGGAGCGGTTCGTTGGATTGGCAGCAATTTGTTGGAGAAGAGCCGAGGCCGTTGTCATAACTCATTGGATGAGCCGGCAGGCCGGCGGAGTGCGAATAAAATCCAATCTTGATTCAAGCAGCCAAAATAAAAAAGGGAGAGCGCGAGGCTCTCCCCTTTCCGTGCAGTCCGAGGGAGGAACTACTTCTTCGGAGGTGCGATGACGTCCTTCGCGGACTTTGCCACGCGGAACTTCACCACGGTCTTGGCCTTGATCTTGATGGCCTCGCCGGTCTGAGGGTTGCGGCCCATGCGAGCCTTGCGCTCGGCCTTCACCAGACGGCCGATTCCGGGGATTACGAATACGCCGCTCTTCTTGGTCTCTTTGATGGCTGTTTCAGCCAGCACGTCAAGGAAAGCTGCGGATTGCTTGTTGGTCAGTTCGAGCTTCTCGGCAAGATGCCGTGTTAAAGCCGTCTTGGTCATTCCAGCTGCCATTGATTGTTCTCCTTCTCGGCAGGCCCTGGGGGCTGCCTGATTGGTGGGGCTTTCGCGCAAAATTCTCACCGCATGGAGGAAGGGCGATCAAAGTCACTTGGCGCGAAAACCCTGTATTCATGCGGCTACGAAGAACCCTGCCGATGGTTACCATGCGGCTTGGGTAGGGACAAAGTCAATGGGAAAATACGGCTTTTCCACAATTTTCTTCGGTTTTTATGGGTGAAATGCCGATTTTTGCCGGATTTTGGGCTATCGGGCCTCTGAAACCCGCATTTGGAGCGGGTTTGGCAGGTTCCAATGTTGGGCGCCCGATTCTCGCCGCGTTTCTGTTTTTCGCGGCAATGGTGGGAAACGCAATCAATTTCGCCGGGTCATTTCAGTCCGAAAAGCACCCTTCTTCTGGGCACGAGGCTGGCTGCGATCGGCGTGTTGAGCGCGTCAACCACGGGCGCGGCGACTTTGAAGTAGCGAATCACCACGTCGGCAATGTCCTTTTTGAGAGCGGCCTTCGCCGGCAGCTCCGCGGCCAGCCCCCATTGGCGGCAGCGAATCAGATCCAACCCCGGATGCTCGCACGGGAATCCCTTCGGTGGGCGCGTCAGCGCGTTGCCCTCAAATTCGTCATAGAGCTTGCGCACGGTAGGCCGCTTGAGCAGTTTGCGGAACTCCGCGTGATGATCGAGCAGCCAGTGGCGGATCGCGGCCAGTTGTTCCTTTTCCGGCATGTATGAGCCGGCGGCGATGATCACTTCCTTCGCGCTCACGTGAAAGTAATAGCCCGCGCCTGAGGTCTTCTCGAAACCAGTGTGCGTCCACCATGCGGCCACATGCGTTTTGTAGGGGCGTTTGTCGTTCGAGAAACGCGTGTCGCGATAAATCCTGAACAGGCTCTTCTCCGCGGGCCGCACATGATTTGGCGCAAAATCGGCCATGGCGTCGGTAATTTTGCGTACGATGGCCAGCATCGGCTCCTTCAGCTCGGCTTCAAACTGCTCCTTGCGCGGCTGAAACCATGCGCGGTCATTGTGTTTGGCGAGGTTGCGCAGGAAGGTGAGAGCTTCCGACCGGAAGTAAGGCAGCGCAGGCGCGACAGAATTCTTTGATTTGGATTTTATAGCCACGACTACTGGAGTTTAGCGCGAGTGACTCACTGAGATTTTCACATTGGCAATCTGTACGCGTCCCGATTGATTTCATTTCCGAATCGCGCGATTCTTCCGCTAAGCTGCGCGGGTGAGCCAGCTTTTCATCGTATTCGCATCCACCAGGCCTGCCTGCTGAAACTTGAGCTCTCCATTGGCGAAGACGGCGAAGTTGGGAATGCCCTGGACTTTAAAGCGCGCGGCGAGCTCCGGGAACTTTTCGGTATCGACCTTGAGCACAACCGCGCGACCAGCGAGGTCGCGCGCCACTTGCGCAACGTTGGGCGCCGCCATGCGGCAGGGGCCGCACCACTCGGCCCAGAAATCCACGAGTACCGGAACCTTGCTCGCGCGAACGATTTCGTCAAACTCAGACGGGCCGGCCGCGATGGGTTCCGACATCGGCGGCAATGAGACTTTGCACGCTCCGCATCGGCCCGTGTCGGCAACGTGCTTCGCGGGAATACGATTCTGCTTTCCGCAGGACGGACAGTTCCGGATGATTGACATCGCGACCCCCATTACTAGATGCAACCAAGACCACACAAGATGCGGCCGACCCCATTTCCGTCGTTAGCCGGCCGTCAGTGCGCCGTCGCATCCTTCGCCGCCGCCTTCGCCGCCATCTTCTCCCGGTGCCTGCGAATGAAATGCGCGGCTGCGTCCGGGTAGAATTCGCGAATCGACGTGAAGATCACGTCGCGCATCACCGAGTAGCCGAACTTTTCGGCGAGCACGGGAAAGGTGGTCGCACTGGACGGGTAATAGTACCGCGAGACGACCTGCGTGAGCACTTTGCCGCCGAGGCCGGCAATATTCGGCGTCTGGTGTCCACCGTACGTCTTCGCAACCGCCTGGCGGCTGATGACGTACAGTTCGCGGACGAAATAGTTGTGACCCGTGCCAAGGGCGTAATAGCGCGTGTCTTCGTGGATGAGCGAGGGCAATAGCCATGCGGAGAGATAGGTATTGTCGGTCTTATCGAGGAAGCCGCGCCACGTATACGCATAAAAGCCGCTCGCACCGTGACCGAGAGCCGGGTGCTCATCAATGCCTTCGGCGCTGAGCGATGTGAGGCCGAGAAAAATGAACGAAGAATAGTCGGTCGCCTGGTGCGTGGCAACGGTGAAATTGTATTTCCAACCCGGGGGAGGAGGCTTGGCTCCGCCGGAAACAGTCCGGAAATTCGGCATGAAACCAAGGATCCGCGTCGGCTCCTGGCGTTCGAGCGGGATCGGATTGCCGTTGGCGTCAACGGGAACACTGGGATCAGGCGCTGGATGCGTGGCTTTATTTGAGCCGGTCGAGCTGCTGCTCGATGGGGCTTGGGGACCGTCGGCCAAATCGAACTCCAAAACGTGGTCAAATTCGGCGGAAAAATCACCCGCTGTCAGACTCGAATCGGAATGAACCGCGCCAATGTCAGACGCAAATGTGCAGACGGGCGCCAAATTGGCGATCCGCAGCGTATTTGGAATCGGCGTGGCCCCGGCCCGGACACCGAGGGCGACACTGAGAGCGACACCGATGCTGACAACGGCGACAGTGAATCGCAATCAAACCATCCTTTGCGCGCGGGGAATTCTGACGCTTAACGGGAAATCAGGTATCAACGGTTCTTATATTCTAGACCGAAATATTCGAATTTCCGGTTACAAACGGACCGGCGAAACCAACAAATACACCTGTGTTTTTTCGATGAGAGGATTGCATCGCACGATTCTGAAAGAATGCTGTCCGAACCTAATGGATTCCCCCAGCGCCCGCGGAATAATCACTTCTGCTCCGACGTCAGCGAATCGCGCAGCTTCCCCGCCACAACTTCCGCGCCCTCGGGAAATGTGAGTCCAAGACCGCCTCTCTTGATTGGGGTCAGGAGCCCCATGCTCGCGATCACTTGCCCGTCCACATCCACCGAAATGGAGTGCCGCACATACTTTTCGGTGAACTGCCTCAACAAATCTTTGCCGGTGTCGTCGAAATCGATTTGAACTCGTTTCACCACCGGACCATAGATGGTTGTGGAGGTCATCTCCACAGACTTGGCACCCCATGCAGGCTTGTCCGCCGAATGCGTGAGCATCATCTCAGGTCGATTGGCCACGAGCAGAAACTCCTGCCCGTTGGTTACGCGCGTAATGCCACGGGGCTCGATACCCCCACCGGTTACCACCAAATAGAATTTCGAGACCGGCAACCACGTGAAACCAGCAGGAGCCTGACCGCTCTCCTCTATCTCGCGGGCCTGCGAGACGGAAAACACATCGGGCCCTTCCGGCGCTCGGTTGAACGGGTCGAAATATGCGGTGGTCATTGCCGACACGCGGAAGTCTAGATTCCTGCCGTATTTTCCGTGCACACGGTTCCAGTATCCGAAACAGAAACCGGCGCAAACAGTGGCTGCCAAAGCACACAGAACAGCAGTGAAGATAGCAAATTTGCCGGCGATCTTCATGAGCTTACTTACCCGCCCCGGACATTATTGAACGAAGGCGAAAGGATAACAACTGTGATCCTCGCGCGGAATTCGAGAAAGGCTCACCGAATCACCTTCAGCGCGCTGCGAAACAGCCCATCGAAATCGGCGGCCAGCGTTTTCTCCTTCGCAATGGCCTGCTCGATGGCTTTCTCGGCGGCTGGCCGCTGATATCCCAGGTTGGTCAACGCCGAAAGCACATCGTCAACGGCAGGGCCTTGCACGGACGGCTGCGCCGGCGCGACTGCAAAATCATCGAGCTTGTCTTTGAGCTCGACCACCAGGCGCTCGGCCAGCTTTTTGCCCACGCCGGGAATGTGCGTAAGCTGCGCGTGATCCTGCCCACGAATGGCCTGAATCACGCGTTCGGAGTTAAGCCCGCTGAGGATTTTGATGGCCAGCTTCGGACCGACGCCGCTCACCGTGATGAGCCGCTCGAAGAGGCGCTTTTCGTCCGTGTCCAGGAATCCGAAAAGGGCGATCTGGCTATCGCTCACTTGCGTATGAATATGAAGCGCGGCTTCCGCGCCCACCGAGGGAAGCGCCGTAAACGTCGGTACGGAGATGGAGACGTCGTAACCCACGCCTCCAGCTTCGACGATTGCCTGGCCGGGCTGTTTGTGAATGAGCTTGCCGCGCAGATGAGCGATCATTGATTTCGATTCTACGGCGACTCTGCGGTCTTTCTATAGAATCCCCATCTGCTTTGCCACCCGCTCCAGCGTCTCCAGCGCGCGGTCAAGCTGCGCGCGGGTGTGCTCGCTGGTCAAAATGGCGCGGATGCGTGCTTTGCCTTCCGGCACTGTGGGGAGCGCGATCCCCGTTGCCATTACGCCCTCGTCAAAGAGCGCGCGGCTGAAGTCCATGGCTGCGCGGCCCTCGCCCACGATGATTGGAGTAATCGGCGTTTCGGTGGCAGGAGTATTGACGCCGCCGATGTTGAAGCCGATCCGCTTCAACTCGCCCTGGAAATAGCGCGTGTTCGACCAAAGGCGCAGAATCCGCTCCGGCTCGCGTTCCAGAATGTCGAAGGCGGCGATGCACGTGGCCGCCACAGAAGGCGGATGCGACGTGGAAAACAGAAATGGCCGCGCGCGGTGGTAAAGGTAGTCGATCAGATCCTTCGTCCCGCAGACGTAACCGCCCAGCGCGCCGACGGCCTTCGAAAGCGTGCCCACCTGCACGTCCACCTTGCCGTGCATGCCAAAATGATCCACCGACCCGCGCCCGTTGCGGCCCAGCACGCCAGAGGCGTGAGCATCGTCGACCATCATGATGGCGCCATATTTCTCCGCCAGCGCGGCCAGCTTGTCCACGGGACCGATGTCGCCATCCATCGAAAAAACGCCGTCGGTGATGACCAGCTTCCTGCCCGGCGCTTTCTCCAATTCCTTGAGCAGCTCCTCGCAGTGGGCAGCGTCCTTATGCCGGAAGACCTTGATCGTGGCGCGCGAAAGCCGTGCGCCGTCAATGATGCTGGCGTGGTTCAGCTCGTCGGAGAGAATGAAGTCCTCTTTGCCGAGAATGGCGCTCACGGTGCCGGCGTTGGCCGCGAAGCCGCTCTGAAAAACCACGCAGGCCTCGACATTCTTGAAGCGCGCAATCTTCTCCTCGAGCTCCATGTGGATGCGCATGGTTCCGGCAATGGTGCGCACCGCTCCCGAGCCCACACCGAAGGCCCGCGTGGCCGCGATGGCTGCCTCAATGAGTTTGGGGTGGTTTGCGAGGCCCAGATAATTGTTGCTGGCCAGGTTGATGACCTTGCGTCCGTCGTAGTGGCATACCGGCGCCTGCTGATCGTCGAGCACGCGGAGATTGAAGTGCGTACCCTTTGCGCGAAGATCGTCGAGGACGGCGGTGAGATGTGCAAGTTGGGGGCGGGGCGTAGCTTCTGTCATGGCAGTGCACCTACGCTCAAAAGCATAGCGCGATTGTATGGGTGGCATTCCCACCGGTCATGCGTCAAAGAGAAGGCCGGGATAGGGCCGGACGGACCGCGAGCGGGGTTGGCCGGGTTGCGCCCCGGCCAGTTACAATAGGGGTTTACACAGAGTCCTAAGGCCAGGCGCTGCTGGGCGATAGCGCAATCATTCTGGAGAGTCGGAGCAGGTGCAAGTGAGAGGGTTGAACTGCCGCTATTTGCGGCTTGATTTGGTTGCGGGACTCGGGATCGCGTTGGCGCTGGCTGTGCTCCCGGCGGTCGCTGCGGCGCAGCAGATCGCGACGCACACCACGCTGGCCGTCGAAACCAGCGAGCTGGGCGGGCATACACAAGCAACCGCCACGGTTGCCGTAACCGCTGCTGACGGGCTCCCCGCATCCGGCGTCGTTGTCATTGAAGAAGGGGACCGCGAACTGGCCGAAGCAGTTTTGAATCCCCAGGGCATGGCCTCGCCGGAGTTTTCGCTACCGTCCGGAGATCACGACCTGCGTGCCGTCTACGTGGGCGATGCGTCGCACCTGAGCTCGGCTTCTGCCACGAGCAGCGCGACTGCCCAAGCCAGCTCTACTCCGAGTTTCACTCTTTCGCTTGCCTCTGTGGCGCCTTCCACGCTACCCCTCACACTCACTGCCGGCCAGGCAGGCACGATCGCCGTCACCGTCATCCCTGAAGACAACGCAGCGCTCACGTCGCCTATGTTCGTCACCCTATCGTGCTCAGGTCTTCCCAGCCTGGCCAGTTGCACCTTTACGCCGGAATCGGTTGAGATTCTTCCTTCAACGCCCGCGAGCTGTCCCTCCGGCTCGTTGCCGGCAGCTTGCCCGCCTGTCAGCTCCATGCTGCTTCAAACCGCCGGGGTTAGCGGGGCCAGGGTCTTGCAGCCCGGCTTTCCGGGTAGTGCAGGCCGCCCTGTCGCCTGGGCCATTCTGCTGCCGGGCATGTTGGGCCTCGGTGGATTGGCGTGGGGTGCGAGCCGGCGGCGCTGGTTGCAACGCCTGGCGCTCGTGGCATTGATCGGCCTGGTCACCGCACTGGGAACAACAGCGTGCAAGCCTACCTTCAACTACTACTATCACGGCCCTGTGCCAAATCCCGCGACTCCTTCCGGCACATACACGGTCACCATCACAGCACAGTCCACGAACGGCGTTTCTGCCATCACCTACAACACCACGATGATGCTCACGGTCACCGGCGGTTCTTAAGTACACTGCCTGCATGGCGCGGCAGCATCTACTTCCCCCGGAAATCTATGCGCTGGTGGAGCAGACGCCGGCCACAGTGCTGCTTGAGGGCGGGAAACAGAACGACTCCGAAACCAGGGAAAAACCGTGGACGCAATTGTTCACGGCGCCCTTGCGTGTGTGCGTTGCGTTTTCGATTGCGGAGATTCCGCCTCTCTTCGCGGAAATTGAGAGCGCGGTCGCTGCGGGCCATTGCGCGGCAGGCTTCTTCAGCTACGAGTGTGCAAGCTGCTTTGAGCCGAAGGCCGGGGTCCCCGACGACAGGTCCTCGTCGTTGGGGTGGGAGGCTGGATCGCGAGCGGCGCCGGACGGAAAACCGCTTGCCTGGTTCGGAATCTACGAACGGAGCTACGTTTTCGATCATGCCACGGGAATGTTTGAAGGTGGCGATCCGCCGGAGCTCGAACGATTCCGCAGCCAGTTGCCGAATGCCGAAGCGGCCAACCGAGCACCGGACCCCGAGATCGCCGCGGAATTCGAGCTCAGCGAGGCCGAATACGCCGAGCGCATCGCCCAGATTCACCAGTGGATTCGCGCCGGTGACGTTTATCAGCTGAACTTCACCGCGCCGATGAAGTTTGAAGCGCCGTACAGTGCGGCGGCGCTTTACGCGCGGCTTCGCGCACGCCAGCCGGTCGATTATGGTGCATTCCTGCACTGTGAGCCGGGCCGCCGCATTCTCTCATTCTCGCCAGAGCTGTTCTTCCGCATCGAAGAAGGCGGCTCCCACTGCGGCAGGAGCCGTGAAGGCATCTCTCGCCTCGGCGGGCGCCGCATCGTCACCCGACCGATGAAAGGCACCGCACGGCGCGGGCGTACCACGCGAGAGGATCGCGAAATCGCCGAGTGGCTGCATAACGACGCAAAGAACCGCAGCGAAAACGTGATGATCGTCGACCTTGTGCGCAACGACCTCGGCCGCATTGCGCGAACGGGGAGCGTCAGGGTCGAACAACTTTTCGCCGTGGAGCGTTATCCCACGCTCTGGCAAATGACCTCGACCGTCAGCGCGGAGCTGCGGCCTGAAGTGGGTTTCCACGACGTCTTCCGTGCGCTGTTTCCCTGCGGCTCAGTCACCGGCGCGCCCAAAGTGCGGGCCACGCAGCTCATTGCCGAGCTCGAAGACGCGCCGCGCGGCGTGTATACGGGCGCCATCGGTTTCTTCTCGCCGCGGCAAACGGTCTTCAACGTGGCGATTCGGACGCTTGAGCTCAACGGTGCGCGCGGAACCATGGGGGCGGGCAGCGGCGTGGTCATTGACTCCGATCCTGCCGCGGAGTATCGCGAGTGTTTGTTGAAGGCGGAGTTCCTCACCGGTCCCGCGCACCGCACAACCAGTCCCATCAGGGAAAACGCGCCGATCGTCAGCCAACCCGACGCTTTGTTTCTGATCGAGACGATGCTGTGGGACGGCGGTTATCCGCTACTCGAGTTGCATCTCGACCGGCTTGAAGATTCGGCCGCGTACTTTGATTTTGCGTGCGATCGTGCCGCAGTCCGCGCAGCTCTGGAAGATCATGCGCGCCCATTCACCGACCAGAAGTTCGCAGACGCCGAGACGTCCAAGCCACGCAAGGTCCGTCTTTTATTTGACGCCGAAGGCCGCGCGCAGATTAGCAGCGACGTGCTTCCTCCATCCGGCGACCCGAATCGCATCGGCCGTATTTACATCTCAAACGTTCGCACCGATCCAGCCGACGCGACGCTCTACCACAAGACCACGCAGCGTCCGCTCTACGCCCTGGAACATACACAGGCGAGGGAACGCGGCTTTGACGATGTGCTCTTTCTTAACCTTCGCGACGAGGTCACCGAAGGCGCCATCAGCAATGTTTTTCTGGTGAAAGACGGCCGCTGGTTCACGCCGCCCATCGAGTGCGGTCTACTTGCCGGCGTCTATCGCAGGCATCTTCTCGAAACGCGTACGGAAATCGAGCAGCGCGTACTGTCTCTGGAAGATCTGCGCCAAGCCGATGCGATTTATCTTTGCAACGCAGTCCGCGGCCTGCGCCGCGTAATCCTGGCCGAGTAATTCTCTCGCGCGAAGCGTCGTTTTTCTAGTCCCTAATTCCTAGTCCCTAAGTCCCTAGTCCCTAAGTCCCTAGTACCTAAGTCCCCAGTCCCTAAGTCCCTAGTCCCTACGTCCCTAGTCCCTGCTTCTCTCACTCCGGCCGCATCACAACCTTGATCGCCTCGCCCGACTGCAGCAGCTCCATCGCCTTTTTGAACTCGCTCAGCTTCAGACGATGCGTGATCACCGGCTCCAGATTCAGCTTGCCAGTGGCCAGCAGCGCCTCCATCTGAAACCATGTCTCGAACATCTTGCGGCCATTGATGCCCTGCACCGTTGCGCCCTTGAAGATGATGTCGCGGGCAAAGTCGAGCTCGAACGGCCGCGAAGGAATGCCGAGCAATGAAGCGCGCCCGCCGGTTCGCAATAGCGCGAAGCCCAGCCGCATGGCTTCGGGATGGCCCGACATTTCAAGCAGCACATCCACGCCCGTGCCCCCGGTAGCTTCAAGAATCTGCTTTTCAACTTCGTCGGCTGTTGGATCGAGAGCCAGATCCGCGCCCATTTCGAGCGCCACTTTCCTGCGATGCGCATTCACTTCCGTCGCGAAGACGCGCGCCGCTCCGCAAGCTTTGGCTACCGCGATCGAGAACAGCCCGATCGCGCCGCAGCCGGTAACGGCCACGGTCTTCGCCGCAATCGGCCCGGCCAGCACCGTGTGCACTGCGTTGCCCAACGGGTCGAGCAGCGATGCGTAGTCGTGAGGGATCGATGGCGAGAGCTTCCAGATGTTCGATTCAGGAATGACGGCATAGCCGGCGAACGCGCCATCGGCATCCACCCCCAGAATGCGGACGTGCTGGCAAACGTGCGCCAGGCCGGTGCGGCACTGCAGACACTTCCCGCAGGCCACGTGCATCTCCGCGCTCACCAGGTCGCCCTCGTGCACGGTCGTCACGCCACGACCGAGGCCGGCAACCGCGCCCGAGAACTCGTGCCCGGGAATCAACGGTGGATGAATGCGTCCCTTGGCCCACGGATCCCAGTTATAAATGTGCAGGTCGGTTCCGCAAACACTCGCGGCTTCGACGCGCACCAGCACCTCGCCGGGGCCGGGCGTGGGAACCGGCACTTCGCGCAACTCGATTCCGGGCGCGGCCTTGGCCTTCACAACGGCCTGCATGGTGGTGGGCATTTGGGAGAACCCTCCGCAGACAACCAAGTCTATCAACCAGCGATGGGTGGTAGAACGTTGTAGGGAGATAAAGATGATGAAACAGGAGCCTGCGGCGCGGTGGATCGTTGATTTTCTGATGGCATTTTTATTGGTGGCAATTTTTGCCGCAGGGCCAGCGGCGCATGCCCAAACGGAAGATCCGGCGTGGTTGCGCTACGCGGGCGGGCCAGCGCACTCCGCCATCCCCGCTTCGGTTCGCGCGCTCGGCACGAGCGTACTGGAGCAGTCGGCCGTCGAGGAGCTTCAACGCGGCATCGCGGGAATGTCGGGCAATTCGGCGAACGCCGGCGAGACGGTCGTTGGCACGCTCGATGAAGTTCGCGCAGCTTTTCCGGGCCTCGCGGTTCCCACTCATATTGCAGCGCACGGATTCTGGCTCAACCGGACCATGTGGCACGGGCAGCCGCTTGTCATCGTCGCGGGATCGAATGAGCACGGTGCGCTCTTTGGCGCGTTCGATTTGCTGCGCCGCGTCGCAACCGGTGCGGACCTCTCTCATCTCGACACGATCGAGAACCCTGCGATGCCCATCCGCTGGGTCGATGAGTGGGACAACATCGACGGCAGCATCACTCGCGGCTACGACGGCCGGTCGATCTTTTTTGAGAGCGGCAAGGTTCGCGACGATCTGAGCGAAGCCGCCGTTTACGCGCGCCTCCTCGCGTCGGTCGGCATCAACGGCTGCAATGTAAACAACGTCAACGACGCCGCGCCGTTTCTCGAGCCGGACATGATCAAAGGCCTGGCGCGAATCGCCGATGCCATGCGCCCATGGGGCGTGCGACTCGCCATCAGCGTCGACATTGCCAGTCCGCAAAAAATCGGCGGCCTCAAGACCTTCGATCCTCTCGACCCGCAAGTGAAAGCCTGGTGGGCCGCGAAGGTGAATGAGATCTACCAGCAGATTCCTGATCTAGCCGGCGTCACGGTGAAGGCCGATTCCGAGGGACAGCCGGGTCCCGCCAGCTATGGCCGCAGCCCGGCCGACGCCGCCAACGTGCTGGCCAACGCTCTCGCTCCGCATGGTGGCGTCGTGCTCTATCGTGCCTTCGTCTACAACAACCATCTCGACTACAACGACATGAAAGCCGACCGCGCGCGCGCCGCCTACGACATCTTTCATCCGCTCGACGGCCAGTTCGCGCCTAACGTGATTGTCCAGATCAAGTACGGCCCCATCGACTTTCAGGCCGAGGAGCCAGTGTCGCCGCTCTTCGCCGGGCTGCACAAGACAGGCGAGGCGATGGAGTTGCAGATTACGCAGGAGTATCTCGGCCAGCAGCGCCACCTCGTCTATCTCGCGCCGCTTTGGAAGGAGAAACTCGACTTCGATCTGCACGCTGAAAACCATTCGACTCCGCTGAAGAAAATCATCGAGGGCAAGAGCTTCAATCAGCCGCTGGGAGGCATGATCGGCGTCTCCTGCGTGGGGCGCGACGACTGGCTGGGCGCGCCGCTGGCCATGGCCAACCTCTACGCTTTCGGCCGCCTCGCGTGGAATCCCAATCTGAGCGCGGACGAGATCGCCGCGGAGTGGACAAAGCAAACCATCAGCACCGACCCGCAAGTGGTTGCGACCGTGGATAAGATGCTGATGCAGTCGTGGCCCACGTACATCGACTACACGGGATTCCTGGGGACGCAAACGCTCACCGACATTACCGGCAGCCACTACGGACCGAACATCGAGGCCAGCGAGCGCAACGGGTGGGGCCAGTGGCACCGCGACGACGCCAAAGGAATCGGAATGGACCGAAGCGTCGCGACGGGAACAGGCTTCGCCGGCCAATATCCGCCGTGGGTAGCGAAAACCTATGAATCGGCCGCCACTACTCCAGAGAGCCTGCTGCTGTTTTTTCATCACGTTCCCTGGACCTACAGGTTGTATTCGGGCAAGACCGTCATCCAGTACATCTACGACAGCCACTACAAGGGCGCGGAAGAAGCGGCGCGGCTCGGCGAAGAGTGGGCCACGCTGAAAGGCAAAATCGATCCGCAGCTCTACGAAGATGAGCGCGCGCGGCTCGAGTACCAGGCTGGCCACGCCATCGTCTGGCGCGACGCCATCGTGCAGTATTTTTTGAAAGAGACCGGCATTCCCGATGCCCTGGGCCGCGCCGGTCACTATCCGGGCCGCATGGAAGCCGAAGATGCCCGCCTCACGGGATACAAAATCATCGATGTCACGCCATGGGAAGACGCTTCGGGCGGAAAAGCAGTCTCGTGCGATCTAAACTCCGCGAACAAGACCTGCACCGCCGAGTGGACGTATTCCGGCAAACCTGGCCGCTTTGACGTTGCCGTGCAGTACTTCGACCTGCAGGGCGGCGTAGCGCACTTCACGTTCGCGATCAACGGAACGGAGATCGTCTCGTGGGCCGCCGATGCCAAGCTGACGTCACGCCGGCCCAACGGCGACAACTCAACGCGCTTCACCGCGCGCGGCCCCGATGGGCGAGGCTTGGAGTTAAAAACTGGTGACGTGCTGCGCATTGAAGGCGCACCCGACGCGGGTGACCCGGCGGCGCTCGACTACATTGAGGTCGACCCGGTCAAGTAGTCTGCGCCCGAAAACCGAAGCCGCAGCGCACTCGCCTCAATCTAGACGTTGTGTTGTGCCGGCCGCCTGGCCGTCAGGCCTGTCCTTCGGCTGGGGCAGTATTCGTCGCGTGCATCGCGTCAATTTCGCCGATCAACTCCAGCACCTGCTCCCGCTTGCGCTGGCTCAGGTCGAGAAAGCGAATCCCCACCGTGTTGCGGTCGTGGATGGCCTGAATGACGCCACCCAGCCGGAACGGCAGGCCCTGGTACCGGAACTCAGTCTCTACGCGCGTGTAAATGCCCACCGGGAACCGATCGTCGGTGCGGATGCGGCAACCAGTCAGGCTCAGATCCAGAATGCGGCCTCGTAGCGTGGATCCGACATTGACGAGAAGGATTGTCGCCGTGAGGTCGACCTCATGGCGGGACTGCTGGCGGCGTTCGCGTCCCACGGGCTTTCGCGGAATTTGCGTTACAGGCTCTGGCTGAGTGATCGGCTGCGAAGACTCTTGTTCCGCGACCAGCAAATTGACTGCTTCTGCGCGGGCCTCCGAGGTTTCCTCCATCGTGCAAATCACGTTGGCCAACTCCACCATGCGCCGCGGAATCACATTCACAAAGCGGATTCCGAGAAGGTTTTTGCCGTCAGTCCATTGCAGCACGCCGCGAAATCGGAAAGAGATTCCATTGACTTTGAAGAACACCTCTACCGGGAGGCGGGAACGCGCGGCGACCGGCTCCTTGGTGCGAAGACGGCATCCTTCCTGGCTCAAATCCACAAGACGAGCCTGAAGCGGCGCTCCATAGCCAACGAACAGAACAACCGATTCTTCATCGACGGAATAACGCGGATCGGAACGGCGCTCAGCCTGGGGGGCCACGAACTCGTCCCTGTCTTCCCACCCGCTCATGGCGCGCTCCGCCCGAACCTTCAGCGGAGCTCGATGCCCGTCGGTTAGTGCCCCTCGGTCAACTCCGGCGCATGGTCCCATGGCTCGACGGGCGCGGCATCTGCGGCTTCTCGGCCCATCAGCCGATCGTAACGATAGACATCGCTGGTCGTCCCCAGCGACTCGTTATACAGGCTCACGGCTCCAATAAGCTGCGTCAGCTCCTCGCTGAATGTGTGGATTGCCTGCAATTGATTGGCCGTCGCCGGTAGTTCGTATTGGGAGGTCTTAATGAATTTCTGGTAGCCCCGGTCCAGTAACCGCCCCACTTCGCCCTTCACCAGGATTCCCGGACCGACGGCGTAGGCCACCGGCGCGCCTTCCGGATCATCCGCACGGCGCGGCGGCACCAGAACCGCCCCCACTCCGTGCTTGCTCACCAGCACCCCTCCGGCGACTCCGGGATGCGGGACCACGTCGAACGAATGTGCGCACAACAGTTCCAGCGTTTGATCGAAGTTCGGATGTGAGGAGCGCTTTTTCATGGGTGCTGCCTACACTGGAAGAATACCGGATGAGACCGGAGATTTCCCGTCAGTTCCTTCACACGCACCTGCATTGCGGAGCATATTCATCATGGCCGAATGCACATCACGATCCCGAACCCGCTTCCCATCGACGCCGATGGAGACCGCATGAGCCTCCTGCGCCTGCCGCTTGCCGTCTACCGAGAACTTCGCGCGCATGGTGAAGAAGCCTTTCCCAAGGAGTGCTGCGGGGCGCTCCTCGGTCGACACTTCGCAGCCGGCTGGCAAGTCGATTCGCTAGTGCGAGCCGCGAACACCCGCGCTGAATCACCACACGACCGCTATGGAATCGCACCAGCGGAGCTGGTGAAGATCGCGCTTGAAGCTCGCAGCCGAGGCCTCGAGATCGCCGGCTTTTATCACTCCCACCCCGGTCATCCCGCGCACTGGTCCACGACTGATCTCGAGGAGGCGCACTGGCTGGGCTGCGTAACCGTCATCACCGAAGTCGTTCAAGGCAACGCCAAAAACACCAACGCGTTCTTGCTTGCCGGAACCGCCGAAGAAGACAAGCATTTCATTCCGCAAACGATCCAGATCGACGAAGTCGGCACGGATGAAAGCCCCGCCTGATTCAGCCCTGTTCGGATCAGATTCTCGTCCGCCGAATGAATCCCATCTGTCCCTATCTTCACGAAAATGAAAAACTTCTTTACACCATCCACTTTCGGGCCTCATAATCGCTGTGCCCTGGAGAGCTTGCGCTTCCCGTTCCCCCTCCCCCATCGCCAAGAAACTCCGAGCCAATCAAGGAGGATTCTCGAAATATGAAAATCATGCACCCCGCTCTGTTCGCTCTGTCCCTCGCGGCCGGTGGAAGTCTGTTCGCCGCGGCACAGGAAATGCATCATCCCCCAAAGGTTCTCCTAATCGAGCGCGAGTTCCTCAAGCCCGGAAAAGGCGGTTCACTGCACGACAAGTCGGAGAGCCATTTTGTCGCGGACATGGCCGCCGCCAAGTGGCCCACCCACTACATCGCGCTGAATTCGCTCTCCGGCAAGTCGCGCGCCCTCTACCTCGTCGGCTATGACTCCTTCGCGGCGTTGGAGAACGACAACAATGCCACCATGAAGAACGCGACGCTCTCTGCTGCGTTGGACAAGGACTCCCAGGCCGATGGCGAGCTGCTCGACGGGACCGACCAGTTTATTTTCGCGCTCGACGACGACCTGAGCTACCGTCCCGATGTGGACATTGCGCAGGCCCGCGACTTCGAGGTCACGTCGTTCCACATCAAACCCGGCCACGGCAAAGAGTGGCACGAACTCGTCAATCTGGTCATCGATGCGCAAAAGAAGGCGGGAACCAGCGCACATTGGGCCACCTATGACCTCGCGTACGGCGGCGACGATGAGTACGTTGCCTTCAGCGCTGACAAGTCGATGGCCGAAATCGACACCGGCTTTGCTGAGGACAAACGGTTCCGCGACGCACTTGGCGAAGATGGTCTGAAGAAGCTTCGTGAACTCGAAGCCGACTGCATCGCAAGTTCCGATGCGGAGTTGTTCGCCATCAACCCTGTTCAGAGCTATCCGATGGATGAATGGGTCAAGGAAGCTCCGGATTTCTGGAAGCCGAAGCATGCCGCGCCTGCTGCCAAGCCCGCCGCCAAGCCCGCGGCAAAACCCGCACAATAGCATTCCAACTCAACTTAACCAATGTCCTGCTGGCGACTCTCGAGGTAAACTCGGGAGCCGCCATGCGCATGGCGACACGCCGTGCCGGCCCGATACACTGAAGGGGTCGGAGATTCCGCGCCATGGTCGCCGCCGCTTCCCCAATTCAACGACCTGACCTGACCAGCGCAGAACTATCGCGCTACGCCCGGCACATCTCCCTGCCTGAAGTGGGGATCGAGGGCCAGCAGAAGCTCAAGGCTGCGCGCGTTTTGTGCGTTGGCGCAGGCGGGCTCGGTTCACCGCTGGCCCTCTATCTGGCCGCGGCAGGCATTGGAACCCTCGGAATTGTCGACTTCGATGTGGTCGACGCGAGCAATCTCCAGCGCCAGATCATCCACACCACCAACGACATCGGTCGCCTCAAGCTCGACTCCGCGGAGGAAAAGCTCACCGCCCTCAATCCGAGCGTGAAGGTAGTCAAGCATGAAACCACTTTGACCAGCGCCAACGCCCTCGAGATTCTCAAGGACTACGATGTCATCGCCGACGGCACCGACAACTTCCCCACGCGCTACCTGGTCAATGACGCCTGCGTTCTTTTGGGCAAGCCCAATGTCTATGGATCGGTGTTTCGCTTTGAAGGCCAGGCGAGCGTTTTTGCTACGCGCGAAGGGCCTTGCTACCGTTGCCTCTATCCTGAGCCGCCTCCGCCCGGCACCGTCCCGAACTGCGCCGAGGGCGGAGTGCTCGGCATCCTGCCTGGCATGGTCGGAATCATTCAGGCCACCGAAATCATCAAGCTTATTCTCGGCAAAGGCGAGCCATTGGTCGGACGCCTTTTGCTCGTCGACGCGCTTGCCATGCGCTTTCGCGAGCTCAAATTGAAAAAGAATCCTGAGTGTCCGGTCTGCGGCGAGAATCCGACGGTCACCCGGCTCATCGATTACCAGCAATTCTGCGGCCTCGCACCGCAATCCAGTCAGGAGAAAAACTTGAATAACGGTATTCCCCAAATGACAGTGCAGGAACTTAAGCGGCGCCTCGACGCCGGCGAAGATCTCATGATCCTCGACGTCCGCGAGCCTTATGAGTATCAGATCTCCAACATCGGCGGCACGCTCATTCCGCAGAACGAAATTCCGCGGCGGCTGGCCGAGATTGATCGCAACCGCGAAATCGTTGTGCAGTGCCGCTCCGGCGGCCGCAGCCAGCGCATCGCCGAATTTCTCGCGCAGCAGGGCTATCCCAATGTGAAGAATCTCGCAGGTGGAATTCTCGCGTGGGCCGATCAGATCGACCCGAAGGTGCAAAAGTACTGAGCACGCACTTCACCGCGTCCGATCCTTCCGGCGCCGCAGCCCGAAAGAATATGACCCTCAACTCTCCAGTCCTCACCGGCAGCCACATTCGCCTTGAGCCGCTGTCGCCGGCCCACGCGGACGGCCTCGTCGCTGCATCGTCGGGCGATCCAACGCTCTACGAGTGGAGCGCCGTGCCCATCGGCCGCGACGCTGTTCTCCGCTACATTGAAACGGCGCTCGCATGGCGCGAAGCCGGCACCGCGCTGGCCTTCGCCACCGTTCGCCTGTCCGATGGCGTCGTGATCGGCTCGACTCGGTTCTTTGATATTGCCCGCTGGGACTGGCCCGCCGATCATCCGCGGCACGGGCGCCAGAATCCCGACGTCTGCGAGATCGGCTACACATGGCTGGCGCACCAGGCTACTCGCACCGGTGCAAACACTGAAGCCAAGCTGCTGATGCTGACGCACGCTTTTGAAGTGTGGGGGATGCTCCGCGTCTGCCTGCACACTGACGCGCGCAACAAGCGCTCGCAGGCGGCCATCGAACGCATCGGGGGCCAGTTCGAAGGCGAGCTTCGCGCGCACCGCATGGCATCCGACTTCACGGCGCGCACTTCCTGGCGCTATTCGATTCTTGAGTCGGAGTGGCCCGAAACGAAGCGCCGACTCACGGAACGTCTGCGGTCGGCATAAGACGGGGCAATTCGTTGCGTTCAGTTGCCGGTTTCAGCGGGAATTATCGTCCGGGCCGCGCGCCGAACGTCCGCTTAAACCATCCCGGCTTGCGCTCGCAATAGGGCGACCGCTGGCGCTTCGAGTGCATGTGGTAGTCTCGGCACCGCTGGCAATCCCCGTGCATCGGACACTCTCGCTTGGGGCACGTGCAAACCGCCGGTTTCTCTGCGACGATCGTGAAAACCTGCACTTTGCTTTTCATCATGCTTCCACCATCGGCTTACCGTTTTCGTCCATTTTGCCAAAGATCATTTTTCCGCTGGCCGTCTGCAGCACGCTGGTAACCGAAATCCCAACCGACCGCCCGATCAGCTTCCTGGCATGATCCACCACCACCATCGTGCCGTCATCCAGGTAGCCCACGCCCTGGTTGTACTCCTTGCCTTCTTTCAGAATCAGCACGCTCATGCGCTCACCGGGCAGCACCACCGGCTTCAGAGCATTTGCCAGGTCGTTGATGTTCAGCACTTCCACGTGGTGCAAGTGAGCCACTTTATTCAGGTTGAAGTCGTTGGTGACCACCTTGGCTTCCCACTTCTTTGCCAGTTCCAAAAGCTTCAGATCCACCTCGCGAATGGAAGGGAAGTCGTCCGGCACAATCTGGACTTGAATTTTGGCGTTGGACTGCATGCGCTGCAGCATATCCAAGCCGCGGCGCCCCCGCTGCCGCTTTGAACCGTCGGTGGAGTCGGCCACAATTTGCAACTCGCGCAGGACGAACTCCGGCACGACCAGCGTGCCATCGATAAAGCCGGCCTCGGCGATGTCGGCGATGCGGCCGTCGATAATGACGCTGGTATCCAGCACCTTGGCGCTGCGGCGCGTCGGCTTGTCGCCCGAGAACACAGTGCCCAGCGCAGCGGGGTTCAGCAGGTCGCCCTTGCTGGCGCCCACAAGGAGCCCCACGTAAGTCATAAGGAAGAGCACGAAGATCTGCAGGACTGCGGAGTTGGAGCCGGAGAGCGGAGCCGAACGCAGCACGAGGCAGAACAGGGCCGCACCAACAATGCCGAGCACGCTGCCTACAACTGCGCCGATCAGTCGCCGCAGCGTGAGAGCCCTCACACGCATCTCGAAGACGATGACCGCGCAGGCCGCGACCGCACCTACGATTGCGCCCTCCCAACCCGTCGCGAGTCCGAAGGGCCGGAGGAAGTAACAAACCGCAGCAAGCAATAAGACAAAAAGAAGACGTAAAAGAACCAGGTCCATACGAACCTACTTTCACCGGAGGCACACTTCGCCGGCGGCTTTCTGCCATAGATGGGGAGTATGAGCAAACCCGAGCATCGTCGTCAAGTGGGAAGCGGGCAAGGCAACGAACAGGGCCAGGGACTGGGGAATTCGGCGCGGGGAGTAGAACGGGTAGACATGGCTACCCGCTCGTTGAACCTCTGGAACTTGAGATCGCCGAAGGGGGTAAAGGCCCGGGCCGCCAGCTTTGCAGTTTCATCGGGGATTGAAACTCGCATTGCTGGCATCTGTTCCAGCCGAACCACGGTCCTGTTCCCTGGCCCCTGTCTTTCTCACGACGCCGCGGCCAGGACATCGTCCTGGGCTACGCGGTGTGCGCCCTTGCGCGGCCCGCGCTTTCGCGCGCTCATTACTTTCACGCGCTCCAGCAGTTCGAACGAAGTACAGTTCTTCCTTGCCATCACCGCATCGGCCACATGCATTTCTCCTCCCACGGTCTGGGCGTCGCCGAGCAGGAGCATGGGAACGTGCGACCGCATGCGCTTCAGCCGTTCCGCGAGCTGAATTCCGCTCATCTGGGGCATGTTGGTGTCGGCCAGAACCAGGTCGATTTGCGGCGCCGTCGAAAAAACGGCGATCGCCTCCTGGCCGTTTGAAGCCGCGAGCACGCGATAGCCATTCGTTGCCAGCGTGAACTTGAGCACGGAAAGCTCTTGTTCGTTGTCGTCTACGCAGAGAATCACTTTCTTTGGACGCATGGTGAGGGGGCTACTCCTAAGTGCAAATTCAAGAACTCGTTCAAGGCAACAGTTTGCTAACCGCCCGGCGTGCGGGTTCAAGTTGTTCCAGTGTTAGGCCCTCTACGCGGGGGGAAGACGTGCTCACATTCCTTGGATCGACGTGGCCGGTTCTCCCGCTGAGAGGTCTGCACCCCAAAAATGGGCGCAGCTGCTCACACAACTGAGGACCGGCACATGACCCGCCGTGGCTTAGTCTTGCTTCGCGGTAAAGTGCACAGCATTGTGGCGCGTCTGACAAATTCCAGACGAAACGCGCCAGGGAATTGTCTGCTACGAATCGAAACAGTACGAGTACCGGACAATCGTGAAAAGAGGGAAAACGAAGCGAAGATGCCAATGAAAATCCGATTGAAACAAGTGGAAAACTGCTACAACACACACACAATGTCACTTGCGAAGATGAATATCTGTTGAAAGCATGTGCATCACGGCAGGAAAAGCTGTCCTTTTGCTACAATAACTGTGCTGCCCGCAACGCGCACATCGCCGACCCTCGAGTTTTCTTTTTGCGCGGAAAGAAAAAGATCGCTCGGCCTGCCCATCTCCACGCCCTGGCGCACATGAATACGCGTGCCCGGGCGAACCGCGCCGCGAGCCACGAGGTAGGCGATGGCGCAGCCGGCAGCTGAACCCGTGGCCGGATCTTCCCCTCCATAAAACTGCATCCTTGCCCGCCAGCACTTCGTGCCGTGCTCGTCTAGGTCGAGAGAAGGGGCAAGGACATAGAACCACCTTGCGCCGCGCTCTCGCAGCCATGCCGTCGCTTCTTCCTGATCTACTTTGAGCCGCGCCAGGGCTTCCTGAGAGCGAAGAGCCACAATGGCAAAGGCGGTTCCCGTTGAAACCACTTGCGGCGGCAGAGCGGGATCAACATCGTCCGGCTGCAGGCCTGCCAGCCGAGCGACAACCGCTGAGTCGAGCTCCGCGCCAAACTCCGGATCGCGCTGCGTCATCTCGCCGAAGAGCCCAGCCGATCCGTCGCCGGCCTGGGAGCCTTCAGCGCCGGTATCGAAGTGCACTGGGATTGGTCCGACATTTTCTTTGAGAGTCACCGTGCCGTGCTGCACCGTTTCCGGTGCGAGCATCTTCAGAACGCTTGCCGTACCCAGCGTCGGATGGCCGGCGAAATTGAGTTCCTCGTGCGCCGTGAAGATCCGCACGCGTACGCCCTCCGTCCGCTCAATCGCCTCTTCCCTGCGCTCGATGAACGTGGTCTCGGAAAGATTGAACTCGCGCGCGATGGACTGCATCCGCTCGGTTGCCAGGCCGCACGTGTTCATCACCACCGCCAGCGGATTGCCGGCGAGCGGCTCGGTCGTGAAGACGTCTACGACGGAATAATCAAGGGTTGGCAAACCGTGCGCACCTCCGCTGTGGACTGAGTCTACGATCAAACGGAAATTTGCGCGCCTGTGGAAAGACGCGGTCCTGTGGATTCAGTCGCTGAAGATTGATTGCGAAGAGTTTGTCTAGAGCTCGATCAGTGGGCGCGTGGCGCGGGTTCTTGCTCGATCGAGGAAGATCCTCATGCGCAGCGCTTCGGCACGTTCGACGGCCACAAGGCGCATCTGGCGGCGAATGTGGTCGATGTCGTTCAGCCGGTCCAGTTGCGCTTCATCGTGAGCCGCATCGCGCTCCAGGCGGGCAATTCGCTCCTCGAGGGTCTGACGGAATCGCGGACTGATTTCGAAGCCTTCCTGAACAGCGAACCGAATGGCCATGAACCTCACCTCGAAGCGGGAATGTCTGAGGCCGATATTCTTTTCCGCGGTGGTCTCAAGTTTTTCCTTACGCTGCCGATACTATCGAAGAGCGATTGTCTACGCCAGATTACGGACTCGCGCAACTTCGGTAACCGGCTGTCCGAGAATCGGACAGTGGCCGGTAATCATTCTCAGTTCAAAGTTCGTAACTCTTAGTTCACAGTCGCAGTCCTCGTGGCATCTTTGCGGCTGCATCGCTCGGGAAGGCTTTAGCGAGAGCCCAGGAAACTGTGAACTGTGAACTACGAACTGCGAACTACGAACTGTGAACTGTCTCTAGCGGTCCGCAACAACTCCCAGTTCAATTTGCGCTTCGCTATCGATGCGGATGTTTTGCCGCGAGGCCAGCAGTACACCCGAAGAGGTGCTGTTTCCGGCGAGCATCACACCGGGAATCCCCGTCGGGCGCGGTACGGCGCGGGCCGCGGCAACTCCGTGTGCACCGGTATTCGAACTCAAACCGCCACTTCGCTGCGTCGCCGTGCTTCCGGTCGAGCCTGAGCCCGAGCCTTTACTCGAGCCTCGGTTGGCGTCCCCTCTATTTCCCTCTGCAACGGCGGCATCGGAAACCCGGTCCACCTGGCTGGTTGCGTAACCGGGTGAGGCGCTGCCGTAGCCAGGGCCTCCCAACCTTCCACTGTTGATTGCACCCCCGGGAGGCACCGGCATTCCCATTCCGCCCTCGTCGCTCGTTTGCGGGACGGTCATGGCGTTGGCGCTCAGGTTGACTGAGCGGATCAGCGTGTGAACGGCGATACTCTGCCCGTTCTTCAACTCCGCGTGGTCGAACGCAATCGCAATGCGAGCGGGTCCATGCTGCTCGTTATAGGCCTGCACTTCGGTTACGTGGCCCACAAGGCGCGTGCCCCGGGGAATCACAGTGCCGTCGGAGGTCTGCACCTTATCCGCCGTCTTCAGCACAACATGATCGCCCACCTTGGCGGTCTTTGAGTCCAGCTTGCCGTCGAGCTCGCACGTCACCCAGGTCATCTCATAGGCGTGCGAGTCCGCCAGGTCGCCGAAACCTCCTGCAGCCGGCGCATAGGTCACTTTTGCGGGGTCGCCCGCCGGCGTCGTTTCTTCCGCCTGTTGTGCCGGGAGCGAGATGTTAAAGAGCGCCGTAGCAACTGCCGCAACCACCATGGCGAGTTTCATCTTGAGTTCCTTTTGAAAGTCCCATCCGGGTCCGGGCCGTTCGATCAAGTGGCCGCAAAGTCCAATCCGGTGGAACCGCTCTAGCTCCCCGGCGCCGGAGCGTAGTACCCCTTGCGCACCTGCACTTTTAAATTGTCTCCGTTGTCGCCTTTGCACTCCAGCCCAATGTGGCGGAACGTTCCATCCTCTTTGGCATTGCTGGGTGTGTAACTGGCCACGTACTGGGTGCGCAGTTCGGCTTCAATCTCCTCAAATGCGGCTTGCAGCTTGGCGCCGTTGTTGCCCACATCGATTATCCGGCCGCCGCTCTCGTCAGAAATCTGCTTTGCCGGGGAGTAGCCGTAGTAGCCCTCGCCCTGGCTCCAGTACATCTCCCGGTCGGCAATCAGGATCACATAAATGATCACGTTGTTCTTCTCGGCGGCGCCAATTGCTTCGCGGATCTTGTGATCGCTGCCTTCGTCTTCACCGTCCGTCAGGATGATCAGCGCCTTGCGTCCGGTCTCCTGGTTGAGTTTTTGGGTGGCAGACTCGTAAATGGCGTCATAAAGCACCGTGCCCTTGGGATTGCTGATCGGGACCGGGCCTCCGCCGAGGCCGGGAGGTCCCAGCGAACCGCCGCCGATGTTGATCTGTGCTTTGTCCATGGCGCGCGATAGCAGGTGGGGGCTGTTGGTAAAGTCCTGCAGCAGGTCCACATTCACGTCGAACGAGGCCAGATATGCTTCATCCTGCTTGCGCAAAACCTCTCTGAAGAATTCGCTGGCTGCCTGCTGCTCCAACGGCAGCACTCGTTGCTGGCTGCCCGAGGTGTCCAGCAGAATTCCCAGGGTGAGCGGCTGGTCGGTTTCAGCCGTAAAGCTCTTGAATGTCTGCGGCACTTTGTCCTCGGTCACCTGGCACTCATTGCGCGTGAGATGCGGAATCAGGGTTCCGCTCTTGTCCTTGACCGTGAAGAACAGGTCAACCAGGTTCACCTGCACCTTTAGACTTTCTGCTGGAGTCTCATCCGGTGGAGGAGCGGGCGCAGTGCTCACCGGCGGCGCGTCAGGCGAAGGCGCAAGCTGGGCCCATCCCATTGCCGGCAACACCGGCAAGGCGACCAGCAACGCGGCAACTCCGACTCTTCGGGCACACCCTGACCGCATGATGCTCCGTTAGACGAAAACTCAATCCCTTAGAGAGCATAGCGCGCCTGTTCGCGCGCATGCAGGCAACCTGCGAACGCCTGCCGCGTCTGATACTCTGACAGGTGCGGCATTATGCGTGTGCGCCAGCAATTTCAGCGCGCGCACGAAGCGCTTTTGGGAGGATGAATTCGCGGTGAAGAGCTGGAAAGCCATTGCGCCGGTGGGACTTCTAAGTATTGGACTGGTGCTGGCTTCAGGAATTCTGGCCCAGCAGCAACCGGCCCCCGTTCCCGACGCGCCTACACCCCAGGCCCCTCCGCCACTCCCGGGCGTCGGCGGTGGAATCACTCCCGGAGTTGGTGCCGGAGAAGCTCCCACAACTCCAGATTCGGGCTCAGGCCCCAGCGCGCAAACGACTCCCGAACAGCCGCCTACGCCCCCCAGCCAGCAGCCTGCCGCCGAGCCGCAGCCTCAACCGCAGACCATCCCTCCCGAGCAGGGCTCCGGAGCGGTGGCGAATTTCGTTGTGCAAGTTAACTTCGTCCAGGTTCCCGTCACCGTGAAGGACTCGAAAGGCAACCTGGTATCCGGGCTGACTTGGCGCGACTTTACTGTCTACGAGAACAGCACCCGCGAGCCATTGCGCGTATTCAGCGTGGATCCGGAGCCGCTCTCTGTCGCATTCGTCATTGACCAGACCCTGCCTTCAAATGTCATGGACCAGGTGAATCGCTCGATGGGTTCGATCGAGGGCGCATTGACGCCGTATGACGAAGCCGCGGTCTTTACCTACACCAACGGCGCCAAGGAGTGGACAGGCTTTACCGGCGGCCAGAGCTCCCGGCTTCCTGCCGTGCTTTCATTAGCGCAAGCCACTGGCAGCGATCCTTCGGTGCCCGTAACCGGCGGAAACCCCTTCGCCGCCTGCCCGATTTCAATCAACGGCAATTGCGCCGACCCGACTCTGAACCCCGGAGGGTCGACGCAGACGATCGGGCAACTCGATCTTCCCAAGGAGATTCACACGCTCAATGACGCCATCCTGGCTGCTGCCAAGGAGCTATCCACGCGTCCCAAGGAGCGCCGGCGCATTATCTTCGTCATCTCCGACGGCAAGGAGTACGGCAGCAAAGCCACGTGGAAAGAAGTGGTGCGTTACCTCCAAACCAACCACGTTGCGGTCTACGCCACGCTGGTGGGCGACTCGGCCCACTGGGGCGTGGAATGGCTTGACCGCATTCACGTCCCGCTTACGGGCGTCTATGACAATATCCTCTACAGGTACACCGTCGCCACGGGCGGCGATTACTACGCCGAGGGCAACGTAAACGGCATTGAGCGCAGCTACGCCAAAATCGCCGATCAGGCCCGCGACCAGTACACGCTGGGCTACCTGAGCCACGAGTCGATTTATGATGACAAGTTCCGCCACGTCGAAGTGCGCGTCGATCGGCCCAACGTCACGGTCATCTCCATGGACGGCTACTGGCCTTCAGCGCAGGACTACAAGTAAGCCCGCATTCGCAGCTTCTGCTTCAAGAGACACGAAAGCCTGTGCCGCGGCACAGGCTTTTTGTTTTCTTGAATGCTGAGCGGGACACGGCGCACCCGAGTCCGAATTCCTTAGGCCGCCGGCAGCGTTACCTACCGCCGATTCCTTCGGCCGCTTTACTTCGGTTCAACCGGCGCGTTCGATGCCGGAGGCGGGGGCGGCGTTGTTTGCTGCTGAACCGGCGGTGCCGGCTGCTGCGGATCGGGTGTTCCTTTGATGCCCTCGCGGAAACCCTTCAATCCCTCGCCCAGCCCTTTACCCAGTTCCGGCAGCCTCTTGGCCCCGAACAGCACAAACACAAGGATGGCCAGCACGATAATGTGCCAAGGCTGAAGTAGATCGCCCATCGATATTCCTCCACGCGCACCAACTTATCCCGCGCGCTTCTTCACGCGTCTATTGTCGCACAAATGCACCGCAACATGCTTGATAACGGGTCTTTGTGGCAGACTGAATATGTCGAGGAGGTCTCCCCTATGAAAGCTCTCAAGCTCTTTGCCCTTGCTGGTTTACTGGCGCTCGCCTCCGGCACAGCCAACTCCGCCGGTCGGGACATCTATCCCGATCCCTCGCAGGCCAAAGCCGACCTCGCCGCCGCGCTCAAAACGGCCGCAGCCACGCACCGGCGCGTGCTTCTTGATTTTGGTGGCAACTGGTGCGGCGACTGCCAGGTGCTCGATCTCTATATGCACGACAATAGCAACCGGCCTCTGATCGAGCAGGATTTTGTCGTCGTCCATATCAACATCGGCCACTTCGATGCCAATCTCGACATCGCCGAAAAGTACCAGGTCCCGCTTCATAAAGGCGTGCCCGCATTGGCCGTCCTTAGCGACCGCGGCGCGCTGCTCTACAGCCAGAAAAACGGCGAATTTGAAGCCATGCGCAGCATGGAATCCTCATCGCTGACCAGTTTCCTCGTGCAGTGGAGACCGGAGCGTCCCGGCTGCTCAGCCGTCGTGGTCAACTGCTAGCGGGGTGTAACGCCGGCTTCCAGCCGGCTGTCGTGCGGGTCTCCAGGGCCGCACACTTCGTGCGGCGGCGAGGAAAATGAATGCCCGAGAATGATCGGACCTCAGGGTTGAATGCAGGCCGCACCAGCACCTCCCTTTCAAGCCGCGAGGTCTATCGCAACCGCTGGATGCGCGTGCGCGAGGACGAGATCCTGCGTTCCAACGGCCAGAAAGGCATTTACGGCGTCGTCGAAAAAGAAGATGGGGCCATCATTCTGCCTATCGAGGACGGGCGCATCTGGCTCGTGGAACAGTTCCGCTACACCATTCAGGAGCGCGCACTTGAGCTGCCCCAGGGCACTTGGGACACGCCGACCGAAGACCCCGAAGAACTGGCGCGTGGCGAGTTGCACGAAGAGCTCGGCCTCGAGGCGGCGCAGATGACCAAGCTCGGAACCATGTGGATCGCCTACGGCTTCGCGCGTCAACGCGAACACGTATTTCTCGCCACCGGCCTTACTCCCACCGAGAAGAAACCCGACCCCGAGGAGCACGATCTGGTGGTCCATTCCGTTCCCATCGCGGAATTTGAGCGCATGATGCTCGATGGAACGATTCGCGACGATTGCACGCTGGCGGCCTGGGGTCTGTATCTGATGTGGAAGGCGCGGCAAGGTTGATACGCTGTCGCGGGCTTCTCATTATTCCGTTCGGCACTCGCATCATGGTGGGAGTGTCTTTCCAACACACACATCAGCAAAGCGACAACCACCGATGATGAGCACGATTGATGCTCCGGTAAGGCAGGTTCGGTATGTCGAACTGGACTCGCTGCGCGGTTTGGCAGCGTTGATGATCGTTCTGTTCCATGTTCTAAATCTGTGGCAGGCTGACGCACAGCCTGCTTCCGTGATCATCAGGTATTTTCTGGGTCTCGAATATCCCTTCGGGACCGATGCTGTGCTAATGTTTTTTGTGCTGAGCGGCTTTGTCCTGTCCCTTCCCGCGATCAATGGCAAACCCCAAACGTATCTCACATTTCTGATACGCAGAGTTTTCCGCATCTACGTGCCCTATCTTCCGGCGCTCCTGGTCTCCGTCGCCGGAGCATTTTGACTCCACGGCGTCATCACCAGGAGCATTTGGTTTCACCAGTTCTGGTCCGAGCCAGTCAACTGGGGCCTGGTTGGCCAACACGTGCTGTTCTTGAGCCTCTCTAATACTGACCAGTTTGATCCTCCCATTTGGTCGCTGGTCTATGAGATGCGCATCTCGCTCATCTTCCCCTTGCTGTGCGGGCTTGTTCTGCGATTGAAGAGTAAGTGGGCGCTGGTGATTGCCGGCGGGCTTACAACGATCCCCATCCTGATCGAAAGGCTGCTCTACCACATCGACGGTTCGGGGTTCAATTCGCCCCACTATGCGGGGCTTTTTATCCTCGGTATTCTTCTTGCACGTGAGAGGAGCAGGCTCGGAGCGTGGTTTCGCTGGCGCCCCCGAATCGCAAGAATTCTGATTGGTGCAACCTTCCTATGGCTCTTTTTGTTCGCGGGCCAACTATTTGTTGGAGCTACTGCCCGCGCCCTCGATTTCCAACGTTCCTTGGCCTACATTTCGCAGTGGATCACAGCACTTGGTGCGGGCGGCCTGATGATCATCAGCATGAACTCGCCATCCTGCAAGCGTGTTCTTCATTGGCCGCCGATTCATTTCCTGGGTGAAGTTTCGTACAGTCTGTATCTCTGGCACTTCGTCGTGCTCTTGTATTGCGTTCACCTCCTGTACGGGAAGATTCCGTTGTGGGAGATTCTGTGCCTCGTCTTTGTCTTGAGCATCATCGTGTCATGGTTTTCCTATCGGTGGATCGAAGTCCCGTCGATGAATCTCGGCCGCAAGCTCAGCAACGCCTTTCAAAGCCCGTCCGGCGCGTGACTCGCATCACAAGCCAAAACCCGCAATTCCTGAATAATCAAGGCTGAACGAGGAGCGTGGAGCGATCTGCGCGCCGACGCGTCCGTGTCGCATCGGCTCTGCCTCTGGCGGAATGCGCCTTGCGACAGGCCAAAAAGGATCGACGCGAACAGCGAGACCAGCCATGTTCAGGATCGTGGAAGCCCGCACTGCCGGCCTCAACATCCGGCAATTTACCGTCGAGGCGCCGCGCATCGCGCGCAAGCAGCGGCCCGGGCAGTTTGTCATCCTTCGGCTTCACGATCAAGGCGAGCGCATTCCGCTCACCATCAAGAGCGCCGATCCGGCCGCCGGTACCATTACCATCGCGGTACAGGCCGTGGGCAAGACCACCTCGCTGCTCAATTCGCTCGAGGCGGGCGACTCGATTCTCGATCTCGTCGGCCCCTTGGGTCGGCCCTCCGAGATCAGGAACTACGGAACTGCCGTTATCGTGGCTGGAAGCGTGGGAACGGCCATGGCACTGCCCACTGCCCACGCCCTTCGCGAGGCCGGGAATCATGTCATCTTCATTGAAGGCGCGCGAAGCAAAGAGATGGTGGTCTTTGAAGACGAGGTCCGTGCTGCAAGCCACGAGGCTCACATACTCACCGACGACGGCAGCTATGGCGAACAGGGTCTCGTCACGAAGAAGCTCAACGAACTGATTGCTGCTGGCCGCAAGCTCGATTTCGTCCTTGCTGTTGGCCCCGTGCCCATGATGCGTGCCGTAGCGGAAATTACCAGGCCATTGGGCATCAAGACCATGGTCAGTCTCAACTCCATCATGGTTGACGGTACCGGAATGTGCGGCGGCTGCCGCGTGCTGCTCGGTAACCAGAGCAAGTTTGCCTGTGTCGATGGTCCGGAGTTCGATGCCTCGCAGGTGAATTTTGAAGTGTTGACGCAGCGCAACTCGATGTATCGCCAGCAGGAGTGCCAGTCGCTGAAAGTGTTTGAGCTGCAGAGGCAGGAGGAGCTGGCCCGCGTGCGCACGGCGCTGACCACCAGGGAAAAGAAAGCAGCGCAACTGCGCGCCAGGCTCGAGGCGCAAGGGGAGGATCATCATGCCTGATTCCAACCCGATTCCCCTTAAGGAGCGCATGCAGATTCTGCGCGTGCGCATGCCGGAGCTCGACGCCGGGATCCGCGCGCATAACTTCGACGAAGTAAACCTTGGTCTCGCTGCCGCTGGCGCCGTCACTGAGGCCACGCGTTGCATCGCCTGCGCCAAGCCCGGCTGCCAATCGGATTGCCCGGTCGGCGTCAAGATCAAAGAGATCGTTGCGCTCATCTATGCCGGCGATTTTCTTGGGGCGGCCAAAAAGATGCGCGAAGACAATGCGCTGCCCGCTATCACGGGCCGCGTTTGCCCGCAGGAGAGCCAGTGCGAAGGCGGCTGCGTCGTGGGCAAGAAAGGTGAGCCTGTTGCCATCGGCAACCTCGAACGGTTTATCGCCGACTTTGAGCGGCAGAGCGGTGAGCTCGGATTGCCGGCGATTGCTCCTCCCACGGGCAAGAGCGTTGCTGTCGTAGGCAGCGGCCCAGCGGGGCTTTCGGCCGCGGGCGACTTGATTCAAATGGGTCATCGCGTGTGTGTCTTTGAGGCGCTGCACGAGCTCGGCGGCGTGCTCGTCTACGGCATTCCGGAGTTTCGTCTGCCCAAGGCAATCGTGAAAGAGGAAGTCGACAATTTGCGCCACATGGGTGTGGAATTCGAGACCAATGTCGTCGTTGGCAAGAGCGTCACGCTTGACGATTTGATGCGCGTGGAAGGATACGACGCGGTCTTCGTAGCCACGGGCGCGGGCTTACCCGTGTTTTTGGGCGTTCCCGGCGAGCACTTGAACGGCGTCTACTCGGCCAATGAATTCCTCACGCGCACCAACCTCATGCGCGCCTACAAATTCCCCGAATTCGATCAGCCGATCTACGACTGCAGCAATCGCGACGTGATCGTTGTCGGCGGCGGCAATACCGCCATGGACGCGGTGCGCACCGCTCGCCGGCTGGGCGCGAAGACCGCGACTCTCGTCTATCGCCGTTCAGAAGCCGAAATGCCTGCGCGCGCTGAGGAAGTAAAGCATGCACGCGAAGAGGGAATCGAATTCCGCATGCTCACCAATCCCGTCGAGTTTCTCGGCGACGAAAAAGGCTGGCTTACCGGCGCGCGTTGCGTGCGCATGGAATTAGCCGAGCCAGATGCTGACGGCCGCCGTCGCCCCGTTGCAATTGCCGGATCGGAATTCGTCTTACCGGCCAACGTCGCTATCATCGGCGTGGGAACCACCGCCAATCCGCTGATCCAAAGCACGACACCCGATCTCGCCACCAACAAGCGCAATTACATCGTTGCCGATCCAGAAACCATGCGCACGTCGAAGCGCGGCGTCTTTGCCGGCGGCGACATTGTCACCGGCGGAGCCACCGTGATTCTCGCCATGGGCGCCGGCCGCAAAGCCGCCAAAGCAATCGACGAGTATCTTAAATCGAGCGATTGGCGGTGACGGAACGAGTCCGTGCCCCAAAAAAGAATGGGCGGCAAAGCTTTCGCCCTGCCGCCGCCCTGTCCCTGGGTTGTCTTGAAGATAATGCAGTCTTGCTAATGCCTGAATCGCCGAAGATCGCCGGGGTTGTTTTCTTAGTCCCTAGTCCCTACGTCCCTCAGTCCCTGCTTCACTGCAACAGCTTGGTCACTTCCTGCTGCACACTGTTAGCCTGCGCTAATGCCGCGATGCCGGTCTGGCTCAGAATCTCGTACTTCGACATATTCGAAGTCGCCGCGGCATAGTCAGTGGCCTGGATCGCGTTTTGCGCCGAAACCACATTCTCCTGCTGAGTGCTCATTACTTGGCTGAGCGAATCCAGAGTATTGATCTGGGCGCCGATGTAGCCATCCTGCGCGGCTACATCGCTGATCGCCACATTGAGCATGTTCAGTGCCTTTTCGGCATCCGCTTGGTTGGTCAGATCGGTCAGGTTCAGAGCCTCGCCTGCGCCGTCCGTGTAGCTCATCGTCGCCACTCCGCCCGACCCACCGTTGCTTCCGGCAAAGCCCGCAGGCAGCGCGTTCGTTTGAACGGTGTGAGCGTCGGCAACGTCAAAATTGGACGCCACCGTTGAGTCGGTCATCCCGACCGTATAGTACCCGGCCGACGCTGTGAATAATGCGGCGTCACCGCCCGTTGTGGTCGCAACGTTTGCACCATTGACGGTTACCGAAGAATCAGACGAAGTAAACACTAAGCTGGTCCCGGACTGCGTCGCAGTGATCCCGTAGCCGCCATTGTTGATAGCGGTCAGCAAGGTCGCTTGGTCGTAGCTCCCCCCGCCGTTTCCCGTGGCTAGATTAATCACGCTCGTGCTGCCGTCGGAACCCTTGATCGTAAGCGTGCCGGAGAGTGCATCCGTGGTAGCGGTTGCCGTGATTGTGCCCACCAGGCCCGGAGTCGTGCCATTTCCCACGCCTGCGCCCTCGCCCGTGATTTCGATGCCCGTATCGACACCTGCGGCGGAGTCTCCTGCCGCCTTTCCCGTCGTGAAACTAGCCGTCAAGCCGAGGCCCGAGCTGTTGATGGCGTTGATCAGTCCCTGGACCGTGTCATCTGCTGAAGGCTCGCCAACACCAACACCAACGGTTGTGGGCGTCACCACGGTGCCGTTCGCTCCCTGCACCAGGTAGTTCACATCGATCTCCGACGTCGTATTGACAAGAGAATCGTTGGCCGTCGCCGGTGTGCCGGCATTCGAAAGATCGATGAACACGTTATTCGATCCATTGCTGTATGCCATTGCGCCGCCGGTATCGCCCACGCTTGATTCCGAGAGCGAACGGATATTCAGATCGTCGATTGAAGAACCTTCCGCCGAGGAGTCCCCTGTATAAATGGCCACGATATTCCCGTCAAACACCTGCTCCTGGTTGTACGTGGTCGTCGATCCAATGTTGTTGATCTCAGCCAGGATGGATTGGTATTCCTGGTTCGCCGCTCCCTCTTGCGTTGGATTCAGCGTACCGTTCGAGGCTTCGGTCGCCAGCGTTACGGCACGGTCGAGCAGGCTCGTCACCTGCGACAAAGCGCCGTCGGCCACCTGCAGCAGTCCCACGCCCTCCGTGGCGTTGGTCCCGGACTGTGTGAGTGCAACCGAATTCGCTTCCAGCCCGTTCACCAGCGAAAGACCGGCTGCGTCATCCGCTCCGGAATTGATGCGCGACCCCGACGACAACTGTTCCAGCACCATCTGCAGGCTGGCATTCGTGTTGTTGAGATTGTTCTCAGCGTAAATTGCTGACAGATTGTTCAAAACACCGAGGGCCATGGGATCAACTCCTTTTCGGATGCCTCATGGTCCTCAAATCCGTTGGCGCCTCGTTCGTCCTGCCAAAGCCGCCGTCACTTCCGGATGGGCCTGTTCGCATCCACCCCCTTCATCGGTTCAGGCCAAAATAACTTTAGTCATCCTTTCTAAATTCCTTTTGGCCACGATTGTTTCGCCGCGATTCAAGGTGTCGCGCGGACAGACAAACACTGTCGCAACACGCACCAGTCACTGTCCCGCGCCTGTCCACTTCTTTGTCTCGCTTTGAGGCAGAGTGTCCGCTGATCTCGGCGTGGAAATTGCCGCATTCTTTCTGCTCTGCGGGATTCCTTCAGGACGTTCACGCACAAAAACATCGAGCCCTCCGGCGCATGCCGAAGGGCTCGATCAAATCGATTCGAAGTGCGCCTATGCAGCTTCCTTCCGCGAGGGCCTGTGTCCCCACATTCCGTAGTAAGCCACGTAGAGATATCCAATGATGGGAATGATGAAGGCATACTGGATGCTCGTCTTGTCGGCCAGCAAGCCGAACAACGGCGGAATCACCGCGCCGCCCACGTTCCCGATGGTCAGCACGCCCGAGCCCTTGCTTGTCAGCGGCCCCAGCTCCGCCACGCCCAGCGCGAAGATTGTCGGATACATGATGGAGTTGGCGAGGCCGGTCAGCACCAGGCCGGTGATGGCGACCGTTCCATGAGTGCTCATCGCGGCCGACAGCAGCAAAACGCCGCAGACGCCCAGAATGACCAGCAGCTTGTCCGCCTTGATCCATACCATGATGGCACTGCCCAGCAGGCGGCCGACCATCATGCCCAGGTAGAACAAGCTGACCATCAGGCTGGCGGTCTCAACCTTCGTCATGCCCTGGCTGAGACAGAACTGAATCATGATCGAGGCCTCCGCAATCTCCAGCCCAACATAAAAGAAGATCCCCACCATGCCGAGTACCGTGTGCGAATAGCTCCAGATGCTGCGCTCGGCCACTGGGCTCGCACTGGCCCCGAGGTCGCTCGTCATGGTGATCGCCGGCAGATGCAGCTTCATTACCGTGAGGCCCAGCAACAGCAGCGCGATGGCAATCGCGATGTAGGGCCCCACGAGCATGTGCGCGGTGGCAGCAGCACTTAAGGTCTTGCTGGGATCGGTAAGGATAAAGACGCCCGCGACCCAGGGAGCGAGCAGCGAGCCGATGGAGTTGACTGCCTGCGCCAGGGTGAGCCGCGCGGGAGCGCTGCGCTCCGGCCCGAGAATCGAAACGTAGGGATTAGCCGAGGTCTGCAGTCCGCACACGCCCGAGGCCAGCACAAAAATGGCGAAGAGCGTCATGTGGAAGCTGACCATGTTTGCGGCTGGAACAAAGAGCAGCGCGCCCACCACCATGACGAACAGCGAGATGACCATGGTGCTCTTGTAGCCCACCGCCTCAATCACTTTGGCAGCGGGGACCGAGAAGACGAGATAGGCGAAGAACCATGCCGCCGTGGCCAGCATGGCCTCGCCGTGTCCTAGCCGGAAGACCGCTTCCAGCTTGGCCACAAGCACGTTGTTCAGGCTGGTCAGGAAGCCGAAGATTCCAAAAAGAATGGCGACCGTAATGAACGGTCCGGTGTAATTGGGCGCGGCGGCCGCGGCCGCGGGATTCGAGCTTGTAGCCATCGAGTGTCTTCCTTCGCCGGATGCGACAAAACGGCTTGAATAGGTTCGCAAACACTCTATCCAGCGTGACTGCTCGCGTCCAGTGGAAATTGAAAAGGTTTACAGGCATTGCATGCAGCAGTCCTTTGGACTGGCATTTCGGGCCGAATTGAAGCGCCATTTACACTATATGTGCATGATTCCCACCCTCACCTGGACCCCAGAGGGCGTCCGCTTCATCGATCAGACCAAGCTTCCGCTTGAAGAGAGCTACGTGCTCGCCACAACCTACGAACAGGTGGCCGATGTGATCGTCACCATGGTCGTCCGCGGCGCGCCGGCCATCGGCGTTTCGGCGGCCTATGGCGTCGCCCTGGGTGCGAAAAACACCAAAGCTAAGACTCCGGAGGAGTTTGCGCCGGAGTTTGAGAGAATTTGCGCGCGGCTCGCCAGCACTCGCCCCACGGCGGTCAATCTCTTCTGGGCCATCGACCGCTTGAAGGCGCTGTTTGCGAAGCTATTGGCTTCCGGCACGCCCCTCGCTCAAATCCAGGAGAAACTTCTCGATGAAGCCAACGCCATGTACGACGAAGATATTGCCGCCTGCAAAGCGATGGGCGCATTTGGCGCAGAGCTGCTGCCCGATGAAGGCGGCATTCTAACCCACTGCAACGCCGGCGCTCTCGCCACCTGCGGATACGGAACCGCCTTGGGCGTGATCCGCGCGGCGGTTGAGCGGGGCAAGCGCATTCATGTTTATGCCGATGAGACGCGGCCATTTCTGCAAGGTGCGCGGCTCACGGCGTGGGAGCTGATGGCAGATGGCATTCCGACGACGGTCATCTGCGACAACATGGCTGCCAGCCTCATGCGGCAGGGAAAGATTCAAGCCGTAGTCGTAGGCGCGGACCGCATCGCCGCCAACGGCGACACCGCAAACAAAATCGGCACGTACAACGTCGCTATCCTGGCGCGCGAGCACGGCATTCCGTTTTATGTTGCCGCGCCGTGGTCAACGATCGATCTCGCCACCGCGACCGGCGACGCCATTCCCATCGAAGAACGTCCGGCCAGGGAAGTGACGCACCACGCAGGAACGCAACTCACGCCAAACGGCGTTGGCATCTGCAATCCAGCCTTCGACGTCACCCCGGCCAAATACATCGCCGCCATCATTACGGAGCGCGGAGCGCTGCGTGCACCGTATTCCGAATCGCTCAAAGAGATGGAGCTGGTCAGCTAGCCTATATCGCTAACCGCCTATTTTTCAGCTTGTTAAACGGGTTCATTCGTAACTGTCTTGACATGATAGGCTAATTTAGCTAAGCTAATTTAGCAGAATACGACGATGCCCTCCGCAACCATCTTCGAAGCCAAGACCAATCTCTCTAAGCTCGTCCAGCGCGCGCTCCAGGGTGAAGACGTACAGATCACGACCGGTCGCGAGCGCAAGCCGATCGTGCGCCTCGTCCCAGTGGATCCCGTTTCGGCGACGGGCCGCCTCGGTTTTCTCGAGGGGATGGGTGATGTCGGTCCTGAATTCTTCGACCCGCTGCCGGAGGACGAGCTCCGCCTTTGGAACGGCGAAGGTGAATGAGAGTCCTGCTCGACACGCACGCTCTTTTGTGGGCGGCTTTCCGCAAGGACTTGCTCTCGGCTCGCGCGCAGAGGCTCGTTCGATCTCCCAACAATGAGATTCTGGTTTCTGCCGCTTCGGCCTGGGAAATCGCCACCAAATACCGCCTCGGAAAGCTTCCTCATGCGCAGGTGCTTGTCGAGGATTTCATTTTCAGGGTGACATCGGCCGGCTACGTACTGCTTTCCATCTCAGCGGAACACGCGCTGCGTGCAGGTCGTCTTCCTGCCGATCAAAAAGACCCATTTGACCGTATGCTTGCAGCGCAAGCCATCCACGAAGATCTTCCCTTGATCAGCAGTGACGAGCAACTTGACGTCTTCGGTGTGCGCAGGGAATGGTGAATTCGGCGCCGCTCTTTCCTCTTCCTACGCCAGCGTTCGCACGTCGCTCGAGGTGCCGCCCGCCGCCGGAATGTAGCACCCCTGCGTGTAGTCCATCACCATTCGATCCGCATTAAAGCGCCATCCCAGCGTCCGGATCGTCCGCTTCATGCGCTGGATCCAGCCCCGCGGCAACCCGTCGCGATCTCGGCTGTAGTAGAGCGGAATCACCTCGTCCAGAAGCACGCGGTAAAGCGCCTCGCCATCGCGGCTGTCGTGCACATCCAAATTGGAATGCGTTCTCCCCGTTCCGATTGCGAATCCATTCAGCCCGTCGTAAGCCTCGGCCCACCATCCATCCAAAACGGAGAGATTCAGGCCGCCGTTCAGCACTACCTTCATTCCGCTCGTGCCCGAGGCCTCGAGCGGCCGCCGCGGATTGTTTAGCCACACGTCGACTCCCTGCACCAGATGCCGGCCCACGTTGATGTCGTAGTCCTCAATGAAAACGAACTTGTCGCCGAATTCCGCGTGGCGCATCATCTGCGCAATCTGTTGGAGTACTCTCTTGCCCGGCTCGTCGTGCGGGTGGGCCTTGCCGGCAAAGACAAATTGCACAGGGCGTTTGGCGTCATTCACCATCGCGGCCAGCCGCTCCAGATCCTTCAGCAGCAGGTTGGCGCGCTTGTAGGTCGCGAACCGGCGAGCGAAGCCGATCGTCAACGCATCGGGCGAGAGAACTTTGTCCAGCCGCTTCAAGGCCTCGGCTGCCTCGCTGCGCCGCTCCGCCTGTTCGTGCGCGCGGCGCCGCAGGAAGTTGAAGAGTTGTCCTTTCAGGCTCAGGTGCGTCTCCCACAACTCGCCGTCGTCCACGGTCTCGATCGCCGACCATGTATGCGCGGCTCCGCTTTGGCGCTGCCAGCCTACGCCAAGATGGCGATCGTAAAGCCGCCGCATCTGCGGCGCCAGCCACGACGGCACGTGCACGCCGTTGGTCACATGGCCGATCGGTACCGCGTCCTCCGGCCCATCGGGGTAGAGTCCACGCCACATGGCACGCGAAACTTCGCCGTGCAACGAGCTCACTGCATTCACGCGCCGTGCCAGCTTCAGCCCCAGCACCGTCATGCAGAATGTTTCCTGATAATCGGTGGGATGTTCGCGGCCAAATCCCATCAGGTTTTCGTGCGAGATGCCCAGTTGATCGCGCAGCGGCCCCAGGTGCTCCTCAATCAGGTCGGGGCTGAAGCGGTCGTGCCCGGCCGGTACCGGCGTGTGCGTGGTAAAGATCACTTCGCGCGGAATCTGGCGGGCAGCCGAGTAGAAGTCCAGGCCCTCTTCTTCCATGCGGCTGCGAATGGCTTCAAACACTGCGAATCCGCTGTGGCCTTCGTTCAAGTGCAAAACGCCCGGCGTGATGCCCATGGCTTTCAGCGCACGATAGCCGCCCACACCCAATAGCAGCTCCTGCCGAATGCGCGTGCGCGCGTCCCCGCCATAGAGGCGCGACGTGGTTTCCAGATCTTCGGGCGCGTTCCCGGCCACATTCGAATCAAGCAGCAGCAGATCGCAGCGGCCCACCTTCACCCGCCACACCTTGGCGCGGATCGAACTGCCGCGCGTGGCGATCTCCACCACGACCGGCTCGCCGTTCACGCCGATGGCCTGCTGCATCGGCAGTTGATTCACATCCGTCTCGAGATACTCCTCGCGCTGCCACCCTTCCTTGTCCAGCCGTTGCAAAAAGTAGCCCTGCCCGTAGAAAAGCCCCACTCCGATGAGCGGAATGTCCAGGTCGGAAGCGCTCTTGATGTGGTCGCCGGCCAGCACGCCGAGCCCGCCAGAGTAGATGGGCAGTGACTCATGCAGACCAAACTCCGCGGAAAAATACGCCACGGGCCGCGTTCTTAGCACGCCTGCATGGCTCGCGCCCCACGTATGGTCGTCGCGCAGGTATTCCTGCTGGCGCCGGTAGGTGTAATTGATGCGGCTATGCAACACGAACTCGGTGGCTCGCCGCTCAATCTCCGCCAGCGGAATCTCGTTCAAAAGCGCAATGGGGTTTTGATTCAGTTGCCGCCAGCGCGTGGGATTCAGATCGCGAAACAGACTTACGCACTCGTTGTCCCAACACCACCACACGTTGCGCGCCAGTTCCCAAAGCTTCTCCTGCGCTGGGGCAATAAACCGGTCGAGCGTCCGCGCTTCGCTTACTACGGGCGCAACCTGTGCTGCAGCCTCCGCCAGCATGCGGATTTCATTTTCATGGAAGACCCGCGGCTCCTTGGTTTGCACCACCAGGACGCCCTGCAGCACGCCGCGGTCGATCAAAGGCACGCCGAGAAACGAGTGATACTCCTCTTCGCCCGACTCCTTGAAGTATTTGTAGCGCGGATGCTCGCGCGCGTCAGGCACGGCCACGGGAATCAACTTCTCGGCGACCAGGCCCGAGAGCCCCTCACTAAGGGGCATGCGCAATGTGCCGATTGATCGCGGATGAAGGCCCAGGGTAGCGGCCAGCACCAGGTTCGATCGGTCCGGTTCCAGCAGGTAGGCCGAGCACACGTCGGTCCGGAACCGCGTGGCAATCAGGGCCACCACGTTCATCAGCGTGTCGGCCGGCTTGCCCTCCTGTTCCGCCAGGTTCGTGATCTCTTCCAGCGTCAAAACCAGGTTGGCGTCAGTGGATTCGCCGATTGGGGTCATCGAATGGATACACCTCAAGCGTGAGATAGAAAACTCGTATCCCGCGCGTGGCCCCAACTTGAAAAGCGAAAGCCGTGGGACAAAGACACGCGGTGGAGAACCGAGGCAGTTGACTATTTGGACTTAGGGAAAACCCCGTGAATCGGTGCTGCGGGATTGATTCGACAATACCACATGCGCCGGACGGTTTCGCCGCTGCTCATAAGGCCAGCCTGCCGCAAACTGGAGCCGGGCGGGCACACAAATCCCGGCCAGAACCACGCGGCACACCTTCGCGGCGTGCCTGGTGTCCCCGCTCCAGGCTCAGCGGTGGAATGTGAAATAAAATCCGGTGACGGCGACGCCCGCGCCCACGGGCATCAGCACCAACCCGGCGTCCCTGGCTTCGTTGCAGCCGTGACTCGCGCCGTTGCAGAGATCGATCGATTGCTCACCGGCATAGAGGGCTATGCCTGCGGCAAATGCCGTTGTTCCCACCAAGGCGAGAATGACACCCAGCGTGTGATGAGGTGGCTTGACCTTGCTAAGCGTGGGTTTGGTGGGAGGTGGGGGCGGCGGCACACTCTGCGACGAGCTCTCAGACGAACTCTGGTTCCCGGCCTCAGTTGCCGCCAGCGCTGAGAACGGAATCGGCAGCGAAGCAGCCAGGTCCGCCTCTTCCACTGTCGGAACTGGGGCAGAGATGGCCGCGGCAGCACTTTGTGGCGGAGATTCAGTATCGCGATTCAAGCGAGTCTGAGAAATCGCTTGAGTGGCGAACAGAACGGCAGCGAGACCGAAGATCAGCGCCAGAACAGTGGAACTGCGGCCTGCGTTTGCGTGATCGAACACGGCTTTAAGCCTGAGTCGGTGCGATTGCACTTGGAGACCTCCTGCAAGAACTTCCGGGGAATATTCGGGAAACCTACAAGATGGTACTCCGGAACCAGCCGTAAGCCAGTTAAGGCAGCGCGATCTCGCACCGGGTTCGTTACGGTCGACGGCTGGCCACTCGCGCCGCCATCACCGCGAAAATTGGGAACGTCAAATACACCAGTCCGATCTCCGAATAGTAGGCAACCGGCGTCATCTTCATCGGCCCGAACGCGAACATCGGGTAATCGCAGACGAGGTTGATCCCAAGCCAGACCGCTCCCACCAGTGCGGCCTCGCCTCCCCGCACAACGCGCTTGCGAAAGTACCAGACCAGCAGTAAGCCCGCAGTGACTAGAACGATCAGATACATCAGCGTGCTGAACAGCGGAGCATTGGACTTTTTCAACGGAAATGCAGCGAATGAAAAAACGAACGGAATAAGCCAGCTAAGCAATCCGAGCAGAATCGCGCGCACCACGGCGCGTGTTTGGGCAGTCATAACTACCTCCAGAAGCTCTGGGATTTTATGGCCACAATGTTAAGCCACTTTTGGCCACTGGCATAGACCTGCCATGCTACATTTGGATTCCACGGGGGTCGCGATGGCACTGGACACTCAGCTTGCCTCGGACGGCGAAACGATCGAATTGCAGCAGCAGGTGTTCCGGCTGCAGGCGCTGCTTGAAGCCTCGCGCCAGGTGCACTCCACCATCCGCGAAGAGGAAGTATTGGAGTCTGTCCTGCGCATCGTGGTGCGCGAGCTGGAGATGGCCGGCGCGTCCTTTCCCGAGGCTGGCCTCACCTACGGCAGGCTTCCGGCGGAGGCCGCAGCCAACGCCGCGAATTCCGAACAACTGCTCATGTATCCGCTCGCCGACCGCGACGGCCGCAAGATGACCGATCTCGTTGTGGCTTCTCCCGATGGGCGCGGCCTTACGCTTTCTGAAGCTGACTTCCTCGAAGGCCTCGTCCTCCAGGCCGCCGTTGCGCTTGAAAACGCGCGTAACCACAAGCGCAACGTCGAGTTTGCGCGCTTGCAGCAGGATCTGGACGCGGCGCGCCAGATTCAGCGCTCCCTGCTTCCGCAGCACGTGCCCCAGATCCCCGGCTATTCCATCGCCTTTCGCTCCGACACCTGCTACGAAGTAGGCGGCGACTATCTCGATATTGTTGAGCAGCCTGACGGCAGCCTGCTGATTGCCGTGGCCGACGTAGCCGGCAAAGGGCTCGCCTCGGCCATCATGTCCACCGGTTTCCGCGCGGCATTTCGCGGCATGGCCATCACCGGGCCCCCACTCGACGAACTGGCCACGCGCATGAACCAGCACCACTGGGCTGAGGGCGAGGAGGCGCGCCGGCGCTATGTCACGGCGATCTTTCTCCGGCTGCATCCCGCCACCGGCGAAATCGAGGTGGTGAATGCCGGCCACAATCCAGGATTCTTGGTCACGCCCGGCCAGCCGCCGATCCAGTTCGATGCGGCAGGAGCCCCCCTGGGCCTCTTGCCCGGAATGCGCTACGAGAGCGAGCGCCATGTCTTCGCGGCCGGTGCGCGCCTGCTTTTCTATACCGATGGCCTGACTGAGGTCTTCAGAGGAGATGAGGAATTTGGTCCGGAAAGGCTTTTGAATGAATTTTCTACGTGTTCCTGCCCCAAGGCCGATGGTATCCTCGATGCATTATGGGGAGCCATCCAGGCGTTTGCCGAGGGTGGGCCGCAGGCTGACGACATGACCGCCCTGGCGCTGTGTCGCGGAGAAATGCCGTAATGGACAAGCCGAAATCCACCACCGTCGAGGTTCGTCTGCCCACCAAAATGGGCTACGAAAAGGTGGCCATGAGCACGGCGTCAGCAGTAGCCAAGCTGATGGGTTTCCCTGAGGATCGCGTCGAAGACCTCAAAACGGCCGTGGCCGAAGCGTGCATTAATGCCATCGAGCACGGCAACCGGCTCAATGAAAAGCTGTCGGTCGGCGTGGTTCTTCGCGCCGATACCGACAAACTGGAAGTCAAGGTGATGGATGACGGCAAGGGCATCACGACGCAGCCCGTCAAACCCGACATCGATCGCAAGATGCACGGCGAAGAAGATGCGCGCGGCATGGGAATGTTCCTCATCCAGGCCTTGGTCGACGAAGCAGAATGGGTCACCGGTTCCGATGGCAAAAGCAGCTATGTCCGGCTTGTCATCAAGCTGAACAAAGAGGCGGAATAGACTAAAGCAGCACCCCAAACGAAAGCGGAGGCGATCGACAAGTGGAGAGCGAGACCAAAACGCACGTTGACCAGATCAAGTCCCCCACCGGCTATCCGGTAGCCGTCCTCCGTTATGAGGGCGATATCGCCAGCACGTCGAAAGAAGCGGTCCTCGGCGCCTACGAAGCGCTGCCCAGGGACACGACCAAGCTCATCCTGCTGGACTTCACGAAAGTTGACTACATTAACTCCAGCGGAATCGCCCTCATCATTCAATTGCTCATTCAAGCCGCGCATTCGGGGCAAACGGTGTGCATCTACGGCCTCTCCGCCCACTTCACGAAGGTCTTCACCATGGTGGGCATCACCAAGTACGCGCGCCTGTTCCCCAACCAGGCCGAGGCTATGGCCGCCCTGTAAGAAACGCTGAAAATTTGGTGGATTGACTTGCCGCGCGAACTGTCCGGTTTGCGCGCGCCTACTGCGGCCCCTTTTCGCCCCTTGAGAACGGGTTCGGCAGGTGGAAAGGCGTTTCTGGCGCGGACTCCCTCTTCCTCGAACTTGCATCCTGCCGCAGAAGCGTGCGCTGCGAGTTGATGCAAAGCCAGCCGCCGTGCACCCGCTCGAAGACCTGCGTAAAGATGCCTTTTTCGTCCACTTGGGCCGAGCCGACCTTGTGGTGCAGGTTATAGGTGCCGTTCGCCACGGCGATATCACCGAGCATGCGCACGGTCACGACTTTTTGCGTGAGATAGAGTGTTTTGTCATCGCCGCTGATTACCAGCGCCACCTGCTGGTTGCGCGTGGTCACGTCACCGCTTGCTGAGACGTCGACATACAGAGGCGAAAGCACCAACTCCAGGCTGTACTGGTCGCGCCGGTTCACGGCGTCGGACCAACTGTCTTCGATCTTCTGGAATTCCAGGATTTCAGGACTGATGGATTCCGTCGCGCCGTTGTTGGCGGCAGGCTGAACGGCGCCCGACGCTGGATCGGGGGCAGGGCTCTGGGCGGTTGCGGTCGTACACCATAGAAGAACAGCAGAAAGGGACAAAAGAAAGCGCTTCATGCGTAGCTCGAACTCCAACTTGGAAAACAGTGTTCCAGTAAGAATGATAGCTCTTGGGGCTCCTCAACCGGGGCGCATGGGAGCCAAAAAGTCCGGCCTGCGGGCGCCTCTCCAGAGGGATGTTACTGGAGGTTTTGCAAGCGGACAGGTTCGTGAATCGTCACGTTGGAGTCTTCAATCGAGATCCAGTGATCCTTGCGGAACTGGCCGAGGGTGCGAGTGACGGTCTCGCGCGTAGTGCACGTCATTGAGGCCATCTCTTCGTGCGTCAGCAGCAGCGGAAACCGGAATTCTCCGGCTTCGGTGTGCTCGCCGATTTGGTGCGAGAGTTCCAGCAGCAGGCGCGCCAGCCGCGCGGCCACCGTCTCAGCCAGCGCGATGCGGCACGCATCCTGCAATGCAAAGCGGTACTCCTGGCAGATACATTGCACCGCGCGCAATTGCGCCTCTTTGTGATTCCGCAGAAAGCTCAGGAACCGCTCCCGCTCCACGGGCCGCAGTTGGGCAGGCGTCAAAGACTCGGCTGAAACTTCGTAAACGCCGTGCGATAGCACCGCGTATAGCCCCAGCATCGATCCGGGGCCGGCGACGCGAACAATCATGTGCCGGTCTTCCGGCCGTCCCGCGGTCAGCTTCAGATAGCCGCTGCAAATCAGGTACAAGCAGCGAGCGTCCTCACCTTCGGTAAAGAGCGAAGCCTGCGAGGGGAGTGAAATCGTGCTGGTGGCCAGCTCCAGATCGGCTAGAACAGCGCTTCCGAGCGAGCAAAACCAGCCCGGACGCCGATTCGCGCACGCCGCGCAACCCAGTGGCGAGGTCCGACCCAGGTGCTTTGATCGCGACGGCTCCTCAATTGAAATCTGCATGTCAGCCATCGTCTTCCCTCTTCCCATCCCGACGCGGCCCTTCGTCTCTCGCGCTTGTCGGCTTGCCTTCCAGCCCACTCAAGCTGCGACTGAGATCCAAATACCCCTGTTGGCTTCCGTCAACAGCAGCACTTGCTCCGAGTTTGCTCGAATGTCGGGGGTTTTGGATGTGATAGGCCTCACGTTTGAAAGCGGAGTTCTCGCGGTGTGACGGCGCCCCCAGAACCTTCGAGTAGACGATTAAGTAAATGCAGCAATCAATGGGCTTATACGCCAAGATGCGCCTCCCCATCTCATGTGATAGGCATCACCGCTACTCATTGCGCCCAAACCTTAATCTTTCGTGCATATGGTGATGCTCCGCACCGGCAAGCGTCCGCAAAAGGCTCCAGCGGTGCTCGCGCTCACAGGGAGAATCCACCACATTCAGCCTGAAGTGGCGGCTGATGGCACTTCTTAAGCAATGTCACGAAGTTCTTTGAAGGCGGTAATTTGCATGCATACTGATAGGCCGGTAACGCGTTTATTCAATGGTGCGGCTCCCGGGAAACGGCCGGGACTGCGAGTGTTTTTCATGTTCCTGTTGGCTGCGGGCCTACTTTGCACGACGGCGCTGGCAGCTCCACCACCGGGATCCAAAGCTCAGGCCGCGCCGGCCGCGCCCGCCGCGCAGGCCACGCCGGCCAGTCACGCCGAGTTCGTTGGCTCTGACACCTGCGCCACCTGTCACGCGGACGTGGCCAAGAACTTCGCCACCAATCCTCACACCAAGATGGCGTTGATGCACGGGAACGCGAACGGCGTCACCTGCGAGAACTGCCATGGCGCCGGCAGTCAGCACGTGGACGGCGGCGGCGACGTGACCAAGATCTTCGATCCCGCCAAGGCTTCCACCAAAGACGTCGACACCAAGTGCCTCAGCTGTCATGCGGGTGCGCATCCCAACTTCGATCGTTCTCCACATACCAAGGCCAATGTTGGCTGCACCAGCTGCCACAGCATTCACGGCAGTAAGGACGAGACGCTTCTCAAGGCTCCGCAGCCCACGCTCTGCTTCCAATGCCACAGCGACCAGAAGGCTCAGTTCAATATGCCTTTCCACCATCCGGTGAACGAGGGCACCGTCAAGTGCAGTGATTGCCATGACGTGCACGGCACCTTCCAGAACAACAACGTGAAGGCTACGGCCGATCAGAGCATGATCTGCACCAAGTGCCACACCGATGTGCGCGGGCCCTTTGTCTACGAGCACGCACCGGTCAAGGCAGAAGGCTGCCTGGCATGCCATTCACCGCACGGTTCGCAGAACGCCCGGATGCTGAACATGCCGAACGTTAACGGGCTGTGCAACCAGTGCCATAGCGCGGTAGCTTCCGGCGCCATTCATGGTCAAGGCCAGGGATCGTCGGATAGCGTGCCCTGCACCAGCTGCCACACCTACATTCACGGTTCAAATATGAATGCGGCATTTCTCAGATAGGGGTAATGGAGCCTTGCTCCGCTCGATTTTCTCATCGGCTCAGCAAGGCTTCCACAACAGTTTCGCAAAGGTTCGATTTCGTCAGTGAGTTTGATTTAAGTGAGGCTTCATATGAAGAAAGCAGGCTGGTTTTCACGGCTTAATAATCAGCAGCCATCTTTTGCAATGTTCCTCGGAATGTTGGTGGCCATGTTTCTTGCTGCGGCTTGCATCGCCGTTGCGCAGACTCCAGCCGATCCCGCTCCGGCGCCCGGTTCGACCATGTCCATTCCGACAGGGTATTCGGTCCATGAGTCCGTCGATCTCGGCGGGCGCATGGCCGGAATTTCGGGCAGCAACGCCATGTACGACACGATGGTGAACCTGCAATCCGGTCCGCGCGTTCTCGGTGAGACCTTCAAGTTGCACGCGCTTCCCGGCACCAGGAACACCCCGCTCGATGATTTGCAGGTTTTTGCCAGCGGCTTCGGCGGCGAGCCCAACAGCTTTGCTAAGCTCGACTTCTCAAAGGGCAAGTACTACGAGTTTTCGGGCATGTTCCGCCGCGACCGCCAATACTTCGATTACGATCTGCTCGGCAATCCGGGGATTCCCACCGGCTATTCCACTCCGATCGGGCCTTCAACGGCGCCGACTGGTACCTATGCGTGGCCGCAGGCGACTCATTCGCCGTTCCTGTATAACACTGTGCGCCGCATGACCGACACCAGCTTGACCCTGCTTCCGCTGTCGAAGTTCACGTTCCGCGTTGCTTATTCGCAGAACATCTTTCAGGGGCCGAGCTTCACACCGAGCGGCAACTCTGTAGCCGGGCAGGAAGTCCTGCTACAGGAATTCCAGCGCAACAGCACCGACGATTTTACGGGCACGGTCGACTGGAAGCCGGTGCAGGGCACCAAGCTGACCTACGAAGAGCAAATCGATCATTACAAGGGTGACTCTAACTTCACCATGGCTCCTCAATACCTCAATGTGCAGGAGTCGGACGGAACCAAAGTCTCTCTGCTGGCGAGCTACCAGAGCTTTACTCCGTATGGCTACAACGCCACCACCGGCGCATTTGCCGCCAGCACAAACTGCAACAGCACCAGCATGATCAGTTCGACCACGATCCTGTATGCCAATCCCAATGGCGGCTTGCCCATTATCGATCCTGCATGCAACGTCATCAGCAGCTATTTCCGGAATCAAGCGACGCGCGCCATATTCCCCACCGAAATCTTCCGGTTGCAAAGTTCCAGCATCAAGAACATTTCAATGAATGGCAATGTCCGCTACACCAACGCGAACATGAACCTGCCAAATTACAACGAGCAGTTCCAGGGCCTCCAGGGAGCGAACCGTTCAATCGCCTATGGCGGCTACGCGAACGCCAAGCGGGAAGTGATGGCCTTCGATTACGGTATCGTCTGGCAGTTAGCGAAGACGGTCAGCATTGAGGAACAGATCACCTACTCCAACGCTCATCAGCCTGGAATCGCAGGAATGACGACCGGCACCACCATCACCGTGCCCACAACCGCGGGCCAGGAAACCATCAACTACACGGGGCTCACCAGCTGCACCACAACGAACACCGCGCCGCTAACGACCACACCAGCGGGCTGCAAGCCGACAACATCGGTGCCCTCGGGCAGCCCCGCGATCGGGACTACGCAGGCCGGCTACTTCGGCCAGCGCTTCACCACCAACGACGTCACCGTGAGCTGGGACGCGACGCCGCACAGCACTTATTCGCTCACCTGGCGCTATCAGGAACACCTCATCTCCGAAGGCCAGGGAACCGCGGCGCACAATATTCCGATTCCGGCCAACAACACTACCGCCGGCGAAGTCACGATTCATGAAAACGGTGGAATCCTCACCGCGGCCCTGCATCCATCTAGCAACTGGGATGTCAACGCAAGCGCAGAGGCAATGTACAACGACAACGCTTTCACACCGATGGGATTCCGGCAGCTCTACCATTTCAGGATGCACACGATCTACCGGCCGAAGACCTGGGCCACCGTCTCCGGCGCCTTCAATGACCTTGAGCGGAGCAACAATACCAACAACAATCAGAGCTTCCCGGGCAACACCACGCCCTACTTTGGCCCGCTCAATCATGTTGATCATTCCCGGACGGTGAGCCTTGGTTCCGAGCTCTTCCCGAACGATCGCTACGGGCTTGATCTCAACTATTCCTATACCGATGTGTATATGAGAGACAACGTTTGCTTCCAGGGCGCGGCCATCGCCATGCCGGGCGGTACTGTCGCACCTGCCGCGGCAACTCAGAGCGGTTCACTCTGCGGCGCCGTTGCAGCCGGCCATGGATCGAACACCATCCTCTTTGGGCCAGCCAGGAATTTCGAAGACGCGCCCACGCAGTTTGCATCGGTCGCATTCATGTATACGCCGACCAAGAAGCTCCACTCCAACGTCGGCTACCGCGTCAATTCCGTCAACGGCAGCCGGTTCTTCACCGATGCCAGCGACGTCAACGGTTCGCTGGTGTCGAATTACCAGACTCCGTATGTGAGCGCCGAATACACCATGCATCCGGGATTGATCTGGAAAGCCGAATACGACTACTTCGGTTATGGCGAGGGTGGCCGTTCTGGCGCTCAGTGGTGCAACGCCAATCCCGCACTCGCGATCGGCAGCACAACCGCGCCGGTCGTACCGTGCAGTTCCGTTGCGAATACCGCCATGTCACCGGGCACGCCGGTTTACGGGTTTACCGCGCCGCGAAACTTCCATGCCAACAACGTGACCCTTGGGCTGCATTACGATTTTTGACCGCGGGCCCGTTCCGCGACCGAAATGTGAATCACCGAAAGAAAGAAGGAATTGGCAATGAAGATCACGAATGGAATGATGATCGCCGCCATGTTAGCCGCTACTCAAGGAACACTGACCTACGCGCAAAGCGCGGGAGCGGACACCTACAAAGCAAAATGCCAAAGCTGCCACGGTGCCGAAGGCACGCCGAATCCGGGCATCGCCAAGATGATGGGCGTCAAGCCCGTCAGCGATCCTTCGGTCAAGTCGCTGAGTGAACCGACGATGATCGCCGACACCACCAACGGCAAAGGCAAGATGCCGGCATTCAAGGGCAAGCTCACCGATGCCCAGATCAAGGACTCGGTGCTGTACTTCCGTTCCCTCGCCAAGTAAGGCAACGGATCCGGAAGGCAACACGAAGTGGTTGCGCAAAACCAAGCCGGCGCGATCGTCGCTCACAAGAATCCCCGTTGGCGAACATCGACCGCGCAGGTCCGTGTCAGGCGGTTCCTGCTACTATCTCGATTGCGGAACCAACGGCTGTGATCGCGAGCCGGAGACAGTAATCACTAACCAAGTGGCTGGCGCTCGAACGTGCGGGCCTCGAAACAAACCAAGGAGATTCGCTATGAGTAAGAGTTTTCGTTCCGGAATCGTGCTGGCTGCGGTGGTCGCGTTCGCCGGCTCCATGTGCTTCGCTCAGGATGGCGGGGCCACTTACAAAGCAAAGTGTGCAATGTGCCATGGGCCCGCCGGCACGCCGAGCGCAGGAATGGCCAAGATGATGGGCATCAAGCCGGTCTCCGATCCTTCGATGCAGTCCCTCACTGTGAGCCAGATCGTTGCCACCGTGAAAAACGGCAAAGGAAAGATGAAGCCCGTCGCTGGACTGACCGATCCGCAGGTTCAGGCTGTCGCTGCGTATTTCAAGACCCTCAAGTAAGCACTGGAATCAGCGCAGTTGTTTGAAGGCAGGCCCGTCACCCCCGGCGGGCCGTCGATCAGTGGAGGTTGAGGAAAAGTGTCGTTGTTTGAGAAATTCCGCGATAGCTGGGTTCGTCCGGCGCTGTTCTTCGGCAACAATCCCATCAGCCTGACCGGCGGCGCCATCACCACCGCCTCCGGCATCACCATGATCAGCTACTGGCTGGCCGAGCTCGCCGGCCATCTCAGTGACAACCCCTACCTGGGCATCATCTTTTTCCTCATCCTGCCGCTGCTGTTCCTGCTGGGCCTCGCGCTCATACCTGTCGGCGTTCTCATCCGCCGCAGAAAGCTCCAGAAGGCCGGGCAGATTCCCGTCGCATTTCCACGGATTGATCTCAACGACCACAAGTTCCGTCATGGGCTCGACATTGTTCTCGTCTTCACCATCGTCAACTTCCTCGTCGTAGCCACGGCCAGCTATCACGGCGCGGAGTACATGGATTCGCCGCAGTTCTGCGGCCGCTCCTGCCACGTGATGAAGCCGGAGTTTACGGCCTACCAGATCTCGCCGCACTCCCATGTGGCCTGCGTCGATTGCCACATCGGCTCCGGCGCTCAAGCTTATTTCAGCGCCAAGGTCAACGGCACCAAGCAGCTCATTGAAGTCACTTTCCATCCCCTTGCGCCGCTCGCGCCAAAAATTATTCCCAACTATCCCACGCCCATCCCCTCGCCGGTCACCAGCCTGCGCCCGGCGCGCTACACCTGCGAAGGCTGCCACACGCCCACGCGCTTTGACGGAGACAAGCTGCTCGTCAAGTCGAACTTTGCTGACGACGAGCCGAACACCGAAACGCAGACTGTGCTCATCCTGCACCTCGGCGGAGTCGACTCTCTATCGCGCTACACCGGAATTCACGGCGTCCATCTCGGCCACATCGAGTACGTCTCCACCGACTCCTCGCGCACCACGATTCCCTGGGTGGAGCGGCAGAATCCCGACGGCTCGTTCACCGAGTACAGCACTCTGCCGGCCGGCAGCGGAATTCCCAAGGGCGACCGCAGGGTCATGGATTGCATCGACTGCCACAACCGCGCCGCGCACACCTTCGTTACCGCGGAGCAGGCCGTCGACCAGGCTATGGCCACTGGCGCCATCAGTTCCAATCTGCCGTGGATTCACAAAGAGGGCCTTGTTTTGTTGAATGGAACGTATTCGAGTCAGGAACAGGCCGGCGTCCAGATTCCCCAGCAGCTTCTGGCCTTCTATCGCTCGCAGAATCCCGGCGTGCTCTCGCAGAATGCGGCTCTGGTCGATCAAGCGGGCAAGGAACTGGTCTCGCTCTACGACCAGAATGTATTTCCATTCATGAACGTGACATGGGGAACGCATCCCAACCACATCGGCCACATGGATTACCCGGGCTGCTTCCGTTGCCACGACGGCAGCCACACCGCGAAGGACGGCGACACCATTCCTCAGGATTGCTCCGTCTGCCACAACCTGCTCGCCGTCCAGGAAGCCAAACCCAAAGTGCTTTCCGATCTTGGCATTCAGTAGCCGTGTATTTCGAGAATCTGCCATCCTGCGCGAGTCGCAGAAGCTGCGTTGCTCTTCTTGAATCGCCTCATCTCTTTCGAGCGCTCCATTCTCCTCTACAGCGATACAATCGGGTTCAGACGGTAGCGCACTTCGTGCGGCGAGAATCAGGATGCAGCGACGAAGCTTCGGTCCGCGGCTTGCAACTGCTCTCCTGGGCAGTCTTTCTCTGTCCCCCCTCGCAGCAGCGCTCTTACCGGTCAAGCCCATCCTGATTCCGGTCACCGTCACCCTCGCCGCCAACAACGTCACGGTTCCGCAAGGCACAGCCGTCATTCTCACGGCAACGGTCACGCCCACGGCAGCCCCGCCTGCATTGGACGAGCAGAATCCTACGGGCTCAATTGTCTTTCTCAATGGCACCGTGGTCATCGGCCAGTCCGCGCTCTCCGCGCTTCCCGTTAACAACGCTTCCACGGCCACGCTGACCATCCAGAATCTCCCTACCGGCGAGGATTCCATCACCGCCTACTACGCGGGCGATACCGTCTTCGCTTCGGGTACCTCGAATCCGCTCGACATCAGCGTTCAGGGATTCACCCTCGCGCCGTCGGCAACCAATCCGCCCACCAACCTCAATATTGTGCTGGGCCAATCTGGTTCGGAATCCTTCATCGTCACCAACGCAGGCGGCTACACAGGCCAGGTACAGGTCGTCTGCGCGGTCACATTGCAGGACGACATGACCTGTACGCCCACTCCACAACAGGTCACGCCCACGGCCACCGTCACGTTTGCGGTCCAGACTTTCGCCTCGGGAGGCCCGCTCTACGCCACCGGGTCCACATCCCGCCGCCACATTTCACCTTGGCAGCAAGCTGCGGGAGGCGCGGCGCTGGCCGCAATGATCTTTTTCATCGTTCCCTTCGGCCGGTGCCGGCGCGCTTTTCTCCTTCGCGGCTCGCGGCGCTTCATTATTCTTCTCGTCCTGCTCGCGCCGCTCATCGGCCTCGTCACCGGTTGCAACAGTTCGAGTGTGCTCGCTCCCAACGGCACGCCGCTCGGCGTCGCCACGCTTAAAGTCACGGCCACCGCATATGTCGACAACGCCGTCACCAGCCAGACCGTCTACTTTACAGTCAACGTGCAGCCACAGTAGGAGCGCGCTTTTCAATGTCCCAAAATCGGAACGCGTGGCACCGGCTTCTGCTACGCAATTCGCACGCGCAATCGCACGTGCGCCGGGCCGTTCAATCCCGCAAGAATGCCGCGATGCCGGGATTCACCATCTCGGGCCGCTCCATCACCAGCATGTGTCCGGCATTCGGCACGATTTCGACTGAGGCATTGCCCACCGTCCGGCGCGCCCGCCGGGCCGCGGAATGGGGGTTGAAGCAAACTTCCTTCTCGCCCAGCAGCAGGTAGAGAGGAGCTTGCATTTTGGCCAGCTCGGAATCGGGGAAGACCTTGGGATAAACGCGAATCCGTGAGTTGAGAGACCGAATGCCAAGCATCATCTGGCGAATCACGGGATGATCGAGGGGCAGGCGATCTTCGAAGATCCAGCGCATCATTCTCTCCGGCGCAGAACGGCCGGGAAGCAGAAACGTCAGAATCGACAGAAATAGTTTCAGGTAGAAGGATTTTCGAAGTGCGACGAATCCGGCGGCAGGTGAGGTAAGCAACACCTTGCTTACACGCGCGGGCTCGGCGATAGCGTAATTCAGCGCCAGAAAGCTTCCGTACGATGCGCCCACCAATGCGCTGCGAACAATTCCCAGGCCATCCAGCAGCGCACTCAACCATGCCGCGCAGTCTGCCAGGCTGGCAGGCGGACAAGTCGTGGCGCTCAGTCCCATGTCCGAGGGGAAATCCGCGGCATAACAGCGGAACTCGCCGGACAGTCCTGAAACGGTCGCATACCACATGGTTGCGCTGAATCCCATGGCGTGAAGCAAGAGCACCGGCTTGCCGTCCGCGGGTCCGCAGGCAATCACGTGGGTCAAGCCGAATTGGGTCGGGATATCGACAGTCTCATGCCCGGCGGGCCACAGATGCAGGCTGTTCTCGTACGCGGAGCGGTACGCAGCCTCCGCTTCGGGGGACTTGAAAAGTGACATGTTTGCTGACCTTGGCCTCAGTGTAGTTCAGCTTTACGCTGCGCGCTGTCTGCGCCGCGTGAAAATCAGGCGCATTCGTTTCGTGCCTGGGCTAAAAATGTCACGGTCCGTGCCCATGGAGCCCGCACCCCCTCCTTCCGTGTTAGGCTGGCTCTTCGCCTTCAGGAGCAGAAATTCTCATGCATTCCACCCATTCCTTTCACTTCAATCTCGTCGCCGCGGCCCATGCCTCCATGATCGAGCACGGCTTTCAACCCGATTTCCCCGCTGGAACCCAAACGGAGCTGGCCGCAATCGAAGCGCAGCCCGCTCTTCCGCCCGTTGACGGTCTCGCCGATCTGCGCGGCCTGCTATGGTCCTCCATCGATAACGACACCTCGAAAGATCTCGATCAGATCGAGTGGGCAGAGCAGTTGCCCGACGGCCGCATCCGCGTGCTCATCGGCGTCGCTGACGTAGACGCGCGCGTCTCGAAGGGAACCATCATCGACAAGCACGCCGCATTCGAAACCACATCGGTCTACACAGGCGTATCCATCTTCCCCATGCTGCCCACGGAGCTTTCTGAAGGCATCACGTCCCTGAACGAAAATCAGGATCGCGCGGCCATCGTGGTCGAATATTCCGTCGACTCCAATGGAGCCACCTCCGACGAAAAAGCCTACCGCGCACTGGTGCGCAACCGCGCGCAACTGGCGTATCCGGGCATCGGCGCATGGCTTGAAGGCAAAGCCGCGCCTCCGGCGAAGGTTGCTGCCAGCTCCGATCTTGCCGCGCAGCTCAAGCTGCAGGACACGGCCGCGCAGCGCATGGCGGGTGGTCGCTATCAGCACGGCGCGCTTGAATTCGAGACCATCGAGACGCAGCCCGTCCTGGTGACCGACGACGTCATTGGGATTGCGCCCATCGTAAAGAACCGCGCCACGTCGGTCATTGAAGAGTTTATGGTTGCAGCCAACGGCGTCGTCGCGCGCACCTTTGAAAGCGCGGGCCTCGCCTCCATCCGGCGCATTGTGCGAGTGCCCAAGCGCTGGGACCGCATCGTCGAGCTGGCCGCGCAAAAGGGCACCACGTTGCCCGCCGAGCCCGACTCCAAGGCCCTCAACGACTTTCTCATTGCGCAAAACCAGAAGGACCCCGACCACTTTCCCGATCTCTCGCTCGCGGTCATCAAGCTCATGGGGCCCGGCGAATATGTGCTGATCAAGCCCAATGCACCCTCGCCCGGTCACTTCGGCCTCGCTGTCCGCGACTACACGCACTCCACGGCGCCCAACCGCCGCTTCCCCGACGTCGTCACGCAGCGCGTCCTCAAAGCGTGGCTCACGAAGTCCGCAGCGCCATACTCTGAAGACGACCTTAACGCCATCGCGCAGAGATGTACTGAGATGGAAGATGCCGCCCGCAAGGTGGAGCGCGAAATGCAAAAACGTATTGCCGCGGTTGTTCTTCATCCGCACATCGGGCAAACCTATCAGGCCATCGTCACCGGCGCTACCGATCACGGAACCTTCGTGCGCACGCTCGACCCGCACGTCGAAGGCATGGTGGTGCGCGGCGCAAAGGGCCTCGACGTCGGCGATAGAGTCACCGTCAAGCTCGTCAACACCGATCCCCAGCGCGGCTATATCGATTTCGAGGCCCAAGACTGAGCGCTTCATCAACTTTCGTTCGTCCGCAAGCCGAAAAGCTCCCATCGGACCGCTCACGCGCATTGCGTTTCAACGCCTGAATCTTTGTCTCCCCCCGCGGCGCAAATGCGTCTAACTGTAAGAAAATATTCGTGTGTGACGGAGCGGCTTCCCGGTAGGCACTTCGAGCTCAAAGCTCTTCCAACCGGTCTGGCTCCGAGCGACTTCCCCGAGCCGGCCTGCCCGCGGCAGGTTGTGCCGGCGAACGCCGACTTCCCCAACAAGGTGAATGAATGCGATTCAGTTTCAGGCTCATCTCCGGAGCCGTCCTCCCCGCAATATCAATCCTTTGTTTACCCGCAGCTCTTCGCTCGCAGGACGTCAATTCGAGCGCCACAATTGCTTCCGCCGTGCTGCCCGAAGCGCCCGAGCCACAAAACTCCTCCACTCAGCCCCAATCGGCCGGCCAGTCGCAATCGAACCCGACTGCTTCTACGCAGCCGGCCGATGCGAACATCCAGCCAAAGCACAAGCCGCCTCCGCAGCCGAAACGCATTCTCGGCATCATGCCCAACTACCGCGCCGTTAGTGCCGGAGAAATCCCTCCTCCGCCAACCCCGCGTGAGGCATTTGTCATTGCCACTAGAAACAGCTTCGACTACTCGGCCTTCGTCTTTGTCGGCGTCACCTCGCTGCTAGCCGAAGGCACAGACGCGCACACCCAGATAGGCAAGGGAGTCGGCGGTTACTGGGCCTACTACTGGCGCGGCTATCTCGACAAAACCGACGGCAACTACTGGGTCGACTGGGCCATGCCCACCGTCTTTCATCAGGACGAGCGCTACTACGCGATGGGCGAGGGTGGAATCTGGAAGCGCGGAATCTACGCGGCTTCGCGTGAGCTCATCACGCCCAACTACCACGGCCAAAACAGCTTCAACGCTTCGGAGATCCTGGGCCGTGGTGCCTCGCAGGCCATCTCGCTCGCCTACTATCCCAGTCAAACGCAGACTGCCAGCGGCTTCGCGCAAAAATACGCCTATGCCGTTGGCCGCGATGCGCTCACCAACGTATTCCGTGAGTTCTGGCCCGACATCAACGAGCATCTATTCCATCGTCATCATTGATTCGCGCTAACGCCTTCATCGCTCCACGCGAAGCGCGGCTCGCGATCCCGCCCCCTCCGCACTAACCCGCCGTTTGCACACCTGCGGTATCATTCCTGCATCTCGAAAACGCGGGCCCAATCTGCACCCTACTCGCCGCTCCCGCGCCCGAGCCATCCGGCTCTCGAGGTTAAGAAAGGCTCGCCATGGACAGCTCCGCCGTTGCCGTCTTCGCTCTCATCGTTGCCGCCATCATCGCCATTTTCATACTCGTCACGCTCCTCAAGACCATGTACACCGTGCGCACCTACTCGGCCGGCGTCGTGGAACGTTTCGGGAAATTCAATCGCGTCGCGCGCCCCGGCCTGCAGTTCCTGCTGCCCTGGTGCGAAACCGTGCGGCTTGTCGACCTGCAGGTGCGCCAGGCGGTCGTCAACGTCGAAACCAAAACCAAGGACAACGTCTTCGTCACCATTCCCGTCTCGGTCCAATACCAGGTGGTGGAAGCAAAGGTCTTTGACGCCTACTACAAGCTGAGCAATCCGCAGAGCCAGATCGAGAGCTACGTCTTCAACTCCATCCTTGGCCACGTGCCCACGCTCACACTCGACGAAGCTTTCGAGCAGATGCAGCAAATCTCCGGCGCCGTCAAGCGCGATCTCGACGAAGTCATGGACACCTTCGGCTACAACATTCTGCGCGCGCTCGTCACCGACATCGTTCCCGACGCCAAGGTCAAGGCGGCCATGAACGACATCAACGCCGCACAGCGCGAGCAAATCGCGGCGCAGGCCCGTGGCGAAGCGGAGAAGATCCTGAAAGTGAAGCAGGCCGAGGCTGAAGCGGAGTCGAAGGCTTTGCAGGGCGAAGGCACAGCCCGCCAGCGTCAGGCGATCATCAAAGGCTTACAGGCATCGGTGGAAGAGTTCAAAAGCGCCGTCGAAGGCTCAACAGCACGGGACATTATGGCCATGGTCCTGATGACTCAGTACTTCGACACCATGCGCGAAGTGGGCGTCGCGGGCAAGGCGAGCACCATCTTCCTGCCCAGCTCGCCCGGCACCGTCAACGACCTCATGACGCAAATCCTCGCCGGCTTCACGGGCGCAAAATCATCCTGATTTGAGGGATCATTGCGAGAACTCCGGGTGCCCCAGGTCCCGATTCTGGGATCTGGAATAGCACGACCGTCTGCTCACGCGCGCTTCCCTGGCTTGCCGGCCCGCCGCCCCGCCGGCTTGCCGCTCTTCTTGTTCTTCTCCACGCGCAGCTTCCATGCCGAATGCAGCGCCCCGCGTAGCGAGTCCTCGTCCGCGACCGCAAGCCGAATGTGCGTCGCGCCGTTCCGTCCCCATCCGCCATGAATCGGTAAAAATAAATCGGCACGCTCGCGGAGAAACTCCGCCTGGATCTCCGGCGTGAGCATCAGATTGCCGTATCCTTCTTTAACTGAAGCAAGCGTCGCAAAAATCCGCCCGCCGACGCGAAAATCCACTGCGCCCGTATGCGAGCCTTCTTCCGCGCCTTCCATGCTCAGCGCGATCCGCCGAAAATCCGCTGCCGTCATAGTCTCTATGTCCCTAGTCCCTAGTCCCTAGTCCCTATGTCCCTACGTCACTAGTCCCTAAGTCCCTAGTCCCTACGTCTCTGCTCCATCAAATTCTTCATTCAGCCACTTGCTGAACGCGGCAAACTCCTCGTCGCGTCCTAGAAAGTCTCGCACCATCTCTCGTCCCGGTTTCGATCCGCCCTGTTCGAGCACTGCCTTGCGATAGCGCGTTCCCGCCTCGCAGCCGAGCAAATCTTCCGGATCGAACTGCGCGAAGAAATCCAGCGCAATCACCTTGTCGAACATGTACGTGTAGTAGTTCGATGAGTAGCCGGTCAAATGCCCGAAGCTCGCATACATTTTGTTGCCTTCGAGCCACGTCCACGGCTGGAATTGCTTGTACAGCTCGCGCGTCATCACATCCGGATCGATTTCCGCTGGATCCTCGTCGTGCAAATTAAGCGCGAGCGTCGTGTAGTAGAGCTGCGTCCTGATCCAGTCCGCGCGCCCGAATGCCCCGGCCAGTTTCATCGTCCGAATCAGCTCCGATGGCAGCACTTCGTCCGTTTGGTAGTGCCGTGCGAACGCCTGCAGCAGCTTCTCGTCGCGAAAGAATTCTTCGAGCATTTGCGACGGCACCTCGATAAAGTCGCCCTCCGTCGCAAACCCCGAAATTCCCGCCCACTCCGTGTGCCCGCCCAGAATCGCGTGCATCAAATGCCCGAACTCGTGGAAGAACGTGACAACGTTCGAATACTGCAACAGCCCCGGATCGTTCGCATCTCCCGCCGGAAAGTTGCAGATCAGCGCCGCCTCAGGCATCTGGCGCCCGCGCACGCCCGTCACCACCGGCGCAGCGGAGAACCACTTGTCCTTGCCCTCGCGCGGGTGCATGTCGAGATAAAATCGGCCCACAATTCGTCCGCCATCGAAAACCTCGAACACTGAAACCGCTGGATCCCATGCCGGCGCGTTTGTCGGCCGGAACTCCACCTTGAACAGCTTCGCCGCCGTCTTCAGCACGCCCGCCTCAACCCGCGCATACGGAAAATACGGACGCACCGACTGCGAATCGAAATCGAACTTCGAGCGCCGGAACTGCTCGTACCAATACCCCCGGCTCACAATGTCGATCTCACTCAATCCAGCCTGCCGTCCGCGCGCAAACTCCAGCACCAGCGCGTGCTCGTGCTTCGCGCCATCGCGGCTGGCCTCGTTCAGCTTCGCCAAAAACGCCCGCACATTCGCCGCCGACTTCATCATCTGGTCGGCAGTCGCGAGATCCGCCCAGCTCCGGAATCCGAGAATCGTCGCAATCTCCTGCCGCGTCGCGAGCAGATCGAGAAGTATCTGCCGGTTCGCCGGATAGGCGCGCGTGTTGTACGCCAGAAACATCCGCTCCCGCAGCGCCACGCTCGCCGCAAACGTCATCACGGGCATCATGTCGGGCGGATCGGTGGTTAGCGTCACGCGTTCCCGGCGATCTTCGCCCTTTTGCGCCGGATGCCGTGCAATGTAGTCGGCGGGCAATCCCTGAAGCTCGTCGGGCGTCGCCTCAATCGTCTTCGCGCCCTCCTGAATGTTGCGCCCGAACTCGAGCGAAAGCCCGGTGGCCTTGTCGTGCAGCGCGTGCAGGCGGTCACGCGTCGCCTGGTCCTTGTCCACGCCCGACAACCGATACCCGAGCAGCGTGCGTTCAACATAATGCTTCGTCGCCGGGCTCGCGCCGTCCAGCTTGATCGCCACCAGCGCGTCGTACACTTCGCGGTTCAAGCTCAGCGCGCTACCGGCCATCGCCACGCGCTGTGCTTCCATCTGCGCCTGGTCGCGCACCGCTTTGTCCGCGGCCACCGAGTTCAGAATTCCCGCCTGCGCTCCCGCCAATGTCAGATGCTCAATCGCCTTGTCGTAGAGCAGCAGCGAATTCTCGGGCGTGCGCACGCCCTTTACGGCCAGCAACTCGGCCAATGCGGCCTCATGAGCAATTAATCGCGCACTCACCCATGCGGTCAGCCCGGCAGCCGACGTAGCGCCGCCAGCCTCCCATACGTGCAGTGCTTGGCCGGCGGCAGTATTCTCATCAGGCATTGCGAATGAACCCTCCAGATTTCTAGACTAACAAGCCGATTCGCGTCCCACTCGCCGTCCCGCATAGGCACACAAGCACGCAACCGTTCAGGCACGTTCCCTATGCCCGCGCCGCAAACTCTACTTCGATGGATTTGTTGAGTAGGAGTCGAGCCGCTTCTTATAGAGCAGCAGAACGCTCGGGCCAAACGATAGCAACATCACCGCAATCCCCGTCACGATGCCGAAGCTCGTTGCCAGGGGCGCCGAGCAATCCCCGCGCCGCCGTACCCACACGTGACACGGCACCGCAATCAGAAGCTCCAGCACGCTGCCTTTGAGGAGCCACGAAACGGCCCGCGCCGCCACCTGCGTAGAATTCCGGAAATACAGATAAAAGACGATTCCCCACAGCAGCCAGATCGCCCCCCAGACGCCGAACATCTGCGCCGCGCTCTGCCAATACTGATCGAGAAACTTGTCTCCAACCACAGCGGCTCCCGCTGCGGATATACCCGCGAAAGCAAGGAGAGCAAACAGCATCGACGTAGTGATCACTGAAACCGCAACATGCGCCCTGGGCTTTAGCTTCTTGAAAGAAGTGTCGACAGACAAGAACAGCAGAATCGCCTGGCCTGCAATGAGCGCGATAACCGGCACCCACGCCAGCCACTCCCCGAAGAAGTCGATCATGTCTTTCGAAAGTAACGTCCCGAGAGGGTCTTTTACTCCCGCAAGGATCATTCCGGCTGGGACGAGCAGAGCCAACACAATGACCGCATAGAACACGCTGATGACGATGCCCCACTTGCGCATGGCACGTCCTTTCTGCATTTCATGGGGAGAGCTGGCTGCTCACGATCCTACGCCGTTTTCGCGCAGCCGCGCGAGCAAATTCGTCGGTTGGTTTTCCTCAAGCCTACCTCGTCGCGCCCATTACCGCCGGCATTTTCAAAAACTCCTCCGGCTCGAGCGCCCGCGGCGTGAACCGCGCCTCGAACACCGCGCCCTTGAAGAAGTCGCGCCGGTTGATGCGCGTTCCGATCGACGAATGGCCCGGACCCTGCGGCGTCATATGCAGTTCGCCTTCGCCCTGCATCTCATCGCCCACATAGTTGCGCAGCGTCTTGCCGTCGTACACCGCCGTTACCCGGTACCACTGCCCCAGCGGATGCAGATCGGTGCAATTCAATAGCGTGCGTGCCGCGTCGTTCGTATTAGCAAAACTGTCCAGGCACCACTCGCCCTTCACGATCCGAAGCTCAAACAGCATGCGGTTGTCGGTGTCCTTGCCCGTCGCCGGATCAAGTTCCGACAGGTGAAAAAATCGCTGCGCCTCTGCCCCGTCCGCATCGGGCCGGAAGATCACCTCCCACGTGTAGGCGCTCGTTCCGGCCAGTGGATGCACGTCCACGAACAGCGCATCGTCTATGCCATTGAACTCGACCGCCTTCCCATACGGCGAATCGATCAGGTACGGATGTCCAAGTACATGTGTCGCATGCCCGCCGATGGAATCGATGTTGTCGAACCGCCAGACGATTGCCGATCCCGAATCGCCGCTCTGCGCCTGCGCCAACGCGCCGAACGCGAGCGCCCAACTCGCCAGCGCCATCACAACCAAAGCAAAACTTTTGCGCATCCTTCTCACAAAAACTCCCGGTTTCACATTCAAGCGCATCGCCCGCACAGCAACTCACGCCCGCAAGATCAATTCTGATAGCTGAAAGCTAAGGGCTGAGGGCTGGAAACTACAGGCTACCGGCTACAAGCAACAAGCTGTCCTTCCCATCGCTTATGCCGCAGATTCCGGATACAGGCGGTTAAACTCCGGGTCGTCGTGGAGCTTGAGCAGGTCCGGGTCGCGCCGCGCCCACACCGAGTCGCGAAATCCCGCTTCCCAGGCCTTGTGCAGCGCGTCCAAAGCCTCCGCACTTCGATCCAGAACGCAGTACAGGCAGGCCGCGTTGTACAGGATGGATGCCTCGTTGGCGCGCAGCGTTACCGCCAGGTTCAGTTCGCGCAGCGCGTCGTCCGTCCGCCCCAGTCGGGCGTAGTCCCCGCCCAGCAGGATGCGGGCCCGCGCGTCTTCCGGCACTTGCTTCAGGTGGTTTTCAAGAGCCCCAATCCGGCGCTGGATCAAGTTGCGCGTACCTTCTGTCTTGCCCAGAGCGCCCATGGAGTTCGCGATCGGCACGTATACGTTGTAGTCCTCGCCGCTGGCCTCGATGGCGGTTTCCGCTACGTCCAGAACTTCCTGATAGCGCCCCGCCGCAAACAGCGCGCGGCACAGCAGGTAATACGCTCCCTCGCAGTCGCGCTTGCGTTCGATGGCCTTCTTGACCATGCGCACGGCTTCGTCATGCAGCTCCGCCGCATAGAGCACCCATGCCTGGCTCACCTGCACTTCGGGCAGGTCCCAGCGCAGCGCGACCGCCTTTCCCGAAGCTTCACGCGCTCGCTCCACCCACACCTGGTCGCGGCTGTAGTTGCAGTAAAACATCGCGCACGCATTGGCGCAGGCTGCATATGCCAGCGCGAAGTTGGGGTCGATTGCTACCCCGTTTTCGAACATCTGCAGCGCGAACTCCAGGTCCTGCCGCGTCTGCCGCCGCGCGTAGCGCTTGCCGCGCAGGTAGAGGTCGTAGGCCTGCAGATTCTCCGTCGGCTTCACCGCCAGCGCTTCCAGTTCCTCCGGCGAAAGCGTCACCCGCAACGCCTCGGCGATCTTGCGCGCCATTTCGTCCTGCACTTCGAAAACGTCCTTCATCTCGCGGTCAAAGCGCTCTGACCACAGCGGAAAATCCGTGTGCGTATCCACCAGTTGCGCGTTGATGCGCAGCCGCGCGCCAGAGCGGCGCAGAGTCCCGGTCAGCACGTATGCTGCGCCCAGCTTTTGCCCCACCACCTGCGGGGTCACCGTCTGGTCCCGGAAGGCCAGCACTGTCGGCCTCGAAAAAATATTCAGTCCGCGAATCTTTGACAGCTCCGTAATCACGTCTTCCGTGATGCCGTCGCGCAGGTATTCGTCTTCCTTTGCGCCGCTCAGGTTTTCGAAGTAGAGTACCGCCACTGATTTCCCAGGCTTCTGGGTGCCGGAATCCGAATCGGTCTTCACCTTCGCGCGGCTCTTGTTCGACTCCAGGTTGCGCTTCATCCGGCTCAGGTCGGTTTTCAGCTCCGACGCCGTCTGGCAGCGCAGTGTCCGGTCCTTTTCGATGCACTTCTCCAGGATGCGAACAAACTCCGCGGGCAGCGCCGGATTTACCTCGGCGGCCGGCTGCGGATCGCGATTGAGGATGGCGTCGAAGACCACCGCCGACGTCTCTCCCTGAAACGGCAGAGTGCCGGTAGCCATCTGGTAGAGGACCGTGCCCGTTGAAAACAGGTCGGTGCGCGCATCCACCAGTTGTCCGCGAGCCTGCTCCGGAGACATATAAGAGATCGTGCCCACCGCCGAGCCGGGCGAGGTCAGTTCGTCACCCGCCGCTAGTGTCCTTCCGCCGTCCGCCGCCTGCGTCGTCTGGCTCAGTGTGATCTTCGCCAGCCCAAAGTCCAGGATCTTCAACTGCCCGCGCTCTGTCAGAAACAAATTCGCCGGCTTGATGTCACGGTGCACAATACCCTTGGCATGGGCCGACTCCAGCGCATCGGCCATCTGGATTGCCAGTGGCAGGATCGTCTCCACATCCATGGCGCGCCCCGTCAGCCGCTCCGCCAGCGTCTGACCCACCAGCAGCTCCATCACGATGAAATGCTGCAGCTCGTTTCGCTCAATGGCGTGGATGGTGCAGATGTTTGGGTGGTTCAGCGACGAGGCCGCCCGCGCCTCGCGCTGAAAGCGCTCCAGCAACTGGCTGTCCCTTGCCAAATCCGCCGGCAGAAACTTGAGGGCCACGTGACGGTCCAACTGCGCGTCCTGGGCTTCGTACACCACGCCCATCCCGCCTGAACCCAGTTGGCGAAGAATGGTGTAGTGCAGGATCGATTGGCCGATGAGCGGATCTGGATTCATATTGTGCCGTTTAGTATAGAACGTCGCACGGGTGGTCAATCGGTCGAAGCTCGATCGTGGCGCTTGCAGACGGCCCGCGATCGCATCGGAGATCTTTCATCCGCCGAAGCTCTTTCAAACTCATCCGCGCCCGCGCCTCATCATCCCAAGTATTGCTCGTCGCTCACGTGCTCCATCCACTCCACCGTTTTCCCGCCGAGTCGTTCCTGGATCGCGATGTGCGTCATGGCCGTCGCCGGGCCGGCCCCGTGCCAATGCTTCTCACCCGGCGAGAACCACACCACGTCGCCAGGCCGGATCTCCTCGATCGCGCCGCCCCACCGTTGCGCCCGCCCGCAACCCGCCGTCACAATCAGCGTCTGTCCCAGCGGATGCGTGTGCCATGCCGTTCGAGCTCCAGGCTCAAACGTCACGCTCGCGCCCTGGACAAACGCCGGTTCCGGCGCCTGAAACAGCGGATCGATCCGCACTGCTCCCGTGAACCACTCCGCCGGCCCCTTGCCTGATGGCTGGCTGCCCCCTCGTTTGATCTCCATCTCCCATTTCCTTTCACCCGAATTCAACGCTCACTGCTTAAACTACTCGAACCGATCCAATCTCCACCGTCTTTCGCCTCGTCCACTAACCGCAGCCCTGCCCAACCTAGCCCGCAGTCCCCCGGCCCTTACTGCGTCCGGCCCTAACCCCTCCCTCACCCCAATCCCAACCCTCCCCACCCGAATTTAGTACTGAAATACCCTCCAAATCTGCACATTATCGGTTGCATTAGCATCGAAACCCCTTTAATATGCGTCAATTGAAGAGAATGCCTCTCACCGTCTCCAACACGATCGACGCACTGGCCGCCCCGCCAGCGGTTCTGCCTCGCCTGCGCGTCGGAAAGCTGTGTATCGCGGTCCAGGGGGCCACGCCCGCCGAGCTTATGTCCCGCGTCGACGCCGCACTTAAAGACTCTCCTTTCATTGAGTTCCGCCTCGACAGCTTGCCCAAGCCCGCCGTCGTCCTGCCCGATATCAAGTCCCTCCTCAACCGCCGCCGCGACGCCACGGTTATCGCCACCTGCCGCCGCAAGCCTTTTGGCGGAAAGTTCACCGGGTCCCTCAACGCGGAGCTCGAAATCCTCCTTAAAGCCGCTCAAACCGGCTGCCACATCGTCGATCTCGAGGTCGATTCGGCCGAGCAGTGTACCCGTCCCCAGCTGGCCAAGTTCCGCGCCGCCGTCCGTGCCGCCGGCGCCGCTCTCCTCATCAGTTCGCACGACTTTACTCGCACCCGCCGCCCCGAGGGCCTCAATCAAACCGCGCAGCGCATCGCCGCCTTCGAGCCCGACTTCGTCAAAGTCGTCACTACCGCCCGTACCCTGGCCGACAATCTCTCCGTCCTCCAGATGATCGAGGATCAGTCCCTCAACGCCCACATCGTCGGCATCGCCATGGGCGAGGAGGGCCTCATCAGCCGCATCCTCAGCCCGCGCGCCGGCGCCGCCTTCACCTTCGCCTCCTCAGTCGACGGTGCTGAGACAGCCGCGGGTCAAATCGCTGCGCGCACGCTTCTCGACCTCTATCGTCTCGAGCAGGTTGATCAGGCCACGCGCATTTTCGCTGTCGCCGGCAATCCCATCGCCCACTCGCTTTCGCCGCTCATGCATTCCACCGCGTTTCGCCGCGAAAACGTCAACGCCATCATGCTTCCGCTCAAGGTAAAGTCGCTTGACGATCTGCTCACCGTCGTCCGCGATCTGCCTCTCGACGGTGTCGCCGTCACCATGCCGCTCAAGCAGGAGGTCCTGCCGCACCTCGCCAACATGGATCCGCTCACCGGCCGCATCGGCGCATGCAACACCCTGCGCACGGGCGCTGACGGCAAGCTTTACGGCTTCAATACCGATGTTGCCGGCATCGTTCGCCCGCTTGAGCGCCGCATGCGTCTCCACGGCGCGCGCATTCTTGTCGTCGGAGCGGGCGGCGCGGCCCGTGCCGCGGTCTTCGGCCTCGTCGAGCAGGGCGCTGAGGTTTACATCGTCAACCGCACGCATGAGAAAGCCGTTGCCCTGGCTCGCAAGGCCAAGGCTCACGTGCTCAAGCAGAACGTTCTTTCCAAGCAGCGTTTCGATGCCATCATCAACAGCACCCCGTGCGGCATGACCGGCATCAAACAGCAGTTGCCCTTGAAAGAAAACGAGCTCAATGCGTCGCTCGTCTTCGACCTGGTCTACACGCCGATCGAAACCCCGCTCCTCAAATTGGCCAAGTCGCGCGGCCTCGCCGTCATCTCCGGCCTTGAAATGTTCGTCCAGCAGGGCGCTCGCCAGTTCGAGATCTGGACCGGCAAGCCCGCTCCCGAATCCGAAATGCTCCACGCCGTCGAGCTCGAGCTCCGCCGCCACCCGCAATAACTTTCCTCCAGAATTGTCATCCTGAACGCGCTTGGGGCCCCGAGGCCACAGCGCGATCACGGGGTAAGCAGAGCGAGGGATTTGCGGTTGCTCTTCGTGGCCCCTACCTGGCAGAGAAGTGGTTGCCCCACTTCTCGAATGCGCTCCAAGTCCAACAACATGAGCGCTCCGAAACTCTCGCTGCGATATTTGTGCTCATTCTGCGCGGCGTCGTAAGCGGCAATTCTGTTTACCCCGAAGGGCAAATATATACTTGACGAATCACGCTCCCGAGCCTATGTTGGTGGTGTCGAATGATCGGGGATAGCTGGAATTTTTCTTTGCCCTCTCCTGTCGAGAGTGAGGAGTGGATGGCCGCCTTTTAC
>JBKQOX010000047.1:0-33123 GCA_052145255.1 Occallatibacter sp.
AAACCCAAAAATCGTAACTTCTCTCTCATGACCGGCTCCTCCGCTTGTGGCTCTGGACTGCGTTCTCAAAACAAACTCAGCCTAACCCACGACTAGCGCAGCGGGCCGGTCACTACATAATGACTACTCCAGGCGAGGTGAGCGGCGCCTCAAGGCCGGGCGCCCAGTTCTGGCCGTTGTAGATGGTGGAGAACTTGTAACGGTTGTTGTCAACGGTGTAATCGGCGCCCAGCAAGCCAGTCCTTGGCCCATTGGGAGGAGGGTGCGGGCCTCCGATGAACATGTGGCCGATTTCGATTTCGCCCAGCATCTCCTCGCAGAGATAAGTGAACTCGTCGCGCGAGGCGAGGCCGGCTATATAGGGCTGATATTTCGTTTCGATCTTCGTCAGGTCAAGACCCTGCAGGTGTGGATCGTAAAAGAAGTCGCGCTCAATGCGCCATGTCTCGCGGTACATCTGGGCATATTCCGCACGGGGATCGATGGTGGCGAACATTCCGTGGTTGTTGACGGGCTTGCCGCTCGATCCGCCGGGCTTGAGGTCGGGAGCCGTGATGGTGAACCACTGGCCCTGCTGAATGTAGACGAGCTTTTCGCCGTTGAAGGAGACCGCGTATCCATCCAGATCGGTCAGCACTTCCTCAGTCTTCCGCGACTCGTTTGTATAGCGCCAAAGGCCGCGGATACGCGGACCGCTTTCTTCTGAAGGATTGCCGACAGCGGAGCCCTCGGCAAGGTAGATGAAACCGGTCTTGCCGACCCTGAGATCGACATAATTCCGCGCCGGGATGGACAGCGCAAGAATACGATCGCCGATGCCGTCAAGATCGACGACCGTAGCGGCTGGTTTGGCGGCTTCTTTCTTCTGCGCGGCGTCGGCCGGCGCCGGCTGTTTCGAGTCCTGAGCGGGCGGTTTCGAATCCTGATCTGATTTGCCTCCAGCCGCGGCCTTGTCGTCGCCGGCCGGCTTTTCGTCGCTGGCGCCGGGGGCGTTCTCATCGCCGGTTTCAGGCGCGATGGGCGATTTGCCGCTCTTGGCCAGAACCACCACGTAAACGCCGCTCGTCGTGCTTTGATCCTCCGCGGAAAGATCGGGCCCCGATGAAGGACCGCTGTTGGTGGAGGCGGTGAAATAGAGGTACTGGCCATTGGGATCGAAGGCCGGGTGAGCGGCGTCGCTCATGCCGTCAGTAATCTGCGTGGATTTCTGCGTGTCGAGGGAATAGAGAAAGATCGCGTTGTACTGGTTCTGGAGATCGCGCTTGTAGGCGATCCACTTTGAATCGGGCGACCAGGAGAGCTCATATTGTTGGCCGAACCCGCCGTAAAGGCCGGTGTCGATGAGGACGGGTTTTCCGCCGGAGACAGCCACATACCAGACGCGCAGGTGCTTGTCGGAGTACGCGATGTACTTGGAGTCTGGCGACCAGTGCGGCCCGTAGAAGAACGAAGGATTAGGACCCAGATCGATGACCGTGGGCGGCTTCATGCCGTCCTGATCGCGGATGAAGAGCTGGTATTCGCCTGAGGCGTCACTGAAATAGGCGATGGATTTGCCGTCGGGCGACCAGGCAGGATCGCGCTCGGCTACGCCCGGAGTTGCAGTGAGGTTACGCGTGTCGCCCTTGTCGGTGGGCAAGGTGAAGATGTCGCCGTGAGCTTCAGCAACCAGGCGCACGCCGGTGGGCGAGATGTCGAAGTTCTGAAGTTCGTCGGGGCGAATGTTGGCCAGATGCGCTGCAAGGCCGGGAAAGTCGCCTTCTATCGTGATGGGTACGGCGTGTTGCTGGTGCGTGGCAAGATCATAAAGATGCAGCGACCCGAACTGCTCGTAGACCAGGGCGCCGGGGCCGGAAGCGACGGTCTTTAGATCGTAGCCAGTGTTGTCGACGATCTGAGAAACCTTCTTCGTGTCCGTGTCGTAGCTGAAGAGAGAAACAGGGCCGTTGCGATCGGAGAGGAAATAGACGGTGCTGCCTTCCCAAACGGGGCTGGAGTCGTTGGAGTTATCGCGTGGGACTTTAACAAGGTCGAAGGTCTTGAGATTCACCAGCCAGATGGGTGTGGTCTGGCCTCCGCGATAGTGCTTCCATGCCGCCTCCCACTGCAGAGTCGGCACGTAAGCGATCGTCTGGCCGTCGGGAGAAATAGAGCCTTGGACGGCGCTCGGCAGCGGAAGAGCGGAGGGCGATCCGTGGCCGTCGGCAGCCGTTTCGAAAAGCTCGAAGAAATCGGACCAGCTGGCACACATCGAGTCGAAGAGCACATTCTTGCCGTCCGGGGTCCAGCCCACCGCGTAATTACCCGCCCCAAAGTGGCCGGAGTTGTCCCAGGTAAGGCGTCGCGGCACGCCGCCATCGGAACTGATGACGTAGACGTTGGTCAATCTATGTTCCAGCCTCGAGTAGGCGATTTCAGAGCCATCGGGCGAGTAGTTGGGACCTTCCACGACGTCGTTCCGAGAGGTCAAGCGCTCGGCTACGCCGCCCGCGCGGGGCACGGTCCATATATCGTCGGCATACAGAAAGGCGATCTTCGTCTGGCTGAGCGAGGGATTGCGCAACAGCAGTGGATCAGCGGCCCAGGCCCGGCTGCTGATAAGGGCGAGTGCAAAGACAATGGCGGCGCTGGCCAGGGCGGGAACATGGCGCAGGAAATGTTTGCCGAATGAAGAAAGCGATTTCAATTGCGTCACCTCGAATGGGATGTTGCGGGAGCCGGCACGATAATCGGCCGAGCGGTTCAGCGTCAGCGGAAACCTTCGCGTGCGAACGGGATAAACATATCATGCGAGCGAGGCCCATATCCTTCATTTCTGTGCCGACAGTCAGGCTCGATTCATCGGCTCGATAGTGTCCGAGAATACGTTGTCGATGCGGCGCCATCGGAAGCGGTGAATGACGAAGCCGGGCGATCTGTTACGCAACCGGCGTCAATGCTTCTAGCAGCGATTCGGCGTCCGTCACTGGGGGCAGGCACGTCCGCTCTCGACACACCAACGCCCACGTGCTCGTCCCCGCTGGCGTCGGCACTTGCAGCAGAGTCTGGGCCAGCGCTTGGGGAAGTTCGCCTGCAACCAGCTTTGAGGGCTCAATCCGCAGCACCGTCTTGTTGACCGCAAATCCCGCAACCGCTGTCGCCTCGAGCCGGTCCGCCTCCGGCCCTGAACCCACAATCACAACCTGCACCGGATCGAGCAGCAGGCGTTCGGCGGCCAGCCCGTGGCTGCCCGCGTAAAGGCCGAAATGCTCCACGATTCCGGCGAAGTTGGCCAGCGTTCCTTCTGCGATCGCGCGGTAGTCCTCGCGTCCGCTCAGAGCCTCAAGGCGCAATAACGCTGTGGCCGCCGTAGGATTGCCTGCGGGCGTCGGCGCGTCCTGGAGCGGCTTGCGTCGCGCCGTCAATGCACCCAGCGGAATCTCCGCAGGCTCGTCGTTGAGCGGCGCAGAGGTATCGAAGAACCCTCCGGCAGATGCGTCGTGGAATTGCTCGATCATGGAGTCTGCCAGTTTGATTGCCGCGCGGTAAAACCTCATCTCGCCGCTCGCCAGCCACCCATCAATGCATGTATTCACTGTGAACGCGTAATCGTCGAGCGTGCCGGGGACGAATTCCCGTGGGGACAAACCGTCCGGGTAGCCGATCACATGCCGCAAGGTTGTCTTTCCGCCCCAGGCCTCGTCGAGCAGCCGGTTGAGCGTGAGAAGCGCGAACTCGCGTGCTTTCTCATCGCGCAGTACGCGAGCCGCTTCAAGGTAAGCCGTCACGGCCATCGCATTCCAGCTGGTGTAGAGCGTGCGGTCGATATAGGGCGCAGTCCGCTGGGCACGCGCCACAAGCAGTTTTGCGCGTGCCGAATCCCGCAACCCGCGCAGCGATTCTTCGTTCGTGCCCGTCTGCACCGCCATCTCGGCCAGCGTATGGTTCACATGTAATACGTTTTTTGCCGGATTGTGATGCATATCGCCCAGTTCACCAATGTCCCAATACTTCTCGGCAAACACCAGCTCTTCTCCGCCGAGAACGGCTCGTGCCTCGTCCAGCGTCCACGTAAAGTAATCGCCGTCATCATCCAATCCGACGTCCGCATCTTGCGACCCATAAAACCCACCGCGCTCGCGATCAGTCATGGTCGCGTCGAGCCAGGCAACGATTTCTTTTGCAATAAGAAGAAAATCCTCGCGAACAAAACTCTGATAGCCGTGCACGTAGTTGCGCAGCAGCTCGGTGTTGTCGTAGATCATCTTCTCGAAGTGCGGCACCACCCAGCGCTCGTCCACACTGTAGCGATGAAAGCCCCCTGCGAGCTGATCGTAGACCCCGCCGCGCGCCATTTTTTCGAGCGTCGCCTTGAAGGCCTCGCGCGCCTTCTCGTTGCCGCGGTTGATCGCCACCTCAAGCAGCAGGTCGAGCGCCGCCGGATGAGGAAATTTGGGCTGTGAGCCAAAGCCGCCATTGCGCGGATCGAATTGAGCGACGATCGAATCGGCAATCTTGTCAACAACCGCCAGGCTCGTCGCCCCACTACGGCCAGAGAAGGTTTCGTTGTGTTCAATCGCGGCCATCACACTGCCCGCCGTCTCCAGCGCTTCATCGCGGCGTTCGCGCCAGACCTGCGCCATCGCCAGCAGCACGCGCCCCATTCCAGGCCGTCCATAGCGGTCGTCGCGCGGAATATACGTGCTGCCGAAATACGGACGCCCGTCGGGTGTCAGAAATGCCGTCAGCGGCCAGCCGCCTTGACCGCTGATTGCCGAAACTGCTGCCTGATAGCGCGCATCGACATCGGGCCGCTCGTCGCGATCCACCTTCACGGCTACAAAAAGGTCGTTGATGAGCGCGGCAATCTCCGCGTCCTCGTACGATTCCCGATCCATCACGTGGCACCAGTGACACCACACGGCTCCGATGTCGAGCAGGATGGGCTTGTCTTCAGCCTGCGCCCGCGCAAACGCCGCCTCGCCCCACGCATGCCAACGCACGGGCTGATGCCGCGCCGATCGAAGATAGGACGACGACGCGTGTTCGAGTTGATTGCCGGTTTTCGAGGGCGCGCCTTCGCTCATGGACTGAGCATACAGGTCGCCCGCGCCGCACACCTACATTGCGACACGCTGCATCGTTTCCGCGACGATCGGTATCATATTGATAGGGAAACCCATGGCCACTCAGCCAGCCCACCCGGCGCAGCAGAGCGCGGCAATCAATCAACTCACCATCGGCGTGCTCGCCCTGCAAGGCGACTACGAGGCTCACGCCCGCGCCTTCAAAAGATGCGGAGCGCGAACGGTGCTGGTGCGTAAAGCGGCGGAGCTAGCCTCGCTCGACGGCCTCGTGATACCGGGCGGCGAGTCGACGACCATGCTTAAGTTCCTCGAGAAAAACGGATTCTTTGAGAAACTCGGTGAATTTGCCTCGGAGAAGCCGGTTTTTGCAACCTGCGCCGGCTGCATTCTGCTCGCGCGCGAGGTGCTGCACCCAAAACAACGCAGCCTCGGCTTGCTCGACGCGACCGTCGAGCGGAACGCCTACGGCCGCCAGATCGACTCGACCATCCTTACGCTCCCGACGGAACTTCCCGGGGCCCCTCTGGAGATGGTCTTCATCCGCTCGCCACGCATCACCCGCGTCGGCGATGATGTCGAAGTTCTCGCCCGCCGCGACGACTTCCCTACTTTCGTGCGCCAGGGACATCTTCTCGCCTGCACCTTTCATCCCGAGATGACAACCGACACGCGTGTGCAGAAGTTCTTTCTCGACATGGTTCGGGCGCACAAGATTCGGTAGCCGATCAATGCGCGCCACACCTCATCTCGCGCGGAACGTCGGCAAATGACGTGTCTCTCCGCGCCAGCCTCTCGGGATTTGAACGCAAGAATTGGTGCGTAGCCTGCGTGAATCACGTTCCTGCTCGGCCGGCGTAGCCAAGCTTCCCGCCCAGTGAATGTGCCGTTCCGACCGATCAATCGCTTGCACGCTTTCAGGTGATGCAGTGAACGCAGCGCTCGAATTGAACGGTTCCTCAAAGCCCTCTAATCCAGGCCTACGATCGGGGGCACTATGAATGCTCCGTTGCGACCACCAGAAGCAGCACGAGACGTGTATGCCTCTGGTTCGCATGACAAATCGAAGAACCTGGGATCTCCCATTTGCTGGCGCCGTGAAGAATCCGCTCTTATCAGGCGTACATCCGCGCAGATTCAATTCGGGACGCTCCCCCGCCAAGAATAGCGATTGCGGGCGCGGCTCGGGTTACGCGACTTGCTCGCCCCGTCGCTCAGATGGATCTAGCAGCCTTCACTCTCCGTTCCGCCCCGAATTGCATGCAGCGAATTCAATCTTGGGTTCTCAGCACTTTGGCATGGACAGGCTTTTTGTTTCGACTCCAGGAACCAAATCGATCATTCAAAACAGATTCGATCGGGGTATATACTGCAAATACGAATTCTTACGGCGTTTTCGTCAATGATGTGAGGTTTTTCACACCGTTCGAAACCGCTGCTCCCCGTTTGGCCGCGGTGAATTTTGGTCTGCGGCTTCGCGCTACAGTAATTTCAAGAACACTGTGGCTGCCCGCATTGCGGCGATTGCCGCGCCGTAGGACGGGCCAAGGTAGCTCCTTTCATTAGGTCATAAGACTCACATACCCAGACGACTCCACGGGGCGGATCAGGCATGGACGACCCAAAGAAGCAAAAGTACGAGCCGGAAGCTCCGACAATTGTGGTCGATAAGAGTGTGTCTGTTCCGCCAATTTCAAGCGAGAACGAAACGATTGTGAAGGGTCCGGCGCCGCCAGCCATGGCGCCGATCGCATCCTCTGAAGCCCCGACCATGATCGAGAGTGACAGGCCGACCCTGGCGGCAACGACGAATCCGGAAGAGTTCCCATCCGGCGTGACGATGCCTCCCGGAGCGCAGGTCCGGCTCGCGGGAGCTGCGGCAGTTGCCGGCGCCGCCGCAGTGAAAGACACATCATTGCAGGCGGGAACGGTATTTGCGAACCGCTACGAGATCATCAAGACCCTGGGCGAAGGTGGCATGGGGGCGGTCTACAAAGCGCGCGATCTGGAATTGGAACGCGAGGTCGCACTTAAGGTCATCAAGCCAGAGCTCTCCAATAATCCTGAAATCCTGCAGCGATTTAAGCAAGAGTTGATCCTCGCGCGCCAGGTCACTGACCGCAATATCATCCGCATCTTCGATCTTGGGGAAGCCGATGGAATCAAGTTCATCACGATGGAGTACGTTGAGGGCCAGAACCTTCATCAGCTGCTCAAGGAGCGGGGCAAGCTGGAGGTTGCCGAAGCAGTCGACATTATGGAGCAGGTGGCTGCTGGACTTTCGGCTGCCCACCGTGAAGGAATCATTCATCGTGACCTGAAGCCGGGCAACATCATGTGCGATGTGAGCGGCCGGGTGGTGGTAATGGATTTCGGCTTGGCCCGGACCATCAGCGGCGATGGGATGACACGAACCGGCGCGATGCTGGGCACAATCGAATATATGTCTCCGGAGCAAGCGCAGGGGAAAGATCTCAAGGCCAGTTCCGACGTTTTCACTTTTGGCCTGATCCTGTATGAATTGCTAGCTGGAGTCACGCCGTTTCGTGCGGAGAGTGCGATTGCGAGCTTGTTGATGCGATCGCAACAACGCGCCGTGCCGCTGGCAGATGTCGCCAAGAATGTCCCAGCCACGCTCAGCAACATCGTCAGCAGATGTCTTGAGACGGATCCCGCAAAGCGCTACCAGAGCGCGGAAGAGCTGGATGCTGATCTTCGCACGTGGCAGGGCCGGGGTGGCAAATCTCGAGTATCTGCCTCTTCTGTACGGTTACGCATGAACCGTATTCGGGAGCTTCCATGGCAGCGTCTCGCGGTCACGGGCGCTCTGATTCTGGCGATTGCAGCCGGGCTTACCTGGTTCGTGGTAAGGAGGCAAGAGGCCGCGAAATCAGCGCCTCATGGCCCGATCTCGGTGCTGATTGGAGATTTTGCGAACCTCACCGGCGACCCCGTTTTGGACAATACGCTTGAGCCGATGCTCGGCGTGGCTTTGGAAGGCGCCAGCTTCATCAACGTCTACAGTCGAGGAGATGCGCGTAAGCTGGCTGAAAAACTCCCAAAACCCAGCGACAAGCTCGACGAACAGACAGCAAGGCTGGTCGCTGTCAACCAGGACGTCAACACAATTGTTACGGGCCAGATCGATTTACGAGGGGACGAGTACGATCTTTCGGCGGTTGCTCTGGATGCCGTGAGCGGCAAAGTTCTCGCAAAGGCGGAAGTCACCGTCGCCAACAAGCAGGACATTCTGAGCAGCCTTCCCAAGCTGGCTGCGCCGATCCGCAAAGCCCTGGGTGACGTCACGCCTGCTTCGGTCCAGTTCGATCAAGTCAGCGGAGGGTTTAGCGCCGCATCTCTTGAGGCAGTTCACGAAGACGCTCAGGGCGTTGATGAACAGTTCGCGGGCAAATTCCAGGAAGCATTCGATTCGTTCCAGAAGGCTTCCCAACTAGATCCAAAGTTTGCCCGGGCGTATACCGGGATGGCGGCGATGGCTCAGAATCTGGGCAGACCGGGCGACGCAGTCAAGTACATGAAACTTGCGATGGAACACGAAAACAGCATGACGGAGCGGGAGCGCTATCGCAACCGCGGGCTGTACGATTCCTTCACAGGTGACTGGCAGAACTGTGTTCAAGATAACACTCAGCTCGTGACTCACTTCCCTGCCGATCGAGTTGGTCAGTGGAACCTTGCCAGCTGCTATGCGCAGTTGCGCAACGCTCCAAAGGCATTGGAGGCCGCGCAACAAGATGTTGCGATTGTCCCGAAGGGCGTGGGTCCGCGGCTGAACCTGTCGTTCATCAGTTCCTTCGCCGGAGATTTTGCCGCGGGCGAAAAAGAGGCACGCGCTGGGCTGGCCATCAATCCATCGGCCGCGCAGGGATATCTGGTGCTCGCCGAGGCGCAGCTTGGCGAGGGAGAAATCGACAAGGCAACCGGATCATTCCATCAGCTTGAAGGTTTCGGAGCCGTGTACGCTTCTATGGCGAATACCGGACTGGCCGACCTTGCCGCCTTTCAGGGGAAATATGCGGAGGCCGCGAGCATCCTCACAAGTGGCGCCGCTGCCGATGTTGCGGCCAAGGACACCGACAATGCCGCGAGAAAGTACGCAGCGCTGGGAAACATCGAGGAACTGCAAGGAAAGCATGCGGCAGCTCTCTCTGACGTTGGCAAGGCGCTGGCATATAGCCAGACGACGCAGATTGAGTTTCTGGCGGCCAGCATCTATGTCGATGCTGGAGAGACGACTAAAGCGCAGAAGCTCGCGACAAGCCTTTCTTCCGCATTGACTAACGAGTCGCAGGCATACGGCAAGATCGTTACAGGAATGATCGCTCTCAAGCGGAAAGACGCGAATGAGGCAATCAGGCAAATGACAGAAGCGAACAGCCTGCTTGACACCTGGATTGGCCACTTCGATCTGGGGCAGGCTTACCTGGCAGCGGGAGCCTTCACTCAGGCTGATTCACAATTTGATCAGTGCATGAAGCGGCGAGGCGAAGCCATCGAATTGTTCCTGGACAACGCGCCAACTTATTCCTATTTTCCGCCTGTGTATTACTACGAGGGCCGGGTGCGGGAAGGAATGAAGAGCGAGGGGTTCGCTGACTTTTATAAAAGCTACTTGAACATTCGCGGGCAGTCGTCAGACGATCCGCTGGTCGCCGATATTCGGCGCCGTATCGGCCAATAAATAGGGCCTGCCCGCATCATGGATCACGCATAAGCGGAGTCGATGTGCGGACCGTTGACTTTGCCAACTTCCCCGACGATCGACTAAGCGCGAAGGCGCCTTCCTGGTTCGCTGCGAGCAGCCCGCTTCAGAAGCTCGCGCACTGACCCTGCAATTTGGCCGCCGTGTCTCCGCTGCCCGTGATCGAGGTGTTGCTCTGGCACACCAGCGTCCCGGTCACTTTGTTGCTTGTAACTTGCGCAGCTCCCGTGTTGCTCTGGACGGTCATATTCACATGAACCGTATTCTGCAACAAGACCGATGATGCCGAGTTGCTTTGATCAACAAGGTTTCCGGTGACCGAATTCAGGCTAAGCGTGGACGGAGCCGAATTGCCTTGATCGGTCAGGCTCCCGCTAATCGTGTTTCCGGTCAACGTTGTTGCCGCCGTATTGCTCTGGTCGGTCACGCTCCCCTTGATTGTGTTGCCGGTCAGCACGACGGCTGCTTTGTTTGCTTGGAGAGTAAGACTGCCGCTGACGGTATTGGCCGAGCACGAGGGCGATCCCGAACCAATCGTTGTCGCCGTTCCAACGCTTTGCAACGTCAGGCTGCCCAAAACGGTAGCCCCGCAAATCTGGTTCTGGGCCGAGCCCGTGGGAATGCTCTGGACCGTGAGGTTGCCCTTGATGGTTGTCGACGGCCCGATGGAATACGTACCTCCACTCACTTGAACATTGCCGCCGATCGTCGCGTTGCTGAGAAGTACATTGCCGCCCGTTTCAGTAATGTTCCCCGACGCGCCCCCGCCCACAAAGATGCAGGCCTGCGTGCCGGAGACCGTGAGGTTACCCGAGAACGTCCCGCTGTAAGCGCCATTGCAAGCGGTGCCCGATGCGGGAACTGTTCCTGTGAACGTAACTGTCAGAGTCCCGTCTACAAAGTTGAACGTGTAGTTGGCCGATGTCAAAGTTCCCTGGACCACGATGATCGGGTATGAACCGGGAAGGCTCGTGGCCACCGCCGTCGTTGTGACGGCGGGGTTGCCGGCAACCGAAGTGTCGCCATTTACGAACCCGCTGTAGCCGACGGTAAAGTTGGCAGGATTCGCAACGCCGTAAGCCCGCGTGACATTATTGGCGGTGACCGTGAGAGTGCGTTTGGTGATGGTCAACGTACCGGGTACGAAGAGGAAGGAGTAGTTTGCCGCGGCCAATGAGCCCGTCGAAATTGTGATCGGATAGTTGCCGGGGCTGCTTCCTGTTGTAGCTGTCGTCGACAACGCCGGCGTGCCACTCACCGCCGAAGACGGATCCCGATTCACAAAACCGTTGATCATGTAGGTCAACGTCGGAATCGTCCCATACGGACTCGAAAGGCTATTTGCCGTCACTGTGAGCACCGCCGGGGTGATGGTGAACGACTGAGAAACTGACGCAGGGCTATAGGTGCCGTTGCCCTTCTGCGAAGCCGTAATTGTGCAACGGCCGACCCCGGTGGTGGCGCCGCTCGGGCTGCATGGGCCGGACGCCGTGAATGTGACCGGCAGGCCGGAGGTTGACGACGCGCTCAATGAGAATGTGCTGCCATGCTGCACATTGGTCAGAGTCGACCAGCTGATCGTCTGCGATTGCAAGTTAGATCCCGCCGGCTCGATCGTGAATGATTCGGATACCGAATTCGCCGCGTCGTAATACGGTGGCATACTCGATGCCGTCGGATTGGTGCCGGGTTGTGACGCGGTCACGGTGCAGGTAGCGGGGTTGCTTCCGGGGTCGTTGACAGTTACGGTCGCGGTTGAAGCACCTCCCTTCGGAATCGAGGCAACCATCTGGCCGCTTACCGAGCAAGGACCTGTTGCGACGAAATTCACCTGCAATCCGTTTGGGTTACCATTCGTCTCTGCCGTCGCGGTGACCGTAACCGGGGGCAGCGAAGTTGAATAAGTGACGGAACTCTCTAATGGGCCGAGCACAATGGTCTGGATATTCTTCACGATCGCGGGCACCGAAGGCGCACTCGACCGTTGCGTCTGATCGATCGGCACCGGGGCGAGGGTGGTCGCAATCGTGTAAACCACCGTTGATGAGCCCGAGCACGTCACCGGGTTTGAGTCAATGAATTCCGTCGCTGGTGCAGCTCCACCAACACCGTTGACAACACCAATATTGACCGCGTCCGAGCCGTCGGGGTTGCAGCCGCGATAGACCGTGTAGTACTGAACGACACCGAAAGCCGGCGCCTTCCAATCCACCGTGACACTTGTCACCGCCCCATTGGTCATCCCCGGGGTGATGGTGGGTGAATTCGGAGGCCGGACGAATGAGTTGGCGGTCACGTAGTCCAATTCGTTGGTGGAGGCGCCGCCGCTGCCCGCGTAAGTGACGCCACCGCTACCCGCGAAAGTAACGCCGCCACTCCCCGCGAAAGTGACGCCGCCGCTGCCGGCGAAAGTGACGCCTCCGCTGCCCGCGTAAGTGACGCCGCCACTGCCCGCAAAAGTGACGCCGCCGCTACCCGCGAAAAGGACGCCGCCACTGCCCGCGAAAAGGACGCCGCCGCTGCCCGCGAAAGTGACGCCGCCGCTGCCCCCGTAGGTGACGCCGCCACTGCCCGCGAAAGTGACGCCGCCGCTGCCCCCGAAGGTGACGCCGCCGCTGGTGTAGGAAGTCGCATTCGCCAAGGAAGCGAAGTCACCGCTTGTCGCGCCTACCTGACGCAGGTCGAGGGCAGTTGTGTCGTTGAATCCCCGCAGGTCCGAGTACGGAGCGCCATCGAAGGTAATGTTTTGCCCGTCGCTCCATGCCGGAGAGATGGAGTCAACAGGACCGTTCACACGATATGCCGTGTCGTTGTCGTTGTTGAGCGGTGAGCCGTCACAATGCATCGTGGCGGCACTGGCTGTCGAGCTGGGGGGCGTAGTTGTATACCACGCCGAGGTTGTAAAGCTCGCGGGGTCTCCGGAGGCATCGGTCAGATTAACCACCGAGCCAAACGGGATGGTGGTGAAGTTCGGATTGCGAGTGCCGCTATCCCCAGCCAAAATCGTGCGCGTGGGCGATGGGCCCTGCGTTTCGCCATAGAGCACCTGGTTCGAATAAGTAACGGCCGCGTTCGGTCCTACGCCATCGAGCTGGAAGAGATAGTTCATCGAGCTTTGATAATTCGGCTTGCAATTGGCTTCAAAGGTTGGGATGTAGCTGTTTGGCGTGTCGTCAAAGTAGAGCCCGCCGTGTGACAACCCAAGCGTGTGGCCAAGCTCATGGAAAAGCGTGCCGGCTACTACAGTGGCCGACTTACTCATGTCCTGCGTCGGGGAACTCTCCCATTGACCCAGGCTTACGACGGAATCGGAGCCGCCCAGATCGGAGTAACCGGAGATGCTTGTCACGGTTCCAGACGTCACGGCAATCACCGGCTCTGGCAATGTGTTGGGATAGGTCCAGGCGGGAACGGTCGAGGGTGTCGAGAAGGTGATCGTCTTCAACCCGCTATCGCAGCTCAAGCCGTCGTATATCGCGTTGAGGTTGGGATTTCCCTGCACGCCGGATACTGTGATTCGGGTTGGGCAAGTAGTGCCGAGGCCTGTTGTAACGATGGTTCCGGTGCCCCCGTTGGTGCCGCCCGTCGTGGTGATTGAAGTAATGGAACCAGCGCGGGTAGTCCAGGCCGGGATCGCGAGTGAGTAACCGAACATTACGTAGTGATAGCTGTCCTTCTGACCATATGGGAAACGGGGCACGCAAGTGGCGGGCGAAGGGTTCTTGGTGCAAGCGGTAAAATCGAGCGGCCATACCTTCGAGAGCTCGACACTGCCGTTCCAGGCGACCACCCCTGGCTGCGGGGTCGCTTCGGTGCTGGGGAACTCGCAGAACTGCTGCCCTGTAACATCCATGCACGTGCTCTCAGGAATCGCATTTCCGGGTTTGAGATGGAGATGCACTCCATAGCTGGCGAATGCCTGCGTGACCATCGCCAGTGGATCGTTGCCCTGGGCGTCCGGTGAGGGGTACAGATTGGTCTGGGTGAAATCGCATACGTTGTTTGAGATAAAGGCGGAGCACATGTAATCAAATTGAACGAATAAGTCCTGCTCGCCGTGCGTCGCGCCAGGCAACGGCACCCATGATCCGGTCTTCACGTCGGTATAGCCTTGCGCGGCTTTCCATGCGTCCAGAATTCCGTCATTATCGCTATTGTTGACAGGCGTGCTGAGAATGACCGCAGCGTAGGCGTTGCCGGCAGTCAGCGTATCGATATATTGGTTCGATTGGCCGAGCGTTTGGGGACTCTCGCTGTCGTTCCAGCTTCCGCCACTGGTGTAAAGATGGGTCACCTGTCCCGTCCCGTTTGCTCCACCAACCGCGTCATAAAATCCCTGCACTGCCAGAGGGATGGGGCCAACGTTCAGAGAAGCGGGAACGATCGAGCCGTCGTAAATGACCACGGACTTGAGGGGGAAATTCGGAGACAACACGCGCCAGATCACCACCAGGCTTGCGCCCTCAGTGATCGTTCCACCGGTGTTTGGCAAAGTGACGGTAAACGGGCCCGAACCTTGGCGCGCTCCGTTCCAGCCCGCAGGCACCTGGAAATAGTTGTTTACGTCGGCGCGATACACACGAAGCGTTCCCGTATTTGTGCCGTCGCTATAGTTGGGCACGTCGCTCCCGATCTGCTGCCCGGTGATGGAATAACCCAGGAAAAACCCGTTATTGCCCGCGGGTGTCGCAGAGGTTTCTATTGTTGTCCAGTACAGGAAACCGTCGATAATGTCGGCGCCGTCGGGAACACCCGGGCCACAGCCAGGAGGGGCGCAAGGACTGGGATCGGGAATGGTGATGGTTCCGCTGGCGGTGCCGTGCAGAGTGACTCCGCCGGTCGCATAGTCGCCTGTAACAAAGTAGTTATTCTCGAGCGTAAGTTGGTCTTGTGCAGGCGGCACGCCACTGGAGACGACGAGGCTGACAAGCGTTCCGCCGCTGACGGTCGACGGGAAAGCAGGACTCTGGCTGATGACAGTGCCGGAAGGAACGGTGTCGCTGAATTGGGTCGTTACCGTTCCCACGTTCAGACCGGCGCCAGTGATCAGTCCGTCCGCATTCATTTCCGTCTGCCCTACAAGACTGGGCACAGCCACGCCGCTTGAGATGACAACGCTGACAGACGATCCAACGAGGGCTAGCATGCCGGCCGCCGGGATTTGGCTGATAACCTCGCCCATGGGCACGGTGCTGCTCGTTAGCATCGTCACAGTGCCGAGACTCAGGTGCAGGAGGGTAAGCGCGCTTGATGCTTGCGTTTCCGTTAGGCCAGAAAGGCTGGGTACGTTTACCTCGGGTGAGAGACCGTTGCCCTCTACCAAAATGCTCTGCGTTGCACTCGGAATAGTGTTGAGTGCATTGTCCGTCAGGCCAACAGCCTCGCTGAGCGGGGCACCAAGCGTTGTCGGCTTGAACTCAATGGTTAGAGGGCAAACGAGTCCGGGAATGAGCGGAGTGCCGGTCGAGCAGTCGTTTTCGTCTCCCACCTGTGGGAAGTCCGTCGGGAACGAGATTGTCGCAAAGTCGAGTGTCGCGTTCCCGATGTTCTGGACCGAAACCGTTTGAGGGCTGTCGGTGCTGGTGCTGCCCTCATATGTGGCGGCAAAGCTCAACGAGGGCGGCTGCGACTTGTTGACGACGATGACCTGGTTATTGGTATTGTCGGCATTCGAGTATGGGGCGCTGCCGGTGCGGTCGGGGATGTAAACATTGCCCTTTCCATCCACTGCCACGCCGTAGGCATAGGTTCCACTGATTGTGATCTGGCAGGCGCTGTTGTTGATGCAACCTGCGGGAACTTCCACTACCTTGGGCGCTTCATCCGCGACAAAGACATCGCCTGCCGCGTCCACCGCAACGGCTTCTGGGAGATCCCATCCGGTACCTATTGTGGTTTGGGCGCCTCCATTGGCTGGAACCTCCACGACTTCGTGTAGGCCATAATCAGCGATGAACAAATCGCCCGCCGCATCCACCGCCAACCCGATCGGATTGGAAGATGGCCCCGGGCTATACACCACGGTCTGTACGCCACCATTGGCGGGAACCTCCACGACTTCATGGCCGTTATAGCTGCTGACGAACAGATCACCTGCTCCATCCACCGCCACGCCCAATTGGGAATTCAGACCGAAATTCATCTCGGTCTGGACGCCAGCAGGTGTGACCTTCACTACCTCATTCAAATCGTTATCCGCAATGTAGAGATTGCCCGCTCCATCCACGGCCAAGCCCTGCGGGTAAGCGAGATTAGAGCCCACGCTCGACACACCGCCGCCAGGCGCTACCTTCAATACCTTGGCGCCCCCGTCGATTATTCCGTTGCCACCGTCCGCGATGAAGATGTCCCCCGCCGCGTCCACTGCCACGCCATTCGGCAGGATGAGAGAATTGCCGCCGGTGTTCACCGTGCTCTGTGTGCCCGGGCTGAAGGCAATCGCCGGCCCCTGGCCAACGCCGTAGATCAGCATGGTTGCCAACGGGGTACCGCTGGGGCTGCTACCTGGGAAGAGATTCACCGCGCCGGTGCGCAAGCCGGGTGCTTGCGGCGCAAAGGTGACGTTGACGGTGCAGGTGCCGGCTGTTGAAAAGGGGCCGGTACAGGTGCCGGCGCTGGGCAGCGAGAAGTCGAGTCCGGAGGTACCTTGCGTGACCACATTGACAGAACCGATTGTTGTATTCGCCGGGATGCTGAAGGTCACCGTCTGCGTTGCGCTGCATGGCGCCGGTGTGGTCTGTCCTGACGGGCATACATTGACGTTACCGAAGCTTTGCGGCGTGAAGGTCCAGCTCAGGATGTCGTTGTTTTCAACACTGTTACCCGTCGCCCCAGTGAAGCCGACAAAGGCCGCGTTGTTGGTCAAATCAATCGAGGTCATATCGAAGGGCACACCGGCAGGAAACAGGTCAGTGCCATCCAGAATCACATCGAGGCAAGGCATGGAGGCGCTGACACAGGCCGTTTGCGAAGATAACGGTTGTATCGCGTAGGTAACCGTCACCATATGCACGTTGCCGTTTGCCAAAGTAATGCTTCCCAGATTGTTTTCCGCGATCACGCAGCCTCCCGTGCCTACGTTCTCGCAGTTCTCGCCTGTTTCATTGCTGGCAATGAATACGCTATTAGCATTCGGATAATTCGTACCGTCGTTATAAGTCTTGAATCCGACGGCAACACTATTCGTGACTCCGGAAGATGGAGTTCCGCAAACACCGAGCGGATCGCCGGCGTACCCCAGCGCGCAGCCGGCCATATCGTAGCCCACGTAATTTATCCCGGAAGACGAATTCTGGATCACGAACGCAAAGCCGTCGGCAGAGCCGCCTGTCAACTGGAACGTAAAGGTGCTGGAAAAAGTATTGGCAACGGGCTGCGGAGTGGTATACCAGGCGGACCCCACCTGATCCTCCGTATTCCGGGTAAGCTGCAGCAGGGTCGTCGGGCTGGCGCCCGGCGCAAAGCTGGCGCCGCCATTCAGCTGAAGGCAACTTTGATTCGAGGAGAAATCCGGCGAATAGCTGGGGGAAGTTGGGCAGCTCTGCGCCCAGGAGGTGCTTCCCGAAACCAAAGTCAAGGCGACGATCGCCGCCGAAGTCATCCATTTCACACTTCCGAGCTTTATCATCAGCGCCGCTCGAAAGCGGGCCACGCCTCGTGCCCACGCGCCGCCCCGCTGCGACGTTTCGATCAGGGGGCTGCATTGCCCATCGGGGGAATTGATGGCAGCAATGGATGGGACTGCGAAACACGCACTGAAAGGCGAGCCGGCGGACAGATTGGTCATAAGACATCTCCTGGGGAATTGGAGCTGACGGTTAACCTACTTTGAACACACTGGGACGGTCAGGATCTGGACACGGGTTTCCCACACACTGCAGGCAAGGGCCCAGCCGCTCGGCAAATCATTCACGTGGCCGATTCAAAATTTTTTAAATTGCCATTGGGGAAATGGCGCCAACCTCCGGGCTTTCATGCCATATGAATGGACCAGGAATTCTTGGCACTCAAGGGTGAGAGCCGTTTCAGGGGCATCGAGTATAGAAACTATTGAAGGGTGCTGGTTTTGTCAAGAACGTTTACGTGGGGATCAATATAGTCACGAAGCGGATGCGCGCAACGCTCTCGGGTTGAAAGAAACTGGCTCCGAAACATTTGGACGCTTCAGTCGCTCAACGAATACCTTGACGTTTTCCGGGGGACGCTCGAACTTCACTGAGCGATCGAGCTCGTCGATTTCATCCTGTCTGCAACCTTGAATTGATAGATCAGCAGTTTCCGGCACCTGCTCCTCGAAGGATCCCTTTGAATCTCAGGTGTGGCCTCGTAGCTCAAGCTGATAGACCAGCAGTTTCCTAATTCCCATAAAATATTGATTGCAAATCACTTACATAGAAACAAAAACAACGAAAAGTAACCCAAAATGACAGAAATGCGAGTGTGCAGTGACCCGCCAGTGTGACTTTGTCCAGTTTTCATGCGGGTTTTCGCATCATGGCTTACGTGGGCACACTGGGCCACAGTCAAGGTCACACTAATTACCTTCATCGTACAAAGCCCATATATTCAATGATATACGCCGTGGCATCATTCGAGCTGGAGTTTGCTCGACTGCAGCTTACATTGGAGGCCACTGGCCCACGGAATACCGGATCCAGGCGCTCGAAAAACTTGGGGAGATGATCTTCGAAGAACCTTCTTTGATCGCGAGACAGCGACCTGCCCCCATCGCGCGCCGGTTTATCATGAACCACGTTGGAGGGAGCGATGAAGAAAGCTCTGTTCGCTGCGAGTCGAGCAGTCGCCTTCGCCCTCCTCGGGTTACCCCCGGCCTCCCGCGCGCAGGCCACCGCGCCGCAGAGCCCCGCCGACGACTTCCGCACCTCCGAACGCTGCTCCAACTGCCACAACAAACTCAAGACCGCCAAAGGCGAAGACGTCTCCATCGGCCTCGAGTGGAGCGCAAGCATCATGGCCAACTCGGCTCGCGATCCCTACTGGCAGGGCAGTGTGCGCCGCGAAGCCATCGACCATCCCGAATCGAGCATCGCCATCCAGTCCGAATGCGCCAGTTGCCACATGCCTCTGCAATCCCTGCAGGACAAAGCCCAAAATCGCGAAACAGCGGTGTTCTCGCGGCTCCCACTCAGCGCCAGCCATGCCAATGACGTCGCCGCTGCGGATGGCGTGTCCTGCACTGTCTGCCATCAGATCCAGGCCACCGGCTTAGGTACTTCCGCAACCTACAGCGGCAAGTTCGCCGTGGCAGCGCACGAAACCGGGCCCAGCCCTCTCTTCGGTCCTTTCGCTCCAGACTCCGACAGCATCACCAAGGTGCATGTCATGGCCGCCGGATACTCACTGGCGCAGTCCGACCATATTCGCGATGCCGGCCTGTGCGGCAGTTGCCACACTCTATACACCTCAACCCTTGGCCCCGACGGCAAACCCGCCGGCCAACTTCCCGAGCAGATGCCTTATCTCGAGTGGCAGCACAGCGACTTCAGCGGCAAGCAGACCTGCCAGCAGTGCCACATGCCCGCGGTCGGCGAATCGGTGGCTGTTGCCTCGCTTCTCGGCAAGCCGCGCGAGGGCGTTCGTCTCCACACCTTCACGGGCGCCAACTTCCTCGTTGAAAGCATGCTCGTCGCGCATCGAGACGATCTCGGCGTCACCGCGCAGCCGGTCGATCTTGCCGCCGCCTCCGCGCACATCATGTCTTTCCTTCAGTCGCAATCCGCGCGCGTCACTCTGGACGCCGCGAGCCTTGCCGGCAGCGATCTTTCCTTTTCCGTCCGTGTTGAAAACCTAACCGGCCACAAGCTGCCCACTGCCTACCCTTCGCGCCGCGCCTGGCTCCACGTCGTCGTCACCGCCGCTGACGGCCACATCGTCTTCGAGTCAGGAAAGCTCAACCCCGACGGCTCCATCGCCGGCGACGCAAACGACTCCGACCCCTCGCGCTTCTCGCCGCACTACAGCCGCGTGACCCAGCCTGATCAGGTCCAGATCTTCGAGCCCATCCTTGGCGACAGCCAGGGCCACGTCACCACCGGCCTCCTCTCCGCCACGCAGTATCTCAAGGACAATCGCATCCTCCCCGCCGGCTTTGACAAATCCACCGCATCCCCCGACATCGCCGTCAAGGGCGAAGCCGCGGCCGATCCCGACTTCACCGCCGGCTCCTGCACCACGCGCTACGACCTCTCCACGAATGGGGCTGCCGGCCCTTTCCGTGTCTCCGCCGAATTCCTCTATCAGCCGATTGGCTACCGCTGGGCCCACAATCTCGCTTCTTACCAGGCAGCCGAGCCGCAACAATTCGTAAGCGATTACGATCAGGCGGCTGCGCACTCCGCCGTTGTTCTCGCCCACGCTGAAGCCACCGTCAACGCGGCCCAGTGACGGAATCTGCGAACGCATCCGATGAAAACGGAACTTCTTTAATTCCTATTCAAGATTCAGATTCCGCCCTGAACGAGCAATTCTGGTCAACAACGGCCATGGATGAGTGCTTCAAGCTGTGGGTGGGCAAACCCGCTCCAGGCAATGCCAACGCATCCTCCATCTGCTCAACAGAAAGCGCTTCTTCATCGGCGTCATCCTCCATCCTTGAAATCGCACACCGCGGAGAACTGTAATCCGCCAACCCGCGTGTGATTCGTGGCACAGACTGCCCTGGCCAACCAAGCCAAGTATGACCTATCCGGGATTTCGCCGGAATGCCTTCGCTGTGCTCAGCCTTGGGCTGAGTTCATTTCAGGATAGGAACCAATGCAATCAAGCAGAGGCAGCGTTCGTCTCACGCGGCGGCAATTTGTTGCTGCCGGAGCTATAGGTGGCGCGGCCCTCGCTGTTGGCTGCTCTGCCCGTAACCACGGAAGCTGGGACTTTCTCAGTGATGGCCAGGCTCTGACGCTGACCGCGCTCTGCGATCGGATTGTCCCGGCGGATGACTTTCCCAGCGCTTCGCAGGCCGGAGTAATCACTTACATCGACCGTCAACTCGCCCGGACCTACAGGCGCCATCGAAATGCCTACCGCGATGGGCTGGAGCAGGCCGATGCGATAAGCAGAGAACGTTTTGGCCGGGATCTGGCGGCGCTGTCCGCACCGCAGCAGGTTGAGATTGTGGATGCCATCGAACAGCAGAATCGCAAGTTCTTTGATCTGGTGCGCAGTCACACTCTTGAGGGTTACTACGGCTCGCCGCGCCACGGCGGCAATCGCGATGCTGTAAGTTGGCGGATGCTCGGCCTTGCTGAGCCGCCTGTTCTTGGGCGCGCACAGTACGACCTGAGAAAGGGCCCGGCCCGATGAAACGCGTGAATGTAGTTATTGTGGGCGCCGGCGCAGCAGGCGGCATTGTGGCCAAGGAGCTATCGACTGCAGGTCTGAGCGTTGTTCTCCTTGAGCGGGGCAAATGGTACACGCCGAATGACTGCCGCAAGGACGACCTGCGCAATCAGCGCACCACGGTGCTGGGCAACGCTTTCGGACCTGAGGATGAAGGCAATCCTCGTGTTGTGGTCGATCGCGACGGCGAGCCGCAAATCTTGCTACCCAGCGAAGGTGGTTATCAGAACAACGCCGCCTGCGTCGGTGGCGGAACGCTGAGCTATGGAGCCATGGCTTGGCGCTTTCTGCCTCGGGACTTCCGCATGCGCTCAATCTACGGCGCGCCTGCTGGGAGTTCGCTCGAAGATTGGCCAATCTCCTACGACGACCTGGAACCCTACTACGAGAAGGCCGAATACGAGATTGGCATCTCCGGAGATGATTCGGGCACTCCTTTTCATGGTCCGCGCCGGCGTCCTCTGCCGATGCCGCCGCTCCCGCCCAATCGCGAGTTTCAAATCCTCGAGCCGGCAGCCAAACGCCTCGGCCTGCATCCCTTTCCCATTCCCATGGCTCGCAACAGCGTACCCTACAACGGCCGCGGCCCGTGCATGCGCTGTCGCTGGTGTGTTGGATTTGCCTGCGAAGTGGATGCCAAGAATGGATCGCAAAACACCGTGATCCCGGTCGCGCTGGCAACCGGAAACTGCGAGCTGCGCACCGAGTGCATGGCTGGGGAAATCCTCACCGACGACCGGGGACGCGCACGCGGCGTAGCCTACTATGATGCCGATGGGCGCTTGCAGGAACAGCTTTCCGATATTGTCGTGGTCTCCGCTTGCGCCATCGAGTCAGCCCGCCTGCTCCTGAACTCCAAATGCCGTCTCTTCCCTGCTGGATTGGGAAATCGCCATGATCAGGTGGGGCGCAATCTCCAAGGCCACCACTACACCGGCGCGATCGGGTACTTTGACTTCGATACCTACGACGATGTGGGGCCCGGCGCCAGCATCGCCATCTCCGACTACAACCACGGCACCCCGGGCCTTTGCGGCGGAGGCATGCTGGCCAATGAATTCATCCGCCTGCCCATTCAAATGGTCGACCGGATGCCTGTAGGCACACCCCGGTGGGGGCTCCCGCACAAGCAGGCCATGCGCGGCTTCTACAAGCGCAACATCGTCGTCATGGGGCCGACTCAGCCGATTCCCACCGCCGATGCCCGGGTGACTCTCGATCCAACGGTTCGAGACAAATGGGGAATGCCCGTAGCGCGTATCTCAGGCAACGTCCATCCCCAAACCTACGAGATAGGCCTTGTACAGGCTCAGCGCGCCGAAGCCTGGCTCAAGGAGGCCGGGGCGGCGAGCACGGTCATCAACGCAGGCAAGTCCACAACCGTGTATGCGGGCCAGCACCAGGCCGGCACCTGTCGCATGGGAGACGATCCACAACGCTCTGTAGTGAACCGCAACTGCCAGCTTCACGATGTGGACAACGTGTTCGTGATTGATTCAAGCGTGCATGTTACCAACGGCGGCTTCAATCCGGCACTCACCATCATGGCCATCGCCTACTTCGCCTCCGCGGCATTGGTTGGCAATTGGAAGGGCACGGGCTTCCGTTCATGAAGCGATTCCTCAAGTTTGCGGCAATCGCCGTTGGCTCAGTGGCGTTGCTTGCGGTCGGTGCCACGTTTGGCGCGTCCTATTACTACACATCGCAATACGGCCAGGGCTGCGCAAGCTGTCACGAAATGGCCGCGTACGTCAGCGTGGTTCATGCGGCGCCCCACCGGACAGAAGGTTGCATGGATTGCCATGATGCAAGCCTGGCCACCAAGCTGCGTCACATGCGAATTCATATCTTCGGCGTCATTCCGGAGAACATCCGGATGCGGAACGTGGATGTGGGCGAGATGACTGCGAGCTGCCGGGCCTGCCACCAGCAGGAATATGCGAGCTGGCACGCGGGTCCGCACAGCGCTACATACAGGCAGATATTTGCCGATCCCACACAAAACTCCAAACAGGTGCTCATGGACGATTGTTTCCGCTGCCATGGCATGTATTTCAACGGGTCGATTCGTGACCTGGTCCAGCCACTCAACACGAAAGGTCCCTGGCGAGTGATTCGCTCGGACCTGGTCGATCAGCCGGCGATGCCCTGCATGACCTGCCACCAGATACACCGCGAAGGCGCTCAGGAAACCAGGCCTGCCTCGCGCATCTCCGTGGCAGGCGCGGCCGTTCCCCCTTCATTAGCCTTCTACGACCGGCGGGAAACCCTTCACTTCGCGGCGACGGCGCTTTCCATTCCGCAACTGCACGACGGTGCCCGCATGGTGACTGTCAGTCAGGACCCGCGGCAGGCGCTCTGCTACCAGTGCCACGCGCCGCGAATGCCCGACACGGGTTCAATTGCGGCGGCCCATGCCTGGGGGCCCCAGGTCGGTTCAGGCGACGATCGCACTCCGATGGGCGTGCACGAGGGCCTGAGCTGCATCTCCTGCCACGATGGGCATAGCGGGAACACGCGAGCTTCGTGCAAGACCTGCCATCCACAAATGTCCCACTGTGGAATCGACGTGGAGAAGATGGACACGACCTACGCGAGCGCTGCCAGCGCACATAATATCCATTGGGTGAAGTGCACGGATTGCCATCAGCACGGTATCCCGAAGGCTAAGGCACCCTCGGCGGTCAAGGCGAAGTTGCCAACCACTCCTGGTATGAACGGCTGACAAGCGAGGAACCCGGGAGACGCACAGGAGGTCGCGGCTGGAGAGGCTGCGGATTCTTAGCCCCGGAAGTGGCGGATCTTTCAAGCTGACCCGTTGCGCCAGGCATACTTCTTTGTAGGAGGGTACAGATGAACCGTAGGAAGTTATCGATGGCCGCGGCCGTCTGCGTTTTGTTCACTAGCATGGCATGGGCGCAGGAACCGAACGCACTTACACCACAAGAGAAGCAGGACGGATGGCACTTGCTGTTCGACGGGCAAGATCTGAAGGGGTGGCACTCATACGGCGAGAAAGGAACGGGTAGCGACTGGTCCGTCGTTAACGGTTCCATTCAACTAAAGAAGACTAACCAGGACCCGCAAGCCGACTTTGCCGACATCGTGACCGACGCCGAATACACAAACTTCGATCTCAAGCTCGAGTGGAAGGCGCAGCCCTGCATCGACAGTGGCGTCATGTTCTATGTCCACGAATCACCCGAGTACCACGACACCTGGGAAACGGGTGTCGAAATGCAAATTGCGGATCTGGCATGCACTGTTCCAGACAGCCGCGTCCTGATGGAGCGCTCCGGCGATATCTTTGACATGATCTCGGACAACGTTGAGTGGGTGAAGCCCGCCGGGGAGTGGAACCAGTTCGAAATCATCGCGGACCATGGTCACCTTCAACTGTTCCAGAACGGTCATGAGGTCATCGACACGCAGTTGTGGGACGACAACTGGAACAAGTTGATCGCTGGAACTAAGTTCGCAAAGATGCCGGGATACAGCAAGTACCACCCGGGGCACATCTCGTTGCAGGGCACCGAGCCCAAAGGTGATCCGGGAGTGAAGATCTGGTTTCGGAACATCAAAATCAAGGAACTGTAAACGCATGGCGTGCTGTTGCCCAGGCCGGCCGCTCCGCCGCAAGTCGTGCTATGGTTGACCGGCTGCTGTGGAGGTTCGAATGGCGCAACGCTGCGTATTTCGTCTTCTCGCTCTGTTGGTTCTCTCGCTTTTGCCGGCGTGTTCGTTTGCAAAGACGGTCGTGTTCTGGCAGTCCGGATTTCCGTCATCGGACTCCCCTGCCCCGCATGAAGCGGAATTGCGCGCGGCCTTTGCTGGCGCTGAGTTTGCGGATACGGCCGGTCTTCCCGGTGCCTTGGCCGATGCGGACACGGACCTGCTGGTGCTGCCCTATGGATCGGCGTGGCCTGAGGCGGATTGGGACGCAATTCTGAAGTATCTGGACCACGGCGGGAACCTGCTCACTCTGGGTGGCAAACCGTTCACGCGCGCGGCCTATGAGGACGCAAGCGGGTGGCATCTGCGCACGGAGAGCACGGCACAACTGCTGGAACTTTTCATCGACGGGTACCAGGAGACGTCGGGTTCCGATGGGCTCCAGTTCACACCCAACGGCGATGTGTTTCCGCAGCTTGCTTCGTTTGGATGGCGTCGGGCGTTCAGCCCGGTGGTGCGGCTCTCGGTGATTAACTACGATGCGACCGGTGGCGCGACCGGCGGCGAGGACATTGAACTGACCACGCTCGCCTGGGGTGAGCGCAGCGGGCACAAGCTGGCGGCCCCAGTGCTTGAGCTTGACCACAATGCGTATCGGTTCGTTGGCGGGCGATGGATCCTGGTGGCATGCGAGCCGGATGCGGATTTCTTCAGCAACGGGCAACTGTTAGCGGCCCTTTCGGCACTGGCGGTGAGAAAGGGTGACCGCTTTAACTTCCGGCCACGGGTGCCGCTATTCGTGCCGGGTGAAGCGTTGGAGTTCGATTACACTTCCTCCGATCCACTGGCGACGCAGCCCACAGGCGAACAACTGCACGTGCGCGTGACCTCAGAAGACGGCAGCGTGCACTACGACCAGACTGATCCGGCAGAACAAGCGATAACGCTGCCCGAAAGCGCGGCCGAAGGCAAGGGCTTGCACAGTGTCGAAGCCACGCTGCTCCGCGACGGAAAGCCGCTGCGGACGTTCCGGTCCGGATTCTGGATGCGGGACTGGCAGTATCTGCTGTCTGGGCCCAAGCTGACGGTGGGCACCGATTATTTCGAACTGAACGGCAAGCCGCTCCCAGTGGTCGGGACGACGTATATGTCCGGGGATGTTTCGCGGCTCTACCTCATGCTGCCGAACGCATACGTGTGGGACCACGATATGGCGCAAATTCATGGGGCAGGACTCAACATGATCCGCACGGGATTGTGGACGACCTGGCAACACGAGTTGGCTCCCGACGGGCAAATGAGCGAGGCCGCAATGCGATCGGTGGAGGCGTTTCTGATGTGCGCGCGGCACAACGATCTGCCGGTGCAGTTCAATCTGTTTGCGTTCTACCCGGACGAGTTTGGTGGAGAAAATGGTTACCTCGATCCGGGCGCGCTCAACGCAGAATCGCTCTACGCTCAGTCGCTAGTGGAGCGCTTTCACGCAGTGCCGTTCCTGGCTTGGGATCTGATCAACGAGCCGAGCGCAAACAAGAACCTATGGCACACCCAACCCGATTACGATCCTTTCGAGCAAGCGGCGTGGCGCAATTGGATTGCGGATCGCTATCCGGACCGCGCGAAGCTGCTGCATGACTGGGCTGAACCGTCTCTCGGAATCGGGCGCGATTTGCAGGCGCGTCCGACGGCGATGGGTACGGAGATGACGGCCGAAGATCCACTCGCGCTCCCCAAGGCTGGAGCGTTTTCATCGGATGCGGCGACGAGCGGCTTCAATCCGCTTAAGGATTACGACTACGCGCTCTTCACTCAGTGGGTGTTTACCAATTGGGCAAGCAGGATGAAAACCCTGATTCGCAGCACCGGCTCGGAGCAATTGATCACTGTCGGCCAGGATGAAGGTGGTGTGGCCGGACGCGTCTCGCCCGCGTTCTATTCGCCGCAGATCGACTTTACGGCGGACCACACATGGTGGGACTATGACGCGATTCTGTGGGCCTCGCTGGCGCCGAAACTTCCCGGCAAGCCGTTGCTGATCCAGGAGACGGGAGAGCAGCGCAGGCTCACGATGGATGGCCAGTTGCGTTTCAGTGTACAGGCGGAAGCGTGGCAACTGGAGCGCAAGATCGCCATCGCATTTGCGCAGGGGGCAGGAGCGCTTGAGTGGGTGTGGAACGTGAATGCCAACATGGCCAATGACAATGAAATCACCATTGGCGCCGTGCGACCGGACGGAACGGAGAAACCGGAGGCGGAAGTGCTGGCGGGCTACGCCACGTTTGCGAACAAGAGTCCGCAGAGCTTCACCAAGATTGAGCCGCCGGCGGTAACGATGGTAACGTCGCAAGCGCTGCTGTATTCCAATTTGGGCAGTCTGGCGCTGAATACGCAGAAGCATGCACTGCGCGCAATGGCGTACTGTGATCACACGCCGCTGCGCATGTTGCCGGAGAATCGACTGGCGGAACTGGGAATGCCGAAGCTGGTGTTTCTGCCGTCGGCGCAGGGGCTAACAGACAAGGCATGGGGCGAGCTGCTGGATTACGTCGCACGCAGCGGAACGCTGCTGGTGACCGGCCCGGTCGATCGCGACGAGCATTGGCAGCCGGTGAACCGAACGATGGAACTGGGGGTGACGGCAACAGTCGTTCCGCTTGCGGTGCGCGGGTCGGATTTGAAGTTGCCGAATGGGGATACGTATCCGCTCGGCTTTCCTGCCGACGTGCAGCAGGCGGCGACATGGACCATGCGCTTCGCCGATGGGAAGTCCGTCGAAATCGTCTCTCATGGCAAGGGCCGGATTCTGTGGGCCGCAGATCCTGTGGAGTTTGCCGAGGGATATACGGCGGTCGCTGCGCTGTATCGCTGGGCGCTGGACGAAGCCGGGCTGAAACCGGCATTCCGTGAAGTGGAGCGGCTGTCGCCGGCGGTGCTGGCGTTTCCCACAGTTCTGAACGACGCGGAAGTCTACAGCTTCAGCAACGAGTCGCTCGATCCACAGACCGTAAACATTGTGGATGCGCTCACAGGCGCGCACATTCACTTCACAATGCAGGCGCAGCGTGGCGCGGTCCTGTTGTTGGATCGCAAGGGAGCGGCGCTGTCGAGCTACGGTGGGGCGGCAGTGGACACGAAGTGATCCGCTCTGAATGATCAGGTCAGAACCATTGCGGCCATCTTTTCTAAAAATGCCGGATCTGCTGATTCGCGGTTGGGACTTCGTCGGGAATGTGTGTCCGCTCGCCGGGGTGCTCGACGTGACTCTCGAGAGAGCGGCTGACGAGGTCGCGCGATCCAAGGCCGACCGCAAGCGCAAGGGTAAGAACGATTCCGCCGAACAAAATCCCAAACGCCAACTCGACGATATTTCCGCCTACCTGCAAATGGTCGAGCACCATGGCCGCCGTCAGCACAAGAACAAGCCACTTCACACCTAGAGAGAGAATCCTTGCATATTGCAACTGCGCGTTCACGGCGCTGATCAGGACTGAGCGGGCAAGAAATCTCGCGACCACGACGCCTGCGATCAGCAGTAGCGCGGCGCCGACGGCATGAGTCAGATACGGCAACAAGGAAATGGGCAAGGGAGCGCCCGTCGCATACGACGCATCGAACGCCGAAACACCAATGACGAGGCCGAGCAACACGCAGATCCAGAATGAGGCACGGGCGACGATCTCGGTCGGCGAGCTGGCCGGTGCCCAATCAGTGCCGCTCTTTGGGGCGATGCGAGCGTCGAACTTCACCCACGAAAGGCATCGGCGCAGTACCCAGGAAATCAGCACACCGGCAGTAGCGAACACCAGCAGCGCAACAAAGAACGCAAGAATTCCGGGCAGCACGGCGATGAGCAAAGTAAGCACCCGATAAAGCGACTGGTGCAAAGCTTCGGACATGTGATGCCAAATCGACACGTCTTCGCTATACCCCTGTGACGCGGTGATGTTTTGACTTGCCGCTTGCATCGAACTGTTGACCGTGTTTTGCATTGCATTCCCTCCTCGCCGAATTGACGCTTGGCGCAGGCGTGAACGGCGATTACGAGTTGAACCGGTCTGGCCAGCGCCATCGCGCCACCAGATACGGTTTGTCTGCTTCGAACGCAGCGGCAACTGCTTCAATGTGCCGCTCTGCCGGGGTCCCTGACGCGATTACATTGATATGGCTGGCGACCCATGCCAGATAAAGTGGGATCAGTGCTCCCAAAAGGTGGCCCCGGTTGATCGTGCGCAGCCGGTGAGCAATAAGAAAGTCATAGACAATCCGCGCCCACAGACCGTCGGGCAAACTGAAGGCGGCGGGATCAAGCGTCGAGCAACGCCGGAGCGAAAGCATCGAATTAGGCGGCAGGACAAGCGACCAAATCTCCTGCAGATTCGCGTTGGCCAGTTGGAATGCCGCAACCATGCGCGCAACATCCGCGGTTCCGTCGCTCATGTCATCTTCAGCCATCGGACGGCGTACTACGGGAGGCCTACGAGGCCGCTGCCAATGAGCCGCTTTCGCCTCGATATCGGCAAACAGCGATCCAGTCACCAAGGCGAGAATTGAGTTGACGTCGGGATCGGAGGGTTGGGGCATCGTGCGCGAACCCACATCGACTTCATCCGCTACGAAACCCGCGGCAACCGCTTCATTCACCGGCCACAGAAGAGCCTCATCCTGGTTGGCCGCGGAAATTGGTTCTGCCACGCTGGCAAGCCGCTCTGCCATCCTGGCCGACATACCAAGATCGATCGACAACGGAAAACGGACACGCGAAGCAAAGGCCGCACGCGTCAGCGGGTAAAGAATGGCGGAGTTGATGAGACCGGCATGCGAAGGAAGTGAATAGTGCGGAACGGCCAAGTCGATCGACGCACTTAGAACGGCATCGGCAAGGCTGCGCAGTGCAAGCGAGCTGAGCGAATCGGCCTCGGGACCAAGAATCAGAAATGCCTTTGCTCCATGCTCGCGGCCGTACTGCGCTGCATTCACAAAGTCGATTGGCTTAAGAGCCCATGCCGCGCTTGATTGCGGCGTTGCGACAATTCGCATACTCGAGGGAATATCGGCGGGCAATTCGTTCTGCGTGGCAACAACGAAGCTGCCTGGAGAAAATGTGGACCCGAGGTTCGCCAGAACTCCCGTGAAATGCTCAGGCGCCATAGCCGTGACGAGCACGAGCAGATCCGCCGCCGTGTTTTCCGCGGTCTGGGTGCTGTCGGGAATTGGATTTGCCGTTGCCATCGTTCTCCGGAAAACCCCTCAAGGAATCGAATTCGTTTGCCAACAGAAATTCTTTTCCGCCGAATCCTAATCCGCAGGCATCTCTTCAACCGCACTGGCCACCTGCAATTCAAGCCAGAAAAACGAATACGGAGCCAGTGTGAGCGCGTAGGGTTCGTGCGTGATGGTGGGAAACCGAACGTACCCCAGCATCTCCACGGGTTCGCAGCCTGCATAGCTTGTCAGATCGAGCGTAACCGGCTGCGCAAATCGGCTTAGATTGGCGACACAGAGCACCGTTTCGCGGAATCCGTCGCCTTGGTCCAGTTCGCGAAGGTAAGCAAGTATCTTGCGGTTCGATGGATCGAGAAAGGTGAGGGTTCCACGGCCAAATACCCGAAACAGTTTGCGCAGCGCAATCATGTTGCGCGTCCAGTGCAGAAGGCTCGATTGATCGCTCAGCTGCGCTTCGACGTTCACAACCGGATAGCCGTAAATGGGGTCCATCACGACCGGCAGATACAGTCGCGCAGGATCGCATTTTGAAAAACCTGCATTTCGATCCGAAGTCCATTGCATCGGAGTGCGAACACCATTGCGGTCGCCGAGATAGATGTTATCGCCCATCCCGATCTCATCCCCGTAGTAGAGAATCGGAGTTCCGGGGAAACTGAGCAGCAGAGAGTTCAACAGCTCAATGCGGCGGCGATTGTTGTCGACCAGCGGTGCCAACCTGCGCCGGATGCCGACATTGATCCGCATCCGCGGATCGGCTGAATAGGCGAAGTACATATAGTCGCGTTCGTCATCCGTCACCATCTCCAGCGTCAGCTCGTCGTGATTGCGCAGGAAGAGTCCCCACTGGCAGTTGTCGGGAATCGGCGGTGTCTGCGCCATGATGTCGGTGATCGGGAGCCGGTCTTCCTGGCGGAGCGCCATGTAGACGCGCGGCATGAGCGGAAAATGAAACGCCATCTGGCACTCGTCGCCGTCGCCAAAATAGGGACGCACGTCGGCAGGCCACTGATTGGCTTCAGCAAGAATCAGGCGATTGGCGTAGCCCGCATCGATTGCTGAACGCAATGTCTTTACCACTGCATGAGTTTCAGGCAGGTTTTCGCACGAGGTTCCGTCCCGCTCGCATAGGTAAGGGATCGCGTCCAAGCGAAGCGCGTCGACGCCCATATCCAGCCAGAACCGCATGGCCTTCAGCACTTCTTCAATCACCAAGGGACTGTCGAAATTAAGGTCCGGCTGGTGCGAGAAAAATCGATGCCAGTAATAGGCCTTCGCTGCTTCATCCCAGGTCCAGTTCGATTTTTCCGTGTCAGTGAAGATGATGCGCGCGTCCTTATACCTTTGGTCGCTGTCTGACCAAACGTACATGTTACGTTCGGCCGAACCCGGAGGAGCCTGGCGCGCTGTTTTAAACCACGGATGCTGATCGCTCGTGTGATTCACAACCAATTCGATCATCACCTGCAATCCGTGAAGATGAGCAGCATCGAGGAACGCCTTGAAGTCGCCCAGTGTTCCATAGGCCGGATGAACGTCGGTGTAATTGGAGATGTCGTATCCATCGTCGCGCAATGGCGATGGGAAAAATGGCAGAAGCCAGATGCAGGTAATTCCCAGATCTTTCAAATACTCTAGGCGCGACAGCAGGCCAGGTAAATCGCCAATGCCGTCGTTATTCGAATCTGCAAACGCGCGAATGTGCAGCTCGTAGATAATCGCGTCTTTGTACCAGAGTGGATCCGATGTGCTTGCGATCTTCCTCACGCCTTCACTCTCCTGGAAAGAAGCGTGAAGCGCCAGCCGCCTGTGGCCGGCGCGACAGCAATTCCATTACCAGCAACCCGGCGGATTTGATGACGGCCTGCCGCAATCTTACGGCGAACGTCTCCGATGACAACGCGCGGGCGACCATTGGGGGGAAGCAATGGCATGCGTTACCTCTACAGAATGCACAGCTGCCACGGATTGGCCGCAGGAACGTTGATGTTGGCCGCACACCGAACGCCAGGAGTTCACCACCAAAAGTCCGTAGCTGGAGCAACAGTACTCATATAGATGCGCGAAAACGGGGTGGGGTTTCCTCACGCCGCGCACCCAGGCACCCTTAAATGCCACATATTCTTGGGTTTCGCGCAAGGCAGTTCAGGAACTTGATTTGACAGCCCAAGACCCTTCGCGCGGCGCTGCAAATCTTGTCGCCGTTCAATTCCCGCCTCGTTCCAGTGACCAGCACTCCTGCTATGCCGCAACCGCGCGATCCGGAATCCGCTGAGCCTAAAGAGCCCGAGAATGATGGCTTCGACGAGCCTCTCGGTTTCGGGGATAATGGCGGATTCGGGGATGCCCAAGCTCACCAGGTAGTCGCGGCCCACCGTACCCTCGGAGTACTCATCTCCGCTGGTACCGCCCAGCACGATGATGAGCGGTGCGATGCCGCGGTTGTAGAGATCGCGCGCGTGGTCAAGGCGTGCGCGGAAAACCGGGGAGGGCTGTCCGTCATACTCCGCCGCGCCCAGAACGGCGATGGCGTCCGACGCTGCGGCCTGGTCCAAGCCGGCATAGTCCTCAATTTGCACTTAGACCCAGCAGGACCATCCCAGAAACCCGAGAATCGAAGCGAGAAACAGCACAACAATGACACGAAAAGTCCAGTTGCGGCGCTTCGGCTTAGGTGGGCCTTTCATGTGAACCTTCTTACTGCTGCAAGACCGTGAAGATTTCCCGGGTGGGAGTGGCGCCCGTGCGCGGAATCTCCTAGCGTCCCGGGCCGAGAGGTTTTAGGCCTGCGGTCTCTCGATGCGATCGATTGTATGCTCAATGACCTATGCCAAGACGATTAGGCGCTTGGTCCACTGTCGGCAAATCATTAACATGAGCTGCGCTTGTGCGATGTAGCCGCTCCGTCCCAACATCGCGCCGTCTGCTTCACGGCTCGTTACTCCCGTATCACCGTCCAACCGGACATTGATATGTAGTGACCGGTCAAGATGCGCTGGTCGTCTTTCCCGACCGAGGACAAGGTCAGCAGCAGCCGGTGCAGGTATAAGCGACGATTGATCAAGCTGATATTCGCGGGTCGAAACC
>JBKQOX010000048.1:0-15694 GCA_052145255.1 Occallatibacter sp.
CCATATCTGCCATCCTTATCCCTCGCGCCGTCTGCGCGTCACCACCTGAGGCAAGAGCCGGATGCGGGAAATCCGCCTGTCCGGATCTGTGCGGGGGGTACGGCGAAAGCTGTATCCCTACCGCGACCACGTTCATCCGCTGCGACAGCAGCGCCGTACTTACATTTCGCCGTAATCATGCTGCCACTGATCCCACAACCGCCGCACTTCGGACTTCTCCCAAGCGCGCCCGGTCATGTTACGAATCGCGCTCCAATCACCCTGGCTTAACGTGAACGTAATGCCGGTAGCTTCGGAGCGAAAGCACACCATCAGATCGCCGGCCTCAGCCTTCGTCGCGTACGCAGAGAAGTAATAGCCTCTCCAGACGGAATCCTCCTGGTCAGGGACAAACTCATCGAGCAGCGTTCGGAACTCGGCTATCGCCGGGTATTCGCTAATCGGAAATAACGGCGCAAGCCTGCCCGGAAGACGCAGGTAAAGCGAAAATGTGTCGGATGGCAAACGGCTGAGCGAGAGCGCGCACTCGCCCTCCTCGAAGCCGGGCAGGGGCGGAGGCGGCACTCGATGGTCGATCAGTCTGGGGAAGAAGAGCGGTTTTCCGTGCCGGAAATAGTGGCCGCGCGCAGCCACGCGCCACAGGATTGGCCAATACGGCCACAGCGCCCGGTTCAACTTAACTCGGTTGGGGGCCTCCAACTCATCCAGCACATGGTAGAGGTTCTGCACTGCCTGGCTGGGCCTCGGCTGCCTGGGCTGCGGCTTGCCAAGCGCCTTGATCGTCTGATTCACGGCGCGGCGGACTTCGTCCTTTCCGGCTTCGTGCAGGTCGCTGGTGCCTTCCCGGTCCTGCGGCGGCAGATTGCTCAGGTACCAGCCATCCTCGCGCGTCTTTTTTGCTTTCCGCAAGTCGTACACGGCCAGAAACGCCTGAAGAATGCCGATGATCGATTCGTTCGAAATCTTGGTCCGCGCCGTATCGGCGTAGGTCTCTGCTCCCATCCAGCAATACCAGGCGATCAGCGCCCACTCCGCTGCCGAAGGCAGTATTGCCCGGTGGGCCTTGTGCCGCAGGGCCACAAGATTCTCTGTGGGCTTGGTGAGCAAATTCGCCAACTCAAGCCGGTTGCCCTGGGCGGACTCAAGAAGCTGCCTCGCCGCCTCCGAGGTCGTGATCGTTTCGGCGTTCTTAAGCGAGATGAGTTGGCGCAGCATCTCCAGCTTAAGGCGAAGCTCCTCAGAGACGCGGATCGAAACGACCTGCTGTTGCTGCGGCAGCCCGCCTTCGCGTTCCTGTGCGCGTTGCCCGGTGATCGATTCCTTTAGCGGCATGGCGGCGTAGATTTACAACTTGACGCTACGTCCACAACCGCGCTAATGTCAACCCAAGGCAAGATCGGCGAGGTGCCCCTTGCGTCTTTTTTCCCCCGTGCGCCGACGTCTGCAAACGATTAATACCGGTCAGCTCTCGTTGCCTTTCTTGGGTGAAGCTGAAGCTGCGGCAAGTTCCTGTTCAAGCGGGCGAACTGAATGCCTTCCGACCGTACCGGCTTCGCGAGACCGGCATCGCTCCCGCAAGGCCACCCAGCCGCGGAATTCCAATACCCAGGAAATCCGCGAACTTAAGACCAAACACGGAACTGGAAAGAGAAAGCCGGTCGCCAAAGAGAAGATACCGCCTCATGCGAAGCTGCAGGTCAGCCGTGATGAAGCTGCGGAGTTGCTCTCCATCAGTGTTCGCGGTGTAGATTACCTAATCGCTACAAAGCAATTGTCCACCCGGAGAATAGGCACTCGCGTTCTCATCCCAATAGAAGATGTGCTCAAGTTTGCTCGCTCCGACCACCCCCAACGACTGGCCGGTTAGATGTTGGTGTGCGCAGTCCGGTGTGGCCGGATGCAATGGAGTGCTATTGAAAAGCGAACACTCGAAAGACGCATGACAGTCCGCGTGAACTTTCTATAGCTGGAGGTTTCGTTGGCACGAGGCGTTTGGGAAAGGATTCTGGGCAGCGGCATCTGGTGGATTCATTACGTCGATGCCGAAGGCAAACGGCGCCGAGAGAAGGTCGGGCGTAAGGGCGATGCGATTCGTCTCTACCATCAGCGCAAAGCAGATGCACTTGCTGGACGAAAACTGAATAAACCACTCCGCCAGCGCGAGCGGACATTTCAGGAGCTCGCCGACAACGCGATTGAATACTCAAGGAAAAACAAAGCCAATCCAGCGGACGATGAGCAGAAGATCGGTATTCTGGTTCAGGAGTTTGGCGATCGCCCCGCAACCTCCCTCACACAACAAGAACTTGCGGCGTTTCTCGAATCACGCAAAACCAGTGCGGCCACATTCAACCGCTATCGGGCGACTCTGAGCTTGATCTACCGCGAAGCTATACGCAACGGATGGACGGAGCGGAATCCGGCCCGCCTTATCAAAGCCAAGAAAGAGGACAATGCCCGTATCCGCTTTCTCTCTGACGAAGAAGAAAAGATGTTGCGTAAGATCCTAGCGGAGGACTATCAGAACCGGTACCTCAATGAGTTCGAGGTCGCCCTTCACACCGGAATGCGGCGCTCGGAACAGTTCAGCCTGGAGTGGGCGCAAACCGATCTGAAGGCCAAGCGAATCCATCTACTGAAAACGAAGAACGGTTCCGACCGGGCGATACCACTCAACTCGGTGGCGATAGCCGCACTCGAACGCCAGCGGCAAGTCTCCCGGCAATCGGAACGAGTTTTCGTGACGGATGACGGAAAGCCGTTTATTCGTAAACCCATCCGGCGCTGGTTTGAAGAGGCCGTGCTCAAAGCCCGGATCAGGGATTTCAGTTGGCATTGTCTCCGGCACACCTTCTGCAGCCGCTTGGTCATGGCGGGTGTGCCTCTGAAGACGGTTCAGGAGTTGATGGGCCATAAGACGATCCAGATGACGGCGCGTTACGCGCACCTCGCCCCCGAGCACCTGAGAAATGCTGTGGAGGCGATTGCGAAAGTGAGTGATCTGCCGACGTCTACGGGTCGGAACTCGAAACGTCTGGCGAATGGCAGCAAAGTCGCGTTCACCACTGGCGTGCAGTGAACCATCGTGGGGGCGCCAGGGATTGGACGGAATCAGTCCCACGGATTAACGATCTCAACACCCAACTCCTCGAAGTCCCTGGCGTTTCGGGTGACGACCGCGAGATCGTGCAGCAAAGCAGTCGCCGCAATGAGTCCGTCGGCAACTTTCAGCGGTCTGCCTTTCGATTTGCATTGGCCCGCCATTGCACCCCACCTTTCAGCAATCGGCGCATTGATCGAGAGGATTCTGTCTCCGAACCAGAGACGCAATGTACCGTCGAGCCAATCCTGAAGCTCCGTCCGGCGCTTGCTCGCAGGAAGAGCACTAATTCCCTTCACAATCTCGCCGAGTGAAATGACACTAAAGTACAACTGCTCGTCGTCGGCGTTGTCGAGCCACTCGGAAACGCTCGGCTGGGGATGGGGTCGTGTCAATTCCGAGGGGATGTTCGTATCGAGAAGATAGCCCCTCATATTGCAAGGTCGCGTCCCAGGTCTGGGTCGCGCTCAAAGTCAAGATCCAGCCCTTTGAACGGCGAATCGGCAAACAACTGTGCCAGGCTCTTCCTCCCCGATGGCCGCTGCTGGGCGGACGAAGACTGGACAGGCGGAGTTTCCGTTGCCGCCCGTTCAAGTAAGGCGGCCGCGTATGCGCGCAGCTCCATGCTCTGGGCCGCAGCTCGCGCCGCGAGAAGCGCCTGAATTTCCGCGTTCAGCTCAACCTCGATGGTCATCGCAATCTCCCCTGCTCTCGATTATCCGCCGACACCCAATCAAAGTCGATTCCTGGGTTCCTGCCGCGACTCGCAGCCTGATATCCGAAAAGTCCGACCCGAGTTGCGACGGCGCTGCATGAGCCTGCACAGGACCGCATAGGTGTTTGGCGGGGCCGCCAGCTTTCATGCGAAGCCAACAGGCCACCAGAACAGCCACCAGACTAAAAAAGGCCACCATGAGAGGCAGCCATTGATCTCCGGAAATCTGCTGCAACTATTTCAATATGAATTAGTTATTGGCGGAGAGGGAGGGATTCGAACCCCCGATACCCGTAAAGGTATGCCTGATTTCGAGTCAGGTGCATTCAACCGGGCTCTGCCACCTCTCCGTTTTGTTTACAATAGTCTACTAACTGTCCCGGACACTCTCGGGCTGATAAGTGGCAGATTTGATGGCCCTTGAACCCCGGAAATCCGCCCACTGGCGCTTGCCGGTGATTCACGCTCAGGGGTGCGTATCGCTTGGGCATCTGTGCCGTCCTGCGCCCAGAAGTTCTCCGTCCGTATGCAAATCTACGCCGGTCATGTACAGTCTACTGGCGAATGTGCGGCGATTGCAATGCCAGGCGTAATCCTTAAGCCCCGCCCTCTGCGCTGCGCCGGCCGTTGCGGATGAGTTTAAGCTGCGGCATCCGCACAGACAGCGCATCGCGAAGGTTGAGACTCGTGGGTACGCAGTGGCAATTGCCAAAGTCAACGGCGGCTGGTGCGTCAGCCTGGAGCCCCACAAGGATGACACGATCACGTTTGAATGCGAATGCGGCGGACCCCGCGAGAGAGCCCCCGAGGAGAATCGATGAAAACTCATCTTTGTGCTATCGCATTCCTGATTGCCGCTTCCGCGCTACCAACGATCGCCCAGCGTCGTGTACCCAAAGACCTGAGCGGGGTCAGGGGATTCAATTATCAATCTGCGGAAACCATCGGACATGCTGAATTTTGGCTTCAATACAATCCTTCGGTCACGGAAAGAGATCTGGATTACGCGGCGCGACTTCAGTTGAATCAGGTTCGTGTCTTTGTCCCTTACGCGGCATGGGAGAGAAACAAGGAGGGTTTGAGAAAGAACCTCCTCCACTTTGTGCGCGCCGCGCATGCGCGTGGCATGGGTGTGATGCCGGCTATGCAGTACAAGTTCGACGAATGGCGCGATAAGGCCGCATGGCCCAACGCGCGCCCGTTTGTCGCGGATCTGGTCGCCACCATCGGGAAGGAGCCCGGCCTGGCAATTTGGGATGTGGAGAACGAACCGGAGTGTTGCAAGCTGCCTCCTACTCCAGACAATCGCTTGCGCATGGAGCACGCAATGTACATGGCGAGAATGTTCCATGAGCTCGACCCAGTGACACCGGTAACAATTGGCGCAACGCTCGCCGAAAATATGATTGAGATGGGCGATGCGGTGGATGTGCTCTCGTACCACGACTACAGCCCCACGCGCGCACAAATCCGCGCGAATATCGCGAAGGCGAAGAAGTATGCGGCAAAGGTGGGAAAGCCGCTCGTAAACAGCGAGATCGGATGCATTGCCCGGGCTAATCCGTACGATGTTGCGCTCCAGGAACACATGCAGGCTCACGTTGGCTTTTACATCTGGGAGCTAATGATCACGGGCAACTGGGGCACTGTGCATGGAGTCTTCTATCCGGACGGCACGGTGCGGGATCCTTCCATTGTGGCCGCCCTTCTGGGCTTCTTCCGCAACCGTGGACCGGACGTTGTAGAAGATGTCCCTGACCGCGAAAACCATGTAACCGAGGCAGTCGAGAAAAACGAGGCATGGCTCAAGGCCTCTGATCCGGCGTGGGATGCCGGATTGGACCTTGCGGAGATCTCTGCCAACCTGATTGAAGCAGCCCAGTTGGCGCCCATGCACGATCTGCCCTCAAGGCAGGTTGCACTTTTGCGCAACGGACCGCCGAATCTACCGGCGTTACGCTTAATCCTGCAGAGATTCACCTCTCTCATTGAACCGTACGAACTTCCCGCTGGAGATTCCCGCCGATCGCGGCCTCCCGGCTTTATTCAATGAAACACAATGAGGGATGAACCCCCATGTCTTCCGGCGTGCAGCCGCCCTACGGTACAAACTCACTGTCCTTTGACAAGCTGTTGATACAGGACTGGATCGAACTCTTCGAGGCCTGTGATGCTGTGCAGGTGGTTGACTGAAACCCACGGCAGCCAACTGCGGTGCGTGCCAAAGCCTCTCGTATTGGGTCCCATCCCCCAGTGCTCCTGCTGCCAACCGGGCCCCAACAGATCGTAGGTCCGGCCTGGCAACGCGAGCATGCTTTTTGTATCGAGCAGCAGGACCCGCGCGACATCAAGGTAGTGCTCATCGTGGGTGTATCGGTACAACCTGGCGTACGCAGGCACGGCCCAGTCCAGGTACTCATCCACGCCGCCACCTCCGCGCGCTGTAATGCCCTGAACTCCCACGGTTGAGACGCCGCGTTTCCAATTCAGATCAGAGTCGATTGCGCCAAGCGGCATGGGCACATTCCATATCCATATCCAGCTTTCGGTGTAATTGCCCGCAGCAATCGCGCGGTCCAGCCACTTCGGTTCCTTGGTGGCATCGTAGAGGTCCAGAAAGGCCTCGAGAGACAACATCCCGGCCTCTTTGTCGGTGATGTTCGGATTGTCGGTTGTGCCGCCAACATACACGCCATGACTCCCGAAGTTATCCCACACGTAATTGGCAGCACGGATGGCCGCATCCAGATAGCGCTCTTGCCCGGTCTCCTGATTCAATTTCACTAACATCGGCACCGGGTTATAACTGCTGGTTCCTGAGACCTCGCGCACCTCCGCTGTGCCACCGCGCCAACTCCTGGGAAAGGAGCCGTCATCACGCTGCTGCGTCAGCAGCCAATCGCCGAACTGTTGTGACCAATGCAGCCATTCCGGATGCTCGCGCCCAAGCTGCTTCTCGCGGCGATACGCATCCAGCAGAGTCCGCATGCCTTCGGATGGCCCTCTCAGGGTTACGGTGTCGCCAGCCCATGAGTCTGCCTCACCCGTCCAAAGGTTGAAGCCCTCTCCCGCGGGAGGCGACATGGGCACCAGGCGTATGTAGGTGTCGATAATCGCCAATCCTTCTTTGCGCATTCGCTTGCCGCGCGGAGTTTGGTCGCGGTCCGCCTCGATCAGTAATTGGTCTGCTACCTCAATGCCCTTGGAGACGAAACCCATGATGACCTTCGGCCATTGCTCCAATTCATTTGCACTGGGGTCAACGTATACGCCCGCAGTTCGCGCCCACGCCGCTAACTCCGCGCTCTTCTCGGGGCTTAGCTCGTGGGCTGTCACCGGTGTGTTGGGCGGACGCTGGGGTGGGACCGGAAACGAATTCCGATACCGAGACCAATTGCGATAGGACCCGGGATTTCCCGTGACTGCGTCAAAGAGGAAGGGAACGCCGGTCCGGTCATCGACAGTGAGGACGTGATTCGCGAGGTGATCCGTCAGTTCACGGCGGACGATATTCAGATCCAGGTGCATCACAGGCGGATTGAGTGTTTGCCAGGCCCAGCGCCACGCGTCGCGTTCCACGCCGAGAAAGGATGAGTTCTGACCGAAGCGGAATTTGACCTGGTAACTCTGTGCGAATCCAGCTTTGACGGGGTGATATCGGCGCCGCACCACAGGAACAATTGGAGTATTGAAGCGCCCGCCCGTGAATTCATACGTTGTGCCCGGAAACCAGAAACCAAATTCGACTCCGCCACCTGGGACTTCGCGGGCGCCCACGGCCCCGAACTGAATACGTTCATCGATGATACGTTGGGTCGCTGAAGCCGTAGTTTCGGTCCACGTAGTGTCGCCACGCGGCGCTGGATCCAGCACGGCGATCCAGGGCCCATCGCGAAATGAGAGCGCAAAGAGAGGTGCGGACATCAAGTCTTCGCGAATCTCGAAGCGTCTGGCGCGGTCATTCAAAACGCCGCCGGGCGAGCTGTCACCGTCGTGCGATGGATCGCCGTAGAGCAGGCCCGGAGCGAGATAGTCCAGATCCGGCCACGTGACCGTCGGCGGGGTCATGAGCCGAATTGCCGAAGAGAAGCCGGCGTTCTGCTCGGCGCCGGTCACGCTTACCTTTCGACTCAGCGATACCACATCGCCGGAGATCTTCCAGTCATCTTCGACCTCGAATGAGGCGTCGCCGCCGCCTTCCACCCTCGATCTCGCGATGACACCGCCGGCCCCCCTTCGCAGCGACTGATAGCCCACGGCAAGCTCGCGTATGTCGTTGTTTCCGCGATAGACCTCAATCTGCGCCGGCTTTGGCTGGGTTTCGCGAGGCACAGCAGAGCCGGCGATCTCGATCCCCCAGTCTCCCGAGCCAGCCCGCGCAAACGCGACCTCGGCGCCGTTCGCGAGTTGTCCGAGTACGATGCGTTTGGTTTCCACTCGTGCAAGCTTCTGCTGCGCGAGCGTCAAAGGAACAGCCCCGAGAATTGAAACGGCGAGAATTAGTGCGCATTTCTTCATGATGAGAACTCCCGGTTCCGGCAACGTTGATGCGAAGGTTCGTCTTTGCAGGCGAAACCTTAAGCGGCCCAGAACGACCTCTCTCGCGACGGCCGGGTCCGCTGCAGAGAGAGGAGGCGTCTAGGCTCTCGGCTCCAGATTCTCCGAGACGTCCGGGATCTCCTTGCCGTCGAGAGGCAGTGTACTCCTCTTCTGTTCGCCTTTACGCCGCAACAGCGATCTGTGTCGATGGTCAGGCGGAGCGGAGTTCTGTATCACCGAGCCAGCTTACTGGTGCCGAAAATGCCCCAAATTGAATTCGGCATTAGCCGCTGAGGGATGGCTTCCCGCCCCGATTCGACTTTTTCCGCAGCCTCTGAGGCCCGTCCCCGTCAAACTCACCGCTACCAGGGCACCGATTACCAGCGGGGCAGGGCGAAGAGAAGTTACAATCACAGTTTCCGGCTCGCATCTAACCCATTGGTGTATTGTTTGCTTTGGTTACGACTGCACCAGAGGGATGCGGCAAACTGGCGAATCGGCCACCGGGGAGCGAGTTCTTGACGATGGAGTTCCACATTTCGCGCAAGGCCCGGGAACGATACGGTTTCGCGGAGTCCCTTTTCTCGTACAACGGCAATGTGATCCTGGCCAACCTGCCGGCCTGCCGCGAGTTCGCGCACCGCATGAACCAAGTGCGCGATGTCCAAAAGAATCCTGACCAGGCAGTGCACGCGGGGCAGCTCTTTGCCATGGGACTCATTGACGAGGCGAGCCACGTTTTGATGGCGCGCTTTCGCGAGCAGTTTGATCCCCAGGTGATGACCGCGGCGCCTGATTGGTTTGGCGCGCAGGTCGGTACCGACAATCTCGACAAGATGTTGCTTGCTTTCGTGGAGCAGTTCCCGGGCCAGAGCGTCATGCGCGGCAAGGAGACCCCTGCGCAGTGGCTCGCGGGCAAAACGGCTGAAATGCCCCACCGGGCCGCCGCGCTTGAAGAACTCCTTCTGCTTTGGTCGGCCAATCGCAACGAAGCTTTTAGGCCATTTGACGAGCTCTTCGAGGACAGGACTCTGGCGGAAAAGACCGTCTACCGTCAAGTCACTGCGCAGATGCCGGAGTACTTCGCATCGCGGCCGCTGATTCCGCTGCCGGGCGCGCAGCCGATCAGCCTGCTCGATTTATTGCGCGCTCCCGCCCTGCGCTCGCCTCGATCGCTCAGCGATCAACTGGAGATCATCCGCCAGCTTTGGAAGCCGCTGATCGGCGACGCCCTCGAACGATTTCTTCTCATGGCCGGCGAAGTGCTGCGCGAGGAAGAGCTGGCCGTCTGGGCGCAATTCAACCCTCCGGGAACGCGTCGAGGTCCGCAGCAGTGGCCGTCGTTCATGAGCCAGGCCGGGGTTCCCACCTTCGGCGATCCGATGAACGAATACGAGAAGTTTTCGCCTGATCAGGCGTGGATGCCGGGCGCGGTGCTGATGGCCAAGAGCACCTACGTGTGGTTGGCGCAACTCAGCCGCTGGCATGGCCGGCACATCGGGCGGCTCGACGAGATTCCTGAAGAAGAACTGGCGGCCCTCGCCCATCGCGGCATCAATTCTCTATGGCTCATCGGCGTGTGGGAGCGCAGCCGGGCGTCGAAGACGATCAAGCAGCTTTGCGGGAACCGCGATGCCGTGGCCTCGGCCTACTCGCTCTTCGACTATCGCATTGCCGAAGATCTGGGCGGCGAAGCGGCTTACATCAACCTGCGCGACCGCTGCTATCACCACGGGATTCGCCTGGCCAGTGACATGGTGCCCAACCACATGGGCATTGATTCGCCATGGGTAATCGAGCACCCGGAGTGGTTCATCTCGCGCGGGGATTCGCCCTATCCCGCCTACGCCTTCAATGGTCCCGATCTTTCCCATGACGGCCGCGTGGAGATCAAAATCGAAGACCACTATTACGAACAATCCGATGCCGCCGTGGTGTTCCGGCGCCGCGACAAGGCCACCGGCGAAACGCGCTACATCTATCACGGCAACGACGGCACCAGCTTCCCCTGGAACGACACGGCGCAACTCGACTATCTGAACGCAGCCGTGCGCGAGCAGGTGATTCAGACCATCCTGCACGTCGCGCGGCTGTTTCCCGTGATTCGCTTCGACGCTGCGATGACGCTGGCCAAGCGACACTTTCATCGCCTCTGGTTTCCTGGCCCGGGCTCGAGCGGCGCCATTCCTTCTCGCGCCGAATACGGCATGAGCCAGGCGGAGTTCGACCGTGCAATGCCCCACGAATTCTGGCGCGAGGTCGTCGATCGCGTCGCCGCCGAGGTTCCCGGCACGCTTCTGCTGGCCGAGGCGTTTTGGCTCATGGAAGGCTACTTCGTTCGCACCTTGGGCATGCATCGCGTGTACAACAGCGCCTTCATGATCATGCTGCGCGACGAGGACAACGCAAAGTATCGCTCGGTCATCAAGAACACGCTCGAATTCGATCCCGACATCATGAAGCGCTACGTGAACTTCATGTCGAATCCCGATGAGCGCACGGCCATCGACCAGTTCGGCAAAGGCGATAAATGTTTTGGCGTCGCGGCCATGATGTCCACGCTTCCCGGCCTGCCCATGTTCGGCCACGGGCAGATCGAGGGATTCACTGAAAAATATGGAATGGAGTACCGCTGGCCGCGTTACGAGGAGAACCCCGACCGCGCGCTGGTAGAACGCCATGAACGCGAGATCGCGCCGCTGCTCAAGCGCCGTTGGCTGTTTGCCGAGAGTAGTAACTTCCTGCTCTACGACTTTTTCAGCCACAATGGCTCGGTCAACGAGGATGTCTTTGCGTATTCCAATCGCAACGGTGGCGAGCGCGCGTTAGTCGTCTACAACAACCGTTATGCCGATGCGCACGGGACCGTCGATTTCTCCGCCGCCTTTGCCGACAAAGGATCGGGCCACCTTCAGCGCCGTCGATTGGGCGAGGGCCTCGGCCTGAGCGGCGACTTTGGCGCCGTGGTTGCCTTCCGCGACTCGCTTACTGGCCTCGAATATCTGCGCCGCGCGGAAGATTTGCTCAACCGCGGCTTCACTCTCAATCTCCACGCGTACCAGTGCCATGTCTTCCTTGATTGGCATGAACTGCATCCGACGGCGGAGCAGCCGTGGGACAGGCTCTCGGACCTGCTAAACGGGCACGGCGTTCTCAATCTGGCCGACGAGCTCATCAATCTGGAACTCAAGCCCGTGCACGACGCGCTGCGGCAGCTTCTCGATCCCGGCGTGGTGCGGCATTTCGCGGATATTGCCGAGCATCCGCGTGCCGTTGGCGCAGTGCGGGCGAAAAAACTCGATCGGCAACGCAGCGAATTCCTCAAGCAGGCATGGACGAAATACGGCAAATTCCTGTCCGAGGCCGCGGCAGCATACGCAATGCGGCTCAAAGCGGAGAATCAACCTGCGCATGAGAATGAGGCAGCAACAGCCGAGTCCGAGGCGGCAAAATTTACGAAACTTCTGCGCGCAGCCATGCGCATGCCTCAAGTGGAGGCGCAGTTCCCGGCACCCTGGACCGCCGCTGCTCGCCGCATGCTGCCCAGCCCCAGTCCGGAGTTCACGGCAACGGCGATGTGGGGCCCGGTGCTGGCCTGGTGTGCGCTCCAGTTGCTCGCTGACTTCATCGACAAGGACCGGCCCGAACGCACTGCGCTCGATCTCTTCGACCGACTCCGTCTGCGCGAGCCGTTCGCCCACGCCCTTGCCGCCCTCGGGTTCGAGGGTGAAGAAGCATGGCGCGTGGCTGCGCGGATCAAAGTGTTGCTCCTGGTGAGCGCCGGCATCGGCAATGAAACCCCTGCCAGCGGAGAACAGTCCGCGTCATTGCCAGTCGCCAAGCCAAAAGCCGCCGAGCCAACGGTGGCGCCTCCGGCCGCGCCCGAATCCTCGCAGGCTTACGCTGAGAACTTGGCCCTCCCACCCGCATTGTGGCTCGATCCCGACGTGCGCTGGCTTTGCGGCGTGCACCAAGCCGAGGGTCACGACTATCTGATCCGCGAGCGCTACGAAGAACTGCTCTGGTGGCTGCTCATGCCGTCTCTGCTGCAGATTGCCGGCGAGGCCGTACCCACCCAGTCTGTCGTCGAAGAGTTGAACCACGCGGTTGCAGCGGCTTTGGCGTCGGCCGAGTCCGCCGGATACCGCGTCGACGTGATGCTTGGAAAAGGAAAACTCGCCGCTCCCGCCGATTCCGCCAAACCGGCGTTATCGTCCAAACCGCCAGCGAAACCCTCTGCGCCGAAGACGAAGCCGCGAAAAAAGCGCGCTCGCAAACCGAAAAAATAGAGTCGGATCTGCCGCACATCGATGAATCGCGGCTTTTCCTCGACGAAAATTCCGCCGGGGAAGGGCAGCCTCAATCATGCGCTTGAATCCCACTGTCACATGCCAATGTGACCTCAAGCACATCCGAAAGTCCGTGATGAGGTTCAGAGTTCCAACCGGACATTCTCTGGGGAGAACTCCAAGAGGTTTAAGTGTGCCCGGGGCACGGGCGAATCGAATCGGGATGGCCTTGGGGCGCGGTGTTACAGGCCTTTTCTTTCATTTTGTTCCTTCTTCCCGGGAGTCCGCCGATACGCGGGAAGGCCCGGTGCATTGTGTCCGCGCCGGGCGGCTCAGGGAGGGAACATGGCAACCGCCGTCCACGAAATCGCGCGTGATGGTCTTGAAGCTCAGGAACGCCTGGTGATCGACCAGGCGATCGCCGCGCACGCCAACCGCCCCGGGGCCCTGTTGGGAATCCTGGAAGCCGTTCAATCCGCCAACGCACACAAGTTCCTCTCCATGGCGGCGCTGCGCTACATCTCCGAGCGCACCGGCATCCCGCCGTCGACGGTCTACGGCGCCACGACGTTCTACTCGCTCTTCAATCTCGATCCGCAGGGCGACAACGTGATCTGCGTTTGCCGCGGCACCGCCTGCCACACTCGCGGTTCGCGCACCCTGCTCGAGAAGCTCTGCCTCGATCTCGGCCTCAGCGAGCATGAATCGGGCGACACTAAAGAAACCGAAAAGCTGGCGCTCACCACCAACGACAACAAATTCACCGTCCGCACCGTTGCCTGCTTCGGCCAGTGCGCGCTTGCCCCGGTGGTCGAAGTGAATCACCACATCCTGAGCCACGTGAATGAACGCACCTTGCAGCGCGAAGTTAAGGCCTTGACACAGGGGAGGAAGTGATGCCGCGCATTCAGGACATCGGCGTATTCAACGCGGTCCGCGAAACCGGGCTTGCCAAGCTCACGCCGCCCATTCCACGAATCACGGTGAGCATGGGCACCTGCGGGCAGGGCAACGATGCCGAAGAGGTCTATCACGCCCTGTATACGGCCATCGACCACAGCGGTCTCGACGTGATGCTCGCCGCAGTCGGCTGCTTCGGCTGTTGCTTCCAGGAGCCGCTGGTCAGCGTGCGCCTGCCTGGATACCCGATGGTTGTCCTCTCGCGCGTCCAGTCCAACGATGCAGCGCGCATCCTGGAAGGCGTCTCTACCGGAGTCATGCCCGCCGATCTCGTCTTCTGCAAAATCGAAGAGTGGGATCATATCACCGGCCACGTGCGCTACGGCCAGGGCCACCCTGAGATTCCGCTCTGGAATTCCATCCCATTTTTCAGGGGGCAGAAAAAGATCGTCCTGCGCAACTGCGGACTGATCAGCCCCTCCGATATTGAGGAGTACATCGGCGTTGGCGGCTACCAGGCGCTCTACAAGGTACTCATTGACGGCCGCCCTGAAACCATCATCGAACAGGTGAAGGCTGCGCGGCTGCGAGGCCGCGGTGGCGCGGGCTTCCTGACCGCCAACAAGTGGGACTATCTCTCCAAGGCAAAGTCCGACGCGAAGTACATCATCTGCAACGCCGACGAGGGCGACCCCGGCGCCTTCATGAACCGCAATGAGATCGAAGGCGATCCGCATTCACTGCTCGAAGGCATGATCATCGGCGCGTACGCCACCGGCGCCACGCAAGGCATCATCTACGTGCGCGCGGAATACCCGCTGGCGATCAACCGCCTCAAGCGTGCCCTGGAGCAGGCAACGGAATACGGCGTACTCGGCACGAACATCTTGGGCCGCGGCTTCAACTTCGACATCGAACTGGTGTGTGGCGCAGGCGCCTTCGTCTGCGGCGAAGAGACGGCTATGATCGCCTCCCTCGAAGGCCACCCCGGGCGGCCGCACCCCCGCCCGCCGTACCCCGCGCAAAAGGGCCTCTACGGCAAGCCCACCAACATCAACAACGTTGAAACCTGGTACAACATTGCGCCTATCATCACGCGCGGCCCCGCATGGTTTGCTGAAACCGGTAGCGCCAAGAGCACAGGCACTAAGGTTTTCTCGCTGGTAGGAAAGATACAAAACACCGGCCTCATCTAAATGCCGCTGGGCACGCCGCTCAAAAGTTTTATCTACGACATCGGCGAAGGCGCAGTCGCCGGCCGCCGCGTGAAAGCTGTGCAGACCGGCGGACCCTCGGGCGGCTGCATTCCCGTAGAGATGTTCGAAACCCCGGTCGATTACGAAAACCTCGCCCAGATCGGTTCCATCATGGGCTCCGGCGGCATGGTCGTCATGGACGAAGACAACTGCATGGTCGATGTGGCCCGCTACTTCATCGAATTCACGCACTCTGAGTCCTGCGGTAAATGCGTCCCATGCCGCGTCGGCCTCAACAAGGCTCTGCGCATCCTCAACGCCATCACTACCGGCAGAGGAACAGCGGAGCACCTCAATTTGCTCGATGAGCTGGGCCGCATGATTCGCGACTGCTCGCTCTGCGCGCTCGGCCAGTCCGCGCCCAACCCCGTGCTCACCACGATCCGCCATTTCCGCGACGAATACGAGGACCACATCGTCGCGCACCGCTGCCGCGCCGGCGTCTGCCAGGAGCTCGCGCTGTCTCCCTGCGAAAACAGTTGCCCGCTGCGCATGAACATTCCTCGCTTCCTCGAGCTCTACAGCGAGGGTCGTCTCGACGACGCCTTCGAGTCCGTGATTCTCGACAATCCCTTACCCGCCTCAACAGGCCGCGTCTGCCAGCACCCATGCGACAATCGCTGCCGCCGTCAATCGTTCGATGAAGTTGTGAATATGCGCGAGGTGCATCGCCTCATCGCCGACTCCATCTTCCAATCCGACCACTTCGACGCAGTGCTCGCGCGGATTCTCAGTCGCCGTCTCCCGCCCACCGGCCGCAAGATTGCCGTAGCCGGCTCCGGCCCCACCGGCCTCACCGCGGCCTCTTACCTTGCCATGCTCGGCCACGACGTCACCGTCCTGGAAGAGCGCAGCGAAGCGGGCGGCATGTTGCGCTTCGCCATTCCCGAGTACC
>JBKQOX010000049.1:0-10901 GCA_052145255.1 Occallatibacter sp.
TGCTGGCGCTGGTACCGTTGGCCGCGGTGCTCTGGCTCCGCTCCGCCGCCAAAGCCGCGCTGCCGCAGCTTGACGGCGATGTGCATCTTGCCGGTTTCTCAGCGCCGGTTACCATTCGTCGCGATACCCACGGCGTTCCGCATATCGACGCCGCCACCGAGGACGATCTCTTCGTCGCGCAGGGCTACGTCACCGCGCAGGATCGCCTCTGGCAGATGGACGCCTCGCGCCGCAGCTCCAACGGCGAGCTCGCTGAAATCATGGGCCCTGCGCTCGTTCAGCACGACAAAACGGAGCGCGTCCTCCAGATTCGCCTCACCGCCCAGCGCTTCTACGCCAATTTATCCGCCGACGACCGCCGCCGCTTCGACGACTATGCCCGCGGTGTTAATCTCTTCATCGCGCAGTGCGAACAGTCAAACACTCTCCCAGTCGAGTTCCGTGTGCTTCACTATCGCCCGCGGCCGTGGACCGGAGTGGACTCGATCAGCGTGGGTCTATCGATGGTACAAACCCTCGACACCCACATTGCCACCAAACTCTCACGCGCCCGCGTCGCCGCCAAACTCAACAACCCCGCGCTTGAAGCCGATCTTTACCCCGTCGGCTCCTGGCGTGATCGCCCGCCCGCCGGCATTCGGGTTGACCTGAGTGAGCCGCAGCCTCTACCCCCGCCCTCGAAGAACAGCGACGACGATGACGATGACGAAAACACCGAATCCCGCCTTCTCGGCCAACCCGATTGCGACGGCTGTGTCCCTGGTTCCAACAATTGGGTCATCGCCGGCTCGCACACCGCTTCCGGAAAGCCGCTCCTGTCGAACGATATGCACCTCACCCTCCGTGAGCCCGACACCTGGTACATGGCCGATCTATATTCGTCTGGCTCTCACGGCGCGCCCGGCTTTCACGCCGCCGGCGTCACTTTCCCCGGCTTGCCATTCGTCATCGCCGGCCAAAACGAGCACGTTGCCTGGGGATTCACCGCGCTCTACGGCGACACGCAGGATCTGTACATCGAAAAACTCGACGGCAAAAGCAACTACGAGGGTCTCGGCGCCGCATGGCATCCGCTCGCCGTTGATCGCGAAGTCATTCACGTCCGCGGCGGCAAAGATGTAAACCTGACCGTTCAATCCACAGCCCACGGCCCGCTGCTCAATCCGCTCCTCTCTGCCGACGATCCGCCTACAGCCCTCAAGTGGACCCTCTACGATGATTCTCTGAACACGCTGCCGCTTTACGAAATGAACACGGCATCGAACTGGACCGAGTTCTCCGCCGCGCTTGCTCAATGGTGCTGGCCCACGCAGAATGTAGTCTACGCAGACGATCAGGGCCACATCGCTTACCAGGCCATTGGCCGCATTCCGCTTCGCCCAGCCGGTATCGCCGATGCGCCGATCCGCGACGGCGCACACGAGTGGCAAGGTTACATCCCCTACGACTCGATGCCCAGCGCCTTCGACCCACCTTCCGGCTTTCTCGCCACCGCCAACGCCCGCGTCACCACCGACAAGTCTCCTTACCCAATCACGGGCGAGTGGGGTGATCCCTACCGCATCGAGCGCATCTACAAATCACTCGACGGCCGCGACCACCTCACCCCAGCGGACCTGCTTGCCGTGCAGACCGACATTTACAGCGAAGTGGATCAGGAGATGGGGCACCGCTTCGCCTACGCCATCGACCACACTCCGGGCCCCGAAGGCAACGGCGACGCGCGGATGCGCCAGGCCGCTGACCTGATGCGCAGTTGGGACGGCCGCCTTACCATCGATTCCGCCGCTGCATCTGTGGTCACCGAAACTCGCGCCGCTCTCTGGCCGATAATTCTCGAGCCAAAGCTCGGCAAATTAGCTGGCGACTATCACTGGGGCGAGGCCACGTTTGCTGAAGAGGAAATTGTGATGCACGCCAAGCCAGAGTGGCTCCCATCCGGCTACAAGGATTGGAACGCGCTCCTCACCGCCGCGGTGCGCAAGGGAATGCGCGACGGAAGAGCGCCCCTCGATGTCGCTCACTGGGCGTACGGCCGCTGGCATGTCGTCGACATCGAGCACCCGTTCGCCGCCTTCCTTCCTCTAATCGCCCGTGTCGCCGGAACCGGCCCTCAACCGCAGAGCGGCGATGGCACCACCGTCAAACAGGTGGGCCGCGATTTCGGCCCCTCGCAGCGGTTCACCATGGATTGGAGCAACATCGACGGCTCGACCGAAAACATCGTGCTCGGCGAAAGCAGCAATCCGCTCAGTCCAACCTTCCGCGACCAGTGGAGCGACTGGTACAACGGAACCACCTTCGCGCTGCCGTTTACGCCCGCCGCGGTCGCGGCACAGACCGCGCACACACTCCACCTGCTGCCATGAAAAAACAGGGATCAGGGGCAGCGGCCCACGCACCTACTTCGAGCCATCGGAATTTACTCGGCCCGGCGATCATTGTGCTCGCCGCCGCCGTCGTCATGGTCCCGCAATTCATTCGCGGCAACTCCTGCGGACACGACTTCAACGTTCATCTCGTTTCGTGGTTCGATTGCCTCAACGCCTGGCGTCACGGCATTCTTTATCCCCACTGGACGCCCAGCGCAAACTATGGCGCAGGCGAGCCTCGCTTCGTTTTCTATCCTCCGCTCACATGGATGCTGGGCGCAGCGCTCGGCGCTCTGCTCACCTGGAACCTCGCGCCCATCGCGCTCACCTTCATCATTTTTGCCGCAACTGGCCTGGCCACGCGCGCGCTCGCCCTTGAAGCCCTTGACGATCTGCCGGCCACGCTCGCCGGCTGCGTCTCGATTTTCTCCGGCTTCACTCTATTCACCGGCTACGAGCGTTGTGCCTTTCCCGAATTCGCCGGAGGATTCTGGCTCCCGCTGCTCATTCTTTTTGCGCTCAGGGATCGCCATCCCTCTGCCTCGCTTCTTCGCCGCGCATTCGACGGTTCAACCGTGCCGCTCGCCATCGCGCTTGCCGGAGCCTGGCTTTCGAATCTCCCGCTCGGCGTGATGGCCGGCTACCTACTGGCGGGCACCGCTCTTCTTTGGGCCATCGTCAACAAAACCTGGGCGCCACTGTTTCGCGCCGCCGTCGCCACCGTTCTTGGCCTCGGTCTCGCCGCCATCTACTTGGTTCCCGCAACCCTCCAGCGCCATTGGGTCGACATCAGCCAGGCCACGGAAGATCCCGGCTTCAACTTCGAGAACAACTGGCTCTTCTCGCGGCACTCCAATCCGGTCCTCGCATTGCACGACGTGGTCCTGCGCCAGGTTTCATGGATCGCCGTCTCCATGATCGCCGTTGCTCTCGCCGCCGTCGTTATCTGTTCTTTCCGCAACTCACTTCCAAGACCAGGAAAGAAGTGGATTCCGCTCGCCGCCATTCCCATCGTCGTTCTGTTTCTTCTGTTTCCCATCTCGCGGCCGATCTGGCACACGCTTCCTCAAATGCCCTTTCTGCAGTATCCGTGGCGATGGCTTGAAGCCGTCGAAGCACCCATGGCACTTCTTCTTGTCGCCGCCATCTGGCCATCACGTCCCGATGCCCGCATGGCCCGCGGCGCGATTCTTGCTGCCTTCGCCGTCTTCTTTGTCGCCGCAACCATCTACACCGGCACAAGGCTCTTCCAGGTCTGCTACCCCGAAGACACCGTCGCATCCATGCTGGTGGAATACCATTCTGGAGCTGGCTTTGAAGGCATGTATGAATACGAGCCGCCCGACGGCGACATCAGCACTGCGCCAACCGGAATTCCCGGCGTCTGCTTTGTGACCGACCCCAACATCGTACTCGGCAAGCCCGATTCTGACGATCCCGACGCGAATCCCGCGTGGACCCCGGATCAAGGAACATGCCAGGCCACCTTCACCTGGGCCGAAGGCCGTCACATATCGTCCAGAGGCCCGCAAACATCAGCCATCGGCGCTCAGCTCAATCCGGAACACCGCGCCCTTTTCGCGACTGTGCCTCATTCCGGCTACCTGGTGCTCCATCTCCTCCGCTATCCGGCGTGGTCCATCCGGCTCAACGGCCAGCGCGTCACCAACTTGCCGTCGCGTAACGACGGCCTCATCGTGGTGCCCGTCGCTCAAGGCCCGATCAACCTCACCGTCGACTGGACCACGTCTCCCGGCGATCTTGCCGGACGCTGGCTCTCCGTCCTCAGCGGCCTTTTGCTCATCTCCCTCTCGCTTTGTGAACACCGCCTTGCCCGTTCTCGTCTAACATGATTGCAATGCCCGCAGACGTCAAATCGCTGATTCAGGAAGGCGCCGATCTCACCGACCATGCGCTGGAAACCCTGATCCCCTCCGTGGACACGGTGCCTGTTTCAATTCACGGCGCCATGCGCCACTCCGTCTTTGCCGGTGGCAAGCGCCTGCGGCCGGTACTCGCCATGCAGGCCGGCGTCACCATCGCGGGACACATCCCCAAAGGCATTGAGCGTCTGGGCGCGGCCATCGAGATGCTCCACACCTATTCGCTCATCCACGACGATCTGCCCGCCCTCGACAATGACGACCTCCGCCGCGGCAAGCCCACCTGCCACGTCGTCTTCGGCGAAGCGATTGCTATCCTTGCCGGCGACGCGCTCCAGACCCGCGCCTTCGAAGTACTCTCGGGTCTTGAATGTCCGCCTGCCGCCGCCATTCAAATCGTCGGCCTCATCGCCACCGCTGTCGGCACCGTTGACGGCATGATCGGAGGCCAGGTCCTTGACCTCGAAAGCGAGCACCTCAAACCCACGCCCGAGCTCGTCGAAGCCATCCATCGCGCCAAAACCGGCGCTCTCATCCGCGTCAGCGTCGTGGCGGGCGGGGTCTATGCCGGAGCCACGGCCGACGACGTCGCGCGCCTCGACCGCTTCGGCCGCAAAGCCGGACTCGCCTTCCAGATTGTCGATGATGTGCTCGACATGACGGTCGACTCGGCTCAGCTCGGCAAAACTGCAGGCAAGGACGCAGCAACAGAGAAAGCCACATGGCCCGCCGTCTACGGCGTTGAGCAAAGCCTGCGCGACGCGGCGCAACTTGTCGATGAAGCTTTCGCCGCGCTCGAGCCGTATGGCAGCCGCGCCTTCGGCCTGAAAGCCGTCGCACGCTACCTGGTCGAACGCAAAAACTGATTTCCCGCGCTCTTTTGCGCGAACTTGCCCGAGTCGGCCCCCCACAACGTACGAAGCCGTAACCCATGTCGCGATTCGCGCCGCAGCATCGCCAAAGGCTCGTGCGATTACGCACTCGGAGGCAAACATCGATGGCTCAAACCGCGTTCGTTACCGGTGGCGTTGGCCTTCTCGGCAGCAATCTCGTGCGGCTGCTTGCCGCCCGCGGGTTCTCCGTTAGGGCGCTGGTGCTTCCCAGTGAGATGGACAAGGTTCCCATCCAACTAACCGGAACTCCCGTCGACATCGTTCCCGGCGACATGCGCGACGTCCCCGCCTTCGCCTCTGCGCTTTCAGGCGTCGACATCATCTTTCACACCGCCGCCTTCTTTCGCGATTACCTTAAAGGCGGACGCCACTGGGACGCGCTCTACAGCATCAACGTCGCTGGCACTCGCAGCCTGCTCGAGGCCGCATATCGCGCCGGCGTCCGCCGCTTTGTCCATGCCAGTTCAATCGCCGTGCTCGACGGCCGCGGGTCTGCGGCAATCGACGAAACCATGCTGCACGATGAATGTCGCGCCGAGCCTTACTATCGCAGCAAAATCCTCGCCGACCGCGAAATCCTCAGCTTTCTCGATCGGCATCCAGACATGTGGGCCGCTATGGTGCTTCCCGGCTGGATGCACGGTCCCGGTGACGCCGCCCCGACCCCTGCCGGCCAATCGGTGCTCGACTTTCTGCGCGGAAAAATTCCTGGAATCCTGCCGGGCGCATTCCCCATCGTCGACGCGCGCGATATAGCCGAAGCCATGGTGCTCGTCGCGCTCAAGGGCAGCCGTGGTGAGCGCTACCTCGCTGCCGGCCGTCCAGTCACCTCTGCCGAATACATGGCATCGCTCGCCGCAATCAGCGGAGTCAGGGTTCCGGCGCGAAAAATTCCCCGCTCCGCACTTTACGCGGTCGCTGCCGCGAGCGAATGTTGGGCGCGCCTCACGCACAACCCCGTGAAGCTGAGCCTGGCGGCGATGCGCCTCCTTGACCGGCGCCTGGACCAGTTGCAATTCGATCACAGCAAATCGAAAAAGGAATTGGGCCTCGAATTCCGGCCCATCGAATCAACCTTGCGCGATGAGATCGCGTGGTTTCGCGCGCACGGCTATCTCAACTGAATTTGCGAACCTGCACGGCGGGGCTTACTGGCTCAATACTTTGCGCAGCTTTTCGCTTTGGCTTGAGAGATCCTCGACGGCGGTTTGCGCCTTGCCCAGCAGTCCCTGCAGATCTTCAAGAAATTCCGGAAGCCTGTCCCAGCACTTGCGCACCGCATCCTGCTGATCGATCAGTACCAAGGTAGCGCCGGAGAGGGCCGTCAACAGGCCGATCCGCCGCTGGCCGGTGACCAGCAAAACGCCGCTTGCGGCAAGGGTCGCGGCTGCGGCGTACCGAATCCAGTTTGTGGAGTCTGTCCCTTCGCCGCACTTCTCACCGGCCGGCTCTCTTGTTCCTTGCGTTAGCGGCACAACTACCATGACCCCTCCTGACATTCGCGACCGATTTTACGATCGAAAACCCAATTGCCATTGCAAGTATCGCTCGAAAACTCGCAGTCGAGCGACTTTACGCGAATTTCTCTCTGGAAAAAGCTCCGCTCAGCGATCAGCGCGGCTTCAGTCCAGGTCGATCTCGCGCAGCGGCTTGCCCTCCGGCGCGTCCTTGGCCTTGCGCATAGCCTCGGCAAACTTCTTCTCCAGCAGATCTTCCTTGTTCTTTTCGGCGTCCACGCTCTGCCTGAAGATCGACTCCGTGCGCTCCCCATGCTCGCGCATGGCCTTGGCCGCCGTCTCCAGGTCCTCGAACATCCGCTTGCGCGGGGCTGAAGTGTGGCTCACCAGCACTCCGGTCTCCGCGTCGATCTTGAGCATCGCCCCGCAATCCGGGCACGCCACTTCAAACGATTTGTGCTCCTTCTCGCTCATAACAACTCGTATTCTATGCGCTCTAGCCCGTTTTTGGCAGCAGCTTTCCACCTTGACAGCTCCGCCCCCTCAAGCGAAAGATGAATGGGCTGGATTGGCCTCAAGCCCACAACGCCCTTCCAAAAAACCGGCCACATCTTCACTTCTGGATCTAATTAGGAATGCCCGCATGAAAACTTTCCGCACGAATCCGCTGCGCCTCATCGCGCCCGCAATCTCCGCGCTCCTCTGCCTGTTTCCCGCCGCCGGCCCCGCTCCCGCACAATCGGCCGCGGCAACGGCGCCGGCCATCACGCCGCTTCAGGTCGACCGCACCGATCCCGCGAGCAACCGCATCGTCCCCGCCAAAGCCAAACTTGAGCGCATCGCCACCGGATTTACCTGGGTCGAAGGACCCGTCTGGGTCAACGGCAGTCTCTTCTTCGCCGACATTCCTTCCAACTCCATTCGCCGCTGGACGCCCGGGAGAGGCGTGAGCATCTTCCTCCAGCCCAGCGGTTACAAGGGCTCTGCTCCCTACGGCGGCCGCGAGCCCGGCTCAAATGGGATGACTTTGGACGCACTCGGCCGCCTCACCGTGGCCGGCCACGCCCAGCGCGACATTTACCGATTCGAGACGCTCAACCCTGAATCGGTTCAGACCGTCCTCGCCGATCGTTACCAGGGCCTGCGCTTGAACAGCCCGAACGATCTGGTCTACCGTTCAGACGGATCCATTTACTTCACCGATCCGCCCTACGGTTTGCGCAAGCAGAACGACTCAGATCCGGAGAAGGACCTCCAGGTCAACGGCGTCTATCGCATTCCGGGTGCTGTCGCCCAAAAGGCCGGCGAGCCGCCCGCGCGCGGAGACCTGCAGCTTCTCATCTCCGACTTGCCGCGGCCGAACGGGATTGCTTTCTCGCCCGGCGAGAAGTTCCTCTACGTCGATTCGACCGAACCGAAGAAAATCTGGATGCGCTACCGCATGCTTCCAGACGGAACGCTTGCCGATCCCACGCTGCTCTATGACGGAACCAGCGACCCACGTCCCGGCGGGCCCGATGGCATGAAGGTTGATGTTGAAGGAAATATCTACAGCGCGGGCCCCGGCGGTGTTGTGATTCTGTCGCCCGACGGCAAGCACCTCGCAACTCTGCTCATCCCCGAGCGCGTGGCCAACGTGGCCTGGGGCGGGGCGGATCACAAAACCCTCTACATCTGCGCCAGTTCCAGCGTCTATCGCGTGCGGCTGTTGATCGCTGGCGAACCCATCGTGCAGGCTAAGTAGCGCGGCCCGCTTGCTCCCTTGCTCCCTTTTGTCTACTGGCTACGCTCCCCGCCCTACTGCCCGGTCCCAACAAACTCCGTCTTCCCTGGCGGCGTGGCCGCCGTCTTGAAGTTCACCACGTGATAAATCGCAGGCTCAGTTCCCACGTTCCTGAATCCGTGCGGCTGGTTCGACCCGTTGAAGATCACCGATCCCGGCCCCACGCGGATCCATGTTCCATTTGAGAGCGTCTCCACCGTGCCCTGCCGGATGATAATCAACTCCTCATTCGGGTGCTTGTGCGGCGGATGCGGCGACATGCCCGGATTCAGGGTCGTGATGTGGATCTCGAGATTCTCGAGCGTCGCCGTTGGCGCGCTGCAAACCGTCCGCACCGAACCGGTCTTGGTTGGCTTGTCGACCATCTTGTTCCAGTCGAACACCGTCGATCCCATGACGGGCGCGTTGGCGGGGGGCGCGGCGGCGGGTGTTGTGTCGGGGCTACTCTGGGCAAAGACCAGCGCCTCGCCGGCAACAGCAGTGGCGGCCAGGGCCGCAAACAGTTCTCTGCGATTCATCGTGGTTTCCTTTTCAATTCGTTTGGGGCGGAGCCGCGCACGAAAAGCGGTGCTCCTCGTTCGCTGTTACTTATAGTGGACCGGGCCGATGCATGCAACTTCGCTCTGCGCCCGATCCGCGGGCGCTGATGCGCAATCGTGGGTCGTGGACCGTGAGTGGTGAACCGTGGTCCTTGAACCAATTAAAAAGTGAACAAAGTAAATAAAGTGAGGGAGTTACGGGGTGAAAATGCGCGGGTTGCATTTGAGCAGATCGCATGTTGATTCCAAAGGGTTTACGTGGCATAAATTCGGCGGAATTCGATGCGCATTCTCGATGATTCTGAAATCGATTTGCTGATTCTAAACGAGTTAAATGGCGAACAATAAGCGAAATGTCCTAAGTTTTTTATTTAATTTCAACCTCCTTGTTGAGGGGGCTGAACGCTCCCTTTCAGCCGTTAGCTAGTGGCTGGTTTGCTTGCGAGCATGGAACGATTATGCGCCTGAAGCTGGAAATGATCGGCAAACTTCGAGTGGCAGGGACCAGGGACGTAGGGACCATGGAAAGAACGACTTACGGGATGCGGGCGGGTTTATTTCAACTGAGGGGGCTTGACAAGAAATGCGAGGCGTAAGGACAAAAGGACTAGGGGGCTAAGTGGAGAAGCGGAGCAAACCACCCTAGCTCCGCCAACGCCGCTAGCCCCGCCAGCTCCGCTACTTTGCCGCCGTCTGCACCGGCTTCTGCCCGTTCGTCGCTGGCGGATTTACCTGCGCGTTCAGGAAGTTGGCCAGGTCGTCCACGTCCTGCTGGGTGCCGACCATGGGCGGCATGAAGTGGTGATAGGGCGAGTCGGGCTTGTACTCGTGCAGCATGGTGATGAAGCTCTCGATGTTGGCGCGGTCGCGGCCGGCGAGCAATTTGGCCAGTGGCCGGTAGCCGTTGAGCGTGTGGCATGCGCCGCACTCGCCGCGGAAGATGGCCTCGCCGCGCGAGTAGCTCGAGTCCGCGCCGTTCCACACCCAGTTGGAGTGCGCCAGATAACCGTCGTGATCGATCTTGATCGCGTAGGGCACTCGAACGCCGTTCGAATACATCCAGCGGCCGATGACGTAGGGCTTGCGCAGCATCTCGCGCGAGTACTCGCCGGCGCCGGTTGCTACAAGCGCAAGCAGAAGGATCGCTACAGCATGCGCAGGGTTGAAATCGGCAGGATTGCGGTACGCCAGGTAGTAGGCGACTCCAATGATCGTGGCCGAAACCATGACGATCAGCAGCGCCATGCGCGTGATGATCGAGAATGTGCCGGTGCCCATGGTGTCAATGCCCAGCGTGAGCAGCGCGCGCTGCGTCTGGGGCACCATGATGAGGTACCAGATGAAGAGGAAAGGCATGGCCACGAACGAAGGCACCAGCCACTTGACGCTCCACTTGACCAGAGACGACTTGAGCGCCGGATTCTTGCTGCCATCAATGCGGCTGGCGCTGATGAGCGCCCAGATGCCGGCGAGCGATGCGCAGACGCAGGAGCGCAGCAGCAGGCTCGGCCAGTAGGTGGGGTTGAAGAACGCGTTCCAGAACTTGCTGGCCTCGTGTCCCGTGCCCGCCACGGCGAGCCAGGTGTCGCCAGGCGTGAGCATGAAGGTGAGGATGCCGTTGATGATGATGAGCGTGCACGCTGACGCGCCCGCGTAAACCCAGCCCACGACGAGATGAAGCTTCGCGTCGATTTTGTTCCAGGTGTAGTAGTAGACGGCTGCAGTGGTGAGCTCGACCATGAAAAAGACCCACTCGATGGCCCAGCCGAAGACGAAGTTGTGGATGAGCGTGCTGGTGGCCTCGGGATGGGTGAGGCCGATGGCGAACCAGATGCCTACGCCGGAGACAGTGCCGTAGATGCCAGTAACGATCAGGAAGAACTTCGAGTGGCTGGCCAACTGCTTGAGCCATGCGGCTCGGAGTTCGGGGTCGGCAATGCGCATCGCCTTGCGCTCGGCCATGGGCAGATAGAG
>JBKQOX010000050.1:0-5312 GCA_052145255.1 Occallatibacter sp.
GCCGGGTGTTCCTGGAGCGGACAGGCGTACTCACACGCGCCGCAGCCCACGCACCGTCTAGGATCGACGCGGGGCTGCTTGAGGGTCTTGAGATTGCCGCCGGAGTCGACGACTTGCGCGTCTTCAAGGTAGATTGCTTTCGGCGAAACTGGGCACCACTCCTCGCATACGATGCACTCGGTGGCCATGGCCCATGGCAGGCAGCGGCCACGATCGTAGAAGGCCGTACCCAGGCGCACGGGCTGATGCGCGTCTCCAGCATGCGCACCCACTCCAACAACCCAGCCTTTTTCTCTCGCCGTGATCTGCCAGATGGCGCCCGTGGGACACACCTCGGAACAGAGCACGCAGCTTGGCTCGCAGTAACCGATCCGGGGAACGAGGGTGGGCGTCCACAGGCCTTCGATCCCCGCTTCCTGGAGGGTCGGATGCAACGAGTTGTTTGGGCAGACCTTCATGCATTCACCGCAGCGGATGCAGCGGGAAAGAAAATCGGACTCATCGAGCGCGCCGGGGGGCCGTAACAGCCTGTCGTTGCGGTCCTTGCCCAAGCTCGTATCGATACGCATGAGGGGCACGATTGCGGCGCCTGCAACCAGCCCCGTCACCGTTCGGCGGCGGCTGAGATCGGGTGAAGCGACTTCATTTTCTTTGCGGAAGAATCGGAACTCGAGGCTATGTTCCGGGCAGCTTCCGATGCAGTTCATACACATCAGGCACTCGGACTTGCGCCACAATGCGCCTCCGACGGGATCGTCTCCTCCTTGGCAATGGAGCAGGCAGCGGTTACAGCGGTTGCAGCTTTCCTGATCCTTGTGCAGGCCCAGGATCGACCACCGGGAGACCGCGCCTAGCAGCGCACCCAGTGGGCAGACGGAGCGGCACCAGAAGCGAGTGATGCTCAGGCTGGCGCAGAGAATGATCAGAAACAGAATGCCAAGCACCGGACCTTGTGAGAAGTGGGCCGCGCGGAAATCGAGCACTGCCGCCTGCAAAACAGCATGTATGCCCTCGCCGGTCGCTTTCACGAAGGCGATGTGACTATGCTCAAGCGGTTCAAGCACCGCGCGCACTGCGAAGTTGAAAGCGGGCAAAAGGGAAAGACCAATGGAGCGCACCAGCAGACTAAACGGATCGAGCCATCCAATGGCCATGGACCCAAAACACGCGGCCACGAGGCCGGCGATCAAGACGACATATTTGATAGTTTGCCAGCGCTTATAGCGGTTGGATTCAATGCGCTGCTTGCCACGCTTGGACTCCGAGGGCAGATTGCCCACGAAATGCTGCAGCGTTCCCATGGGACAGATCCATCCGCAGAAAAAGCGCCCAAGAAAAAGCGCAGGGAGCAAAACGACGAGGCTCCAGAGCAGGCCGCGGTACAGCGCATGCGTTGCGAGCGCATTGGCAATTGCAACTAGCGGGTCCCACTCAAAGAAAAGGCCGACTGGAGCACGCAGGTGAATGTCGCTCGTGGTGCCTGGTGTGGCCCGGAGCGAAGTAAGTACCAGCAGCGCAAGAAAAAGCAGCAGAAAAATAATCTGCGAGATCCTGCGCAGCAGCGGCAATCGGGAATGGGACACGAGGATCCTTCCTGCTCTGTGCGCGGATACTGTGTGCAGAAAGGATCGACGACGAGGATGGCCCTGGAAAGTGATAGGCGTCACGAGTCGCGTGCCGGCGGCTTTTCATCGCCATTTTGCGCAGTGCGATTGCAATCGCCGCTCCGGACTCCACTTCCATCGAAACGAGAGTCCGCTAGGTACGATTCGCCGGCCTCTCCGATCCAACCTTCACAAAGGCCGTCTGGCGCCGATTGAAATCCCATAGGTAGATCACCGCGTCCGCCGGGCCAGCGACTTGCTTCAAACGACCCTATCGAAACTGTCCCGGCAGAAGATCCTGCCACGGCGCAAACTCGTCACGCCGGGACAGTCTCGATAGGGACCTAACGTTTCCGGGGTGTAATTCGTAGCTGAGGGGTTCGTGTGATCCCAGGTCTCCCGGCGCGGCGGGCGAGACCTTGGGCACCCCAGATCGCGGTTGGCTGAGGTTCCTAGGATGCGGGCCATCCGCTCGCCGCAGGTACAGGTTGCTTGTCTTAATTGCCAAGGCACGTTCCCACCCGGCGGGCTGTCTCTACCGATGAATGATCGTGAGGAACTGATTTTCGCTTGCCCGCGACTTGATCCAGCGGCACCGGCTCCGTGTTGTCGCCGCGGGCGGCCACCATCACGCCAAACTGCCGCTCGTTGATCATATCGGCGCAGGCGGTGCCGAGGCGCGTGGCGAGCATGCGATCCGCCGCGCACGGCGTGCCACCGCGCTGCACATGGCCAAGGATCGTGACTCGGGATTCGAGATGGGTCAGTTCCTCGAGCTTTCGGGCCAGGCGCATCGTATTGCCTTGATGCTGAACATCAAGCGTGGCGATTTCGCGCTTGGCCTCGATCTTAGCGTTCAAGGTTTTGGCGCGTTCCAGTTTCTTCTCGGCGCTCTCATAGATGCGCGCGTCGGCGCGGCTCATCGCGCCCTCGGCTACGGCCACAATGCTGAAGCTGCTCCCACGCTTGCTGCGTTGGCGAATGGCATTGGCGATCTTGTCCACGTCGTAAGGGATTTCGGGAATGAGGATCACGTCCGCGCCGCCTGCCAGTCCAGCCCCGAGCGTAAGCCAGCCAGCGCGGTGACCCATGATTTCGGCCACGATGATGCGGTGGTGGCTGTGGGCGGTGCTGTGAAGGCGATCAATCGCCTCGGTGGCAATGTCCAAAGCAGTGGCGTAGCCAAAAGAGGCGTCGGTCATGGCCACGTCGTTGTCGATGGTCTTAGGCAACGTAATCACATTGACGCCTAGCCGGTGCAAGCGCAGGGCGTTCTTCGCCGTGCCGCCTCCGCCAAGGCATACGACGCAATCGATTCCCCACTTCTTGAGATTGTCCCGGATAACGCCGGTCATGTCCTTCGTTCGGCCGTTAATCACCATGCGATGTGGCTTGTCGCGGCTGGTGCCGAGAATCGTGCCGCCGATCGTCAGAATGCCGGAAAGAGCGGCGCGATCCAGATTGATCCGTCGGTTCTCGACCAAGCCACGAAAACCGTCGCGAAAACCTACAATCTCCCAGCCGTAATAGCCGAGCGCGGCTTTGCCCACGCCGCGGATGGCTGCGTTCAGGCCGGGGCTGTCGCCGCCGGCGGTGAGAATGCCGATGCGCTTGATTTTTGTGGTCATTAGAAACAAATATGGCCCACGGTGGAGCATTTGTCGAGCCAAGCCGCTGCCCCTCGGGCCGGTCCTGGCGGATTTAGATCACAGTGAGATTGATCAGTGACTGCAATCACAGCGTAGTCCGCAACCTGGAGGAACCATCGATGGCGGCATTGAGGTGCAGCTGAGCCGATTTTCATGATGGCTCTGCCAGCGTTGAAGGCATTTGGCGCTATCGGGAAAGTGCTGACAACAGTGGTGAACGTAGAACGCGCAGTGCACGCGTACGCGGCGAAACGTAATGGCGAAACGCCGCACAACCCATGACAACCACTGGGGCCATCGCTATGATTTCCGGCGGTGGCAATTCTCTTGACCTGTACCTCTATGAATCGCGTAGCGGCGGCGCGGTTTCCGTCCGCAAAGGAGAGATTTCATGGCTACCGTTCTCGATAAGAAAGCCGATCTGGCAGGACCGGGAATCGGCGATTACAAAGAATTGGAACAAATCCTGCCGCGCGACTATCGTTCGCTGCTGACTCCGAAAGAGACGCAGCAGGCCATCTTCCAGGTGAAACGCTATATCGAAGACAACCTGTGCAAAGAGCTGAATCTGATGATGGTCGAAGTGCCGCTCATCGTGGATGTGGAGAGCGGGGTCAACGACATGCTCGATCGCGACGGGTCGCGCACGCCAATCCAGTTCCATATCTCGAACGATCGCGACCTTCATCCTATCGACGCGCAGATTGTGCAGGCCGCGACCAAATGGAAACGCGTCGCGCTTAAGCAATTCGATTGCCGGGTGGGCGAGGGCATCTGCACCGATATGCGAGCCGTTCGCAAGGACTATTTCCTCGATCACGACCATTCCGCATACGTCGATCAGTGGGACTGGGAGCGCGTCATGACCGCCGATCACCGCAACTTGGATTTCCTGAAGGACATTGTTGGCAAGATATGGACGGTGATCGTTGGCGCGGAGAAATTTGCCCAATCCATGTTTCCTCAATTAAAAGACCCACGCTATCCGGACCTGCCCGAGAAGCTGGCCTTCCTGCACGCCGAGGAGATTCTCGACATGTATCCCACGCTGCCGCGCAAGCAGCGCGAGACGGCGGTGCTGCAGGAGTATCCCGCCATCTTCATTATTGGGATAGGTTGGCCATTGCGGGACGGCTATCCGCACGAGATGCGCGCTGCCGATTACGACGACTGGGTGACCGAAACCAGCGAAGAGACGGGCAAAGACACGCACGGGCTGAATGGCGACATTCTCGTCTGGAACCCGGTCACCAAGCGCCGCCATGAACTGACCTCAATGGGTATCCGGGTCACGGCCGAGACCCTGAAAAAACAGCTTACGATGGCCAAGCAGTTGGACTTCATGCAACTGCCTTATCACCGGGCGATCCTGAACGACCAGATCCCGCTCTCGATCGGCGGAGGAATCGGCCAGTCGCGCACCTTGATGCTGCTGCTCCGCAAAGCCCATCTGGGAGAGGTGAGCGTCACGGTGTGGCCAAGGGTACTGAAAGAGATGTGCACGGAGAAGAATATTTTTGTGTTGGAGTAGGTCGTGCAATCGCGTGTCCCAAACATTCGCGTTTTCTGCGAATGTTTGGGTGTGTGAACTGCTCCGTTTTGTGAAGCAATTTGAGCGGGAGAACGCGGAGCTAAAGCGGTTGGTGGCTTGACTGAGCGTAGACAAACAGCTGCTCGAAGATATCGCCTCGGCAAACTCCTGAGCCCAGAGCGACGGTGTGTGCAATGGGATCCGGGCGCAAATCAGTCAGTGGACGCATGGGCGTTTTTCAGGATTGATCAGTTCTGTGAATAACGACAAGAGGGGCGGACGCTTGGAACTGCAGAACGCTAGAGTTGCCATCTTGTCATGCGAGATGAAAAGAAATGGCGATTAATCATGCAAAGTCGGCCCTTCGAACATCATCAGATGTGCAACGGCGTTCCGGGCGGATTACCGGCATCCATGTAAGTCTTTGTCAACTGAAAAACACGAGTTTTCCGTTCGCGCTCTGGAGAGCGCGTTGTCAGTCTGATCAGGAGTTGCCGCTGCGCGCGTTTGCCTCTCGGCGGTTGGTTC
>JBKQOX010000051.1:0-124836 GCA_052145255.1 Occallatibacter sp.
GCACTTGCCCATGCCGCGGGTGACGACGGCGGCGTGCGAGGTCATGCCGCCGCGCGAGGTCAGAATGCCGTCGGCAACTTCCATTCCGGCGATGTCCTCAGGGGTGGTTTCGCCGCGGACCAGAATGATGGACTTCCAGCCTTTCTGGTGCTGCTTGACGGCTTCTTCGGCAGTGAAGACGATTTGGCCGACCGCCGCGCCGGGCGAAGCCGGCAGACCGGTGGCGAGGACTTCGATCTTCTCGCCCTTCTCGACGAGGCGAGGGACCAGGAAGTCGTAAAGCTGGTTGGGCTCGACGCGGAAGATGGCTTCCTGCTGCGTGATGAGGCCCTCGCGCACCATGTCGATGGCCACGCGAACCGCGGCCAGGCCGGTGCGCTTGCCGTTGCGCGTCTGCAGCATGTAGAGCTTGCCATCCTGGATGGTGAATTCGAAGTCCTGCATGTCGCGGTAGTGCTTTTCCATGCGCCGCGTTATGTCTTTCAACTGCTCGTAGACCTTGGGCATGGCCTTTTCGAGCTCGCTGATGGAGAGCGGAGTACGGACGCCGGAAACCACGTCCTCGCCCTGCGCGTTCATCAGGTACTCGCCGAAGAAGACGTGCTCGCCAGTGGCGGGATTGCGCGTGAAACCGACGCCAGTGCCGGAGTTGTCGCCCAGGTTGCCAAAGACCATGGCCTGCACATTGACCGCGGTGCCGAGCCAGTCGTCGATGTGGTTGATGCGCCGGTAGGTCTTGGCGCGATCGTTTTGCCAGCTCTTGAAGACGGCGTCGCGGGCCGCGACCAGCTGCACCAGCGGGTCCTGCGGAAAATCCTTGCCCGTCTCCTTTTTCACCAGCTTTTTGTATTCGGCGATGATCTTTTGGAGCGCATCGGGTTGCAGGTCGTAGTCGTACTTGACCTTCTTGGCGGCCTTTACGCTGTCGAAGATGTGCTCGAACTTCTTCTTCGGAACGTCGAGGACCACGTCGCCGAACATCTGGATGAGCCGGCGGTAGGAGTCATAAGCAAAACGGGGATTATTGCTGCGCTTGGCCAGCGCTTCAACAGCCTGATCGTTGAGGCCCAGGTTCAGAATCGTGTCCATCATGCCGGGCATGGAGAACTTAGCGCCCGAGCGGACCGAAACCAGCAGCGGGTTTTCGCCCGTGCCGAGCTTCTGGCCCTGCAACTTCTCCAGCTTCTCCAGCGCGTCGAGCATCTCGGTCTCGATCTGCGGGCTCAATTTGCCACGCATATATTCGCGGCATGCCTCGGTCTGGATGGTGAATCCGGGAGGCACAGGCAAACCGGCATTCGTCATCTCGGCCAGGCCTGCGCCTTTGCCGCCCAGCACGTCTTTCATCTTGCCGTTGCCGTCAGCCTTGCCGCCGCCGAAGAAATACACATACTTGGTTGGTGTTGGGGTCGCCGCGGCGACCGACTGCTCCACTACTGCCTGCGCCATGAGATTAGAGTCTCCCTTGCTTGTAGGTTCTTGTCGGATTCCGTTGTGTGGTCCATAGGCAAGGGTAAAGGAACGGAGGCCTGTGCGCCAAGCAAGATGGGATGAAACGGTGCGCTGGGCTCGGCCCTCGCTTGGAGGACTGCGACGAACGGCTCTTCTGAGTCATAAATAGGAATAACGTCTAGGGGCTAGGATTGCCTGTGCTTTTGGTCACAGGGGGCTAAAGCGGTGGTTGGGCCGCAACGCCGATTTGGGACGAATCCCACAATTTAAGACTGCGCTTGGCAGCTCGGCTTCGGCTTGTGGTTCCGGCCTCAACTCCCGCAGCGGCCCCTGAAGCGATAAGACCTGGGAACTAATGGACCGTTGAGGGTGGATTCTTTCGCAGGTTTGCAAGGTCGTCTTCGAGAAGTTTGCGCACCGATGAGGTGAATTTCGGGTCGGATTTGTCGAGGATGTCCCAGATACGCCAACCGCCGTTTTCTCTAGCGAGAGTGATCTGCAGCTTGTTTGGTTCTTCGGTTGGCCGATCCTTCGGATCGAATACAGCGAAGGAGACGTCGGCAATAGCCCGCCGCGGAGATTGCGACTGCACGGCGATCTTGAGGTTCCAGATTCCGTCCATGTCCTGGCAATCGCAAATCGGGTCGAAATCTATTGCCGGAGCATAGCCGGGGCCGTTCGCCTTGACGTCGGCCTTTTCCAGTGCCACGAGGGATGAGTGGAAGTATCGACCGGCTTGGGGACCGTCAAAATCTTTCCCTTCGCGGTAATGGTAGTAGATATACACGAGGAAAGCTTTGGGTGAAGCGACATCCTGTGCGTGCGATGGGGGAGCGGGAACCGTTTCGGCGGCGAGAAGCATAATCAAGCAAAGATGCTTTGCGCGCATGAGGCGACCTTGCGACCACAATGAAAAGCCGAGGTCCATTCTATGCTTCTCTCTAGCTCGAGCGGGCTACTCAGGCGGCGGAACCCTGCAGTTGCATGCATCCAATGCTGGACTCGGCTCCCGGCTGCGCGACCAGGATGCGGTCGAGACCCACAATCTGAAGGATTTCGCGCACGTGGCGGTTGGGCCGCGACACCGTGAGGGTGTGGCCCGCCTTGCAGGCGTCAGTGTAGAGCGTGATGAGAGCGGCAAGACCTGCGGCGTCGATGCGCTCGACCTCGCCGAAATCGAGCGCCACGTTTTCGCGGACGACCGCTGGCGCCAGTTCCTCAAGAAACCCGTGCTCCTGACCTCTCACGAGCTCTTTGATCCGCAGAACGACGTTCCTGACTGGTTCAACCCGATTGGTATTCATAAAAATCTCCTCGCCCGCGATGATCCGCGGACCCTTGCAACGGAACCTGCCGCGCTTGCCGGCCACTAGGGTTTTACCCTGCCTGGCCTTGCAATTGGCAAACAGCGGACCAAACCAAAAAGTGCCGCGGTTGGGGAATATGCTGAAACTGCAGGGCGTCTTTGTGCCCTTGCAAGCAGCAAACGCGGCCGGTTTCGCAGAGCGCGTCCGCAATGTACAACAAGATTCGATACGCAGGGGTGGAGAGGAAAGTTCCGTGGGTGCGCTGACGGACAATTTGCGCGGCGACGAATCGCAGGGAGCGCTCGGCGGGCTGACGCTCAAGCAGGCGCGCGCTTTCGCGCTTGATGTGGGATTTCAGGAGGCCGGGCTGGTGGCTTTGCCTTATGAGGCCGAGGCGCGCGATGCCGAACGATTTCGCGAATGGGTCGCCAAGGGCCGCGCGGGAACAATGGGCTACCTTGAGCGCAAAGCAGAGAACGGGCGCCTACTTCGGGAGCAGACGGCGGTTCCGTTCCCCTGGGCGCGGTCGGCGCTGGTTTGCTTTGCCAGCTACGCCTTCCCATCAGCACCACTCTCGACCGCAACGCCAGACCCACGGAGTGGGTGGATTGCGCGGTACGCGTGGAGCAGCAGAACAAATGAACGGGGCGAGCGGCGGCCGAGCGATTATCACAAGGTGCTGCTCAAGCGGATTCGCGCGGTTGAGACGCGGCTGCACGAGGAGCTCGGCGAGTTCGAGTCGCGGGCGTACGTCGACACGGGACCCATTGTGGAGCGCGCGCTCGCGGTTGCGGCGGGCCTTGGATGGGCAGGGAAAAACACCTGCCTGATTCATCCCAAGTTGGGATCGTTTGGATTTCTAGCGGTGATCTTGACGTCCCTCGAGGTCAGTCCAGAGGCTAAGAGAGCGGAGCTCGTCCCTGATCGATGCGGAAGTTGCACGCGTTGTATTGAGGCGTGCCCGACAAATGCGCTCGATGTTCCTTATCGGATGGACGCGACGCGGTGCATTGCATATTTGACCATTGAGCACAAGGGGCAGATCGCGGAAGAGCTCGCCGAAGGGATGGGCCGGCAGGTCTTCGGCTGCGACATCTGCCAGGATGTGTGTCCCTGGAATGGGAAGGCGCGGCGAAGTGGCCCGATCATGGCAGACGCCGAGCTCGAACCACGCCAGGAACTCGTCAATCCGGCGCTGGAATGGTTGGCAGATTTGGATGAAGCAGAATTTGAGCGGCAATTCAACGGCTCGCCGGTGCGCCGGACGGGATTCGTGGGCCTCAGGCGCAACGTGGCCATCGCGATGGGAAATAGCGGGGAGGGACGGTTTGCCGAGCAGCTCGAAGCGTGGGCTGCGGCGGCCGACGACGGCCTTCGCGAGGCCGCGCGGTGGGCGCTGTCGCGGCTGCGCCGCGATTGATCGACTCATCCATTCGGGGCACTCAACCCGCATCCAAACGTTTGAAGCGAAAATCGTTGCGATCGCGGTCCAACGACTTTAGCCCGAACCGACTATTCTTAAAGCAGACCTTCCCTTATCCGCGCGCGTCAAACGAAAACTGCAGAGTACGCACCAGCGCAAGAAGGCCCTATGAGGGGTTGAACCGTGTCCGATGGTTTGAAATCCGCGTCCGGCGTTGTAGCCGACATCGAAAGCGCCGGAGCTGCTCTGGCTGCGGTCGCGACTGGGCCCGATCAGCCCGCTGCGCAATCCAAGTGGTACCGCTGGCGCAAGAGCGGAACGGCGCTGATCGCGTATCTGCTCGACAGCGAGGTACACACCTTCGCCTTCAGCGTGGCGGCCAACGCGATCATCTCGTTTATTCCATTTATCGTGCTGCTCTACACGCTGGTGCTTACAGTTTTTCACTCGCCACCGAAGGGCCCCATGGTGACTGTAGTGAACAACATGGTGAATTACTTTCTGCCGTCGCTAACCAAGCAGCCAGATTGGATCACGAAAACCATTGTGAGTGAAGCCGTGTTGCCTATCGTGACTCACAAAGGCGCGCAGGCCTTTTCGCTGTTGATGATTCTTATTGCGTGCACCGGTATTTTCTTGCCTTTGGAGGTGGCTCTCAATCAAGCCTGGGGGGTGAAGAAAAGCCGCAATTATCTTCTCAACCAGACGATCGCCTTTGGGCTAGCTCTGCTGATGCTCGGGCTCGCCGTGGCCAGCATGTTTGCAAACCTGGCCGTGGACAGCGCGCTGCCGGTGATCTTTCTCGAGCACACTGACAATGCCTTCTACCGGTTCGTATCCGGAGGAGTGGACTACGCGTGGCTCGCGATTTCAACGGGCGTCGCTTCGATTCTGTTCTTCTTTTCGTTGTATTACATTCTGCCCAACCGCAAAGTTCCCTGGCGGCCGGTTCTGCGCACATCCATCATCACGGGCCTCGTCTGGCTGTTGTCGCGATTCATCTTTGCCACTGTGCTTCCTCATATCGACCTGACCATCTACGGCCCGTTTTACGTTTCTGTCGGCTTGCTTTTCTGGGCATATATCTCAGGACTAATCCTGTTCGCGGGAGCACAGTTCAGCGTGGCACGGCTGGGAGACGGGAAGAAATAGCGTTCTCCAGCCTTGGATTTGGTCGTTCGCGGCGCCATTTCTCCTTCGCTTTGTATTCGCCGCCGATCCGCGCTAATCTCTTGAGAGCAGCATGTCCCCGCACCCGCCCAAGCCGCCTGAGATTTCCGACCCGTTTGCCTGCTTTCACCCGGTGACGGCGGAGTGGTTCAAGGCCGTCTTCGACGCGCCTACGGCCCCGCAGCGGATGGGCTGGCCGGTGATCGCTCGGGGCGAAAATGCGCTGATCCTCGCGCCCACGGGCACAGGCAAAACGCTGGCTGCGTTTCTGTGGTGCCTGGACCGGTTAATGTTGCAGCCAGCCAATGAGGCTGCCGGAAAAGGCTGCCGCATTGTCTATGTATCGCCGTTGAAGGCGCTGGCTGTGGACGTGGAGCGGAACCTGCGCTCGCCGCTCGCCGGCATGGCCAACATGGCGCGACGCATGGGCGTTGCCTTTCACGAGCCGCTCATCAGCGTGCGCACAGGCGACACACCGCAGCGAGAGCGGGCCCGCTTCGCCCGCCATCCGGCTGAGATTCTGATCACCAAACCAGAGTCGCTGTATCTGATCCTTACGTCGCAGGCGGCCGAGGCTCTGCGCACCGTGGAGACGGTGATCATCGACGAGATTCATGCGCTGGTTCCCACCAAGCGCGGCGCGCATCTGGCGTTGACACTCGAACGTCTGCAGGCGCTGACTGCGAAGCCGCTGCAGCGCATCGGGCTTTCGGCCACGCAGCGACCGCTCGAAGAAGTGGCGCGGTTCTTGGGTGGCATTGAGGTCGAGGGAGGGTTGAGAAGCGAGTCAGCGAGTCAGCAGGTCGGCAAGTCAGCGAGCATGCAAGCTACGGCGTCAACGATCGACGATGCGACCGACCCGGCGGGAGATGTGGTCGCAGAAATTGAAGGCCCGCTTCGCTACCGGCCCGTCACGATCGTCAACGCCGCTGCGCGCAAGCAGCTCAAGTTGCGCATCGAAGTTCCGGTGGAGGACATGGCGCGGCTGGGTGAGATGGAGGAGATTCCCTCGGGGCCGGCCTCGCAGACGCCACGTCGCGTCTCCATCTGGAACGCGATTCATCCGCGCCTGCTCGAAATTATTCGGGAGCGCAACTCCACCATTCTTTTTGTGAACGCGCGCCAGACCGCCGAGCGGCTAGCCGGAGCGCTCAACGATCTTGCAGGCGAGCCGATCGCGCGCGCGCACCACGGCTCGCTGGCCGCTGCGCAACGCTCGGTGATTGAGGAACAGCTCAAGGCGGGCCAGATCAAAGCACTGTGCGCAACCTCGACGCTGGAACTCGGAATTGATATGGGCGCGGTCGATCTGGTTGTGCAGATCGAATCGCCGCCATCAGTGGCTAGCGGCATGCAACGCATTGGCCGCGCCGGTCACCACGTGGACGCGGTAAGCGAAGGCATTCTCTTTCCCAAGTACCGCGCCGACTTGGTCGCTTGCGCCGCAGTCACGCGCGCCATGCACGACGGACACATCGAGTCTACACGCTTTCCGCGCAATCCCCTCGATGTGCTGTGCCAGCAGTTGGTGGCCATCGTCGCATCCGCAAGGCCGCCGAAGGCTGCGCGCCCGGAATCGGTCCGGAGAGCGTCGCGGCGAAACAAGAATTCCACCGCGAATTTACAGTTCGATGGCTTCGATTCACAAGAAGCAGAAAATACCGAAGCTCCGAAGACCGAGGTTTCCGTCGATTTCCTCTTTAATCTCGTGCGCGCTGCCGCTCCGTTCGGCTCACTCTCGCGCTCGGCCTTTGATGGCGTGCTCGATCTGCTCAGCGGCCGCTACCCCTCGGACGAGTTTGGCGAGTTGCGTCCGCGGTTGACGTGGGACCGTGTGCGCAATGTGGTCACGGCCCGAGACGGCGCGGCGCGGCTCGCGATTCTAAATGCTGGAACTATCCCCGATCGCGGTCTCTACGGTGTTTTTCTCGCATTCACGGATGGCAAGCCGGTACGCGTGGGCGAGCTCGACGAGGAGATGGTTTTCGAGTCGCACCCCAACGAGACGTTCATCCTCGGTGCGTCCACATGGCGCATCACCGACATTACGCATGATCGCGTGCTCGTGACGCCCGCTCCCGGCGAGCCAGGCAAGATGCCCTTCTGGAAAGGCGACGGCCCAGGCCGCCCGCTCGAGTTCGGCCGGCGCATCGGCACCATGGTGCGCGAGCTGCGCGCCCTGCCGCAAGCCGCTGCGCTCACCCGCCTCGTCAACGAGCACGATCTCGATCCCGGTGCAGCAGAGAACCTGCTACGCTTTCTTGCCGACCAGGGTGAGGCGACCGGCCAGGTTCCCGACGACCGGACGATTGTTGTCGAGCGCTGCCGAGACGAGTTGGGCGATTGGCGCGTCTGTGTGCTCACGCCCTTTGGCAGCCGCATTCACATTCCCTGGGCGATGGCGGTGGCTGCCCGGATTCGCGCGGCGGGCGGACCGGAGGTTGAGACTCTTTGGGGCGACGACGGGTTCGTCCTGCGCTTCCCTGACACCGATGAGCCGCCCGACTCCGATTGGATTCTTGTCGAGTCGGCCGAAGCGATGCAGCTTGTACTGCGCCAATTGGGATCGACGGCGCTTTTCGCCGGGCGCTTTCGTGAGGCTGCAGGCCGCGCGCTGCTGCTGCCGCGCCGCCGCGCGGACCAGCGCTCACCGCTGTGGCAGTTGCGCAAACGCTCCTACGATCTGCTCAGCGTGGCCTCGCGCTACCCGCAGTTTCCGCTGCTGCTCGAAGCGTATCGTGAGTGCCTGCGCGACGTTTTCGACATGGCTTCCCTGGTTGAAATCCTCAAGGAAGTAGAAGAGCGGAAGCTCCGCGTGCACGTGGTGGAGACTCGCAAGCCATCGCCCTTTGCCGCTTCCCTGCTGTTCAGCTACGTAGCGAATTTTGTTTACGAAGGCGATGCGCCGCTGGCCGAACGACGCGCGCAGGCGCTCACCATCGATCAGGACCAATTGCGCGAGCTGCTTGGAGAAGCCGATCTGCGCGAACTGCTCGACGCGGACGCGATTGCCGCTGTCGAAGAGGCAGCGCAGTGCCTTGCGGAGAATTATCGCGCGCGTTCTGCCGATGGAGTTCATGACCTTTGCCTGCGTCTGGGCGATCTTTCGCGTGAGGAGCTGGGCCGCCGCGTTGTTTCGGCCGATCTTTTGTCGAGTATCGACCGACTGGTTCGCTCCCGCCGCCTGCTCGAGCTGCGCATCGCCGGCGAAAAGCGGTTGATCGCTGCCGAAGACGCGGCGCGCTACCGCGATGGCCTTGGCATTCCGTTGCCGCCCGGGTTGGCGGCCGCACTGCTCGAGCCCGTGGCTCACCCGGTGCTCGAACTGGTGCGCCGCTATGCGCGTACGCACGGTCCGTTCACGTTGCGCGAGGCCGCGGAAAGATTTGCGCTAGATACAGAGGCCGTCGAGAGCGCGCTGAGGCAACTTGCCCACGAGGGCCGCGTACTCGAAGGCGGGTTCCGTCCCGGAGGTCTGCATCGCGAGTGGTGCGATGCGGAGATTCTGCGACAGATCCGCCGTAAGTCGCTGGCCAAACTGCGCCGCGAAGTGGAACCGGTGGAGCAGCACACGCTGGCGCGCTTCCTAACCCACTGGCAGGGCGTGCTGGCGCCGCGCCGCACAGGCACCGCGCACCTGGACGCGCTGCTGGACGCAATTGAGAGCCTGCAAGCCGCGCCGTTGCCTGCATCGCTGCTTGAAACTTCGATTCTTCCGGCGCGCATCGCCGATTTCACCTCTGCGGGGCTCGACACGCTGATTGCCGCAGGTGAAGTGGCGTGGGCCGGCGTGGAACCGATTGGCGAGCGCGATGGACGCATTGCTCTGTTTCTTGCCGACAAGCTGCCGTTGCTGGCGCAACAACGTCCGCTGGTGGAACCGCTGACTGAGCGCGAAGATAAGCTGCTCGCCGTGCTCGAGTCGACGGGCGCGAGTTTCTTTGATTCGTTGCACGAAGCTGCAGGCTCGGGCTACCCCGGAGAGACAATCGACGCGCTCTGGAGCCTGGTGTGGCGCGGACTGATTACGAATGACTCGCTTCACGCCCTGCGTGCGTACATTGCCCGGCCCGAGAGCGCACGCACGCCTCGCCGCTATCAAACGGGTGTGGTCTTCCGTTCGCGGCGCACTACTCCGCCCACCGCGCAAGGCCGCTGGACATTGCTGCCGCTACGACCCGCGGACCAAAGCAGCGAAGGAGTGCGGCGTGCAACCACAGAGCGGAGCCATGCGCTCGCGCTGCAACTGCTCAACCGCTATGGAGTGCTGCTGCGCGAGCAGGTTGCGGCGGAGAACGTGCCTGGAGGGTTCAGCGCGGTATACGACGTGCTGAAGGCGCTCGAAGAGAGCGGGAGGATTCGTCGCGGCTACTTTGTCGGCGGATTGGGCGCCACGCAGTTCGCGTTGCCCGCTGCCGTTGACCTGCTGCGCCAGTTGCGCACCGAGCCGCCAGCTGAAAAGCCCGAGTTCGTGCAACTGGCTGCGACCGATCCGGCTAACCCGTATGGCTCAGTGCTGCGCTGGCCCGATCTGCCGGTGGCAGAGGAAGATTCTGAATCGGCTCCGAGAATCCTGACTCGCGCTGCCCACGCTGAAGTCATTCTGCGCAACGGCCAGCTTGTGGCGTGGCTCAAACGCGGCAATCCAAATCTGCTCGTGTTTCTGCCTGCGGAGGAGCCTGAGCGTTCGCAGGCCGCCGCAGGGCTGGCGCATTTTCTTTGCGCGCGCGGACAGGAACGAATGCGCGGAAGCAATCACGAAGGCGTGCTGATCACGACCATCAACGGCCAACCCGTCGCTGCGCACTCGATGGCGCGCTTCCTGATGGACGCGGGCTTTCATGCCGGTCCGCTGGGTATGCATCTGCGGCGCATTCCGCTGGCCATTGCACATTCTGAGCCACACCGGCCCGAGGTCCAGTAGGCGCGCACATGAAATATCAGCCAATGAATCGGAGGCAGGGACTGTTGATTGTATTGTTGGGTATTGTTGCGTGGGTGCCTGGAGCCCTCATCATTACTCTCGATACCTTTGGCAGGTTGCACCTCTCGGATCGAGAGCTTCAGGCTGCGGGCGCGGTGAATCTAATATTCATGAATGTTCTCGTAATCGGAGCCTACCGCAAGTGGATTTCCAAGATTAAGTGACTAATGCCTGAAGGCGACACCATTTTTCGCACCGCGCGCAACCTGGGCCGCGCGCTTATGGGCAAGCCGATCATCGGCTTCCGGTCGACATTCCCGCTCCTGACGCGATTCAATGATGACACACCGCTCGTGGGCCAGACGGTCGATCAAGTCGAGGCGCGCGGCAAATGGCTGCTTATTCATTTTTCCGGCGGCGGAATCCTCACCTCGCACCTGCTGATGAATGGCCGCTGGCATATTTACCGCCAGGGCGAGCGCTGGCAGGCGCCGCGATCAGCCATGCGCATCGTGATCGAGAACAGCGAGTACCAGGCGGTCGGTTTTCGGGTGCCCGTGGCGCGGATGCACACGGAGCAAACTCTGGCGCGCGATCTGCATGTTGCGCGCGTGGAAAACGATGTGCTCAGCGAGGAATTCGACTTCGAAGCGGCACTGGCGCGGCTGATGGGCCGCCCGCAGGAGGCGCTCGCCGATGCTTTGCTCGATCAGACCATTCTCGCCGGCATCGGCAACGTCTTCAAGTCGGAGATCTGCTTTGTCCAGGGACTGCATCCATTTCGCGTCGTCAGAACTTTGACTTGCGACGAAGCCGCCGCAACAATTGCTTGCGCGCAGAAGCTGCTCAAAGCGAATGTGCTCGAGGACTCCGGTGACCTGATCGTGACCTATCGCGGGCAGCAGCGGCGCACCACGCATGCATCCGATCCCGTCGCCAGCCTGTGGGTCTACGGCCGCGCGGCCGAGCCGTGCCGCCGCTGCGGTGAGCTGATTCGCCGCCGAATTCAGGGCGAGGATGCGCGCGTCACCTTTTGGTGCCCGCGCTGCCAGCCCATGCCCGACGGATCCGACGTCGACGGATAACGCGAATACCGGGCCCCCAAAGAAGGAGGCAAAATGAAGAAGGCTGCATCCGCTCCCCGCCAAAATGCCGAAGCCGAGCTGGCCGGTTTCATCGACAAGTTCGAGCCGGAGATGGCCAAGGCGATCCGCGCCGTGCGCGCGGCTCTTCGCAAACGATTGCCCACGGCGAATGAACTCGTCTATGACAATTACAACTTCTTCGTCATCGGCTATAGCTCGACACTGCGGCCTTCCGATAGCTTTATTTCACTGGTGGCGGACGGGCACGGCGTTCGCATCGCGTTCTACTGGGGCGCCAAGCTGCCCGATCCTGCGGGGATTCTGCTCGGCGGCGGCAATCAGAACCGATTCATCCGCCTTGAAAGCGCACGCGACTTGAGCAAGCCCGAGGTCGATGCGCTGATTCAGGCGGCAATCGCGTACGGCAAGACGCCTTTGCCTGAAACGGGGCGCGGTTCACTCGTGATCCGCTCCGTCTCAGCAAAACAGCGGCCACGCCGTGTTGCTGCAAAGCCCAAGCGCTCGCCTTAGTTGGACGGCTTGCCGATTCCGAAGATCTTCTGAAAGATGCTGCGGTGGTCGTCGCCGTTCATGCCGCCTTTGTGGTCGCAGGTATCCGTGGGCGCGGTGCCGTCGAGAAATGCCGCGGAGAAGTCGTCGGGGCATGAAGTGTCGGCCAGCAGGTTGGTCGCTTTATCGATGGTCTGAATCTGGACGCCTTCCGGCGGCGTGAAGTCGTTGGTGTCGGAATACTGTGGCAACTGCACCGCCTGCTTCATGAAATCAGCCCAGATGGGAGCAGCCACGCGCGCGCCCTGGATGCGGCCGCGGTTTTCGGGGTCAAGCTCGGTGTAATCGTCGTTGCCCACCCAAACGATGCACAGCAGGTTCGAAGTGAATCCAGCAAACCAGGCATCGTGGCTGGTGCCGGTTTTGCCCGCGGCCGGAGCGGTGAATCCCATGTTCCGGACGCCGGCTCCGGTTCCGCAATAATCTCGTCCTCCAACCTCGCAGGGGTCGCTCCCGTTGCCCCCGAGAACAGCTTCCATCATGTAGGTAGTGAGGAAAGCGGCGCGTGGATCGAGCACTTGCCGCGTAGTGGGCGTGTAGTCTTCGACGATGTCGCCGGTCGGCGTGCGCACGCTCGCCAGCATCCACGGATCGATGTGCACGCCGCCATTGGAAAAGACGGTGTACGCGCCGGCCATATCGAGTGGTGTGGCATCGTACGACCCGATGGCCATGGATGGAGTGCCTTGCGCGCTCTTGATGCCGGCATCGCGCGCCAAAGCGGCCACGCGATCGAAGCCCACGATGCTCGCCAGGCCGATGGTTGCATTATTGTCCGATCGCATCAGAGCCAGGCGTGCGGTCATCTGGCCGTAAAACTCGCTTTGGAAGTTGTGCGGCGTGTACTCGTAATCGGTGCCTGCGCCATAGGTTTGCTGCGCGTCGTCGAGCATGGTCACAGGCGAAAAGAGTTTGGTTTGGCCCGGTAACATCGTGCCCTCGACTGCGGTTTGAAACGCAGCCGCATAGACAAACGGCTTGAAAATCGATCCCGTGGGACGGTGCGCCGCGGCGTGATTCACCTGGGATGTGCCGTAGCTGCGCCCGCCCACCAGCGCCAGGACCTGGCCGGTGTGGGGATCGAGCGCAATGAGTGCCACCTGGGGATAGACGAAGGGCTTGCCCAGTTTCTTGTCGCGCGCGTGAACGGCGTCAATCTGCGCGTCGACGACGTGGATTGTGGAGTTGACCGCCTGCGTGGCCAGGCGTTGCAGATCGGGATCGAGCGACGTGTAAATGCGCAGGCCTTCGCGGTTGAAGTCGCGGTCGCCAAGCCCTTGCGTCAACTGATCGTGCACCAGGTCAACAAAGTACGGCGCTTCGCTTTCATCCAAGCTTGATGAAACCAAATGGAGCGGTTCCGACTTGGCGGCCTCGGCTTCATCCTTGGTGATGGCGCCCGTTTCAACCATTGAGTCAAGGACAAGATTGCGGCGCTCGATCGCGCGCTCCGGATGGTGGAAGGGATTCAGCCGGCTGGGACTTTGGATGAGCCCGGCAAGCATGGCGCATTCTGCCAGGTCGATCTGGCTTACATCCTTGCCGAAGTAATCCTGCGATGCTTCGCCAAAGCCATCAATGGAAAAACTGCCGATCTGGCCGAGAGGAATTTCGTTCGCGTACATGGCGAAGATCTGCTTCTTGTCGAAGCGATGCTCGAGAATAATGCTGATAACGGCCTCGCGCATCTTGCGCGAGTAGGTGCGCTCGGGCGTGAGGAAGAATCCGCGCGCAAGCTGCTGCGTGAGCGTGGACGCGCCCTCTTCATAGCGGTGAAGATGGAAGATGTCATTGCGCATCGCGCCGAGGATGCGCCAATAGTCGATGCCGCCGTGCTCAAAGAAGCGACGGTCTTCAATGGCGATGACGGCCTGCACGAGGTTTGGCGGAATCTCGTCGTACGTGAGCAGGCGGCGCTTGGTGCGCTGCGCGCCTTCGCTCAGCCCAGTGATGAGCAGCGGCTCGAGTTCGTAACTGGAAAGCTGCTGACCATGTGCGTCGGTGATTGAGTTAACCACGCCGCCGCTGATGTGGATGGTGGCGCTGTCGGGCGCGTGATAAGACTGCGGGCCGGGCTGCACCGTGATTTGCTGCACGCCTTCGCTATAGGTTCCCAACTGCGAAGCCTGCGGCGCACCGTCACCCGTATAGCCGGCATCGTGCAGTTCATTGGCGACCCAGTGCACGGTAAGCTTTTGCCCTGGGCGCACCTCGCGCGGCGCGGCATAGATCTGCGCGGTACTGGCGAAGATCGGCTGCTTCAGCCGCTCATCAACGATGCCCTCGTACTTGACGTAGAAATAGGCGAAGACCGACGCACCGGTCACTGCGACGACAAGAATGACCACGAGCAGTCCCAGCAGAATCCGCGACCTGAGATGATGTCCCGATTGAGACTGCGGGATTCGGACTCGTAATGCCATTGCGCTCCTTGAAACAGCTAGAGGCTCGCTGCCAGTAGCTTTTCTTCCTCGACGCGCTTCCTCACGAGCGTTACTACGTCACTCAACGCGACATCGACGCTGGTGCTCGTCGCACGCGTTACCAGTTCCACTTGGCCCGACGCGGCCTTCTTGCCTACGTTGATCCGATAGGGAATGCCAACCAGATCCGCATCCTTGAATTTGACGCCAGCGCGCTCGTCCCGGTCATCGAGCAGCACATCCAGTCCTGCCGCTTCCAGTTCGACGGCGAGCTTTTCGCCGGTGGCGCGCAGCGAAAAATCACCCACGTTGGTAATGGTGACGACAACAGTGAACGGCGCGATGGAGGCCGGCAGCCAGAAGCCATTGGCGTCATTCGATTGCTCGATGGCTGCTGTGAGAATGCGCTCAATGCCGATGCCGTAGCTGCCCATGATGGGCGTCACTTCTTTTCCGTTCTCGTCCAGAACGCGCGCGCCCATCGACTCCGAGTACTTGTAGCCGAGCTTGAAGATGTGGCCGACCTCGACAGCTTTGCCGACGACGAGCTTGCCCGCGCATCCCTCGGTCGGGCAGCCCTCACCCTGATTCACGCTGCGAACATCGGCGGTGAGCGTCCAGGTAAAATCGCGGCCCGGCGTTACGTTACGCAGGTGGTAGTCGAGCTTGTTTGCCCCGCAAACCATATTCTTGCGGCCTTCGAGTGAGCGATCGACGATGACGACAGGTGAACGCTCCCCAACGCCGGAATGAAGGAATCCGAGGCGATGCTTTCTCGAGGCCTCGCCATGTTCGGCTCCGAGAACATCCTGAGCCAGCGCCACTTTATACTCTTCTTTGCTCGCCGGAACAAGGCCAATGGGCCCGAGGAAACCGGCGGGGGCGTGAAAGACGTCATCGATCTCATCCGCCTGCATCGGCCTCAATTCCGAAGCAAAAAGAATCGCCGCCAGTTTTGCTTCGTTGACTTGATGATCTCCTCTGAGGAACACAACTGCCGGCTTCCATTCGCCGGAGATGGACGCCATATATGCAACACACTTGATGTCGGAGGCCGGTGAAATTTTGAAAAACGCGGCCACATCGACGATCGAGGCGCATCCCGGCGTGTAAACGAGCTCCGGGCTTCCGCCTCCGGTTGGAGCCATTTCCAAAACTGGTTCGAGGTGCGATGTTGCTTTCTCGAGATTCGCCGCATACTTGCATACCGGGCAGCTTGCAATCAGGTCCTCACCGGCATCGGTGTAGACCATGAACTCCTGCGACTGCGAACCTCCCATAGCGCCCGAATCGGCCTCAACGGCGACGAACTTGAGCCCACAGCGCGAGAAGATCACGCGATACACACGGTCATGCAGATCGAAGCTGCGGTCGAGGCCCACTTTGTTGATATCGAAGGAGTAGCTGTCCTTCATGATGAACTGGCGTACGCGCAGCAGGCCCGCTTTCGGCCGCGGCTCGTCGCGGAACTTGGTCTGTATCTGGTACCAGATCTGCGGCAACTGCTTATAACTTCGCAATTCGCCGCGAGCGATCGTGGTCATGATCTCTTCGTGCGTCATGCCAAGGCACAGGTCCGCGCCTTTGCGGTCCTTCAGGCGAAACATGTTTTCGCCCATCGTCGTCCAGCGGCCGCTTTCCTCCCACGGCTCGCGCGGCACAATCCCCGGCAGGTAGAACTCCTGCGCGATCTGGTCCATCTCGTCGCGCACAATGCCGATGATCTTGTTCAGCGAGCGCTGGCCCATGAAGAGGTAGTTATAGATGCCGGCGCCAAGCTGGCGGATATAGCCTGCGCGGAGAAGAAATTTGTGGCTGGCCACTTCGGCATCCGCCGGGGCCTCGCGGAGAGTAGGAATAAAAAGCTTCGACCAACGATGCATAGGAATTGTGAACGTGCTTTCCCGTTCGCGGGGGCGAACGCAAGGCAAACAGAAGCAACTTTCATTCTAAATGTCCGGCGTGTAGGTCTGTTTGAAAAGGCGCCCTTGTCGCTCACATCGCTTTGCTCGACCGTGTGGCATACTCTCAGGCATGAATTTGCACCACATCCCCTGGGGCGAGATCGTCTTTGTCCTGGTCAAGCTCCTCAAGATGGGCGGGATTATCCCCGGCGCGCTGGCGGCGTTTGGAGTTCGGAAGCTCTACCAGAAATGGCGGCAGAATAAAGCGATGGCCGGATGGCCCGCTACCGACGGAACGATCCAAAGCGGGAATGTTCATAAACAAGGGATGCGCCATTGGGTCGAACTCACCTACACCTACTACGTGGGCGAATACCGTTCAGGCAAGCACGTCCACCATTTTCGCCGAGAAGAAGAGGCCGATGAATTCGTGCGCCAGGTCAAGGACAGGCACGTTCAGGTGCACTACGAGGCTGCCCACCCCGACAAATCGGTGATTCTGGACCGCGATTTGGAAGTGATTGCGCTGCTGGCGCCGCAGTATCGGTGAAGGGCGCCACCTTGGCCCACGCAGAGATGGAGTAACGGGCTCGAACAAAGATGGCAAAGAAAGTGCGAGCGCACCTCCCCGAATTAAAGGACTGGATCTGCGAGCTCATTTAAGACCTCGGGGGAAACGTGGAGCACGAAATGCAGCTTGAGGCCCTTTCCGGGTTTGACATTAACCTTCCTGCACTCGGGAATGAAAGAACTTGACATGACGCAAACGTCATAGAATCCCGGTTTCACTTCTGCCGTGAATAAACCATTCATGTCCGAGGAAAGCATTTGGACTTCTCGTTTGTCGGCCGGCGGAACAAGGCCCTCCGTGTCAGGATGCACGACGACAAAAGCCCTCGGGATTACAGCGCCAATCGCGTCGTTGATTTTGCCGCTAAGATTAGCGGGGGCCTGAGCCCGAATCATGGCAAGGCCGCCAAATACGCATAGCGCAAAGCAAACTATTCTGCTCATGAACATTGTCATGCCCCCTTTGGCTGGATCCGGCGGCTGGTTCGCGCGCGCTCTAAGTTCAGATCAGCTCCACACCCCACAGATCGTGCAAATGCACGACGCCTTCAACCTTTTGCGTGGCGTCGACGACGATAAGCGCTGTGATCTTGCGCTCTTCGAGGATTGCCAGCGCACGGGCGGCCAATTCTTCCGCGGCAATGGTGCGCGGATGCGCGTTCATCGCTTCGCCGGCCGTCTTGCCCAGCGCCGCGCCGCCTTCGCGCTCAAGCAATCGTCTCAGGTCGCCGTCCGAGATCACGCCGCGCAACCGACCCGATTCCTGCACCGTCGTCATTCCCAGCTTCTTCGATGACATCTCGAAAATCACATCGGCCATCGTCGTTAGAGGCGCGACAACAGGAACGTCCTCGCCGGAGTGCATCAGGTCCCGAACCTTGGCGAGCTGTTTGCCCAGCTTGCCGCCTGGGTGCAGCTCCGCAAAATCCTCTGCGCGGAAGCCCTTGCGCAAACTGACCGCAACCGCCAGCGCATCGCCAAGCGCCAACATCGCCGTCGTCGAGGCGGTGGGAGCGAGATTCAACCCGCAGGCCTCGCGCTCCACCGAGCAATCGAGAGCCACGTCGCTCGCCACGGCGAGAGTCGACGTGAGATTGCAGCAAAAGCTGATGAGCGCGTCGCCCTTGCGCTTCACCGTGGCCAGCAGGCGGAGAATCTCCTCGGTTTCTCCAGATGCCGACAGCGCGATGACAACGTCGCCTGTCATCAGCACGCCCAAGTCGCCGTGAACAGCTTCGGCAGGATGCAGGAACAGCGCCGGGGAGCCGGTAGAACTGAGTGTAGCGGCGATCTTTTGCGCAATGATGCCGCTCTTGCCCATGCCGGTGACCACGACGCGGCCGTTTTGTTCGCCGCAGCGCACGATCATGTCGACAGCTTCCGCAAAGGAATCGGCCATCGACCCGTCAAGGCGCGCGGCAAGGGCCTCAAGCGCGGCGGCCTCGGTGCGCACCAGCGATGCCGGCTGGAACGGCTCGTCTTTCCCAGTGGGGCTCATTGGCATTTCATGCTAACAGCAAAGCCAGAGATCCGGAATCCCTGCTGCCCCGCTCGTACAATGGAGGTACGAGGTCGAACCCGTTGCGCCGAAACACCATTGTTCTTGTTTCCGTCATTTTCCTGCTGGCGGTCTTTGCCTGGGCGGGCTGGGCCAACTGGGAGTATCGCAAACAGGCTGCCGAAAAACTGCTGGCACGCGCCGGGCAGGGCGAGCTTGTGCCGGCCCCCGGAGGCGATGCGATGAATTTTGTTTCGCCGCTCGACGGTAAGCCGGCGCCCTCATTCGAGCTTGAAAATCTGACCGGCAGCAAGGTCTCGCTCGCGACCTACAAGGGCAAAGCCGTCATGATCAACTTTTGGGCGACCTGGTGCGGCCCCTGCAAAGTGGAGACGCCGTGGATCGTCGAGCTGCGCGACAAATACGCGGCGCAGGGCTTTGAAGTTCTGGGCGTGGATACCGAGGGAGATGACCTGCAACCTGGCGACAAGGCCGGATGGGCCAAGGCAGAGGCCAACGCCAACAAGTTTGTCGCCGACATGAAGGTCCCGTACCCGGTGCTGCTCGACGGCGACAGCATCAGCCGCGACTACGGCGGGCTCGACGATCTGCCGGCGTCATTCTTTGTCGATCGCAGCGGCAAAGTGGTTGTGGCGACTGTGGGACTGACGTCGGAGAGCGACATCGAGGGCAACATCAAAAAAGCGCTGGCGGAATAAGAGCAGCGGAGTCGGCGTTGTTAGCGGAGCGAGCGGAGTTAGAAAACTCTCGAACTGATTTGGCGAATCGCATTTAAAGCTGATTTGATGGCGGAAATGAAAAAACGAATTCTCATTGCGGTAGCGTTGGCGGTTGGGCTCGGGGCGCTGGCAGCAGCACCGGCCCACGGCCAATTCGTTTCCAATTCGCCTCGGAACAGTTCTGTCCTTAAGAAGGATGCTGTTCAGTATCTGTTTCCCGAACAGGTGAGCGTTTCCGCGGGCAAGGCAAGCCCGGTGACGTTGCACTTCCGGGTTGCGCAGGGGCTGCACATCAACTCGCACACGCCCAGCGACGAGTTCCTGATCGCGACAGATTTCTCGATTCCCGACGGGATGGGCGTGCGGCTTGGCTCGGCGACCTACCCACCCGGCAAGATCATCTCACTCGCCTTCGATCCCTCGACCAAGCTGAGTGTGTACACCGGCGAGTTCGATATTCAGGCGCGCATCGTCGCAACACCGGGCAATCATCTGGTACAGGCCAAGCTCCGTTACCAGGCCTGCGACCAGAATGAGTGCATGCCGCCCAAGACAATCAATGTGCCCATTGACGTGATCGGAAAATAGCAGAGATCAGAGATCAAAAATACTCTAACGGCCCGCTAGCCTTTGCATGCACTTTGCGGAAATAGCGGGAAAGCAAAGCGATCGAGCCGCTGCCGGTTTGCTGACTCACCGACTCGCTGAGCCACTGACTTGGTGGTTCGCCGGCTTGCTGACTTGCATCGTCACTGCGTCGAGCCGTTGTCGTCGGTGGGCAGAAACTGGTAGCTCACAAACGCAAAGTGCGCGCCGTCGGGAGCCCAGTTGGGCACGTTGTCGCTGCCCGATCCCCCAACAATCTGCACGAGGTCGCGAATCTTCCCGTCGGCAACGTTGATGATCCGCAAGGTGACGTCCTTGTTGGCCGCGTGCCCGCTAACATCCTTGTCATAGGAGAGGATCAGAATCGATTTTCCATCGGGCGAGGGGTGCGCCGTCCAGTTGTGTTTCTCGTCGAAGGTCACCTGTTCGGGCGCGCTGCCGTCGGGCCGCATGCGAAAAATCTGCATTCCGCCCGCGCGGTCGGAGTTGAAGTAGATCCACTTGCCATCGGCTGAAAAATCCGGATCGTCGCTCACGCCATTGCCTGTAGTCAGCGCGGTCTCTGCGCCGCCGTCCGGCGAAATGGCAAAAATGTTGAGCGTGCCGTTGCTGGGCCGCGTAAACAAAATTGTCTTTCCGTCTGGCGACCAGCTATGGAAGTAGGAATTGGGATTCGCCGTGACCATGCGTGGCGTGCCGCCCGTTGCATGCACGATGGCGCCCGCGGCGGGAACAATATAGACGCGCCGTCCGGGATGATCCGGCGTGGTGCAGGTCATTGCAAGCCATTTCCCGTCGGGCGAGAGCCCATGACTGCCGGTGCAGTCGGTGGCGTCGCCAATGTCGAGCTGCGTGGCCTCGGCTATCGAGCCGTCGCCTTCAGCCGCAGGTACGGTCCAGAGCTTGCCCGCGCGATCGAAGATCAGAGTCTTGCCATCGCGGCTCCAGTTCGGCGCTTCCATCTGGCCCTTGCCAGTCTGGATCGCGAAGGCCATGCGCGCATTGTTGTCGATGGCGATGGTCTGGAGGGTGCTGTAGAGGGCCAGGGGCGCCGGAGTCGTCGGCGCCGCGAGCGGCTCGAGTTCGAAGTGGGCGAACGTGGCTTGCTCAATGGCGTCGGGGTTGTGAGCGCAGACTCCGAGGCCGGCGTAGAAATCACCGTCGAAATGCAGTTTGATCGACGCGCCCACCTGGTGCAGTGGCTCGCCATGGGCGCTGAGGAAAAGCGTGATGGTATCGCCGCGTTTCTCGAAACGCAACCGCTCGGGCGCGCCGATGTTGAACGCGATGTCCTGCGTGGTGTCGCTCTTGTTGCGCCGGTATTGCAGCGCCGTTTCACCCGAACCGTGAATCGCCGCGTCGGCGTAAATCGCGTCGGAATCGAGTGTCTGGCGGAACATCAGCAGCGCCTTGCGATGCGGGCTCGCAGATGGGCCGGCGTCAGCCAACTTCACGTCGGCGGTGAGCGAGACGTCGCCAGAAACTTTCTTCCACACGAAGTGGAATGCGTCGACGTTGACCCACAGATTTGCGCCAGCCGAGCGAATGGTGTAGACGCCCGTCGCAGCGTCGAAGCTCCCGACTCCCGGCGGAACGACACTCCCCACGTCGGACTGGTTCTCAAAGATGCCGAGCGAATTGCCGGCTGATTGCGCGGCCGCAAAGCCTGATGAAATGAAGCCAATCGCCAGCCCTGCAATGGCGGCGAATCGTACGGTCACACTTTTGTTCCGATGCACGATGAAGGTCTCCCTTGTGAACGGAACAACTCTACGGCAAGACGGCGGGCATCCGCCAGCGAGCGGCTTTACGCCCCTGCCTTCTTCTCGATCTTGGCCCACGAATCCTTCAGGGCCAGCGTCCGGTTGAAGATTTTCTTCTCTTCGGTTGAGTCCGGGTCCAGACAGAAATATCCGACGCGCTCGAACTGGAAGCGGTCTTCGAGCCTGGCGCCGGCGAGAGACGGCTCAAGCTTCGCTCCGGTGAGGATTTCGAGCGAATTGGGATTGAGATTATCGAGAACGTCCCGGCCTTCCTCGAGGTCGCATGGATCAGCCTTGGTGAAGAGCTTGTCGTAGAGCCGAATTTCGGCGGAGATAGCGTGCGCGGCCGACACCCAGTGCATGGTGGACTTCACCTTGCGTCCATCGGGCGAGTTGCCGCCGCGGCTCAATGGATCATAGGTGCAATGTACTTCCACAATATTGCCCTGCGCGTCTTTCACGACGCTCTTGGCGGTGACGAAATAGGCGTTGCGCAGGCGGACTTCTTTTCCGGGTGAAAGCCGGTAGTACTTCGGCGGAGGGACCTCACGGAAATCGTCGTGCTCAATATAGAGCTCGCGCGAGAAGGGCACCTGGCGCGTGCCGGCTGACGAGTCTTCGGGATTGTTCGCGACCTCGACAAATTCCTGTTTGCCCTCGGGATAGTTGTCGATGACCAGCTTGAGCGGGTGCAGCACGGCCATGGCGCGGCTGGCTCGGTGGTTCAGATCGTCACGCTGGAAGTGCTCAAGCATTTCAACGTCGGTGCAGCCATTGGTTCGCGAGGCGCCGATGGCTGCGCAGAAGGCGCGAATGGCCTCGGGCGTAAAACCGCGGCGGCGAAGGCCTGAGAGCGTGGGCATGCGCGGATCGTCCCAGGCGTTCACACGCTTTTCCGTTACAAGCTGCAGCAGTTTGCGTTTAGAGAGCAGCGTGTAGGTCAGGTTGAGCCGGTCAAATTCAATTTGTTGCGAGGGGAAGATGCCGAGCTGCTCAATGTACCAGCGGTAGAGCGGCTGGTGGTCGGCGAATTCGAGCGTACACATGGAGTGCGTGACGTGCTCAATCGAGTCCGACTGGCCGTGCGCGAAGTCGTACATCGGATAGATGCACCACTCATCGCCGGTGCGATGGTGCGTTGCGTGGAGGATGCGGTACATGACGGGGTCGCGCATGTTCAGGTTGGGAGAGGCCATGTCGATCTTGGCCCTGAGCACGCGGCTGCCATCGGGGAATTCACCGGATTTCATGCGTTGAAACAGGTCGAGATTTTCTTCAATCGTCCGGTTGCGATAGGGGCTGTTCTTGCCGGGCTCGGTCAGAGTGCCTCGGTGCTGGCGAATCTCGTCGGCCGTGAGGTCGTCGACATAAGCTTTGCCGGCCTTGACGAGCTTCAAAGCCCACTCGTAAAGCTGCCCGAAGTAATCTGAGGCGTAGCAGAGGCGGTCCCAATCGAAGCCCAGCCAGTGCACGTCGGTCTTGATGGATTCGACGTACTCTGTCTCTTCCTTCTCGGGATTGGTGTCGTCAAAACGCAGGTTCGTCTTTCCACCAAATTCGTCCGCAAGCCCAAAATCAATGCAAATTGCCTTGGCGTGGCCAATGTGGAGGTAACCGTTAGGCTCAGGTGGAAAGCGCGTCTGGACGATTGCATCGCCGTACTTTTTGGTGCGCACATCCTCGGCGATTTGGTCGTGGAGAAAGTTGGTGGGAGTGTGAGGATCGTGATTTGAAGTATCTGGGCTTTCCGAATTTGAGTTGGTCATCACTGGCGATTCCTGACTAGCTTTGGTTAACTGGATGATTCAAGCAAGCTATTGAAGGTTCTTTTCGGCTTCGCGGATGCGCTCGAGGCACACGTCGCGGCCGAGGACAACCATGGTTTCAAAAAGCGGCGGCGCGTTCTTTCGTCCGCAGACAGCGACGCGGATGGGCTGAAACATCGGCCCGGCCTTGAGACCGAGCGAAGCAGCAGCCTCGCGCAGAGCCTTGTCGAGCGAATCGTGGTCGAAAGCGGTTGCCGGCAAAACCTCCAGCGCGGTTTCTAAAACACGGCGAGCCATCGCGGCGTCTCCCTTTGGAGGAATCAGCTCGGCCGGATCGTACGGCGGAAGTTTGTCGAGAAAGAAAAAATCGGCCGCGGGAACAGCGTCGCGCAGCAGCTTGATGCGCTCGCGAATGAGGGGCGTGACGGCCAGGATTTTTTCTGGTTTTGGATCAAATCCTGCTTGGGCAAAGAATGGCAGCAGGTCGGCGCTTAGCTCGTCGACGGGCAACGCGCGGATGTGCTCGGCGTTCAGCCAGACCGCTTTGGCGTCGAATGGATCGTCTTCCGTGAAGTTGATGACCGCGTTGGCGCGGTTCACGCCCTCAAGAGAGAACAGTTCGCGAATCTCGGCCAACGATAGAAACTCGCGGTCGTTCTTGGGCGACCAGCCCAACAGGCAAAGAAAATTGACGAACGCCTGGGGCAGAAAACCTGCATCGCGATAAGTGGTCACGCTGACGACCGGGCCGTGCTTGCGCTTGGAGAGTTTGGCACCATCGGGTGCGACGAGCAGAGGCAGGTGCGCAAACTGCGGCGCCTGGGCGCCGAGAGTCTCAAAAATCAGCAGGTGCTTGAAGGTGTTGGTCAGGTGATCCTGGCCGCGGATGATGTGGCTGATACGGAGATCGGCATCGTCAACGCACGAGGCGAGGTGATAGGTCGGCATTCCGTCCGAACGAAGAAGCGCGAAATCCTCCACTTCGTCCGCCGGCTTTTGCTGCGCGCCGTAGACGCCGTCGACAAACTGTAAAATTCGGCCCTCGCCGCGCGGCACGCGATAGCGTAGCGCAAACGGCTCGCCGGCAGCGGCGCGGCGGTCGCTCTCTTCCCGTGACTGCTCGCGCATTCCGGGGTTCGAGAGCCACGCGCCCTGCGAGGACGAGTGCTCCTCTTCCACCGAATGCGCCGGAGTGAAGTCGCGATAGGCAAGGTTTTTTTCCTGGATCTGAAGGGCCGCGGCCCGGTGAAGGTCGAGCCTCTCGGACTGCTTGTACTCTTCGTCCCAGTCGAGACCCAGCCAGCGCAGCCCCTCGAAGATGGACTGCACGCTGGCGTCGGTGTTGCGCTCGACGTCGGTGTCGTCCAGGCGCAAAACCATCGTGCCGTGATTGTGGCGGGCATAGAGCCAATTGAAGATGAAGGTGCGGGCGCTGCCCACGTGCAGAAAGCCAGTGGGCGAGGGCGCAAAGCGAACGCGCGGAGATGGGCCGCGATGGGAGCCTGAATCGGTCATCGTGACGATTACTTTCTATTCACGATGCTATCGCAAGGCTCCCCGCCTCGCAGTGTTCAGCTTCTCACTGCTGTGGTGGCAGCGGGTACGGCGGTTGTGGCGGATTGGGCGGCTGCGGCACCCATCCCGCTTGTGGAATGGGCATCACCTTCCACTGCGCAAAGGCCAGCACATAGATCAGAATCAGATTGCCCAAAGGGACAATGTTCAGGAGTGAAAGCCAGGGCGAGAAACCGGCCTTCTTGCAGATGAACCAGAAGGGAATGATGATGATCGCCAGGCAAATCAAAATGATGAGCGGCAGGATCGCCATCATGGCCACGACCATGTGCGAAATGTCATCGGCGCTGGGGCCCTGTTGCAGGAAGAATGCAAGATTGAACATAGCAACACTCCAATGTGGAATTGGGTTCGCAGCCAAGGTACAGCTAAACCCATGAATCTTCAATAAAAATCGGAGAAGCCGGAATTCCTGCGACGGCGCTTGTTTTCACGCGGAGAGGGCTCTGGGGCGCTGGCCTGCCAACCCTTACGTGATGTCCTCGGTGTCGTAGACCGGCGTGATCGTCCGCTTTTTGGGCACGCCGTGGACGGAGCTCAGCAAATCTTCGACCACATCTTCGAGCTGGCGCTGGCTCTCGACTACTTCGCTCATGCTCTTCAACTCTTCAGGTTCCTGCACGCGCTCGACAAGCGCCACGGCATGGCACTGTGCCACGTGATCGAGGTTCAGGCCCTCTGGAGTCTTGGCCTTGATGCTCACCTGGTCGATGCTGACGCCGAGCAGGTCGGCAACTCGCGAGCACATTTCGGCTGCAACGGGTGCGATCTTGGGTGCGGCGAGAACCAACGTCGTGTCGACGTTGACGATTCCGTAGCCCGCATGCTGCAACTCTTCAAGAGCCAGGTTAAGAAAGATGGCGGAATCGGCGTCTTTCCAGCGCGGATCGCCCGGCGGGAAAAAGCTGCCGATGTCTCCCGCGGCTACGGCGCCGAGCAGCGCGTCGGTAATGGCGTGGAGCAACACGTCGCCATCGGAGTGGCCGGCCAGGCCCTCGGGATGATCAATCGTCATGCCGCCAAGGCGCAGGGGCACACCGGACTTGAATTCGTGCGAGTCATAGCCAAATCCGATGCGTGTGTCCATCATTCGCGTGGCTCTCTGAGGTTTTTCCGACCGGCGCTGCAGGCATCTTCCGGTCGTTTGATCGAGGCTTCTCCAGGATCTGCCATTTATCCCTGGTGCGCTCGCTGCCGCAGATAGAACTCGGCCAGCGCCAGGTCGCCCGGCTGCGTAATCTTCAGATTAACCTGAGAACCATGTACTACGGCTACCGGAATTCCCGCGCGCTCGGCGAGCGAAGCCTCGTCGGTGCCGACAAAGCCGTCGGCATCGGCCTCGGCAAAGGCGCGCTTAAGCAGCCCAAAGCGAAATCCCTGCGGCGTTTGTGCCTGCACCACAAATTCGCGCGGAATGGTCGCCGTCACGAGCGCTCCGTGCGCGGTCCGCTCCACTTGCTTGATGGTGTCAGTAGCAGGCATTCCCACGATGGCCGCGCCGTACTCGGCCACCGCGTCGATGGTGCGCTCGATAGTGGCCGCGTCGATCAGCGGGCGCACCGCGTCGTGAACCAGAACAATGTCGTCGGGTTCGGCAGGCAGGGCTTCGAGCGCATGGGCCACCGATTCCTGGCGCTTTTCGCCGCCTTCAACCACATGAACTTGGTCGCCGAATCCGTACTCGGCTACCTGCGCTTCCACGCGCTCCATCTCCGGCTTGCGGACGGCCACGTACATCGCCGTCACCCGCGGCGCCGCGGCGAAAGCGCGCAGAGAGTGGATGAGGATGGGAACACCGTCCAGCGCCAGAAACTGCTTGGGCTGCGGGTTAGGTTGCGGGCCGGACATCCGCGTGCCCAACCCCGCAGCCGGAAGAATGGCAAAGACTTGCATAACTCGTGGAGTATAGCACCGTGCCAGGTTTCAGCTTTTAGCTGGCTCCGTGTGCATCATCTCGTTCGTCGCGTGGAATCCAAAGCGCTCATAGATCGGCCCCCCGGCTTGCGAACTGTGCAGCGTGACCACGCGGATTCCGCGCCGGCGTGCTTCGGCCATTGACCGCTCAACGAGCTCATGCGCCAGCCCACGCTTTCGGTATTCCGGCTCGACGTAGATGTTGAGCAGATAGCCGCGCAGCTCGCCTTCCGGGTCAAATGGATGCGGTGGCCAGTCGAGAATCAGTAGGCCAGCTGATGCCACGGGACGACCGGCTTCGGTCGCGATCCATCCGTAGTATTTGCCTCCCCGGATCATGCGCTCCGTCCACGCGACGGAGCGGCGCTCCAGCGAATCCAGCAGGGATTCGTCGAGCGTGTGGATCTCAGCAAACATTGCCCGGCGATGCGCTGAGATGAGAGCGGCATCGGTTGTTTCAGCAGTGCGGATTTCCATATCGAGCCAGTATAAGGTCGCGTAGCAGTGCGTACGTTTGCAATCGATGCCGGACTTTTGTGCTGTGCGGCACAACCCAGCGCCGTATTATCGATGCGTGAGTCCCGCGAAACCTCCATCCCTGGCTCTCGACACCTCACTGCTCAAGCCCGGCATGCGGCTGGCCGTAGCGCTCTCGGGCGGCGCGGATTCGGTGGCGCTGCTGCGCATTCTGGCGGAGAGCGGCGGAGAACTGGGACTGGCGCTTCATGTCGCTCATTTGCACCACGGATTACGCGGAGCCGAGGCCGACGGCGATTTGGAGTTTTGCCGCGATCTGGCGGCGAAGCTGGACCTACCGTTTCACGAAGCGCGCGTGGATACAACTCGGGAAGCGCAAGCCGATCCAAAGTCGGGCAAAGCAGCCGAGAGCATTGAGGAAGCTGCGCGGAGGCTGCGTTACGCGTGGTTCCGGCAACTTATGGCTTCGGGCGAAATGGACGCAATCGCCACCGCGCACACGCTCGACGACCAGGCGGAAACGGTTTTGGCCAAATTTCTGCGTGGGGCGTGGACGGAGGGTTTAGCAGGAATCAGTCCAAAACTTGAGGGCCCAGAGGGCCGAATCATTCGTCCACTGCTGGCTGCGACGCGCGCTGAGATCGAGACCTACCTGCGCGAGCTGGGCCAGGATTGGCGCAAGGATACGTCGAATCGCAACCTGACGTTCACCCGCAATCGCATCCGGCATGAACTGTTGCCGTTGCTAGAAGGCTGGAATCCGCGGCTGCGCGAGCACATGGCGCAGATGGCGGTGCTGGCCTGCGATGAGGAAGCATGGTGGCAGGCGGAGCTGGCCCGTCTGGCGCCGCAGTTGCTGCTGCCGGGGCGTCCTGTGCGGGGCGGCGGACGCGCCGCCGGCGCCGGCCTCGATTCCGGCCTGGCCATCGAAGTGAGCCGGCTGGCCGCGCTTGCGCCGGCGGTCCAGAGGCGGCTCATTCGCTACGCCGCGGAAAAGTTCGGCGCAGCGCTCGATTTTTCCGCAACAGAAGCAGTGCGATCACTTGCGATCGAAGGATGCGCCGGCCAAAAGCTGGCTCTGCCGCAAGGCCTTCGCGCGGAGAGAACGGCCCGAGAGCTGCGGTTGTCCAATGACCCCAGCCCCACACCAAAAGGTGAGAGTGCGGGAGCACCCACCTACGAAGTGGCAATTCCCGGCGAAATCGATGCTCCCGCCTTCGGGCTTCGACTGCGCGTCGACCTTGCAGTAGCAAAGGCGCCGAGCGGAACCCCGAATGGCCCCGGTGGCTCGCCTGCAAAGACAGCCACTTTGCGCAATTGGAAGCCCGGCGACCGGGTCAGGCTCCGCCATTCGGGCGGGCTTCGCAAGGTGAAGGAAGTGCTGGAACGCATGCGAGTTACGGGAACCGATCGCGCTCTTTGGCCAGTTCTGGAGATCGACGGCATGATCGCCTGGATGAGGGGTGCGGAGCTGGAATCCCATCCTGGGCTGCTCATTTCGGCCGATTTGTCATGCGCCGAGGACTCTGAAAAGCCAACCTCATCGACCGCACAAAACCGTTAACGCTCAATATCCTGCCCCTTTTGTACTATGGCTGGCTCTCCAACTTTCGCTGACCCCGGAGTACAATCGGAATACTGCTACTCGGGCGGCACGGCTTGCGTGTCTCTGAGGGTTGTTTCGTGGTTTTTGCCACTTTACCGGGCGCGGGGGCGTCTAAGAAAAGGTGGCTTTCGGCCAGGGATTGATCGTGGAGGTCGCGGTGGGTCTTTCTCCTTAACCGCGAAAAGGAGACGTTGGTGAACTCGAGCGTTAAAACCATCATGTTCTGGCTCTTCATCCTCATCTGCCTCGTGCTTTTGTGGGGCGTGGTGGAGAGAAGCACAAACATGGGCAAAGAGCCGGAGTACGCTTACTCCGACCTCTATGACAAGGTGGTCAACAACCAGGTGCTCGACGCCGCCATTCAGGGCGACGAACTGAAGGGCCACTTGAAGGTCTCGCCCAAAGACGAGTTCCATACAACTCTGCCGAGCAACTACGAGGACCTTTTGAAGGCGATGATCGCCTCCAAGGTCAACTTCTCCATCAAGGAGCCGCAGAACAACGTCCTGATTCCCCTGCTCATCAATGCGGGGCCGTTCGTGCTGCTGATTGCCGTGTGGTTCTTCATGCTGCGGCAAATGCAGTCCGGCGGCAATAAGGCGCTGTCGTTCGGCAAGAGCCGCGCGCGCCTGCTTTCCATGCAGCAGAAGAAAGTCACGTTCAAAGACGTGGCCGGCGTCGATGAGGCCAAGGAAGAGCTGAAGGAGATCATCGAATACCTTCGCGAGCCTCAGAAGTTTCAAAAGCTGGGTGGGCGCATTCCCAAGGGCGTGCTGCTCGTCGGGCCTCCGGGAACGGGCAAGACGCTTCTGGCGCGTGCCGTGGCCGGCGAGGCCAATGTTCCCTTCTTCTCGATTTCTGGCTCTGACTTCGTCGAGATGTTTGTCGGCGTGGGCGCAAGCCGCGTGCGCGACCTCTTTGAGCAGGGAAAGAAGAACGCGCCCTGCATCATCTTCATCGACGAAATCGACGCTGTGGGCCGCCATCGCGGCGCAGGCCTGGGCGGCGGGCACGACGAACGCGAGCAGACGCTGAACCAGTTGCTCGTCGAAATGGATGGCTTTGAATCGAACGACGGCGTGATCCTGGTGGCGGCTACCAACCGTCCTGACGTGCTCGACCCAGCGCTGCTGCGGCCGGGACGATTTGACCGGCGCGTAGTGGTGGGCCTGCCCGACATTCGCGGACGCGAAGAAGTCCTCAAGGTCCACGTCAAGAAAGTTCCCGTTTCGGATGACACGAACCTGAACGTGCTGGCACGCGGAACGCCGGGCTTCAGTGGCGCCGACCTTGCCAACATGGTGAACGAGGCGGCGCTGAATGCGGCGCGCCTGAACCGCAAGCAGGTCACGATGTACGACTTTGAGCTGGCCAAGGACAAGGTGCTGATGGGCGCCGAGCGCAAGTCGATGATCCTGAGCGACGAGGAGAAGCGCGTCACCGCGTATCACGAGGCGGGCCACGCGCTGGTTTCGCTCAAGCGCGATCACTCCGATCCAGTGCACAAAGTCACCATCATTCCACGCGGCATGGCATTGGGCGTCACGGTTCACTTGCCCGACGACCGGCATAACTACACGCGCGAATATCTGGAAACACGACTGGCCATGCTCTACGGCGGCCGCGTCGCCGAGGAGATCTTCCTCAACCAGATGTCGACGGGCGCCGGCAACGACATTGAGCGTGCCACGGAACTGGCGCGCGCCATGGTCTGCGAGTACGGCATGAGCCGCCTGGGCCCACTCACTTTCGGCAAAAAGGAAGAGCAGATCTTCCTGGGCCGCGAGATTGCGCAGCACCGCGACTTTAGCGAAGAAACCGCGCGCCAGATCGACCTCGAAGTCCGCCGCCTGATCGACGAGGCCTACCAGGCGGCGCACAACCTGGTTGAAACCAACGCGGACGCTATGCATCGCATTGCCGCCGCGCTGCTGGAGCGCGAGACGATCGACGCCGAAGAGCTGAAGCTGTTGCTTGAGGGCAAGGCGCTGCCTGCGCTGCGGTCAGCGCTGGCCGGAGGGGGAGATTCCGATGGCACCCCGCAGCAGGTTCTCAAGCCGGAAGGCCGCGGAACTGGCACTGGCGGTGGCCTGCCGGAAGGTTCGCCTTCGCCGGCGTAGCTACGGTTCACAGTTCGTAGTTCTTAGTTCACAGTCGGGCCGCTCGCAAGGGCGGCCCTTTTTGCGCTCTGACAATTGACCACTGCCCGCTGCCCGCTGTGCACTGTCCGCTGTATACTTCCCCCGCACGCTTCATCGCCGCTCGCTTGTGAATTTAACTTGAGAGTGCGGACGGCTTCGTCGTTTCCCATCAAAATGCCTAGAGGAGTACTCCGCATGAACGCAGCCGTTCGCCGTTTTGTTCTCCGACATTTGGCCGGGCCGCTTGCCGGTCTCGTCTTTGTGGTCGTTTTCGCGTCCGCGGCCCACGCCGCGCCGGTGCTGATGATCTCGATCGACGGCCTCAAGCCTGAGTACATTACACAAGCGGATGCGCACGGCACGAAGACTCCCTACCTGCGCACGCTCCTTGCGAATGGAACTTACGCGGACGGCGTGGTTGGCATCTGGCCTACCGTCACCTATCCCAGTCACACCACGCTGATCACGGGCGTTTGGCCCGCCGAGCACGGCATTTACAACAACCAGATCTTCGATCCCGAGCAGGAATACTCAGGCGCGTGGAACTGGTATGCATCGGAGATTCGCGTGCCGACGCTTTGGAGCGCGGCACATAAGAGCGGCCTGCGCACGGCGAGCGTTGGTTGGCCCGTAAGTGTCGGTGCCACCGACGTCGATTACCTGATCCCGGAATTCTGGCTGAACGGAAAGGTATCGGGATCGATGAATCCCGACGATCAGCTGGTGATGGCAGCGCTTGCGCGGCCAGACACGCTGATTCAGCAACTGAAGCCCGCGGCCGGCCCGTACATGAATGGCAACGACACGTCGATCCCCGGCGACGAGATGAAGACCCGCTACACTCTTGAGATTCTGCGCCGATTCAAGCCGGCCTTCATGACGCTGCACCTGAGTTCGCTCGACGAGACACAGCACGCGCATGGACCCTTCAGCCCCGAGGCCTGCGCGGATCTCGAAGCGCTCGACGGCATGGTGGCGCGCCTCGCGCACCAGTTGTTCGCCAACAATCCTAACGCCGTGCTGGTCGTCGTCTCCGACCACGGCTTCATGGACATTTCGCATTACGTCAACCTAGCCATTCCGTTCATTCAGGCGGGTCTGATTCAGGGTTCGGTGAATCCGGCCACCAAATCACCGGTGATCACCTCATGGAAGGCCGAGCCGTGGATGGCCGGAGGGATGGCGGCGATCATGCTTCACGATCCCAATGACTCTGCAACGGAGCAACAGGTGAAGACGATGCTCGACGGCATTGCCGCGGACCCCGCGAACGGAATCGCGGAGATCCTCGGGCGAGATGCGATCAAGATGCGCGGCGGCTTTCCCGATGCGGCATTTCTCGTGGTTCTAAAGCCCGGCTACTATACCGCGAACGCGCTCACCGGTAGCCTGGTCACGCCGATTCCCGGCCACCGCGGCTCGCACGGATTCTCGCCCGAAGATCCCGAGATGCGCTCGTCATTCTTTGCCGTAGGAAGCGGGATCGCGCGTCATCGCGATTTAGGCTTGGTAGACATGCGGCGGATTGCGCCCACGGTGGCCGGAATTCTGCACGTGCACATGCCCACGGCAAAGGCAACGGCGCTTCACGTCGCGCCATAAATGGTGCTGTGCCCATCGCCCGCCGGGCAAAGTTCGACCTCAAGAGCCAAAGCCTTCCTTGGTCTCTCGGTTCCTGCCTTTAGAAGATTTTGTAGCTGATGCCCACGCTTCCGCCGTATGGGTAGAGTGTGGGATTCACACGCCACTGCTGATACTCGAAGTCAATGGCGCGCAACGTGAACCGGCGCGTCAGCCGATAGTCCACGCCGCCGCCATAATCGAGCACGAACGTAGTACCGGTGAGAAAACTGCCACTGCCCAGGCCGACGAGAAACTTGCCATACGGAGTTACGCGGTGAAACGTGACAATGGGAATTCGCGGACCGATCAGGTAGGTGTTCTCGCCGTTGCCCGTCGAGGAACCCGGTTGATAGAACTGGTTGTAGCGCAGCCAGTGGCCTTCGGCTTCCAGCTGCACCCAGCGGCTGAAATGGACATCCACGTAGGCGCCGGGGCCATAGAGCCGGTTGGGACTGGTATACGCGATGCCCAATCCATCGTAATCAGGTTGGAACATCGAGCCCAGCGCACCGGCAGAAACGCTGAGGGTGTGCGAAGTTGCCGCGGGCACGACCTGAGCCCGCGCGGAAACGATCGCAAACGAGAACGCGATGAACAGCAACGCCAGGGTCGATCTCTTCATAAACACAGCGTATCCACTTCCTGTGATTCTTCGGTCGAGCAAACAACGCATCCCGGACTCAAACTCCGAATCGCCCTTGCACGCCTTTGAAATCGGCGCATCGCACGCGGTCTCGGCGGGATTCATTCTAGCTTACGGCTGCGGGTTCTGCGCCGCGGCGGGTTGCTGAGCCGGAGCCGCGCCGCCGGCAGTGTTTTGCTGGTCGGGTGTGGCCGCGGAACTGCTGCCTGACTGCGCTGGCGGGGCCGGTTGCGCATTATCGGGTGCCGCGGCCGGTTGATCGTTCGCGGGCTGTGCGCCGGGCGCCGCCACAGAAGGCGGGGCCGCGGCCGGCTCCACGCTGGCCTCTTCATAGTGCTGCAGCTTGTAGAAGATCGGCGTCACCTCGAACGGCATCTTGTCGCGGGCGTTCATGGGCGCATAGCGCTTGGCGCTCAGCATGTGCACTGAGTCGTCCCAAGGATCGGTCTTCAGCCAGCTTCCCAGTGGCAGTGCGGGCGTCTGCGCCAAATCGTCCCAGTTCAGCTTGGGAGCGTCGTGCTCCAGCGCGGCCATCCACGGCGTGCCATCCGGCCTCATCAGCGAGTCGCCCAGCATCGGCGTATTCAGCGCCTTCAGTACCCTGGCTCGATCCGCCAACTGCTCATAATAGAGGCCCGCGTTCGCCAGCCGGTCCTTGTACATGGAGTTCTCGAAATACTCCATCCCCCTCTTCGACGCAGATTCGTTGTCCACATCGGAGTGGTTCATGTCGATCTTCTGGAATGTGGCCGTGTCTGGAAATAACAGCCGATCGTTGAATGCGTAGCGAGTGTCAATGTGGTGTCCCATGGCGATATGCGCAAGTTCCATGGCTATCACGGATGCGATCGCTTCTTCGCTCGGCAGGCTGTCGATCAATCCCTTGCTCAACAGGATGGTATTGCCCACGGTCGTAGCTTCCACGGTATCCGTAAGAAGCACGCGCGTGTGAATCTGGTCGGTGAAGGCCAGATTATTGGGCACCACGAGGTTGATCACAATCTGGTCCAGAACCTTGTTCTCATAGCCTCCGGCATTGAGCGGCGCAACCAAGCCCGCTTCTACCAAGCGGTCGATCACATTGTTCTCGGCCTGGGTAATCCACATCCGCGAAGCCTGCAGCGGACCCACGTCCTGTGAGTCGTCGCTTTTGTCCACGGCCTCGTCGACCTTTACGCTCACATTCTCGCTTTCCCGAGTGGGCAACTTGAGAGAGTAGCCCCAGAAGTGCGTCTGCGCCTTCAGGCCCACTGACTTTTCGGCCTCGGTGCGCTGCGTCTCTTCCACGTATACGGCCACCGGCAGCCAGATTCCGGGCTGCACGTTCATCCGCCAACTGTCGAAGTGGAAGAAATATTTTGAGGCGTCTTCAGTGGTGGGTCCGGTGTACGTGCCGTTGAAGCGAACCACGTTGCCGCCCTCGTCCTCAATCCAGATGCGACCGTAGAACCGGCCTATCCCCTTGACATCGGCCTTGGGGTGCACATCGTAGACCCAGGTACGCACCGAGCCCAGAAACTCGCGGCGCACAAAACTAAAGACATAATGCTGCTGGTCGAATCCGTTCGGGTCGATGAACATCATTTCCATGAACCCGTTGGGATTGTAGGTAAATTTCTCAAGGCCCAACGCCCTGCTGAGCCCCGTCATAGCGGCTAAGGAACCCTTGAAGAATCCGTGATGGACCTCCGCTTTCGGCTCGTAGGTTTTGTCGAAGAACCCTTTGCTGAAGTCCACCCGGCTGAGCATGTACTGGTCGTCAGTTGGCACTTCATAGAGCTTCACGTCCGGACGCGTGTCCTGAATGTAGGTTTCCACCAGCGGGGTCCGCAACTGGATGTTCTTGATGAGCACCTTTTCCTGCGCGATGGCCCTTTGTACCAACGCAGCCTGTTCGGGGGTGAGCTGGCGCGCCTGTTCGTACTTTGGCTCTTTCTTGGCGTGCGCGGATGCAACACCCATAGTCAGAATCAGGAAGGTTATGGGGATCTTCCAAAACTTCATTTGTGACTCCTATTGAACTCTTTGCGGCTTTGTTCCCGGCCTGCGAACCTTTCCGGGGCAGCGGCTGAGTATTGGGCCATTTTATTCCTTACCTTTTGGTAAGGCTACGCCAATTGCGGGCCGGTTTTATGCCAATTGGAAGGTAATGGTAATCTTGGTCGTTACGTCCACTGGCTGGCCATTATTGGTCGCGGGGCGGAACCGGATTTGCTCTGCTACTCGCCTGGCTTCCTCGTCAAGCCCGTGGCCCAGTCCCTGAAGCACGCCGCGGACCACTACCTGTCCGTTGGCCAGGAACGTGACACTCAGCACCACATCACCTTCGACGCGTAACTGCCGCGCTTCGCTCGTGTAACGCACCGGCGGCTTGGAAAGAACCTCTACCTCGGTGGAGCGAACCACCTGCGTGTTCATCCTCGGCGCAGCGGCCGCCTGCGTCATGCCAGGAATTCCTGCCGAGCCCACCTTGCCGTAATTCGAGGTATTCCCGCTGCCTGTGGCTCCGGGAATTCCGGCAGAGGCTACTTTACCCAGGTTGCCAGCGCTCGAACCATACTTGGTGCCATTGCCGAGGCCGGTCGATCCAACCACTCCATGCGGCGCTACTGCCGGTCCATTCATGCCGCCATAGGGATTGCCGATTGCGGCCACCGTGGCCGGGCGAGTGGCATTGGGATTGGGCGTCACGCCGAAAGTCTCGCCAAGATGCACCGGCGCGGTGGAAGGCTTAACCATGTTGTTCTGCGCAGGCATCGCGGCCGTGAGGGCAGCCTTGGGCTGCGGCTGCATAACCACCGTCTGTGGCTTGGGCTGCACCACCGGCAAATTCACCTTGGCTTCCATCTGGATCGGCTTCGGCTCCGGCTTCGGCTTCGGCATCTCGATCTGTCGCGGCTGCAATTCCACCTTTGGAGGCTCCGGCGGGGGCGGCAACTCCTGCGGAGGTGGCTGCCTGATCTTGACCGCGGGCGGGGGGGGAGTGTTCGGAACGATCAGCTCGGTCATCTCGTAATGCTGCTGAAGCACGTGTTGCGCCGTCATGCCAATAACGATGGCCGTCACCGCGATCGCCACGTTGATGCCGCCGCTCATCAAAAAGGCCAACGGACGGGTCTCGGGCTCGGGAAGCAAACCGACGAATGTGCCTTGTCCAGGGGTATACGACGTCGCCATTTCTCTAAACCTCGCTCGCGGCCGCCCCCGCCGTCGTGGGGACCACCTTAGAAAGTATTGCAAAATCGGGGAACGCAAACCTGTGAACAAATGAACTGCGTTCTTCCAACTTAGTTACAACGTTCAATCGCGCAGCAACTCGGTTTGATGATCCGATCAGGGTTTAGGGATGAACGGGGGCCCGGCGGCCGAAAACGATGGGCCGCGCAGCGCCATCTTCATTCTCGTAATCCCGATGGCTCCGCATATCCCTCCCATCGCCTTGATTTCCAGGTTCCTTGAGGGAAAATTGGAATGAAACCATTACCAGTATACGGACGGGTTAGTTACCCACAGATCACCCAAACTGTGTATATACAGGTACCAATGGCATGGGGGAATCCGCCTGAATACTCACCCGATGCGGGTCTGCGACGCACGCTTATTCCGTTCCTTTCCTTCAGAATCCAAGGCGCTTCAAAAGGAATCGGCCGCGGGGTCCGCGACTGAAGATGCGTTGCGGAAACGCCAAGTCGGGACCGCTCGATCGACCCCTTTATCGTAATCCCAAGGCGCTGTGTTCAAACTCCCTGCGCTGTCTATTCCCCAAGCGGGGACTCAGACCATGCGGCTCGATTGTCCGCAAAGTCAGGCACTACTCCTATAGACTCAAGGTAAACCAATCTGGTCTAGCGAGGATAGTCTTTTTGTGAAGATTTTCGTAACGGGTGGGGCAGGGTACATCGGAGGTACTGTTGCGAGCCTCTTCCTTGAAAAGGGCCATAAAGTCGTCGTTTTTGATAATTTAAGCCACAGTCGGCGCAGTCTGCTTCCTGCGGGAGTTGACCTCGTCGAGGGCGAATTGGCCGATCGCCGAGCCATTGAAGATATTTTTACCACTGCGCGGAAACAAGACCAGCCCTTCGACGCCGTGCTGCACTTTGCCGCACTGATTGAGGCCGGCGAATCGATGGTGCGGCCCGAAATCTACTTCCGCAACAACACCGCGTCGACACTATCGATGCTCGAGGCCACGCTTGCTTGTGGTCCCAAACGGCTGGTCTTTTCGTCGACCGCCGCAGTTTACGGAGAACCGGAATCCGTTCCGATTGAGGAGGATGCGCGCCTGGCGCCATCGAACCCCTATGGCCAATCCAAGCTGCTGGTGGAGGAGATGCTGGCCTGGTTCAATCGAATTCACGGCCTGCGCTACGCTTCATTGCGCTACTTCAACGTCGCTGGCGCGCACGAAGGTCCCGCGGGCATCACTCGTGGCGAAGCCCACGAGCCCGAAAGCCACCTGATCCCGCTGGTCCTAGATGTCGCGCTCGGACGGCGCCCCTCGATCCGCATCTTCGGCGACGACTACCCCACCCCCGATGGCACGTGTATCCGCGACTACATTCACGTCTCCGACCTAGCCGAAGCGCACTTGCTGGCGCTCTCTGCCCTCGATGCTCAGCCCGATAATCAGGGACCGCGCATCTACAACCTCGGTAACGGTCAAGGCTTCAGCGTGCGAGAGGTCATCGAATCGGCGCGTCGCGTTACCGGCCACCCCATCCCAGCCGAACTTCATCCCCGGCGTCCCGGCGACCCAGCCGTGCTCGTTGCCGGCTCCCGGAAAGCCAACCGCGAATTGGGCTGGTGCCCGCGCTACACCAAGCTCGACGAAATCGTCCGTACGGCGTGGGTCTGGCACCAGAAGCGGTACGTGGGATAGACCGGCGAGCTTGGCCGATTCCTGCGACCGTCGGTTGGTTTTTGCATCTCAAATGTGGGTCGTTGAACAAAGGCTCTTCTACAATGGCAGTCGAAAATCGAAAAAGTTTCGTCAGGGCGTTTCTCGATTTCTTTATTCTGTTCAGTGGCATTTCCACCGCGTCCAATCTGGCGCGCACGCAGGGCCGTGCACTTCTCACGCGCGGCATCTTCCTTTTTCGCCGCGCCAAGGAACCTATCCCGCCCGGTGCGGCGAGCAGTTGAATTGCTAGAATCGAACATATGCCGATCACGCGCCAGCAGGCCCTCGATTACTTTCAATCCACCGACCTGATCGGACTGGGATTCGAGGCCGACGGTGTGCGCCGCCGCCTCCATCCCGAGGGCGTGGTCACCTACATCATCGATCGCAACATCAACTACACGAACTACTGCACTGAGTACTGCACCTTCTGCGCCTTCTACCGCCCGCTGCCCCGCGCCGGCAAGCCCGATCCGCGTGCCGATGAGGGCTACATTCTCGATTTCGAAAAGATCTACGAAAAGATCGCAGAAACCCTGGAGATGGGCGGCACCGGCGTACTCATGCAGGGCGGCATTCATCCCGATCTCAAGATCGACTGGTTCGAACGTCTCTTTCGCGGCATCAAAGAGAGGTTTCCTGCGATATGGCTGCACTGCCTTTCTGCCTCCGAAGTGCTTGCGATTGCGGAGTATTCCGGTCTTGACCTGCGCACCACGATCGCGCGCCTGCGCGACGCGGGACTCGATTCCATCCCTGGCGGCGGCGCAGAGATTCTCGACGACGAAGTTCGCCATCGCATTGCGCGCCTGAAGTGCGACACGGAAGATTGGGTGAGCGTGCACCGCACCGCGCATCAACTGGGCATGCGCACCACCGCGACCATGATGTTCGGCGTTGGCGAGAGCTTCGACCAGCGCATTAACCACTTTGAAGTTGTGCGGCGCCTGCAGGAAGAAACTGGCGGATTCACGGCCTTCATTCCCTGGAGCTTCCAGCCGAAAAACACGGCGCTCGGCGGCCGCGGCTGGGAGGAGGCGACCTCGGTCGAATATCTCAAGGTCCTCGCTATCGCGCGCCTCTATCTCGACAACATCGAAAACGTGCAAGCCAGTTGGGTCACGCAGGGGTTGAAGGTGCTCGAGCTGGGCCTGCATTTCGGCGGCAACGACGTGGGCTCGGTAATGCTCGAAGAAAATGTGGTGCGCGCTGCCGGCACCTCGAACTGCACCACCGAAGAAGAGCTGCGCCGCATCATCCGAGACGCCGGTTTCAAGCCCGTCCAGCGCGATACGCTCTACCGCACTATGTTTTTGAATTAGCGCCGAATTCCGCGGTTAACGGGTTGGCGCGCAAACCTGACGGTGGGCTCTTCACGGGGACTGAATGAAAGCAGTACGGCGGCAGCGAAAAAGGGTGTGCGGCCCTCAAGGAGAAAGCCGGTCGTTCCGGCAGCGCTGCCGCCGCTCTGGGGAGTGCACTGGCCCACACCCTAAGATCCTCGCGCAGAAAATACTGTTCAATTTTGAGCAATTTGCAGTTTTTTCCGCAGCGCCCAGCCCGGACTGTGCATCTAGGCTTTAGACATGACACAAGCTGCTTCGCTTTCGCTCCGCACCCTTGGCAACTCCGATCTCGAACTCACACCCATCGGCCTGGGCACATGGGCTATTGGCGGCGGTGACTGGTCAAACGCCTGGGGCCCACAGGACGACGCGGACTCGATAGCCGCTATCCATCGCGCTGTCGATCTGGGCGTCAACTGGATTGACACCGCAGCCGTCTATGGCCTTGGCCATTCGGAAGAAATGGTGGGGCGTGCCGTCAAATCGCTGTCGCGCAAGCCCTACATCTTCACCAAGTGCTCCCTGCGCTGGGACGCCGAGCGTTCTGTCTACAACTCGCTCAAGGCCTCCTCAATCGCGGAAGAGGTTGAAGCTTCGCTCAAGCGCCTGCAGGTCGACACAATCGACCTCTACCAGATTCACTGGCCCAAACCCGACGACGAGGTTGAGGAGGGATGGGAGACACTGGCGCGTCTGCAAGAGGAAGGCAAGGTTCGCTGGATCGGTGTCTCCAACTTCTCCCTCGACCAGATGAAGCGCGCTATGAAGGTTGCTCCCATCACCAGCCTCCAGCCGCCCTATTCCATGTTGCGCCGCGCCATTGAGGCCGAGATCCTTCCCTTCACCCAAGCCAACGGCATCGGAGTCATCAACTACTCGCCCATGCTTTCCGGCATGCTCACCGGCAAAATGACCGCCGCGCGCGCAGCGAACCTGGCTCCCGATGACTGGCGGCGCAAAAACAAGGAATTCAATGAGCCGCGGCTGGGCCAGAATCTGCGCCTCGTCGAGTTGCTGCGCGAGATCGGCAGCGGGCACGGCGTAACCCCCGGAGTCGTGGCCGTGGCCTGGGTTCTGCACAACCCCGCCATCACCGGCGCAATTGTCGGCGGGCGCAGTGCCAAGCAGGTGGAAGAGACCGCTGCTGCGCTCACTTTCCGTTTGACCGAAGAGGAATTCGCGAAGATCGTCGCGTTTCTGATCACGATGCAGCAGTGAGTTCCGTCAGGATTGCTTCAAGAAAAGAAAACCCCGGCCGAAGCCGGGGTTTTCTTTTCGAAAGAAGAATTTTCGTTACATCGCAGCGACAAAGTCCGGAACCATGACGGCTGCGTGCTCCTGCAGCAACTGCGTCATGCGGGCCGCCATGCCGGTGTACATCGATGCGGCGCGGAACGCATTCACGCGAACACCCTCGCTAGCGTGCCGGAAGGCATATTGCGCCAGGGCTGCCAACACACAAACTCGAATCTGCATCGCGTCGCTGTGCAATGTCTCGATGAGCAGGCGATCAACCGAATCACAATGCTTAGCGGCGAAGTCCGCCATCTCCTGCATGACTCGCGCATTCTGGTAGATCACCCAGAGGCCTTTGGGACCTTCCATGCGATGCCAGGCATCTTCAGGGGTAGCGCTCAGACCTTCTTGCCATAAAAAGTGGTCGCTCAACTCGCGCGCGCTCCATTCAGGGCGAAGGCGGGCCAGCAACGTATCCCATGTCTGCGCGTTGCGCCGCTGCACGCTCTTGCGCCACTTCACAAGAATCAAAGCGATCGCAACCACGGCAGCAATTTGAAGTACAAGCAAAGCCATCAATGATCCCCAAATTCAGACTATCGGCACTTGGTGCTCTACTGTCCGAACCCTGAACGTTTCTCTGTACTCCAATACTTGTAGCAGAATCCAAATTGTTTGTCTGCGGTAAAAAGGGTGTTCGGAGTACCACTTTTGGGGGATAAATTGACTCTCGATCGGGCACCGCATCGAGGCGATGATTTGTTCGCCGCAGCAGGATTTGCGCGCGAACACGCCCGTTCGCTGCGGCGAAAGCCTTCCATTACAATGGAATACAAAGTGAACCATCTGCAAAGGAGCGGCCCCCGAGTGCTCGAGAGAACCTTCAGTATCATCAAGCCGGACGCTGTAGCCGATGGACTTACCAGCGCCATCCTCACGGAAATCGACAAGGCCGGCTTCCGCATCGTCGCCATCAAGAAGGAATTCATCACCAAACGGGAGGCCGAGGGCTTCTACGCAGTTCACCGCGACAAGCCGTTCTTCTCAAGCCTCACTGACTTCATGTGTTCGGGACCGCTCTTCCTCATGGTTCTCGAGAAGGACAACGCGATTACTGACCTGCGCAAGTTGATGGGCGCGACCAATCCGGCCAATGCCGAAGAAGGAACCATCCGAAAGAAGTTTGCACGTTCAATTCAGGAAAACGCCATTCACGGCTCCGATGCAAAGGAAACAGCGGCATTCGAGATTGGTTATTGGTTCGCCGGCTACGAGCTGATTTAGAAAGCCGGGTGCAATGGAGGGCGCATCTTCAAATGAGTACAAACGATAACCAACTCGTACGGCTGTTTTTCGATTCCTCGCGGACCGAACTTCTCGGACCAACTTGGTCGCGGCTCAGGGAATGCGTGACTCCTTTGACCGAGGAGCAAGTGTGGTGGCGGCCCAACGATGCCTCGAACAGCATCGGCAATCTGCTACTCCATCTCGACGGCAACGTGCGCCAATGGCTCGTCGATTCGTTCAACAAGAATGAGGACAGGCGCAATCGTCCGGCTGAGTTCGCTGCGCAAGGTGGGCTCTCGGCCGCCGACTTGCTCGCCCGGCTGGGCGCCACGCTCGAAGAAGCCGGTCAGGTCCTCGGGCGCCTCACTGAAGACGAATTACTCGCTCCCCGGGAAATTCAGGGCTACCTCACGCGCGGTCTCGACGCCATCTACCATGTCGTCGTGCACTTCGGCATGCACTACGGCCAGATCGCCTACATCACCAAGTCGTTGCTCGCCAAAGACCTCGGCTTCCATAAGGAACTGAACAAGACCGGCCGCGCCCGCTGAAAACTCCGGGCAGACGGTTTCACGGGCGCCGCCCGATTGCCACGCGGGGAATGCCCTGCAAATCTTTCGTGAATTCAATCCCTATGAATCCGGCGCCGGCGAGAAGATCATGAACCGCTGCCTCCTGTCCGAATCCGATCTCCAGCGCCAGATAGCGCTCGTGGAAAAGCGCATCAAATGCCGCCGGAATCAGGCGGCGATAGATTCCGAGACCGTCGGCGCCGGCGAAGAGCGCCTTCGCGGGCTCGTATTCCCGCACCTCCACCGCGAGCGAATCGCGATCGTCTTCCGCCACGTAAGGAGGATTGGAGACAATCAAATCGAACAGCTTGCCGGCCACGGGCGCCAGCAAGTCGCCCTGGTGAAAGCGGACCCTCTCCGCAACTCCGATTCGCGCCGCATTGTCTCGCGCCACTTTCAGAGCGGCAGCGGATTCTTCTGTCGCATGGATGCGCGCGACCGGTAAATTGCTCGCCAGCGCCACGGCAATCGCTCCCGAACCCGTGCCCACGTCCAGAATGCGCTGCCTCTCGAACCCGCGCGCCAGTTCGATGGCCTTTTCCACCAAGTGCTCGGTTTCAGGGCGCGGAATCAGCACTTCGCGATCGACCTTGAATCGCAGACCGTAGAATTCCGCCTCGCCCGTAATGTATTGAATGGGCTCACCGGTACGTCGGCGTTCAACCCACGCGCAAAATTCGGCATTCGCCTGCGCCGGTATGGTTTCGTATTCGTGCGCGATCAACCAAGCCAGATTTACATCCGGCAGATCCTCCCGCAATGCATGAAGCAGCAGTGTCTCAGCATCCCGGCGCGCGCGCGCAGCGTGAGGTCCCCCAACCAGCACCTTTTCTGCCTCAGCCAGCAGGTCGCGAATTGTCGGATGATCCGTCGGCGCGATTGGCATCTGCATAAGATTCCGAAGGGGCTCCATCTTTTCGTGCGCATCGTCCCACTGCAAGGCACAGTTCAAATATAGATGTCTTATAATCGACCCCGAAAGCTCGCCTTCCCCATTGCGCTTCATGTGCTGACCGGCGAGTGCAATTACTGAACGACAACCGTCCGCTGCGAAGATGCGCGAACAACCTATGGGTCGTGAAATCGGCAGGCACACCCGTTTCTGCAGGCGCGCCTGTTTCGCTCGATCGGAATTGTTTAGCTTGATCGGAAACTTACCGGAACGTGGAGGACTATGCAGCCAAGCCGCAGCCTTTCCTCATCTCGACTCCGGCTCTGCTTCGTTTTTTTGCTTTGTCTCGGCGCCGTGCCGGCTCTCGCGGAAGGCGCTCAGTCCACGCCCAGCATTCTTGCGCCCGCGTCGACCCCCGCGCATGAGATCTACGGCCTCTCGCTCTTCGTGCTCCTCATTACCGGCTCCATCTTCGCAGTGGTTGCAGGGCTGCTCGCTTATGTCATCGTCAGGTTCCGCGCCCGCGGGCCAGACGCGGAGCACGAGCCGCCCCAGATTTACGGCAGTATGCAAGTGGAGCTCGCCTGGACAGTCATTCCGGTCCTCATCGTGGTCGTGCTGTTTCTCACCACCGCGCGCATCATCTTCGCCATCCAGGATGCACCCGAGCCCAAATCCGCGCTTGAAGTCACCGTCATCGGCCACCAGTTTTGGTGGGAATTCCGCTATCCCAAGTTCAACATTGTCACCGCCAACGAGCTGCACATTCCCGCAAGCACGCTTCTCGCTCCGGAGCCGACCTATCTGCGCCTGCTCTCGGCCGACGTGGATCACAGCTTCTGGGTGCCCCAGCTCGCCGGCAAAACCGATCTGATTCCCAACCACCCCAACGCGATGTGGCTCGATCCGCATGAGCCGGGCCTCTACGTTGGCCAATGCGCGCAGTTCTGCGGCATCGAACACGCCAAAATGCTCATTCGCGTCTACGTTGACACACCGCAGCAGTTCGACGCATGGGCAAAAAACCAGCAGCGGCTTGCAGTCGACGATTCCACCGCCGCTGCCGGCCGGCAGGTGTTTGAAACTCAGGCTTGCGTCAACTGCCACACCATCGTCGGCACGCCAGCGCACGGAACCTTCGGTCCCGATCTCACGCATCTGATGAGCCGGGCAACCATCGCGGCCGGCGCCGCGGCCAACACGCCCGATAATCTGCGCGCCTGGATCCACGATCCCGACACATTCAAGCCCGGAGCGCAGATGCCTGCCATGCAACTAAGCGATCAGCAAACCGACGAAGTCGTGGCATACCTTTCCACCCTGCACTGAAGGACAAGCGATGGCCGACCAGACACTCCCGATTCCCGGCTCATTAACGTCAACGCCCTCGCGCAGCGCTGCGTTTCTTGAGTGGCTGCACGGCTGGGTGGTCACCGTCGATCACAAGAAGCTCGGCATTCTCTACGTCGTCTATGCGATCTTTTTCCTGCTCGTCGCCGGCGCCGAAGCGCTCGCCATGCGCATTCAACTCGCCATCCCCGACAATCACTTTCTCTCGCCCGAATTTTACAACGAGATGTTCACCATGCACGGCACCTCCATGGTTTTTCTGGTGGGAATGCCGATTCTGTTCGGGTTCGCCAATTACCTTGTCCCGCTTATGATCGGCGCGCGCGACATGGCCTTCCCACGCCTGAATGCTTTCAGCTTCTGGCTCACAGCATTCGGCGGTCTAATGCTCTACTTCAGCTTCATTGGCGGCTTCGGTCTCTACGGCATGGGCAGCGCGCCCGATGTCGGCTGGTGGGCCTACGCGCCGCTTACCGCCAAGGCGTTTTCGCCCGGCCACAACACGGACTACTGGGCGCTTTCGCTCATCGTCATGGGCTTCGGTACGCTGGGCACGGCCATAAACATCATCGCCACCATTCTTTCCATGCGCTGCCGCGGCATGACGCTCTTCCGCATGCCGCTCTTCGCCTGGCTCATGCTGGTGGTCAGCGGCATGACGCTCATTACCATAACGCCGCTCACCGCTGCGCAGATCATGCTGCTCATCGATCGCTATCTCGGCGGCCACTTCTTTGACACGCAAGCCGGCGGCTCGGCCGTCGTCTGGATGCACTTCTTCTGGATCTTCGGCCACCCCGAAGTCTACGTCCTCGTTCTTCCCGCCTTCGCCATCGCCAACGAGATCATCCCCGTTTTTTCACGCAAGGCTATCTTCGGTTACCCGGCCATGGTCGCGGCCTCGATCGGCATCGCCTTTGTGAGCCTCACTGTGTGGGCGCACCACATGTTCACCGTCGGCATGACCTCTGTGGGTAACGCATTCTTCGCTCTTTCCACCATGATGGTCGGCATCCCGACCGGCATCAAAATCTTCAACTGGGTGGCCACCATGTGGGGCGGCAAAATCCGCTTCGCCACGCCCATGCTGTTTTGCACAGCTTTCGTTCTTCAGTTCCTCGCCGCCGGACTCACCGGCATCATGCTTTCGGTTGCCCCGTGGGATTGGCAACTGCACAACTCGTACTTCGTCATCGCTCACTTCCACTACGTGCTCGTCGGCGCGATCGTCTTCTGCATCTTCGCCGCGATTTATTACTAGTACCCAAAGGCCACCGGACACATGCTCTCAGAAAAGCTCGGAAAGTGGCACTTCTGGCTCTTCTTGATCGGCTTCCATATCACTTTTGACACCATGCACTTCGTGGGCATTCTCGGCATGCCGCGCTCCATATACACCTACGAAGCCGACCGCGGATGGAACACGCTCAACATGATCATCTCGATGGGCGGCATGATTCAGGCGGTCGCGGTGCTGATCTTCGCCTGGAATCTCATCGACTCTTATCTGCACGGCAAGGAAGCCGGTAACGACCCGTGGGACGCGTGGACGCTCGAGTGGTCCACTCCCTCGCCGCCACCAGCCTACAACTTTGCGACTGATCCTGAAGTGCGCAGCCGCCGGCCGCTCTGGGACATCAAGCACCCCAACGATCCCGACTGGAAGTACGAACAATGAGCGCAATCCAGAATTCGTTGCCCATCTTCGCCGATGAAAACTGGCGCCTGCCATCGCGCGGCCGCGTCGGCATGCTCTCGCTCATCATCGGCGAGTCGGCCATCTTCACCATCTTTGTTGTCGCGTACGTTTACTACATCGGCCGCAGCACGTACGGACCCACGCCGCAGATTCTCGACGTCCCCATCTTCAACACAATTTGCCTGCTCTCGAGCAGCCTCACCATTTGGCTCGCCGAGCGTGCCATCGAGCGCGGCCGCATGCGCGCCTTCGCCGCCTGGTGGGCGTTCACCATGCTGCTCGGCATCGTCTTTCTCATCGGCACAGCGCAGGAATGGACGCGCCTCATCGTTCACGAAGGCCTCACCATTCGCACCAATCTATTCGGCACAACCTTTTATTCCCTCGTTGGCCTGCACGCTACGCACGTGGTCGTCGGCCTCATCATGCTTTCGCTCATCATGATCTTTACGCTTCTCGGCCGCATCGAGCAGCGCCACGCCGAGCGCGTTCAGGTGCTCTCGCTCTACTGGCACTTCGTTGACGCAGTGTGGGTTGTGGTCTTCACCGTGGTCTATATCGTGGGCAGGTAGTTACATTGGCGGATTCTCTCCAACACGGCGAGCAGCAAAGCGCGACGATTCACTTGCCCGCTCCCACCGCGTGGCCGATCATCCTCGCCTTCGGCTGCACGCTCGCCGCCGCAGGCCTCGTCACCAGCGCGGGTATCAGCATTCTCGGTGGCGTCTTCATGCTCGCCGGCTGCGTGGGATGGTTTCGCCAGGTGCTTCCGCACGAGCGGCACGAAGAAGTCTCCATTGCCGATCAGCCGGTCACCGTCACATCGTCTCGCACGCTGGTCGACCGCGTCCGGCTAAGCCCCGAACACCGCGCTCGTCTGCCTCTTGAAACGTATCCCGTCGTCAGCGGCATCAAGGGTGGCATCGCCGGTGGCATCGCGATGATCGGGCCTGCGCTCCTCTACGGCCTGATTGCGCAGCACAGCATCTGGTATCCGGTGAACCTGCTCGGCGGCGCAGGCGTCGCTGGTTGGCGCAATCCCACCACTGCGGACATCGCCGCCTTTCACTGGCAAAGTCTGCTCGTTGCCATCGTCATCCACACCGTCACCTGCTTGCTGGTCGGCTTACTCTACGGAGCCATGCTACCCATGCTCCCGCGGCATCCCGTTTTGCTGGGCGGCATTCTTGCGCCCGTTTTATGGACCGGGATTCTGCATTCCTTCATGGGCATCATCAATCCTGCGCTCGCCGATCGTATCTCCTGGAGTTGGTTTCTTGTTTCGCAGGTCGCCTACGGAATAACCGCCGGAATTGTCGTTGCGCGGCAGGACCGCGTCCCTATCGGGCAATCCCTGCCCTTTGCCGCGCGCATGGGCATTGAAGCGCCCGGCATGATGCATTCGCGAGCCGATGCGGTACCGCCGCGCGATGACGATAAGGAGAAGCCGTGATGCCGCGCGGATCGCTTCTCCTCGCAGCCGCATTTGCCGCGCTCCTCGTGGGCTGCAGCCACGCGCCCGGCTATCTGCCCGACCCCATTCCGCGACCCGATGCGGTCAGCGACTTCGCGACACTCTACAGCCAGAACTGCGCCGCATGCCACGGAGCAAACGGCCAGAACGGCCCGGCCATCGATCTCGCCAATCCGGAGTACCAGGCCCAGGTCGACGACTCAACGCTGCGCAAATGGATCTCCAGCGGCATGCCGGGCACGGAAATGCCCGCATTTGCGCAATCGCAGGGCGGAATGTTGACCGACGCGCAGGTGAATGCTCTCGTCGCCGGAATGCGCCAAGCGTGGTCGCGGCCAAACGCATTTGCGGGAGCGACACCGCCGCCATACGCGGAGACTCAGACCGGCGATCCGCATCGCGGAGAGCTCGCCTATCAGGCACACTGCGCATCCTGCCACGCGCCTTCGCGCCAGCAGATCACCAGCCCGGTCTATCTCACCCTCGTCGGCGATCAAGCGCTCCGCGACATTATCGTCGCCGGCCGTCCAGACATCGGCCAGCCCGATTGGCGCAACGACGCGCCGGCTGGAAAATCCGCTGTGCCGCTTTCCGAGCAGGACGTCGACGACATCGTTTCGTATCTGGCCAGCCTGCGGAACGCTTTGCCGCAGTCGGCCGCAAACACCGCGCCCAGCCAATCCCCAGCAGACGGGAGGCAAGCAAAATGAGCAATGAAGAAAACAGACCGAGCGTGCCATCATCGCAAAACCTCACCGCGCCCGTCGCCGATGGATCAGCGAACGACCCTCGCATCGTCTCCCGCCGCTGGCTTCTGTTCAAAGCCAGCATCGCGCTCAACGGCATTGTCGGCGTGGTGCTCGCCGTTCCTATCCTGCGCTACTTCTTCGCGCCATGGCGTAAAGACGCGAGCTTCAACTCCTGGGTTTCGCTCGGGGCCGTCAGTGCATTCCCCGCTGGGGAGACGCGCCTCGCCTTCTACAAGAGCCCATCGGCCAATTCGTGGGACGGCCAGACCGACAACGTCGCCTGCTACGTGCGCAGCGAAAGCGCTAAACACTTCAGCGTCTTCGCCATCAACTGCGCGCACCTTGGCTGCCCCGTGCGCTGGTTCCCGCAGTCGCAGCTTTTCATGTGTCCCTGTCACGGCGGCGTCTACTACGCTGACGGCTCTCGCGCCTCCGGCCCGCCCGAGCGCGGGCTCTTCACCTACGACTGGAAGGTTGCTTCCGGCGAACTGCTCATTGACGCGGGGCAGATGCCCACGCTTTCGAATTCGGCCAAGCTCGTGAAGATTTCCGCGGGCCAGGGAGACTGTTCATGCAGCGGCTGAAGCAAACCGCAAGCCGCATCTACGACTGGCTCGAGCTCCGCCTGCAGCTCGAAGCGCCGATCAAAGACGCGGCTCTGCATCCGGTGCCGCGTAACACTGCTAGCTGGTGGTACGTCTTCGGCAGCGCCGCATTCACGCTGCTCTTCCTGCAAATCTTCACCGGCATCCTGCTGGCCCTGGTTTACGTTCCCTCGGCGGGCGAAGCATGGAGCAGCCTCAACGTTCTCAATCACCAAATCCCGCTCGGCTGGTTCTTGCGCGCCTTGCACGGATGGGGATCGAACTTCATGGTCGCCATCGTTTTCATCCACATGGCGCAGGTATTTCTCTTCGGCTCCTACAAGTTTCCCCGCGAGCTCACATGGATTGTTGGCGTTTTTCTGCTTTTGATGACGCTCGGAATGGCCTTCACCGGTCAGGTTTTGCGTTTCGATCAGGACGCCTACTGGGGCCTGGGCATCGGCGCATCCATCGCCAGCCGCGTGCCCTTCATCGGCGGCGGCCTGGTGCATTTGCTTCTCGGTGGTCCAATCATCGCCGGTGCCACGCTGTCGCGCTTCTTCGCGTTCCACGTCTTCGTCATTCCCGGCCTCATGCTGCTCTTCGTCTTCGTGCACGTGTGGATGGTCCTTAAGCTCGGCATCAACGAGTGGCCCATGCCTGGGCGCCTCGTCCGGCGCGCAACGTATCTCGACGACTACAAGCGCCTCACGCACGAAGACGGAATTCCGTTCATTCCCGGCGTGTTCTGGAAAGATCTCGTCTTTTCCGGCGCAATTCTCGCCGCTGTCGCCGTCTGCGCCTTTGTCTTTGGACCCTACGGCCCCAGTGGTCAGCCCGATCCGTCGATCATTCAAACCGTTCCCAAGCCGGACTTCTCGTTCCTGTGGATCTACACGGTGCTCTCCTATCTCCCGCCGGAGATGGAGACGCCATTCATTCTGATCGCGCCGCTTCTCGCGATTGCCGGCTTGCTCGCGCTCCCGTTCTTTGCCGCGGAAGGCGAGAAGAGCTGGCATCGCCGCCCTGTTGCGGTGCTCACTGTCTCCACCATCGCGGTTTGCTGGGGCGTGCTCACGCATCTAGGAACCACGACACCGTGGAGCCCGCACATGAGCGCGTGGAGCAGCGATCCCATACCTGTGCATTATTTGCAATCCGCCACCCCGCTGGTGCGGCAGGGCGCTGTCGTCTTCCAGGTCAAGCAGTGCCGCAACTGCCACTCGATCGGCGGCGCAGGCGGCGAGCGCGGTCCCGCGCTCGACGATGTGGCAACGCGCATGACCATCGATCAGATGCGCTTCAAGGTCGTCACCGGCGGCGGCAATATGCCCGCTTACGGCAAGAATCTTTCTCCAGCGGAGATTGAGGCGCTGGTCAGTTTTCTCGAGACGCTGCATCCTGCCAACGAGCCGCCTGCGTACGACGCTTCGCGGCGTGCGGTTGACGGCGAACAGCCGCCCGTTAACTCCGCCCCGCCGCCGATGGCCCCCGCCCCACAGCCGAACGCGCCAGCAACCGGAATTTCCGGCCCATGACTGACTCGACCGCCATCGTCGACCTCTTCACCCGCTGGGACATTCCCTGGTTCGTTACCATCGCGCTTGCAATCACGGCGCTCATCTACACGCGCGGCTGGCTTCTGATTCGCCGCACGCGCCCGGCTCAGTTCCCTGCCTTGCGCCTCGCGGCGTTTGTCGGCGGCATCGTTGCTCTCTTCGTCGCCATCGCCTCGCCGCTCGACACCTTCAGTGAATCGCTTCTCTTCATGCACATGGCGCAGCACTTTGCGCTCATGTCCATCGCTCCGCCGCTCATCGTGCTCGGTGCGCCCGTGGTTCCCATGCTGCGCGGCCTTCCCCGCTTCACGATCCGAAACTTCCTTCGTCCGCTCTTTGTCTCGCGCTTCGTTCATCGCGCCGGAGTGTTTCTCACGCGTCCGCGCGTTGCCTGGCTAGCCATGAACGCCGCCTACATCGGCTGGCACGTTCCCCGCGCCTACGAATTCGCGCTCGCCTCGGAGAATTGGCACAACTTCGAGCACGCCTGCTTCTTCTTCACCAATCTCATGTTCTGGTGGCCGATCGTTCAGCCGTGGCCCAGCCGCCCCCTGCGCTCGCGCTGGATCCTGATTCCTTATCTCCTGCTTGCCGACGTGGTCAACACGGGAGTCTCGGCCTTCCTCTGCTTCGCCGGCCGCCTGCTCTATCCGAGTTACGCCCTGGTTCCGCGGCCTTTCGGCTTTGGCGCGCTTGACGACCAGGTTGCCGCGGGTGCTTTCATGTGGGTCTGCGGGTCGATGATCTATCTGATCCCCGCAGTCGCTATCGTCGCGCAGCTTCTCTCATCCCGCACCAGTGTTGCGCGCGCAGTTCAGTCGCTCCACGAACACGAAGCCTGAGCTGCGGACTCAGAGCGGGTAGGATTCCAGCTCAATGCACCTACGAGCAACCGCGCGGCTCAACGCCACCACATCGACCGGCGTCGATCGCGCCAACCGCCGCAGAATCGCCAACTGCGTTGTCAGCGCGTCGCCTTCGCTCGCCGCCGCGAGGACTCGGCGCGCCGCCTGCTCGGCCAGCGCCATCGATTCTTCGGCCAGCAATCCCGTCATGGCCGCCGCAACTTCCGACGAGCGGCTTCCTGCGCGAGAAAGTTTCTGCGCGCGCACCAGCGCCGACTCGAATGCGAAAACCTGACTGATCATGTCTGCGAGGTCTGCCATGATCTCCTGCTGTTCTTCAAGTCCGATCATGAATCGCTGGCTGGCAACGCCAGCCGCAAACAGCGTCATCCTCTTCGCCGCTGCCAGCACCGCCGTCTCGTGTGCCAACGGCTGGCCCGCATCGCTGTCGCCGCCAAACGCGAGCGGCTCCATCACTTCGTCCATCACGCGCTTCATCGCCGCGATCAGCGGCAGCTTTCCGCTCATCGCGCGCTTCATCATCCATCCCGTAATGATCAGCCGATTGATTTCGTTCGTTCCTTCGAAGATGCGGTTAATCCGCGCGTCGCGATACGTCCGCTCCGCCGGATAGTCTTCGACGTAGCCGTATCCGCCCATCGTGGCGATCAGCTCGTCTGCCACGAGCGTGAGCATCTCCGAGCCGTAGACCTTCAAGATGGAGCATTCCACCGCGTACTCCTCAATCTTGCTCGGAACGTCGATACTCTGGCCCAACGGCCTGCCGCCCTTTTCGGTCTGCGCGCCATCGAGCTTCGCGTCTATCAGGCCTGCCGTTCGATAGGCCATGCTCTCAGCCGCATAGAGATGCGCTGCCGACGACGATATCTTGCGCTGAATCAATCCAAAATCGGCGATCGCTTTGCCGAACGCCTTGCGCTCCTTGGCGTAGAGAATCATCCGCGAGAGCGCGTGCCGCGCTCCGCCAATGCACGCCACTCCCAGCTTGAAGCGGCCCACGTTCAGCACATTGAATGCAATACGATGGCCTTTGCCGGCTTCGCCCAGCAGATTCTCTTTGGGAATTCTGCAGTCCGAGAGCACCAGTGGGCAGGTCGACGAGCCACGAATTCCCAGCTTGTGCTCTTCTGGCCCCACGGTCAGGCCAGGCGTGCCACGCTCGATCAAGAAAGCCGAAAACTTCTCACCGTCAATTTTTGCGAAGACTGTGTACAGGTCCGCAGTGCCGCCATTTGTGAGCCACTGCTTCTCACCGTTCAAAACGTAGTGCGCACCGTCAGACGAAAGCACAGCGCGGGTGCGGATATTCATGGCGTCCGATCCCGAGCTGGCCTCGGACAATCCATACGCGCCGATCCACTCGCAGGTCGCGAGTTTCGGCAGGTAGCGCTGCTTCTGTTCCTCAGTTCCGTACCAGACCAGCGGCAGCGTTGCAATGCCGATGTGCGCGCCAAACGCCGTCGAAAAACTTGCCAGTACGGAGATGTGATCGGTGATGAGCGTCGAGCTCACCTTGTCCATCCCCAGGCCGCCGTATTCCTCGGGAATATCGATCGCGGTGAACCCAAGCTCGGCAGCCTTTCGCAAGACCGCCAGCATCGCGCCCGGCTCTTTGGCCTCGATCGCCGCAACGCGCGGCAGAATCTCCTCGCACGCGAAGCGTTCCGCCGTCGCCGCGATCTCGCGCTGCTCTTCGTTCAGGTCTTCGGGAGTGAAGATTTCATTTGGCGTGCGCGACTCGACGAGAAAGCTGCCGCCCGCAGCGGCAGCAATGGGAGATGCGGTGACGGCGTCCATTGGCTTGAGGGGTCTCCTTGCAATACCGCCCGGAAGGCTAGTCTAATGCGCCAACCTTACGCCAGCACCTCAAGTTTTCGCAACTTGCAGTCACCGAGTCGCTTCGAACAAGAACCATGCTCGCCGCTCCGCCTCGTCGATCCAAACTTCGATCAAGCTGGTCGTTGCGTAGTCGTTGGCATCGGACGCGACTTGGTGTGCCTCGCGGAGGCTCTTCACCAGCGATCTGTTGTCTGCCCCGAGTTCCTCCAGCATGCCGTGTGCCGGAACAAACTCGTAGTCGTTGTCCTTAATGCGCTGCAACCGTGCAATCTGCCCGATGGAGCGAATTGTCTGCCCGCCGATCTTGCGCACGCGCTCGGCTATAGTGTCGCTGATTTTGAAAATCTGATCGGCCTGCTCGTCGAGCAGCAGGTGATAGTCGCGAAAATGCGGACCGCTCATGTGCCAGTGAAAATTCTTGGTCTTGATGTAAAGGGCGAAAACGTCGGCTAGGAGCGCATTGAGCGCGTCCGTCAATTCCTTCACTTGCTCAGGCGTGAAGTCATCCGGACTGCTTGTCTTGGCTGCCTTATTTGATTGGGTTGCGTGGGTTGGCATCTGATCTCCTTGGCGCGAGCTACCCTGGACTCGATGAAGTGTAGACCCGATACGGATCCGTTTTGTATCCCGCGTAGCTCTTTTGATGCCGCAAAAAGGCTCCGGGTTCTATGAAAAACCCTCGCTGCAATTGAAAAACTGTGGAGAATTTCACAGGCGCAAAACGGGCGCCATCATTTCAATGGCGACCGCATCGCTACCGATTTTTTCGAACTAGGTTGCTAGACCTTCACCGCCGGATGCGCCGCGTAATGCAGCAGCACGGCCACCGCGCAGCTCACGAGCCGCGTCTCTGCCGAATCCGCCCGGCTGGTAAGAATCGTCGGCACGCGTGCGCCCAGCACGATGCCCGCCAGTTGCGCTCCGCCCAGGTACTCCAGTTGCTTCGCCAACATGTTGCCGCTTTCGAGATCCGGAACCACAAGAATGTCGGCCTGGCCGGTCACCGGCGACACCAGCTTCTTGATCTGCGCCGCCTTCTGGCTTACCGCGGTATCGAAGGCCAGCGGCCCGTCGAGAATCCCGCCCGTGATCTGGCCGCGATCGGCCATTTTGCATAGTGCCGCGGCGTCGAGCGTGGATTGAATCTTCGGGTTCACCGTCTCCACCGCCGAAAGCAGCGCCACCTTGGGCTCGGGAATGCCCAGCGCGTGCGCCAGGTCAATGGCGTTCTGCACAATGTGAATCTTGTCTTCTAGGTCCGGCGTAATGTTGATGGCCGCATCGGTGATCAGCAGTGTCCGCGCGTATGCGGGCGTGTCCATGATGAATACGTGCGAAATGCGCCGCGCCGTGCGCAACCCAGTATCGCGCTGCATGGCGGGTTTCAACAGCTCGTCGGTATGCAGGCTGCCTTTCATCAGAGCCTGCGCGTTCCCTGCGCGGCACATCACCACGGCAGCCTCGGCGGCCTGCGCCTCGGTTTCGGCTTCGACGATCGGAAATCCGCTGATGTCGGCGCCGATCTTTGCCGCCAGCGCCATCATTGCTTTTTCCGGACCGATAAGCGTGGGTTCGATAAGGCCGGCGGCCGCTGCTTCGACCGCGCCGCTCAGAGCCACTTCAGTAAGAGGCCACACTACCGCCGTCGTGATCGCCGGAAGATTCTTGCAGCGATCAATGAACTTGTGAAAAACGTGATAGTCCGGCGGATGGCCGACAAGCGGGTCAACGGCAACGGCTTCAGCCAACGTGGCAAGGTCGCTCATAGATTGCTTCTCCCGGCCGGCGATACCGACAACTCGCCGGCCTTACTCAGTCCATTACTCAATCATTGTCGCGTGCATTGCGCGAACCGCTTGTGCCTGAGATCACACTTCGGGCTTGAGTCTCTGCATGTGGTACCGATCGCCCGCAAACACCCCTTTTCCGTGGAGCCTGACGGCTTCTCCCGCTCGCTTTCTCGAATCGCGATTCACCGCTTGTTTGGCGGCGATTCACGCCCCGCTCGACCCGTTGACTCACCGCGAAATTCGAGCCTATACTCGGGGATACCGGGCCTTCCCCCCAAGCCATCAACGGTGAACGGCGTCCCCCTGACGCCAATATCGATAAAGGAGAGTCTTATGAAAAGACTTCTCGTGATCGCCCTTGGTGCTCTGCTTTTCTGCGGAGTTTTGGTGCCCACATCCTCAGCCCAGGTTTCTCAGATCACCAACGCGCTATCGGGTAAGGGGAAAAAGCAGACCGACCCGAACGATATCAGCAACGTCGACAAGGACAAGATTGCCCGGGTTGAACAGATGCCCGAGATCCAGGACGCCATTCAGCAGGAATGGGATACGCTGCGCAGGAACGATATGCAGCTGGCCTACGGCATCAACCTGACAGAGAACATGGGATTGTCCCAGGACGCCGCTTCCGGCGACTCGTTTGACAGGCAGCGCCTTTATGCCAATCCCGTTGTGCAAAGCTACGTCAACCACATCGGGCAAAGGCTCGTTCCCAAGAACTCCGCCAACGTATATACGTTCCGCGTCCTGTACGATCCCATCCCCAAGGCTCTTACCCTTTCAACGGGAACCATCTACCTTTCGACGGGTTTGGTTTCCATGCTCGACAGCGAATCGGAGTTGTCCTACGTCCTGGCGCACGAAATCGCGCACGTTGAGCTTAGGCAGGCTTACCTGCGCATTCGCGACAAGCATGTGGCTGAGGAACTGGCGAAGGAAAAGGCCGAGAAAGAAAAGGTCATCAGCGACGTCGGCTCCATGGTCATGGGAGCTGGATTGGGCGGCGCCATGATCCCGCTTCGCCTGGGAGGTCTGCTCGGCGGCACCGCCGGCCTGGCGACGGGAATGGAAGTGGGCCACTACTTCATTCATCCCCAAATCGAACCGGTGCTCTGGGCCTCGAAAGAAGAGGACGATGCCGACGATATGGCGGTGAATTTGATGCTCGAGCAAGGCTACGACCCGCGCGAAGTCGCCCGCCTGTTCGCTTCGCTCAATCAGGTTGTTACAGCCGACTCGCGTATGGGACTCGGTTTCATGGGCAGCGCGCCGCGCATCAAGGAGCGCCAAGCCCATCTGGACTCACTCCTCGGTGGGGAGCTGAAGGCCGAAATTGAGCTGCGGACCAAGGGCAAGGGATTCAGTCCCAACTCTCCCGATTTCGGCCCCACAATCTCCTCCGTCAAACGCGACAATGGGATTCTCGCGATGGACTACGATCTCTTTGCCGTGGCCAAGCGAAACCTGCAGGGTGCGGTCACCGATCGGCCCGACGATCCTTACGCGAACTTCTATCTGGCGAAGCTCGAGCGCCTCACCGCACGCACTCCGGATGAGCGGCAAGATGCTCTCAATCACCTGACAACCGCGCTACGCCTGGACGCGGATCGCGGCGCCATTCCCTCCGCTCATCTCGAATACGCTGTGGCCTTGATGGAGGCGGAAGACCCCTCAAACCACGATCAGATTTCGAGCGAACTCAAGTCCTATGTCGTCCTTTCCGAGCGTGATCACGGTGGATTACCCGCCGATATGCCGCTGATTTACGACTATCTGTCCTCATCTGGCGACTCACGGTGGTATTTGCCCCCGCGGTGGTATGACGCCCAGTTGACCAACAATCCTGGCTTCACCACCACATCTCCTGAGGCGGTCATTCGCAAGGCCACGCTACTGGAAGGGCCCGCGTCGCCATCGGAGTCAGCGCCATCGCCTGCCTCTTCCCGCTCCAAGGTCAAGACCGCCGCGGCGAACAAACCTGCAGCCAAGGGCGCGCCAGCGGCAAACTAGGAATTTGCGCCACGTTTTGCGCAAATCAATCACTGAATCTGGCCCACCAGCTTGCGTTACTCTGAGTTCTTATGGGCCAGATCCGCATTCTTCCCGATCAGGTAGCCAACCAAATCGCTGCGGGCGAAGTGGTGGATCGGCCCGCGTCCGTGGTCAAAGAACTTCTTGAAAACGCGCTGGACGCGGGAGCCATGCGTATTCGCGTCGAGGTAGAAGGCGGCGGGCGCAAACTGATCCGAATCTCCGACGACGGTAATGGCATGAATCGCGACGACGCCCTGCTGGCCTTCGAGCGCCATGCAACTTCCAAACTTCGCACTGCCGACGATCTGCTCTCCATTGCCACTCTCGGTTTCCGCGGCGAGGCGCTTCCGTCTATCGCCTCGGTCGCGCGGGTCACGCTTGAGACGGCAACCGGCGACGAAGCTGCGGGCACGCACATCGAGATTGCCGGCGGCAAAATCCATCGCGTGGAAGATGCGGCGCTGCCGCGCGGAACCATGATCGCTGTCGCCGACCTCTTTTTCAATACTCCCGCGCGGCGCAAATTCCTCCGCGCCGAGTCTACAGAGCTCGCCCACGTCACCGCGCTCGTCACGCACTACGCGTTGGCGCATCCTGAAAAGCAATTCGAATTGCTTTCCGCCAGCCACACCGTGTTCTCCGCGCTTCCAGCCACGCGCACCGCCGAGCGCATCTTTCAGATCTTTGGCAAGGAAACGCTCGGCCAACTGCTTCCCGTCACCGCCGAGGCGCCATTCGACCGTGCCGGTCTGCCCGAGCCGCCACCCTGGAGGAAGGATCCTGACCAGCCGCCGCGTCAACCCGGCTCGCTCCGGCTCACTGGCTTCTACTCCAAGCCCGAACTGCAAAAGCTCAACCGGAATTCCATCTACATCTTCATCAACAAGCGCCTCATCCGTGACCGGCTTCTACTGCACGCCATCACCGAGGCCTATCGCAACGTGATTCCGCCCACCAGCTTTCCCGTGGTTCTGTTGTTTCTTGAAATGCCGCCCGAAGAAGTGGACGTAAACGTCCATCCCGCAAAAACCGAAGTGCGCTTTCGCCAGCAAAGTCACGTCCACGATTTTGTCCGCGACAGCCTGCGCACCGCACTCATCAATGCGCGGCCAGCTGCTGAATTCATTGCCGCAATCGGCTCGCAGCCCACGGCCAGTCCGTCCCTGATGCCCCAAGCCGCGTCGCCATTGCCTGGCGCTCCAGACTCCGATTCAAACGCACTCGCCGATGCCGCGGCTTTCCACCTCACGCCACGGGTTCAGTCACCCATTCCTGGCACGCTTCCTTTCGGGGGTGGGGGCGTTGGCGACGACCAGTCAACGCGCAATCTCGATCTTGAGACTTGGGGCGCGGCAGCCACCGCGCTCTTGGCTCCGGACTCCGCTCCGAACGCCGGCGATTGCAGCCCAAGCCTCAATGGAGCAACAGCTTACGGAAGCAATTCAGCCGTGGCCACAGCGCTGGTTGAGGCCGAACAGGCGGCCAATTCCCTTAACCATCTCGGCTCGCTCAAGCCGCTCGGTCAGTTGCGCGAGTCGTTCATTCTCGCGACAGGCGATGACGGCTTATGGATCATCGACCAGCATGTTGCACACGAGCGGGTGCTTTTTGAGAAGATCCTTCGCGACCGTCAGGTCGAGCGCGTGCAGCGCCAACGCCTCCTCATGCCAATGTTGGTGGAATTGAAGCCCGAACAGATGGTCGTCTTCGCCCGAATCGCCGAGGAGCTCGAAGTAAGCGGTTTTGAGGTGGAACCCTTTGGACCTCAAACACTTGCGGTCAAGGCTGCACCCGTTGGCCTAGAGGGCGCCGAGCTCGAGCGCACTTTGGCCGAAGTCATCGACCAATCTTCGGCCGATTCAGGAGAACCAACTGAAAATGAAGCACTTATCATGCTTCGCTCGCGCATTGCCGCCTCCATCGCCTGCCATTCTGCCATTAAGGTCAATACACATCTTGATCCAAAACGTATAGAATGGTTATTGTTAGAGCTTGCAAAGACCAGTCACCCAACCAGTTGCCCGCATGGACGTCCAATCGCTCTCCTGTACTCTTGGAAAGAAATTCAGCGGGCATTTCACCGAATTTAGGGTCCGGTAGAGACCCCTCGGCGCTTGTTAAGGTGACCGGACGCGCTCTCAGGGGCGCGGGATTTTGGCCGTGATCGCCAACCTGGAAGCGAGGTTTTCTTTGACAGCAGAACAATTGGAAGCATCGCGCGCCGAAAGGATGCGCTTGAACGGACGCGGGCAGTTGACTCTTGATGATGCCCGCACTTGGTTGGAGGAGACGGGATTGTGTCTCTTCCTACCGCGGCGACAGTTCGCCTCGTTCACTGCCCCTACCTTCGTTGAAGCCGTAGCCGGAGAGCACACGCCGTCTCCCGGCGTTAAGCTCGTTGCGGCCGCGGAAGATTTGCTGATTCGACTGGAATCAGAAGGTGTGGCCGTTCGGCTCAATCTGTTTGGCCAGCCCGGTGAGCAGCCCGACTTCGTGGTCGCTGCTTGGGTTTTACCCTACGTCTACGCTCTCCGCGGGGATCGCGACTGGCGGCGTAGCCCTCAATTGACGGGATCGCGCCAGGTTTCGCCGCTCGCCGTCCAAGCCTACAAGCATCTTGAAGCCGGCGACGCCACCATCCCTCAGTTGAGGCATTCACTGGGCCGCGAGGTCAGCGAGTCCGCTGTCCTGCGCGCCATCACCGAGCTCTGGCAGCAACTGCGCATCATTCCCGTCATCTCGGCGCCCAACAAGACGCCGCAGTGGCAGCTTCTGCGCACACGCTACCAGAAGGCCATCGCCGAGGGCGCATCCACATCGCAGGTCACTGCAATTTCGGTTCTCGCCTCGATCTACCTGCAAGCAGTGATTGCTGCCAGCATGGAAGAAGTCGAGATGTTTCTGGCTCCGTTGACTGCGCGCAGCAAGGTGCGTGAAGTGCTGCGTGGGCTGGTCGCGACTCGGCAGGTGCATTCGCTCGCGCTCGGCCACGCTCCGCACTTTTACGTCGCCGGAACCCTGCCCGAGTTTGCTGCAGCGCCCACGATGTACGCCAGCTCGTCCATGCCGGCTTCGTCGCACTTCCTGCGCTCGTACGAGCATGAGGAAGCAGTTCGCGTGCCGCTCGCGCCCAGACCCGCTCCGGAGTTTGCATCGGCGCCTGTTCCGCCGCCCAAGCCCGCCGAGCCTGTGATCGAGCGCCCGTCGCAGCCCAGGGAAGCGGCGCCAGCTTCACGGCCGCGCTTCAGCCATCAGCCCGCGCACACCCGCAACCGCAAGCCGGCGCAGAAATCGACCACTGGCCGTATTTCCCGCCGTCCCAGCCGCGATGCGCGCAGCGCTTCACCGCGCGCCAATGGCAACGCACGCCATGCGCACGGTTCGCGATGGGCAAAGAGCGCTTCAACAAACGGCCATGGCAACGGTCACGGCAAGCGCCACGCATCCCGAGACGCCAAAAGCTCCTCCAACGGAAGCCTCCATTCGAACGGCCACTCCCGCACGAGCAAGGTTGCCAACGGCCTGCATAAGGCGAAGACCTCCGCGTCGAGAACGCTGCGCAATGGCCACTCGGCCAACGGAAAAGCTGCTGCAAAGTCTGTTCGGCGCACAGATGCTACCCGCAAGGGCGCGCGACCCGATAAGCGCGGCGCCCGCAAGCCCGCGCTAACGGCCTCCGCAAAGGCCAGCAACCGGTCGCGCTATGGCTTTACTGCTTCTTCAAATCGGCGATCGAAGAAACGCGGATGAACAAAAGTAGATGAGCGCGGACGAAAAGCGCGCCCCTGACCCTGACCGGGACCGCAAGATCATTGTCGCCATCGACGGCCCTGCCGGTGCCGGAAAGAGCACTATCGCCCGCCACCTGGCCCGGCACTTCGGCCTTCTTAATCTCGAAACAGGCGCAATGTATCGCGCCTTCGCCCTCAAGGCACTCCGCTCGGCCATCCCGGTAGACGACGCCAAGGCTCTTGAGGTGCTCACCCACGAAACTGAAATCCGTCTCGAGCCCGGCGAAGAAGAGAATCTTGTTCTGCTCGATGGCGAAGATGTTACCGGCCTCATCCGCAACCCGCTCGTGACCGAAGCAGCTTCGCGTGTGAGCGTCTTTCCCGCAGTGCGCGCCTGGATGGTCCGTCTGCAACAACAAGTCGGTGCGCGCGGCGGAGTGGTCATGGAAGGGCGCGACATCGGCACCGTCGTCTTCCCGAACGCCGAAGTCAAAATCTTTCTCGACGCTGCACCCGAAGTGCGCGGCCAGCGCCGCTACGAACAGATTGGCCAGAATGGCTTTACGCCTGCGCCGCCGCCGGAAGGTGGAGCCCCCGGCGACAGGTCCCCGTCGCTGGGGCGTCAAGAGATTCTCCGCGACCTACGTGCCCGAGACGAACGCGACCGCAATCGGAAGGACTCTCCTCTTAAGCCTGCGTCAGACGCCGTCATCCTCGACTCCACGAACATGTCGCTTAAACAGGCGCTCGCCGCCGCCGAGACCATCGTCGCCCAGAAACTGGAAGCAGCCTCGTAGGGCGCATCTTCAGAATCGGGCGGCAAGGACCCGCCGCCCAGATGGCCCAATGCGATAGGCTTTTTATATGGAGTTGACCTGCAGCCGCTGCCACCAGACCGTTGAGCCCGAGGACTGCTTTTGCCCCTTCTGCGGTCTGCCCCAGCTGATTTACACGGCTGACGGCTCTGCCGGGATGGACCAGCCCGAGCGCGCAGGCGAGCCGGTCCGCGATGCGGGCGCCGTCGATTGGAAGCCCGCTCTGCGCCTGGCGCTCATGCTCGCCATTCCGACTGGCGCGCTCTGCTCCATGTTCTCCCCTGTAAGCTTCATCGGACTGCCCTTGATGGCGGCGGCTGGCGCCTGGGCAGTCGCCCTCTACATGCGTGGCCGCCGTCCCGCGTGGATCACCATTGGGGCCGGAGCGCGCATCGGCCTCGTTACCGGCATTCTCGGCAGTTGGACCGCGGCCTTCACTACAGCAATCTCGCTTTACGCCATGCGTTTCTGGCTGCACGACGGCTCGGCCATCGATGATCTCTGGCAGAGCACTATCAATCAAGGCCTGCAGCCACTGGCTTCCGCGGGTTCAGTCGACGCGCAGGCAATTGCGAGTTACAAGGCACTCGTGTTGTCCCCTGAAGGGCATGCCGGGCTCATGCTCCTCTCTACTGCTCTTCTGGCACTCATCGTCCTCGGCTTTTCCGTCGCTGGTGGAGCGCTTGGCGCTCGTTTCCTCGGGCGTCCGCGCAGGATCGAGCAATAACCTCCACAAACACAACGGTCTCTCAGGACTTGACCTTGGTCCGGACCTTCGGTATGTTAAAAGCAATGAGTTTGATGCTCACGAAGTTGGTGTGTCGGGCGTGTTGTTCCACGTCACACCGGCCTTGTTGTTGAGCAGATTCGAGACTCAGCCGATTCACCTTGAGGCCGCGTAACAGCAAAATTGCTGGCGCGGCTTTCGTGTTTTAAGTCGGTGAAGCCAAACCCAACCAAATCCTTCTCTAACGCGACGATGACGATTTTTCTCAGAATTCGACTCCAAGCCCCTGCCTCCCGGCGGGCCGGCTGTCGTTGTTGTTGTTGCAGCTGACTTCCCCTTCCAATTCTTCATTTGAAGCGCACCCAAGAACTTCTCTGAACCTTTGTGGACGTTTCCCCAAGGGCGCGCTCATATCCCAGAGCCTGCAGAAGCTGGCTCGGCAAACACTTCAGGAGACGCAGATGACCATCCAGCAAAAGCTCTATCGGGTTCTTCTTGTTCTATTCGTTGCGGTTGCCCTGGGCGCAGCGCCGGCCGGCGCGCAGATAGTTGGCGGCACCATTGTCGGCACCATCCACGACTCCGCTGGGGCCGCAGTGCCCGATGCCACCGTTACCGTCCGCCAAACTGATACTGGCTTCACGCGCACGCTGGTTACGGGAGCTGATGGCCGCTATGCCGCGCCCAGCGTGCCCGTCGGCTCCTATTCGGTCTCCGCCGCGCACGATGGCTTTCAGCCGCAGGAACAAACCGGCATCGTGCTCGCCATTGGGCAAAGCGTGGCGGTGAACTTCACGCTGGGCGTGAGCACAGTGCGCGAAACAGTCGTCGTCAACGCCGGTGATCCCGTAGTGAACACGACTTCGCAGCAAACCGCGGGCCTCGTTGACGAGCGCCAGGTCAAGGAGCTGCCTCTCAACGGCCGCAGCTTCGACCAGTTGCTGACCCTCAATCCGGCCACGGTGAATTACACCAACCAGCGCTCGGGTGGCATCGGAACCTCCAACTCTTCGGTCGGCAACATGTTTTCTGTCGGCGGCCGCCGCCCGCAGGACAATCTGTTTCTGCTCAATGGAATCGAGTACACCGGGGCCTCGCTCATCAACGTCACGCCCGGTGGAACCAGCGGCCAGCTACTCGGAGTCGACGCGGTGCGCGAGTTCAACGTGGTCACCGACACCTATGGCGCCAGCTACGGCAAGAGGGATGGCGCGCAGGTCTCGATTGTCACCACATCGGGAACCAACACTCTGCACGGCACGGCATTCGAATTCATCCGCAACAGCGCGCTCGATGCCCGCAACTACTTTGACCAGGCGACTATTCCCGAATTTCAGCGCAACCAGTTTGGCGGAACGCTCGGCGGGCCTATCCGCAAAGACAAGCTCTTCCTCTTCGGCAACTATGAGGGATTCCGTCAAGCATGGGGGCTGAGTGACGTCACGCTGGTTCCCGACAACGAAGCCCGCCAAGGCTACATCCCGAACTCTTCGGGCGTCGAGCAGCACGTCGGAGTAAACGCATCAGTCGTCCCGCTCCTGAACCTCTGGCCTGTCCAGAATGGCCCTGAGCTTCTGTCGAACGGCAATCCCAGCGGCATCGCGGAGGCGTTCAGTCACCCGGAGCAGCATATCAACGAGGATTTCGGCACCGTGCGTTTTGATTCGAACCTGAGCAACAAGGATCTCCTGTTTGCCGCCTACACAGTCGATGCGAGCGCGGCGACTACGCCTTCCGCGAACCCTCTCAGCTACGTCGATGAGAGCCTGCGCGAGCAGGTGGCGAGCGTTCAGGAGCAGCACGTGTTTTCACCTTCGCTTCTCAACACGGCCCGCTTCGGCTATTCGCGCGCCAGCTACTTCTTCATCGGGCTGGTTCCTGTCAGTGGCGTTCCCGGATGGGTGTCGGGAGATCCGGTAGGCGCCATCGTCATCAGTGGTAGCACGGCTTCAAACGGCGCTTCTTCCATCACGGGCGCGGGTGCAAACACCGGTAGCAACAATTACACCGCGCGCAATCTGTTCACTGAAGATGATCACGTCTATTGGTCGAAGGGGCGGAATCAGATCGAGGCGGGCATATGGCTGCAACGCATCCAGGCCAACAATCTCCTCGCGCAGGACCAGTACGGCCAGGCCTCGTTCTCCACAGAAACAACATTCCTGCAGGGCACCGTGGCCACGTTCACTCTGGTTCCCGCACCCACCGAGCTGGGCTGGCGATCGCTTGAGGGCGCTGCATTCTTTGAGGACACCATCAAGGTCACCCCGCGGCTCGAGGTGCGCGCCGGCTTCCGCTCGGAGTCGACCGACGGATGGAACGAGTCGCAGAATCGCGCCTCGAATTATCAGATCGTCAACGGCGTCTTGCAAACGACGCCCCTCGTCGGCAGCGGGGCACTCTGGACCAATCGTGCGGAGTTCCTGCCCAATCCACGCCTGGGCTTCGCCTGGGATGTGTGGGGCACCGGCAAGACGGCCGCGCGCGGAGGCATCGGCCTCTATCATGGCCTGCTCGAAACGCTCGACTACCGGCTTGACCAGACCGCACCGTACAACACGGCGGAGTCCATCAAGACCATCGCGGTTTCAAGTCTCAATTTCACGCCCGGCGTGCCGCCGCCCCCTACCGCCAAGGTTTCGCCCAGCAATATTCAGCCAAATATTTCGACCCCTGCTGTCATCACATGGAGCCTGCGTATCGAACAGGAGGTTGCCCCCAACACTTCGCTCACAGTCGGCTACGTCGGATTCCACTCTTACCACCAGATTCTCTCTGAAGATATGAACGAACCCACACCGGTATACGCATCGACGGGGCAGGTCTACTACCCCTCGACCACCGACGCGAATCCGAATCTTGCCAACTCCACCTCGTGGGTCCCGCAGGGCACGGGCCTGTATAACGCGCTCGAGGTTGACGCGCGGCACAGCTATGCCAACGGCTTTCAGCTCCGCGGTAACTACACCTGGTCGAAGAATCTCGACGACGGCTCGGCCTGGAACACCAGTGTCAGCGGAAACACTCCCGCGTATGTTTCGTTCCCGCTCAATCCGAAAGTTGACTGGGGTCCGGCGGCGACCGACGTGCGCCAGTCGGCTTCGATCAACGGCAGCTACGATCTGCCTTTCGGCCCCGACCGGCGCTTCCTGAACCGCTCTTCAGGGCCAGCGAGCTTCCTGGCCGGCGGCTGGACCGCCAGCGCCATCGTCGCGATCCAGACCGGCTTCCCGTTCTCACCGCAGCTCGGCTATAACCCTCCCGGCAACGGAGACTCGCGCAATCCCATCCGGCCCAGTTGGAGCCCGAACTTCACCGGCAGCCTTTATCCGCACACGCAAACCGAATACTTCAATCCCAGCGCCTTCATCCCCCCAACGGTCACTGTGGGCACCACCACCTACGGAACATATGGCAATGTGGGGCGCGACTCGCTTGTCGGGCCGGGGCTTACGGAGGTGGATTTCTCCGCAGTGAAAGATACGCACATCACCGAGAGGCTCAACCTGCAGTTCCGCGCCGAATTCTTCAACCTTCTCAACCACACCAACTTCCTCACGCCAAATGAGGTGGTCTACTCTTCGGCCACGCAGTTGTCACCCACCGCGGGCGTAATCACCGCCACTTCCACCACCTCGCGGCAAATCCAGTTCGGTGCCAAGTTGCACTTCTAGCGACACTCCCCGGGGATGCAACCAAAAGGCAGGGCCGGCGAAACTCGCCGGCCTTCCTTTTTGCCCGTTCCCTTCCGCCCCGAATGAGATCATCGAAAAGTATGCCCTTCGGGCGCGGAGGTCGATCGGGAATGAGGGAAATCGTTACCTATGTCTTTGGACTGGCCCTGCTGGGCAATGCGGCTCTTTTCGTGCCTCAGGCGCTCGCCGTCTGGCGCAAAAAGAGCGACGAGGGCGTTTCGCTCATCACCTTCGGTGGCTTCTGCATTCTGCAGGTGATCGGCGTCGTCCACGGCTTCTACGAGCACGACAACTCCCTCATCGTCGGGCTCGGCGCCAGTTTTCTCACCTGCGGAACGGTCACCCTACTCACCATCGTTTATCGCCTCCGCCGCCTGCGCGCCCAGTAGCGCAGTCGCCGCCAACCCGCCCGACACGCGCCTTCCGGCCCAGCCTAGCCCCGCCCGTTATGACCAAAGGCAGGTGACATCCATCACATCGCGACCTGTGGAAGGGTGAGTACGACAGGGTAATGCAATCCGGCGTATACTTCTCTTCCACGGCGGCCAATGCCCCTGGGCACCCAGGAGGCGCCCCGCTATTCCCCTGGCTCAGACATACGGAGGACCCAATGAAGATCACAGACACCGTTGACCAGGTGCTGAAGCAAAAGACCTTCAATAAGATCCTGCCCATTTCCCCAGAGCAAACGGTTCACGAGGCTCTCTCGATGATGGCCGAGTACGATGTGGGCGCTCTCATGGTCATGTCCGGCTCGCAACTGGTCGGCATCCTCTCCGAGCGCGACTACGCGCGCAAGGGCATTCTGGTGGGCAATCACTCCCGCGACACTCAGGTTCGCGAGATCATGACCAGTCCCGTCGTCTCCATCACGCCGCGGCACACCGTCGACGACTGCATGAACCTCATGACCGAGGGCCACTTCCGCCATCTCCCCGTGCTCGACGGCGACAAATTGATCGGTGTCATCTCGATTGGAGATATGGTCAAGTGGGTCATCTCCGGCCAGGAGCACGCGATCCAGGCGCTTGAGGGCTACATCACCGGCGCCTATCCGGGATAGAAGCGCATGTGCCGCAACATCAAAATGCTCTTCAACTTCGATCCTCCTGTCACGGACGAGGAGACGCGTGCTGCGTCGCTACAGTATGTGCGCAAAGTCAGTGGCTTCATCAAACCGTCGAAGGCGAACGAGGCAGCGTTCAATGCCGCGGTCGATGAGATCGCAGCAGCATCGATGCGGTTACTCAGCCGGCTTGAGACACAGGCGCCGCCACGCAATCGCGAAGAAGAAGCGGCGAAAGCGAGGCTGCGGAATATGGTTCGGTTTGGCTCGTGAATCAACATCTCGCCCCATGCGGACCCAAAGAATCTTCTTGACAAGATAGTTCGGATTCCGATATATCGGAATCCGAGTATGACTGAAGATCTCTCACCCTTTCTTTTTCTCTCGACCGCTGCCCTCTACATCCTGCTCAGCCTTGCAGGCGAGGCCCGGCATGGCTACGGCATCATGCAGGAGATCGCCAAGCTTTCCGGCAACCAATACAAGGTCGGTCCGGGCACGCTTTACGACAACCTCGACAAACTCCTCGACAGCGAGCTCGTGCAGGAGGCGAAACGGCCTTCGGAAATCAGCGATCCGCGGCGGCGTTACTACGAATTGACGGCGATCGGACGGCAGGTGCTTGCCGCCGACGTCGACCGCCTGAAGTCGTTGGTCCGCCAGGCAACGTCGCGCCTGAACTCCGCGCCGGTGAAGGTGTCGCGATGATGAGCCGCCTTTACCGCCGGCTCCTGCAGCTGCACCCACAGCCATTTCGTGAACGATATGCAGAGGAAATGCTGGCGATTTATGACCAGGCGGGGCCGCGCGGGTCTCGCAGACTTATCCCTGATGCCCTGGCCTCCCTCGCGCGGCAGTGGTTTGTCCGCGAGAATTCGTGGATGTGGGTTCTCGCCATCTTTGTAGCAGTTTGGCAAGCGGCATTTCTCGTTCCGATGATTCACGTGGCAGCGTATGACTTCCATCGCACCCTTCCGGTTGACGCGCGTTCCGGGCGGCTTCTGATGCTTCTGGTCATTTTCTCTGCCACGGGAATCGTGATCCTTGTCGGCATCGCTTCACTTCATGTGCAGAGTCATCTTCGTCATCGCAGCCGCGCACTGTGCAGGCCCGCACGAGGCCAGCTCTTTAGCCGCGTCGCCCGCTGGAGATCTCCATTGGCTCGATTCCCAAATCTCGAGGTCCGCTGATGAACGCAAAGAGCAGTTTCTCTTTTCGTGTTTTTTTGAAGATCGTTGGAGTTTCTTTTGCGCTGCTGATCGTCTGCGGCCAGGTCTATGAGCAGATTGGCGAACACTTTGACCGAACTCGCTACCCGAGAATCGGAACGGCAGTCGACGTTGGTGGCAGGACGCTGAATCTTTATTGCTCAGGTGAAGGGAGCCCAACAGTGATCCTCGACAGCGGCGGCCACACCGCGGGCTATGGCTGGATCACGGTTGAGCCCGAAGTTGCGAAGTTCACACGAGTATGCTGGTACGACCGTGCAGGTTATGGATGGAGCGATCCCGGTCCGCATCCACGCACATTCGTCGACATCGCGCATGACTTGCATGCGCTCCTCGAAAACGCGCACATTCGGCCGCCTTACGTGCTGGTCGGGGCCACGGCCTCCGCATTCCACGTCAGGGTCTTCAATGGCCTATATCCCACGGAGGTTGCCGGCGCTGTCCTCATTCAGGCCTCCGATCCCGACATCTTTGCCCATGAGCCGCCCTTCATGAAAGGCGCTTTGGCTTCTCTTCCCGTTCCCATTAAGGCCGTCAATTGCAGGTTTCTCGCTCCCGCCATGGTTCACGTGGGCCTTTTGCGCCTGTTCGGGAATCCTGGCGCGGGGCGTCCGTTTGGTTTGGCATGGCTTAATCAGGATCAGCAGCGCGAGCTTCTGTTTCTTTCAAACAAACCTGAAACAGCACTGACTGAAGGCGAGGGCTGCTTCCTCGACGAGAGCATGAACGAGGTCCGGAAGTCAGGGAACTTTGGCTCGCGCCCCCTGATCGTTTTGGTCGACTCCAACCTTTTCCCGTCACCCGGGCCGCAGTTTGCGCAGGCCACACAGGATCTGAACGACTACTGGTTTCACAAACTTCAGCCGCACCTCGCCACACTTTCAAGCCGCGGCCAGCTCGTAGCCAGCGATCAGGCCGACAATCCGCCAGCAATCATTTCTGCGATTCACGACGTGGTTACTGATGTTCGCTCGGGCGCCCAATAAACTTTCTGTTTCGTGCCCTACCCCAGGAAAATACCCGCAATCGACGCCGAGATCAGGTTCGCCATCGTCCCCGCCAGCATCGCGCGCACCCCCAGGCGCGCCAGGTCGTTCCGCCGCTCCGGAACCAGGGCGCCGATGCCGCCGATCTGCATCCCGATCGATCCCAGGTTCGCGAATCCGCACAGCGCAAACGTGGCAATGGTGAACGACCGCGGCAAGAGCGTGGTCTTCTCTGCGCCCAGCGCGATGTAGGCAACCACCTCGTTCAGCGCCATGCGCGTTCCCAGCAGGTTGCCGATTGCAGGGCAGTCGCGCCACGGCACGCCGATCAGCCACGCCACAGGCGCGCCAACGAAACCCAGAATCTGCCCCAGGCTCGCAGGAATCCAGTGCGTGTAGGGCATTCCATGGAACCAACCCAGCACCGTGTCCAGCAGCGCCACCAGCGCCAGAAAACTGACCAACATAATGCCCACATTCATCGCCAGCTTGCCGCCGTCGATGGTCCCGCGCGCAATCGCGCCAATGAAATTCTCGTCGGCGTGCAATTCGTCCTTGGGTATAACGACCTTGCCCTCCGTCGCCGGCACTTCCGTCTCCGGCACCAGCATCTTGGCCATCAGTATCGTTCCCGGCGAAGTCATGATCACCGCCGACAGCAGGTGCCGCGCCTCTACGCCCTGCGCAATGTACATGGCCATGATTCCGCCTGAAACGTGCGCCATGCCGCTGGTCATAATCGTCATCAATTCGCTGCGCGTGGCCTTCGACAAAAACGGCCGGATGGTCAGCGGCGCTTCCGTCTGCCCCATGAAGATGCTCGCCGCCACGTTCATGCTCTCCGCGCCGGAGATGCGCATCGTCTTCAGCATGATCCACGCCATGCCACGAATGATGATCTGCATCAACCCAATGTGATAGAGCACCGCGAAGAACGCCGAGATAAAGATGATCGTCGGCAAAACTTGAAACGCAAAGATGGCGCCTGGGTTGACCGTATGTCCCGGAACCTTGTTGAGCAAATCGCCGAAGGCGCCGGAGTTGGGCAGGCCGAGTTGCCCGAACAGCACCTGCGTCCCCGCAAACGTGGCCGACAGCATCTTGGTCACTACGCCGCCCGCCCAGTTCATCAGGCTCTGCCCCAAGCTGAAGCGCAGCACCAGGAAGGCAAAAGTGATCTGTAGCCCGAGTCCCCACAAAATCGTGCGCCAGCGAATGTGTCTGCGGTCGGTTGAGAATAGATACGCGGCCAGCAACACCGCCAGAATTCCCAGCACGCCTGTGAATCGACCCAACGCGCTACCCCCTTGATTTGATCGGATATCGATCGGAAATAGATCGGAAAAGCCGCCTTTGACAGGCTTTCGATAACCTTACAGCATCATGGGGATCATCTGAAATGCGGCTCCGTGATAAATTGTCTCCATCCCCAGGAGCTTCAAATGGACAACGCGGCTCTCCACTCGTTCATGGCGCGTTTTCGCTACGGAGTTGTGTCGAGCACATCCAAAGCCGGAACCCCTCAATCGGCACTGGTGGGAATCGCCACGACCACGGAACTCGAGATCGTTTTCGATACCGTGAAGTCGTCGCGAAAATATCCAAATCTCATCGAGCGTCCTGCCTGCTCTTTCGTCGTCGGCTGGGAGGGAGAGCGGACCATACAGTTCGAAGGGCTCGCCATGGAGCCGCAAGGCGAAGAGCTTCGCCGCTACCAGCAGGCCTACTTTGCCGTTTGGCCCGATGGGCCGGCGCGTATGAGTTGGCCCGGAATCGCCTACTTCGTCGTGCGTCCCCGTTGGATTCGCTTCAGCGACTTCGACCGGAACCCGCCGCTCATCGAAGAGTTGACGTTTCCGATCTGACTTTCGCATCGCGCGCGCACTGAGCTACCCACGCTGCTCTGCAGCCAGATATGCCTCAGCATTTTCTTTCGCAAACACCTGCCCCACAAGCGCAACTGCGTTGGGCGGAGTTTTGGAGAAGTGCCCAGCCTGTTTGAGAATCTCGACCGGCTCGGCCAGCAACTCCTGCTTTGTCGCGAACACCGTCGCGAATGGTTGACCTTTCTCGATCTTTGCTCCGCGCCGCGCATGGAACAGAATTCCGGCATGCGGATCCACCGGCTCACCTGGCTTCTCGCGGCCCGCGCCCGTTCGCTGCACCGCCCAGCCCAGCGCCGTCGTATCCATCTCCGACACGAACCCGCTCTCCCACGCGACAACGACCTCTGTCACTCCCGGCTTGTGGAATCTCTTCATATCGTCGAAGACGCTCACATCGCCGCCTTGCGCATCCACCATCTTCATAAAAGCAGCCAGCGCCGCGCCATCATCGAGCGCCGCTTCCGCCAGCGTGTAGCCGGTCTTCGCCGATTCCGCTTTCCCGCCTAGATAAATCATCCATCCGGCCAGAATCAAAGATAGCTCGCGCAAATCCTCGCTCCACACCGGCCTCTCGCCGCGGAGCAGCTCCACGCACTCCACCAGTTCGATCCAGTTTCCCGCCGCGCGCCCCAGCGGCTGGCTCATGTCGGTCAGCAACGCCACCGTACGCGTCCCCGCGGCCTCGGCCGTCGCCACCATCAATGCCGCCAGAAACTCTGCGTCTGCCAACTTGCGCATGAACGCGCCTGACCCCGTCTTCACGTCGAGCACCAGCCCGTCCAGCCCCGCCGCCAGTTTCTTGCTCAAAATCGACGCGCAGATCAGCCCCGGATTCTCGACCGTCCCCGTTCTGTCGCGTAGCGCGTAAAGTTTGCGGTCCGCTGGCGCCAACTGGTCCGTCTGCCCGATGATCGATGCGCCGCATTTCTTGATCACCGCTTCGAACTCGTCCAGCGTGAGCGCTGTCCGGTAGCCGGGAATCGCTTCTAGCTTATCCAGCGTCCCGCCGGTATGCCCCAGCGCGCGCCCGCTGATCATCGGCACGGCCACGCCGCACGCCGCTGCCAGCGGAGCCACCAGAAAACTCGTCTTGTCGCCCACCCCGCCCGAGGAATGCTTGTCCACCGTCCGACGGCCCAGCCCCGTCGGAGAAAACTTCGCGCCCGAGTCGCGCATCGCAATCGTTAGCGCGCGCGTCTCATCAAGCGACAGCCCCCTGATCCACGACGCCATCAGCCACGCCGCCAGCTCAGCCTCCGGAACAGATCCATCCGCCGCGCCCGCGGCCACAAACCCAATCTCTCGCGCGTCCAGCTCCCCGCCGTCGCGCTTCTTGCGGATGATGTCGACAATGTGGAGAGGCGTTAAAGAGTCGGATGCCATGGTTTATAACCCGCGGTGCAAGGCAATAAGAATACCGCATCATGCCCGCGTCAATGGGCAATGATGCGCTGGTTTCGCATGACACCACGCTTGACATTGCCGCTCCTGTTTCCCTAAGATTCGTCAACCCCCCTGATCCAACTTCGCTACGCGCCTTTGGCGTGCAGCGGAGCCCCTGAGAGGCCGCCGCCACCAATGCGCAACCTGTCGTGGATGTATCCGAACCCGCTTATCCGGAATGCCGCGCCAGGCCTCAAGGGGCCATGTCAACCTAAAGGAGATCTGCGATGAACTGTACTGCCTGTGGAAAGACAAATCCCGACGGAGCCGCGTTCTGCGAGCAATGCGGAACGAGTCTGCGCGTGCAACCCGCCGCCGGCCCTGGTGTTGCCGCCACGCCGCCTCCGCCTCCGCCCTCAGCGGCCCCTGCCGGGGTCACGACGGCGCAGATTGCGCAACAAGGCCAGGCGCTGATCGCTGCCATGTCGCTGGGCGAAAAGATCTCCGGCGCGGGCGCGATCATTGCCATCATCGCTTTCTTTTTGCCGTGGGTTTCCGTCGCGATTCCAGTATTGCTGACGGCGGACACAGCGACCAGTCTCAGTGGCCTCGATCTGGGAAAGACCATCGGAGCCGTGTATTTCATTCCTCTGATCGCCGCCATTGCAGCCGCCCTCTGCTACATGTCGAGTAAAGCCGCGCCTCCCCGGAAGCTGCTCTTCGCCGGATACCTGGTGTTCATCGGCGCGCTGTGCGGCCCTGCAAACCTAATGGCGCTGATCTTCGTTTCCCAGGTGCACGCTATGGCCGGTTTTGGACTTTGGCTGTTTTCGCTCGGTTATACCGCCATCGCGGCGGGTGGCCTGTTGACCATCCAGGGATTCAGCAAAAGGGGTTATTGAGTCGAGACAGATGGCGCGGCAGAGGAGCCGCGCGTCGATGAAGCTGGTGTAGCATCCTACTTCAGCTTCATCTCCGATCCCAGCGGTAGCAATTCGCTGAAGGTCATTGTCCGCGCTCCTTCCGCAATAGGAAATATCACGGGCGCGTTGGGCTCGATGAATTCTGCCAGCACCTGTCGGCACGCGCCGCACGGAGGGCTGGCTTTTCCATTCAGGTTCACGACCGCTAGGGCCGCAATACGGATCTTTGGGCCGAATTGGGAAATCGCTCGCACGACCGCTGCCCGCTCCGCGCAAATCGTCAGCCCATAGCTGACGTTTTCTACATTTGTCCCCGTCACCGTCTCGTCGTTGGTAAGCCGCAGCGCCGCTCCCACGCGGAACTCCGAGTATGGCGAATACGAATTCTCCGCGGCCTTCCGCGCCAGATCCAGGAGTGTTTCGAGCTCCCGTTCAGTGGATTCCTTCATCGTCAATCCGCCCTCGCATGCACCAAAGGGAAGAACTAGAGGCTAATCCATCGCGACCCATCATGTACACTCGCCTGACCTGATTCCGCTGCGAGGATCGCCGAGCGCAGCCAACCGACCGACCGAAACATGAAATCCGGGTAGTATCCGGGAGCCGCCTCAGGGGACAGTCATCACCAACACCCAGTCTGGATCTCCGTCGTGGTTGTTACCCGGGGTCGTAAAGTTTTGAAGGCCATTGTTCTGGAACGGCGAACCCGAGACTGTGGTGTAGGCGCCATCGGAGGCGTCATACCATTGTGCCGTCACAGGGCCCGAGAATGTGGCGAGGTTCACCGTAAGGGTCGACGGGTTCGGGCAATAAGTTAATGCCAGGCTTCCATTCGCGGCCGAACTTGTGGTGCAGTAGTTGGCCGTGGTGAGATTCAAATTAGAGCCATCGTAGGTTCCATACCCGGCGGTGACCACTTCATGCGTCGTGTCGGGGACTAGATCCCACTAGGCAATGTTGTCAAAGAGGCAATGTTGTCAAAGAGTTGGTTGATGTACTGAATCTCAAGCGCGCCCGGGCTGCTTAATTGGCTCTGCCACCCTGGAAAGAAGCCCCAGAAATAGTGGTTCCCCCAGATTTGTCCGACGCCGCCCGAGGTCAACGTCCAATAGGCTTGTTCGCGGAGCACGTAGGGTCCTGTGGGGCCGGGCAGCCCTCCGTTATTACTCTCATCTTCGTAATTAGCCTCGATGAGGAAAGCAGGCGTCGTCGGCGTGCTGGCGTATGCTTGCAACACGCAATCGTACGTTTCGAAATAGGTGTACGCCCCGTCATCCGTCAGGACACTGGAGAGAAGACTGTCTTGATTGGAGTAGCTGACCAAGTAATTCAACTCAATGGTCTGCAAAACATTGGGGTCGGCGCTGGCAATCCCTGCTATCACTTGATAAACCAGGTCATTGTCCGTACTGTTGCTTGACCATGTCTGAAAATCGTTCCCCGACAACCACATGACGTTCGGAAAACTCTTGTAGCGATTTCCAAGATAGGCTCCGTAGTTGAATGCCTTCGTCGTGCCGTTGTTTTCGAGGGTGTCTATCCATCCTCCCGTCTCGATGGGATCCAGGATCACCTCGAACCCATAAGAGCCAGCAAGGTTGATGAGGCTATCCAACTCAGTGAAGTAGGCCGGGTTCGGCGTTGAGAGGTCATAGTCCGCAGGGGACGACCCGCTGGTGAAGGGAGGCGTTCCATCAAATGCAGTCCCGGCTGAATTTCCCCCTGTGTACGTGGTGCAGATTGCATCCGGGTTGATTGAATTGAATCCTTGGCTTGCCCGGGCGCTCATATACGTGGCCATGTCGCTGGGGTCGATCGTACAGATCATGCTTTGCGGAGTATCCGCCATCATCAGCCATGGAGCATTGTTCTGATCGACAATGTACCTCCCATTGGCGCTGTTCTTCAGTGGCAGCACCGCGGCATAGGTGAACCCGTTCGTCAAACTCCCGCTTGCTCCCCCGGGATTGGTCACAGTCACCGCCACCGGTCCGGAGCCATGCGTCGGCGTCGAAGCTATCATCGTCGTACTGCTCGTCACCGACACGTCAGTCGCCGCTGCCCCTCCAAACGTTACCGTCGCCCCCGTGTCGAAGCCTGTGCCCGCGATCGTTACTGCGGTCCCGCCAGCAGTCGAGCCGCTGTTTGGCGTTACGCTGCTCGTGGTTACCGGCCCCGCCGCCGCGATCGTGACCGTAAGCGTGGCGTTCCCTGTGCCTCCGCTGTTGGTTGCGCTCAGCGTCACGGTCGAGGTTCCCTTCGCCGTCGGCGTCCCCGAGATCAATCCCGTTGCGGAGTTCACGGTCAACCCTGCCGGCAATCCCGTCGCGCCGTAGCTGGTGGGTAAATTCGTCGCCGCGATCTGATAGGAGAAGGCGCTTCCGACCGTTCCGCTGGCCGTTAAGGCACTCGTGATTACAGGAGCCGATGTCACGGCCGCGATCGTGACCGTGAGCGTGGCGTTCCCGGTGCCTCCGCTGTTGGTCGCGCTCAGCATCACCGTCGAGGTTCCTTCCGCCGTCGGCGTCCCTGAGATCAGTCCCGTTGCGGAGTTCACGGTCAGCCCTGCCGGCAATCCCGTCGCGCCGTAACTGGTGGGTGAATTTGTCGCCGCGATCTGATAGGAGAAGGCACTTCCCACCGTCCCGCTCGCCGTCGTGGCGCTCGTGATCACTGGCGGTGCCGTTGCGATGTTGGCCGTCCCACCGCAGCCGGAAACTCCGAGGGCAATCAGCACTACACCGCTAAGAAGCACGCGACGGAATCTCATGAAAACCCTCATTGGTCCCAACCGGCTGAGAAAACTCCGCATTCTCCCGCGGTCTATATCGGTCAAAAAAGACAAAGCATTGAGTGTGTCCCCGCGTCATCCGAGCGGGACCGGATAGCAGCGGGCACCCGTTCGTTGATCCAAAGCCCTAAGGCTCTTGGTTCATCGGCAAAGCTCAAATTGCGAGGTCAAATCTCGGGGAAGATCCGACTGACTCAATAATTGCGAGTATATCGATTTTCGAATTCCGCGAGAAAAACGGGCTTTGCAGGGTCTGCCCTTATGCCAGCGCACAGCGCCAGAACCGTGGCCTACTCACGATCCTATGGGGCTTTCTACGAGAGCGTGCCTTCGAGATGTCCGGGAAAATGTCCAGACCAGCTCGAGGACCATCGGCCACACGATGACCATCGCAACGAACCATCCCGATCGCGACGAGAACCTCCCAGACGCTCCGGCATAAACCACGAGGGCCAAAACTACAATGTGTCCGCTCGTGCAGCGGAGTCCGCTTCGCAAAAAACCGGCCCACCGGCGTCCCACGCCGAAATGATTGCAATCTTTGCCTGCAGCGAAGGCGGGGAATGCGACGGAAAATTTGATGCCTGGAAATGGTGCGAGAGTTGCCCTCCTCGGGCCTCGGAGCGGTTCTTCAGTTTCCACAGAGCTTTTTACCGCGCCGGGAAGACCCCGGAATTTCCGCACCCGCGCCATAAACTGAAAGCTGACATTTGGCGGCTAACTCTTTCCCCCAAGCAGCCGCTCCACCTCATCGTGCAGCCGCGCGGTAATCGCGGCCTCGGTCTCTTCGGGCGCAAAGCGAATGGCGTCGCCCAAGTGAATCTCGATCGTTCCCGACCGGAACCAGCCGCGCTTGCCGGTCGTAAGCTCACCCAGGCCGCGCATGGCCATGGGAAGCACGGGCACAAAGCTCTGTTTGGCCAGCAGGCCGATGCCCGGCCGGAAGCGCGCCAGTTGGCCATCGGGTGAGAGCGTGCCCTCGGGAAACACCAGCACGTTGTAGCCGCGGTCCAAAGCTTTGCCGGCGTGAGCAAAGCTCCGCTGGAAGTCGCGCTGGCGGGGCAGCGGGAACACATTGAAGAACGCCGTCACCAGCCAGTAGGCGGGCGGCCCAAGAATGTAGAAGCCCTTGTATCCCGGCGGCCGCCAAGGATTGCGCCAATGCCGGAAGTCCTCGAGTATATCGCCGGCCATCGCCGTGGCGACTCGTCGGCGGTAAGGCCCGGGCAGCGCGTACAGAATCAGGGCCCCGTCAACGTTGGTAACGTGGTTGGCGACAATGAGCAGCGGCCCCTCGGGAAGCGGCTTCTCCGGCCCCACCACGCGCGGCGTTCCCAGCAGCCATGTGAGCGGGCGCATCACGGCCTCGATAAACGCCACGCGAATCCACTGAAAAGGCTTCCACCACGGCCATTCTGGATAGAGAAAATGCGGTCGCGGCTGCTCTTGCAGTGCTTCACCGCTTTCGCCTTGCGCGTCATCTCGCAGCCGCCCATCCGGCGTAGCTGCAATCGGCGCTTCGCCCGCGGCCACAATCCCCGTGTCTCTCGCCCGGTTCCCGTCCTCTAGTCCCTGATCCCTGGTCCCTAATCCCTCGTTCGCCACCACTCTGCGCAGTTCGCCCAGCGTCTGCACCTCCTCGAGCAAACTCGTACCTGAAATAATTCCCAGCCGCTCTTCGATCGCCGATGCCAGTTGCACGCGCCCCAGGCTGTCGAGATGCAAGTCCTCGGTCAGCCGCAGCTCGTCGCCAACTCCCGGATGTGCCTCTCCCGTAATCTGCACAATGAGCGCGAGCAGCCAGTCCGCCGATGGCCCGAAGGCGTGGTCGCCGTTCGTTGCAGCTTTGCCGCTCGAGGGCGTCGCGGCCGCGCTCTGGATGCGCTTTAGCCACGCCGCGACGGGCTTGCGCCTCACCTTGCCCGTCGAAGTCCGCGGCAGGTCCGGCTCTGGCCACAGCACCCAGCGGGTAATGCGCTGGAACTCCGGCAGCGTGGCATTGGCGCGCTCGATTGCCGTCAGTGCGCAATCGCCCGACCCACGGCACGCCAGCACCGCGCACGGCTCCGACCCCGTTGGAGTGTCCATCGCGACCACCGCGCAAGCCGCAATGTCGGGTTGTTCCTCGATCGCCGCTTCGATGTCCTCTGGGTGTATGTTTACGCCGGCAGCGGTGACAATAACCTCGCTCTTCCGGCCAAGAAACTTAAGCTCGCCACTCCCCGTCCGCTCCGCAATGTCTCCCGTCGCCAACCACTCGTCCTTGCGCGGGCGCATGGCTCCGTCTTCCCAGGTGGCCCCCGAGATGACCGCGCCACGCACCAGCACCTCGCCGTCGGGGCCGAGTTTAACCTCCCGCCCGGCAACCACCTTGCCGATAGTGCCTTGGGCCACGTGAAACGGGTGATTCAGCGTGATGAGGGCGGTAGACTCGGTCATGCCATAGCCCTGAATGAGCAGGAAGCACATCGCGTTCCAGAACTGCTCCAGCGGCCCCGGCAGCGCGCCCCCGCCCGAAACAAACGCCCAAAACTTCAGCCCGAACTCGCGATGGATTCGGCGGAAGCGCCACCAGCGTAACCATGGATTCAACTTCTGCGCCGCGGCGGCACGTTCGGCGAGGCCTTCGTGGGTAACCTCGAGATGCGTCTTGAGCAGCGCCAGTACGCGCGGCACGGCGCAGAGGACGGTGATGCGCTCGCCGTGAATTAACTCAATGAGGTGCGGCGCAGCGAGCCGGCTCTCGAAGTGGACCTCGGCGATGAAGATGGGTGGAACCCATAGGCCCATCGTCTGCCCGAAGACGTGGCTCAGCGGCAGCGTGTGCAGAATGCGCAGCGGGTGGATAAGGCGCTCGTAGGGCATGTACGGCTTGGCGCCGTCTTCGATGGGACCAATGCTGGCCAGCACGTTGCCATGAGTAAGAACGATTCCTTTCGGGTCGCCCGTAGTGCCGGACGTGAAAAGAATCTCCAGCGGGGTCTCGTTCGAGAGGCCAGGTATGGCACCTATCTCCTCGGCCGGGAGCTCGCTTTGCCAATCTTCGAAGGCAAGCTTGGGAGGGTTCGAGCTGTCGCGCACTGCGGCGAGTTTGGCCAAAAGCACTGCGTCGCCGATAACCAGCTTCGGTTTCACGTCCGCCGCCACGCGCGCCACAAATTCAGCGGTCCCAAATGCATCGAGCGGCACGGCAAGCACGCCGCGCAGCGCGCAGCCGTGCAGGGTGGCGAGCCATTCGGCGCTGTTTTCCCCCCAGATAAGGACGCGGTCGCCCCCGGTGATGCCTCGCTTTTCGAGCAGCGCGGCAAAGCGCCCTGCAAGCCGCGCCAGTTCGCCATACGACGTTACGCGCCGGCGATTCCCCTGGTACCGCACCACCGCGATCTCACCGTCAAAGCGGCGAAAGTCATCGATGATTGTGGCCAGATGATCGCGCATCGCGGTTATAGCTACAGCATTTTCGATTCTGGTCTTTGCGGAAAGCTGCAGGCAAAGTGGCTTCTTCTTAAGGAAGAAACCTCCCTGCATGCCCCAAAGGCGGCAACAAGTGAGTCGAAGATGCTTTCGTTCATCGTAGCAGCGGCACGTTGGCTCACTAAGAAATGATGTTTACACCTGCAGCCTTATAGATAGGAAGATCCGCTATGAAGAAACCAATAAACAGCGTTGTTTGCCCGGATCTGGTGTGCTCGGCGGAGTCTTTGGAATGGCGGGCAGCATAGCCGCCGCCCCCAGCCTTCGCACCGCCATTCCCGCGTTGGATGCAGTGAGCCTCGTGACTAAAGCATTCATTCTCGTGTTCCGCTGCCCCCGCAAAGAAACACAGGCCGTCGCGTCAGGATTTTAATACGTGATTCATTGCCCATGCCTGCCATACCTGCGGGAGCTGGACGATAACGTTATCACTACCAGGACCTTGCTCACACAGGACGGGAGTCTCAGAGTAAGAAGCCAGAGATTATGATAGCAACCAGAAATAGAATCAACGCCGATTTTCTGCGCCTCGCAACGAATTTTTCCTAAAAGAATTCGGGCTTGAATACGCAGATTGTGATACAAATGGTGACAATCTCATCCGCATGGGAACGCTCTCATCGGTCGAGGTTGCCGGTGTTTGTGGTGTCCGATTTCCTGGATAGCCGTGTTCTTACGTTCGATGTCGGGGGCAGCCACGTTGCCGTTGCGGTTTGTTGCGCCGCGAACTTCAGCCTCGGCTCCGTCGCCAGTGCGCCTTACGCATCGGTATCCACTTCCGGCGCTTTCCTCGATCTCCTCCACAACCTGGGAATGAAAGCCCAAATTGGCGGCGAAGGGGTCATTGGGGCGATGCTTGCTGTGCCTGGGCCATTCGATCTTCAGGCTGGGGTGAGCCTGATGCGCCACAAATTGCCCTATCTCTATGGAGTCGATCTGCGCCAGGGGCTAGCCGAACGATTTGGCTTGCAGCCCGCCCACGTACGCTTTCTCAACGACGCCGATGCGTATCTGCTGGGCGAAATTGGCGCCGGAGCGGCGCGCAGCTTCAGCCGTGCCGTTGGACTCACCTTGGGAACAGGAATCGGCTCGGCTTTTGCAGTCAACGGTCAGCTCGTAACTGAAGGGCCCGGCGTGCCCAGCGGCGGCGAAATCTGGAACCTGGCGTACCAGGGCGGAATCGTAGAGGACTTCATCTCGTCGAGGGCCATCGTGGGAAACTACGAGCGCTGCACAGGCAAGAAGCGCGAAGTCGTGGACCTGGCCGTAGAGGCCGAGTTCGAACCGGCCGCGCAACAGGCCTTCACCGAATTCGGCCGGCGTCTTGGGGCAGTCATTCGCACACTGCTCGCCGCGTTTAACGCGGACGTAATCGTGCTGGGAGGCGGAATCTCCCGATCTGCCAATCTTTTCCTGCCCGCAGTGCGGACCGAGATCGGCGATTCCACGACCCAATTACGCGTCTCGGAGCTCAAGGACAAAGCCGCGCTGGTCGGTTGTGGCGTGGCAGCCTTCCGCTCGACGAACGGTACACCGGATCCCGGCAAATCCGCCTCGGCGCAGAACGCCGCAGTCTGAAAACCCTATCCGCTCAGACCCGCTCTATTGGTAGAACGTGACGATGCTCAGTGCAGGCAGCGTGTAGCTGAACTGCCCACTCGAGACGGTGACAACGGATTGCGCGGCCAACCCTGCGGATGACGTGGATTGGTATGGCGTCAACGAAGTCACGCCGCTCCCGTTATTCAACACGAAGGTCAGGCTCTCCGAGCTCGAATTGGCGTTGATGACCACGATTGCGTAATGCGACGGCGAGGCGTTGCTGTAGGCAGAGACATACACTCCGGCAACCGGGGTTGCAGTTGCCGACACGCGTACAAAGCCGGGCTGGACGAACTTCGAGTACTGGCCCATCACGTAGCCCATCGGCTGCACATTGCCAGCGTCGTCGACGAGGCCACAGGTGCCGGCGTTGGTTGCGCAAGTGCCGCTGGAGGCGCCAAATAGTCCCCACCAGACATAGGCGTTGTATTCGCCAGTGACCATCGAGTTATGGATCGATTCGCCATACGTCGTCAAGGCTTCGGACCAGGTGAGTGTCGCGTTGCTTAGAGGCCCGAACTCGGTCATCCAGATTTCTTTCGGGCTGTCTCCTGAAGGAATGGAGTATGGCGTCGGCTGGACCCCATAAAGATGGCCGCCAATGATGCTGATGAGTCCTTGCGCATTCGTGTCGCTGAGAGCAACTGAGGCATCGATCGGGTTGAAGCTATCGGACTCCGGCATGATGAGCTTCGTGGAGTACGCGTCCGAGGTGATTGTGGAGGCGCTGCCTGCTATCCAGGTGTCCATCTGCTGAGGCGTCCAGACACAGGATTCGTAACTGACGTTCTCTTCCGGTTCGTTCTGCATTGAGATCGCGTAGAGATGGAAGCTGTCGGTCGTATTGAAGAACTTAACAAAATCCTCAAGATAGTTGGCGTAGTCCGCATAGTGGTTCGGATCTAGATAGCCACCGCAATAACCTGCTCCTTCGGTGCAAGTGCCGTTGAAGGCCTCGTTAAAGGTAGTGCCACTGACAGTGGTGCTGGTGCCACCGAGCTTCCAGGTGGCTGGCGCCGTCCAAGGCGAGGCGAAGACGATGGCATTCGGGTTGGTTGCGACGGCCTCCGCGCCGTTGGCAGCTTCGTAGTCCCATTCGCCCGTTTCATATGGATCACCCTTGCCGCCACCACCCGTTGCCGATCCCTCAGGATCGATGCGCACGCGCAGGATACTAATGCCGAGACCGCTGGTTGGACTGAACAATGCCGTAGCCACGGCCGAAGGCATTTCTCCGAGCCACGCAGTTGAACCGCCGAAGCCGCGAATGGTTTGATATGTCGTTCCGAAATCGACCGTTACCTGGTTCGGACTCGCGCCCGTGGTAAACGTCCACACGTAATTTGAGGCCAGCGCCGCGCCTGCAGCGCTAGTCGCTCCGGTTGTGATGGTCGCTGTGTACGACGTGTTGTATGCAAGAGATGCGTTCGGCGCGAATGTCACTGTCGAAGTACCGGTGTTGTAACTGATCAAGCCAGAAATAGCTGTATTGCCCGGCCCGGTCAACGTAACAGTCGAAGCGGTGAAGGTCGCAGAATTCATCGGCTGGCTGAAAATCGCCGACAATGCATTGGCGACATTCACACCGGTAGCGCCACTGGTGGGTACGGTCGTCGTGACGGTGGGAACCGGCGCCGTCGCTGTGGTGAAGCTCCATGTGTAAGGAGCAGCAAGTGGAACTGCGCCGGAACTTGTGACGCCGATGGTGAGCATCGCTGTATACACAGTGCTGTAGGCGAGATTCGCCGCCGGAGTAAACGTTGCAACGGTACAGGGGACGTTGCAGCCGACGGTGCCCTGCACGGGGGTGTTTCCTGGCCCAGTCAGAGTGAACGTCGAGCCGGTGATGCTTGATGAAATCATCGCCTGATCGAAGGTCGCTGTCACGGTCGTGCTGATTGCCACACCGGTGCTTGTGTTCGTGGGTGTCACCCCAGTGACCTGAGGCGGCTGCGTCGTCGCGGCCATAGTCGTGAACGTCCAGGTGTAGTTCGCGGCCAGCGCAGTTCCGGCAAAGGATGTGACGCCCGTGGTAACTGTGGCCGTATAGGTCGTGTTGTTCGCGAGCTGCGCGGTCGGCGTAAGGGTCGCGACGTTTGCGGCGTAGCTCACGGTCGCAGCGATGGCCGATCCGCCCTGAGGCGTCAGCGTAAACGTCGAGCCAGTAATCGTCGACGCAATCATCGTCTCGCTGAAGGTAGCCGTGATGGTCGTTGTGACGGCAACGCCGGTGGCTCCGATCGTCGGTGTCACTGCGGTAACCGTCGGTGCAGCAACAGGGGCAGTGGTGAACGACCATGTGTAGTTAGCGGCCAGCGCGGTTCCGGCGGTGCTTTGCACGCCGGTCGTGATCGTTGCCGTGTACGCCGTGTTATTGGCGAGCGGAGCGGTTGGCGTGAATGTCGCTGTGAGGCTGCCGCTGTTATAGCTGACGGTTCCAGCAACGGCGCCTGCGCCCTGCTGCGTTAATGTGAAGGTCGAGCTGGTCACCGACGACGCACTTGCCCCAATGTTGAAGGTGGCAGTGACAGCGGAACCTACCGCGACCCCCGTGGCGCCGTTGGCAGGCGAAACCGCCGCGACTGATAGCGTGCTGGTAACGCAATTCGTCGTGCAGGTTGTTCCTCCGCCACCGCCGCCGCATCCTGCAATCACGAGACTTGCCGCCAACAGCCACCAAGCCGTAGTAACCCGCATAACCAGCTTCTCCTTCGGATCGTTTATATAGACAGTTGACCGCGTCTTCCGACTTAAGTCCAGGCTTGTCAGCAATCGCTTGCGCACGAAATGGGTTTTCAGGACATGCCTCAGACCACATTCGGCGCTCGATGGCCTATCGAGGATCTTTATTTCAAGGCGCGGATCGGGTCAGGTCTTCTGAAGCCCACCCAGACTAAATCAATTTACTTTACTGCGCAACGTTGGCTGGAAAATCGCCCCAGACAACATCGCGCCGCTTGCGCGGCGCGATATTGATTAATGTAGCTTCTGTTTTGTGCCGTGCTATTGCACAGTCACATTGATGTAGAACGGTATCGAGACCTGGTTTTCAGTGCCATAGACCTTGATGCCGTTATTTGATGTCGATCCGCTCCCTGGGACGATGCAATTGTCGCCGGAGCCGCCGGGCTCAGAGACACACAACGAGCCCGTTTCATCTGCCGTGATCGTCACCGCATAAGTTCCAGCTGGTGTATTCAGCGCCGCCAGAGGGGCCAAGGTTGTGGTGTTGCATGCTGTAATGCTCACCGCCAGCGCACCTCCGGCCATCATGAGGAGAACCATCAGCAGCATCCGGCCCTTTTCAAAGGTCTTGCGTTTGAAGAAGAGCCCGATCATGCCGAATCCAAAGATCGCTGCCAGCGTGACGGAAGTCGTGCGAGCATTCTGGCTGGTAGTGGTGCCCGCTGACACATCGGTATAGATAGTTACGCTCACCTGTCCCGGTGTGCATTGAACTGCGCCGTCTGCAACTTGTGTTGTCGTCGCGCCCGAGGGGCACGGGACATCCACGGAGTTCGGAACAAGCGGGTCCGGAGTGGGATAGCTGAACGAGCATTGTGAGTGTGGCGGCAGATTGTCACAGGTCAGCGTTACCGGGAAATTAGTAGCGTTCAACTGGGAGTTCAGCCCGGCAAGCCCATACCCAAGGATCGAAGTGAGGGTAAGATTCATGCTCGCCGAAGATCCGGCGGGCACTGTTAGCGATGGAGCAACAGTCAGAGAGGCCGCATTACCGGTTTGGGTAATTTGTAAGGCGGGTCCTCTGAGAGACTGCAGCACTGTTGAAGTCGGCCCGGTAAGGCTCAGGAAATTCGCATCTCCGCTATACACCGGGTAGATCGAGTGGGTGAAGATGATCGGCGAATAGCTGATGCCCTGGGGCACATACCACAAACAACTCGTTGGGAAGGCTGCCTGGGCGCCAGTGATCGTGCCCGCATTCTCGATGGTCAATACTCCAGCGCCGGACGAGGTTGGGCACGCTACGCCCGAGTATCCGCCCGGGGTCGCGTATCCAGCCAGAACGCATGTTGCCGCGCCGATTCCAGCTGCGGAGGTTCCGGCAGGGCACTGGCTCGAGTTGTCCATCACTGTAATCGTCCCAGTGGGAACGCCCGCGGCGGTGCCCACCTTCATGATGAAGCTATATTGGAAGGGCGTTTCCGATCCATCGTACGGAACGGTTCCGCTGCCAGTCCCCGCCGGAACGAACGGCAGGTTGATATCTGTTGGATCGGGGAACACGGGCAGTTTGATCCCGGTAATCGCGGATTTCGCCACGCTAACCGACATCGTTCCCGTCGATCGGCCGTAGACTCGATCGCCACTATAAGACACGGTCATGGTCTGTGTCCCCGCCAGGACCGGCGACAACGTGAAGGCGGCGCCGCCACTGGTCAGATTCGACGTTGCCGTGGCTGTTTGCGGCGTAATAGTAGGAATACCCGCATTGGGCCCCGAACTCGGAATGACCACCGTCCAGGTTGTGTAACTCACCGTCACTGTCCCAGTGGGGGCAACGCCCGCTCCGCTCTTCGGAGCGACCGTGATTGTGAGCGGCGTATTGATCACCTCTGCCGCTTTGGCACCCCCGGCAACGGTTGTTGCGGAGGTGGACAGCGCCAGTCCTGTGCCAGTGGCACTAATCGCGATTGGAGAGTTCACAGCAGTGCTCACAATCCCAATGTTGCTGGTGAGGGTCCCTTGCTCTCCCGCTCCAGGTTGGAATGTGACGTTTATCGTGCACGTGGCGCCCGGCGCCACTGGGCTGCCAGCTTCGCAGCCGCCGGTCGCCGTATCGGCAGCTGTGTAGTCCACCGAATTGCTGCTGGTGTAGCCAGTGACAGTCAGCGTCGAGTTTCCGGTGTTGGTGATGGTGGCGACTGCATTTGTGGAAGATGTGAGTGTGGCAGGCTGGGGCAAGCTCAACGTGCCGTTGGCGCTCACTACGGTTACGGCGCCGCCCGCCGCTTGCACAAGATAAATATTGTTCGAACGGTCAAGAGCAACCGACGAAGTACCACTCACTGTCGAGGCAACAGCAATCTCTCCGGCAAGGTTCAAGGCGCCGCTCACGTAAGGAACACGCGTTGTCCCGCTCGCTGAGGAAATATAGACTGCTCCGGAAGGATCGACCGCCAAGCCGGTAGCGCCGCTCAGGTTGTTCAGCAAAGTGACTGGAGTACCCGCGCCGCCGACGAGTTCGAAAAGATTCACACCGTCGATCACGTAGACATTGCCGGCCGCATCCGTAGCCACAGCAGAGGGCGCGGTAAAACCCGAGGTCAGCGCGATTTCCGCCTGTCCTAGATTTGCAGTGGTGGCTGCTCCGATATCGCTCAGCTCTACCACCCGCCCATTGCTCGGATCCGCGACATATAGATGGTCCAAACCATCCGCGGCCAGTTGCAGTCCGGTGGCTCCCAGACCACTCACCAGGGTCGCCTGGCCAGCGGCATTCAAACCGCTCGGCCCGAAGGGTACTTCGTACACACTGCCGGTGCCGCTATCTGCAATGAAAATATCGCCTGCGCCGTCTGCGGCGACGCCAGTGGGAGTCGTCAACCCGGTGCCGACGGAGACCGCGGTGGATGAACCTGCTGCATATTCGAGGACTTTGCCCTGGCCCGGATCGGCAATATAGATATTGCCCAGCGTGTCAGTCGCCACTTGGGTGGGCGTCTTCAAGCCGGAGCCCAAAGTGGACTGAAGCGCGGGAGTTGCTTGGATGTTCGCGCCCATCCCGACGCCATGCAGAACCATGGACGCCAAAACCTTTTTGCTCGCATCGAGCATCAGCAGCTTGGCTGAGATGTTGCCCACGGAACTGGGAGTAAACGACACATTCTCGAGACAACTCTTGTTCGCAGCGTAGGCGACGCCAGTGGTGCACGTGCCGCCTGTGATGGCAAAATCGGGAGTTTGTACGCCATCTTCAATAATGGTGAAGCTTGCGGGCGTGACCGCGCCGTTGAAGCCAAAGACAACATTTGACCCTCCGGAAGCGGCCTTGCCGACGGCAGAAGAGCCGAACTCGGCGTAGCCAAACCCAACTTTGGCCACATCCGCCTGACCGTTGGGTTGCGACTGCGAAGTGGGAACGTACATCAAATTGTGCGCAGCATCGAAGGCCACCTGGCCTCCGGAAGGCACGCCCGAAATCAATACGGCCGAAGCGGTTTGCGGGGTCCCGGCAGGATTCGGGACTTCAACCACGCCAACTTGCGAATCGCTGACGTACAGGTTGCCGGCGGCATCGATCGCGACGCCTTTCACGGCAGGCAGATTCGGGTCGACGCGGGCTAGGTTCTTATCTGAAGTGTATTGTCCGTTCGTTGCGGTCCCGGGAATTTCAAGGACCCCAGAGAGCCCGCCGGAATCCTCAACAAAATAGACGTTGCCTTCCGGATCCTGCGTGATCGAGATCGGACGTGCGCCGAAACCCGCAGCTGGTGCCCAGTTCCATCCGGCAGGCTTGGGATTGGACCAGGCGCCTGTAACGGAGAGACCCCGAACGTCAATACCGTTGGAGCCACCTTGGTCGCCGACAATCAGGTCGTTGTTGTTCCCGAGGCCAATAGCCCACGGCTGAAAGTACCCAAGGCCAGTGCCCGTCAGATCGCTGACGCTGTACTGTGCCCAGGCTTCGAGCTCGTTTTTGGATCCGGAGTTGGTGCAGATCGTCGTCGTCGGGTTACTGGGCGACAGTAGGTTGCCGGCAGAATCGGCAGTGTTCAGTCCGGTCCAGGTTTTTGTTGCGGCATTCCACGGAAACATGACGATGCAGTTATTCCAATTGGCCCCTACGTAAAGATTGTTGCCGGGGTCGACGAAGATGACGGGGTTTTGGTAACCGCCGCCAAGGCTCGCCGATGGGCTCGCGCCAGCAATCACAATCGCCGCTCCTCCGCCCGCAGGAAACTCATAGAGAGCGCCGTTGGCATAATCCACCACAAACCAGTCGCCAGCCTGATCGAGCGCCGACTCCTGAATTGTTCCCCATCCCGTGGGATGAGACAAACCGGCGGCAGAACTGGCGGTCACCAGAGGCAATCCTTGGCCTGTGGCCATTCCCGTCAGGCACATGCTAAGCAGCATCAACGTAGATGCAAAGCCGGCATACCGGCGAATTACGGTGAAAGACGTGGTGGCCATTGCATTCCTCCCAAAATAGCTCGTCACAACCTTCTGCGGGCGGCTCAACTCTACCAGCAGATCGAGGCTTACTTGCTCTTTCGGCTTTCCGGAAGTCGCCTCCAACTCCCGGAAAGCATTGCTTATTCGGCGCAGCGCGTACTTCCGCTACTGAACAGTCACGGGCAACGTAAACATTGGCGTTGTCAGAGAATTCTGAATCAGCGCTTCTGGATCGTAGGTGATAATTTGCACATTATAAGTTCCGTTCGGTGTCGTCACTTTTGGCGCTGGTGGCGGCGTTGAGTAACCGGCGTTGGTGCATGCGGTGATGCCCATGAACAAGCCGGAGAGCATCATCGCGATGCAAATGATAGCCATCGAACGGTAGAGTTTCCTGCGACCCGCGATTAACCCAACCAATCCGAGCCCGAAGAGACCGGCTAGCGCCCAGGGCGACTGCCTCGTGATGGACGCCGTCGTGCCGCCGTTGACCGCTACGTCCGTACTAATGGTCATTACGATGGTCGTTGGAACCGCGCCGCTTGCGCCCACAGCCTCGGTGCCCGTACTGGGATTGGCGTAATTGAAAGTGCACTCGGAGTATTGGGGCAAGGTGGTTGCAGGATTAGTCGGGGCGAGCTTGATTGGCGCATCGGATGAATTGCATTCCAAACTCACATTTTCACTGAATCCCACGAGCGGCATCAGCGTCAGTGTCACTTGAACTGGGGTTCCGGGCGTGATGGTCGTCGTCCCACCAGACACAGTGATTTGAACGCTTGGATTGATTACGTAGAAAGTTTGTAACGGAATTGCCACCGGGGCATAGTTCACGTCGCCGCTGTACGACGCCGACAGATTGTAGACGCCCAGGCCGAGATTCTGCAGCAAGAAGGTCGCCACGCCATTGCCGTTGGGCGCAATGGCACCATTGACTCCTTGAGTTGGATCGGCAGGATTCCCATTCTGCGTGAAAGTGACAGTGCCTGAAGGCGTTCCCACCGACGAACTCACAATGGCCGAAACGTAGACAGGCTTTGTCCAGTACACATAGGTATTTCCTGCCCACACGGTCACAAGTCCAGGATTGGCGGCGCAGTTAGGCGAAGCAGTTCCACTCGTCAAAGTGGTGTAATTCAGACATTGACTGTTCGTCACCGGCACACCAAGCGTGATTGTCGGGAGTGCACGGGCGATTGTGAACGTACCCTTGGCGGCGGCACCGGAGAAGCACGGGGTAGCCGTCGAACATGTGTTCTGTGTGGCGCCTGCTGTGCCAGCGCCGCTATAGTCCGCGTTGACGGTATAGATTCCGCCGAGCAGCGCATTGTAAGCAAATGTGGCGACGCCGGCACTATTGAGGGTTTGGGTTTGTTTGGGCTGATTGCCCGTGGCGCTGCCCACTGAAAGCGTCACTGTCCCCGTCGGCGTACCGAAGCCTGCGCCGGCGCTTACGGTCACCTGGATCGTATTGCATCCCGGGTAAGTCGCGCCCGCGCACCCTGTACCAACGACAGGGGTGACCGCGATCGCAGCCGTGGCCGCCGGCCTGAGATCCTGAATTACATCGCCCGACACGGCGATGTTGACGCCCGACGTCGCGTTCACTGCATTCGTAATCACAGCGATGGCCGCGCTCGTCTGGCCCGCGGCCGGCGCTTGAAGAACCATGCCGAGGTAGCAGGAGCCGCCTGGCGGAGTGTTCGTGGTGGCGCTGCAGGCCGGGGAGTTTTGTGTCGCCGGCGCCACGATGTAATCACTAGCATCGGTACCGGAGACAAGATCGACTGTTGGGTCATCAGAAACCGTTAGAGGTGAATTGCCCACATTGAGAATCTGCGCATCGACTTCGACTGGGACGTTAGGATTGACCTCTACGCCGCCAGCGTTGAAATTGTATGTGCCGCCGATGCCGAGTTGCGACAAGCCGGCGGTTGAACCGGAGCCATAGGACGCATAGGCATTCTGGGTTCCGTCAAGCGCCACCCCCCAAGGTACGGCGGGGCCACTGCCCAGACCGCTTGCCAACAGAACTTCACTGTTGACATTCAGGGCGCCCGTAGTCGTGCTATATGGAATCCACACCAGCCCATTGGATTCCGCCGCAAAGACAGATCCCGAAGGATCCACGGCTAAACCAGTCACCGGTGACTGGAGACCGCTTGCAACCTTCGTCGAGCCTCCAAAGGGTAATGAGATCTCCCACAGGTTCGATCCATCGGCCACCCACACATTCCCTGAGCTGTCGGTGGCGATCGCCGACGGACCCGTGAATCCCGATCCAAGCACGATCCGCGGATAGTTTTGAGCGATTATTTCTGTCTGCGGATTCGGGATCTCGACTACCTGCTTGCCGGCCTCGTCCGCCACAAAAAGATCCCCCTCGCCGTCGACGGCAAGATTCAGGTTGCCCGATCCCAGACCAGAGGCAACCTTCGTTTGCTGCGCCGTAGCCAAAGCGCCATTGACAAACGGAATCAGGTAGATATTGCCGGAGTCTCCAATATAGAGATTGCCAACGCCATCTACTGCCACTCCTGAGGGCGCCGACAGGCCGCTGCCGATGACTTTGCCCGATGTCGGGCTGGTGGTGCCGGAAGGATATTGCTCGATGGCCTTTAGAGCCGCATCGGCGACGTACGTGTTGCCATAGAGATCAGAGGCCACTTGCTTCGGTTCATTCAGCCCGGAAGCAATGGACTGAACCGTAGCCGAAGAAACCACCGAAACCGCCGCGCCTTGCCCGGTACCACTTAGGTAGGCGTTGCTCCCAGGGATGACGGCGTTGCCGGAGCCAAGCAACTGCACTTCACCCTCGACGGGGCCGGCCTTGGTGGTATTCAACTGCACGTAATACGGGCACCAGCTATATGAGCTGGTTGTCGTCATGTTGGCGCTGAAAGCCGGATACGAGGTGCCCGCTGTGCAGGGCTCAACCGGATTTGTCGGCGGCGGGTTATTCAACAGCGGAGCGGTGGCGACGGGCGTGAAATTTGTGTTGCTCGGCTGCGCCAGAGCAATGCTGGTGGGCGTGGTGGGCTGGTTGAACATGTAATACAGGGCTTGCGTCTGGTTGACGGAAGCCGTGGCGGATGACGAGCCGCTTGCACCTGCAGAGAGAACGCTCGAGGAAATGCTGAAAGCCGTACTGCTCGGGGCGGTGGTTCCTGTCGAGCCGGGTCCTGACACGTAGAAGCTGAGTCCGTTGAGCGGGTACAGGGCGTCACCCGACTTTGCAGAGATCGTGACCGCCTCGTTTTCAGTGAAGGAATTTTTCGCAGTCAGCGTCACCGTACCGCCGCCCGCTGCTACTGCGTAGGCCGTGATCGGAACAGAGCTTGGGCCGCCCACCGAAGAAGTCCCCAGGCCAAGAGCGCCGGGCTTCCACATCACAATGGTCGAATACAAACACGTTGCCGTCGCGGTCTGTTGGGTCGTCGTGTCGCAGTTCGGGCCGTTTACGCCGGCCGGCGCCCAGTTGTTGTAATAGCTGGTTGCGATCCAAACAAACCCTCTTTTATCGACCATGGGCGGGTATCCGCCATCAACCGGCGAAACCATTTGCGTATCGGCCCAATTCAGGTCCGGGGTCGACGGTGTGCCCTCATTGGGAATCATGAACACGCCATCCGCTTGCCCACCGTATGAAATGTTGTTCGTGCTACCGAAATACATGTTTCCCTGCGGGTCAATGTACATGCCGTTGATGCCGTTCCAGCCGCCTTGGTCAATGCGCTTCAGCGCAGACTCGGCTGTTCCGGTCCCATCACCAACAATGGCTGGGGAGCCGGCGGGAATTTCCCGAATGCCATGCACATTGTTGGGATAAGAGCCTTGGTTCTCGACAAAATACAGGTTGCCGGCGTGGTCGACCGCGATTTGGGAAGCGTAAGCCTCCAGGCCCGAGGCCAAGAGGGTGACCGAATTTGCGACGACCTGACCGGCCTGATTCACTTGGTACTTGAAGATTTGCTGGGTATCCGACGTACTCACATAGAAAGTGACGCCGTCATCGCCGACCTGGAGATCCTGGGGCGGAATCGACGACGTCTGGCCGCTGCTGTTGGTGTAGGTAGGGCCTGCCCAGATGTCAGCATTGCTGAAGGTCCATGTCCCAGCGCTGGCGTTGTACGGAACCCGGCAGAATTGGACGGCAGAGCCATAGCGATCCCCGACATAAAGGTTGTCCCACTTGTCGAATGCAATGGCGCCGTTCCAGTACGAACCCTTGAACTCCAGCAGCGAACAATCGGAGGCGTCTTTATTTGACGGTTCAGGCCCTACGATTTCCGTCGGCAAAGATGCACCCGGCGCCATGTCGTAGATCACGCTGCCGGCTTCATCCAGGAAGAGGATATGGCCGTACAATGGGTCTTGCTTCATCGAGTAGATCTGAATCCAGTTGCCGGTACCGCCATGGTTGAAGGGAACGACCGAGCCCACCGAGACCTGAGCCGGCGCTTTAATCGGCAACTGGGCCTTCGTGGCAACGCTCGGCAACAGGCTGGCAACTAGAACCAGGCACGCAGTCCGTGCAACCCTACGAAACATGACTGTCGATTCGATGGCCATACACTTCCTCCCACAAGCTCAATCAGATATCCCGTTACGAGCGGCTTACCGTCTGCCCGCTTTCGCGGATTTGGCAGAAGGCGGATGCCGCACTTTCTTCACCCTGCCCGGCTGGCCGTTCCGCCCTTACCGGCCCTTTGCCAGTTCCCCCGTCGGGTACCACAGCATGTTCACGCAGCGGTTACCCGGACAAGGACACATCAGAACGTAAACTTCGCTTCCAACTCCGCCAGCCTGTTTCCGACCTTGATGTCCGCAACGCCAAAATCCTGGAACTGAAGCATGCTTTGTGTCACTGCCTGACCAACGACCGCATTCTGAAGACCGAGACTCAGATTGTTGGTGTTTTGATTGTTGAACGAAACCAGCGGGTGGTTAAACACGTTGAAAGCGCCCATCCGCAACTGCAGAGCTTTTCCTTCTCCCATGGAGAAATCCTTCAGCACCGTCACATCGTGGTCCATATACGCCGGGCCGCGCAGGTAGGGTAACCGGTAGGCTCCATTGGTCCCGGGCTCCGGAATACCGAAAGCCAGCGGATTGATGAACTGATGCGTATGCGAGCCGCCCTTGGCACTGACGCCCTTCACCAGAGTGGGCATCAGTTGTACGTCTGGCGTTCCCAGCCATACCACTGTATTCATATAGTTGACACAGAATGTGTTGCCGTTCTTATCGGGCTTGATGCCGTAAACGTTCTCGCACGATGTCTGAGCCTGCTGGTTTGCCTGGTTTGGATTCGAGACCTGCACGGCATTCGCGAAGCTCGCACCGAAGCCAAAGTTATTGCCGTTTTCAGAGGCCAGCGGGAAACCGCTCATGACCTGCGAAATTCCGGAGATTGACCAGCCATTAGCAAGCTCCTTGAACAACGTGTGCCCACCCTTGTAGCGTGTGCCCAGGGCGACCAGGTAGTGAATGTTGAACACCTGCGTCCTGTCATACGGCACCGGGTTGTAATCGTTGCGCAAGTTCACCGGATCAACGAGTTGGTTGTTATACGACGAGGCCGTGGCCAGATTCTTGGCGAACGTGTAATTGGCCCCCCATGTGATCATGCCTGAGGATTTTTCCCAGTCGATCTGTGCGCTGTTGTAATTCGAGTAAAAGTTGTGCTTGAGCTGGAAGATGTGCTCATAGAACGGGTAGGGACGGTACAAATCGTATTCCGGCGTGCCAAGCCCGCCAATGCCGTCGATGACCGGGTTGCCGTAAAGCGCAAGCAAGTTACTGGGGATATACGAATAGTTGATAAAGAAGAGGTTGTCGCTCGAGTCCATGTCCGGGTTATTATTTGCGGGGCAACCCGTCTCAATTCCGCAGATGATGTTGATATCGGATGCGCTGTTGTAGTTGCTCCCGTTATACGATCCCAGATTGACACTCTCGTTGCCCACGTACGCGACAGACAGATGCGAAGGCCCCATGTGCAGGAATCCTACCCCGGGGATGGACTCATCAATTCCGCCGTTGAATTCGTAATAGATCGGACGAACGTTATCATTCGGCGAAATTGTGTAGGCGCTGAAATCAGGAGGCAGGATGGGCGACTGACTGTCGATCTGGTTGTAAGTCAACGCTCCCTGCAATAAGGAGGTTTTGTATCCCTGGGCCGTGGCTGCCGCGAGGGCATAGGGATTGAACTGCTCCTGGTTGCGATACATGCCCCAGCCGCCGCGCAGTACGGTTTTGCCCTTGCCGAAGACATCCCAGGATACCCCCACGCGAGGAGTTACAAAGATCGTCGCCGGGGAGTTAACGGAGTTTGACACGCCGGTCTTCTGCGAAGCCCACGTGATGCCGGGGAAGCCGGCGCTGGTGCAGTTGCGCGTGTAATCGCTGCATTGTGTTTTGTAAAGACTGTCGGAAAATGTCGCCAAGCCATTGTTATAACGGTCCGTCCAGGGGCCGAGATGCTCGAAGCGCGCGCCGAAGATCAAGGTGAGACTGTGCAGCTTCAGCGTGTCCATGGCAAACCCGGCCACCGTCGTGTAACGCATGTCAACCAGAGGTGTGAAATTGGTTTGCGTGAATGTGTCGGCGTACCCCTCGTACATCATGGCCGTGGGGTTATAGCAGCTTCCCAGATAAGCGGCGCCTGAGGTACGCAGGTTGCCGGCCGGGTTCGGGTTCTGACAGCCGTTGTACGGCGCTTGATTGGTCGACGAATATTCGAAGTACGAGTTTCCGGGATTGAAGGTGTATTCGCCCTGAGGATAGGCGCCCGGATCCGCAATACCGTTGTAGGTGCCTTGCTCCCCATAGAAACCGAACTGGAAGAAGTGGTTTTTCAACTCCCAGCTGACGTTGTCCTGAATGATCGGATCGACCTTTTTGGTGTGGATCCGGTTCTGGTAAAATCCGCCGGGCATGACCACGTTCGGGTAGCCGTTGCTGCCTCCGCTGGAAAGGGCAGGCACGGAATAGTCGTTGTTGTTTTTGTACATGCCCAGATAGTCGAAACCCAAGCCGCCATTTCCTGGAATGTCGAACCGATCTACTGCTGTCGGGTTCCCCATCTTCCCTGGCAAACTGACGAAGGACATCGCGGCGGAGAGTTCGTTGGTCACGGCCGAACCGAAGAAGTGCGTGTAGCGCGCGGAAAGCACGTTGGAAACGTCGCCTGTGGTGATGTTGCCGGGATAAGGGATTCCACCTGTCGGGAAGTAGCCGAGCGCGACCGGATCCTCGTCGATTTCTTTCTGCAGTCCATAGACCAGGAACAGAGCATTGCTGGAGTTGATGTTATATTGCAGCGTTGACCGGAACACGCCTCCATTCTGGTTCTGCTGGAGCTGCTGAATATAGTTGTAACCAAAGGGGTTGGTGAATGGATCTGCATTGGGTGCAGGGAACCAGTTCACAAGCGCTGCGCCAGCGCCGTTGATATAGGGATTGGCGTTGTTGTTTGTCACCGCAGTTCCATTCGGCAAGAAGCTATCCACATAGCACATCGGATCAATGGCATCGGGATTGGGGTTTCCGTCTGGACGCGAGCCGCAGAGCTCCGCATCGAGCGAGGCCGCGCTGAAATCACCCTGGCGTTCGGCCGCGGTGGGTACCCAAGCCGAAATGGCCTGCTGATTAGCCTCGAAGACCTGGTGGTAATACTCGAAGCCTGCGAAGAAAAACAGCTTGTCCCTGTTGTGATTGAAGCTTGTAAACGGAAGCGGTAGCGGACCGCCGAAATTACCGCCAGGATAAAAGTACTGCTCATTAGGGCGGGACTGGCGGAGGTAATTGTCGTACCAGTCGTTGGAGTTCAAGACCGCATTGCGTGCCACCAAATAGGCCGCACCGTGATAAGAGGCGCCGCCCGTCTTCGTCGAGGAACTAATGAGCGCCGGCCCCTTCGCGTATTCGGGGCCATACGAGGAATTGGAGGCTTTCACCTCAGAGACCATCTCGATGTTCATCTGCTGCACCGACCCAGAATTGGTGGCAATGTCGGTGAGCGAAACGCCGTCACTGACGATCGCGATGCCGGCCGGGCCGGAGCCGTTGGCGACATAAGCCGATGTCGGACCACTCAGGCCCACTACGGCGTTGTTGTATCCGGGGCGGTTGAAGAGGCCCTGATTGCCGGTAGACATTGCATATCCAGGCAACATCTTTACCAGCTCGCCGGCGTCGCGACCAACGATAGTGAGGTTATTCAGGTCCTTTGCGGTGATGATGTCGCTGCGCTCGCCCGTATCCAGCGCTGCCAGATTGGAATCGACCTGCGCTTCTACCGTGATCGCCGCGGCCGTGGAGCCGACCTTCATCTTGATGTCCGTGTAGCTCAACTGGTCTCCGGCGCGCACCGGGAATGGTTGGGACTGCCAGGACTCAAAATTCTCAGCCGTCACCGTGATCTGGTAACTAAGGTCGGGGGTTACGCCCGCAAATGCAAAAGCGCCATCGCTGTTACTGATCGTGGTGCGCTTGATTCCACTTGCGATATCGGTCAACACAACCGCGGCTTTTGGAATCACAGCCCCTGTCGTGTCCGCTACAACGCCAGTCACATTTCCTGTCGCTTGTCCATAAAGCGCCATCGGCGCCAGCAGGAACACTGCGGTTAGTATCACCAGCAACGAGGCAGTCGGCCTGTTCCCTGAAAAGAACTTCATAGTAGTCCCCCCGTCGGCTACATTCCCTTGTGTCTTTGACAGCTGGTTCCCGGTCCTCAAACCAGCCCTAAGTTTTTGCACACCACAACTAAGCCCCTAAGTGCCACTTAAGCCTTTGAGTATTCGGACGCAGATTCTCGTTCTGCATTGATGACAGGGAATTCTGAAGCTTGAGGTGAGACTCTGTCAAGTGAATTCTTTCTGGTTTTTTCAATGATGGGATCGATACCGCAGGTTTCCCTGTCTTTGAGGCTTTTCGGGCCTTTTGCAGAGGATGCTTTGCACCATGCCGTCAAGATTCTCATGCCCCCGAAAATACGATCATCTTGACTCAGGCGGGAAACTCAACTGTTGTGAATTCGAATTGGCTACGTTCTCGTTTGCACATCCGGCTTCGATGAGTCCGCTTGCTGTCAAGCCACAAAGACATTTCGGTTACAAATGGAAAACCGCTTCGCCGCTTGTGCGCATCTTCGCCGAGGAATGTTATCCGGGAAAGCCGATCGGGGCCCGCGCCGCAGGATTCGAATCGAGCATCGCCCCTGCTTAAGCTACGGTCTCACTCTTGCCTGGAGCCGACCGACGTTTCTCCAACCTTCGATGGAGGCGATTATGGATTTCGCTTGTTGCATTTCCGCTTGCGTTACACAGCGCGCCGTTCCCGAAACGCGCTGTGCGTCTCTTTGCATGGCATGATTGCGATATCATCAATCGCTGTGCTCGGTCATTGATGCGCAGCTGAAGCGCCCCGGGGCCCGAGTGTGCACATGGCGGCCCAGCCAACGGCCTGGCTGTCATAACCGGTGCCCCCAGCAAGTTCGGCGCTAACCTTAATCCGGCACCACAAAAAGAGTGATCGATTGCGCCGGGAAAGTGTAATTGCCGATCGTGCTCGTTGTCCCGCTTCCCGATGGCGGTGTCACGCTTACGCCTGCCTGCTGGACAATCGCATTCAGATTGGCGTTGCTGTATTGGTAAACCTGGGCCGTCGTGCCACCCGCCGCTGTAAAGTTCTGCAGGCTGATCGTCGAAGTCAGCGAGCCGTAGGTCTTGTTGATCACCATCACCGTGATGGCATTGTCTGAGGTTCTCTGTCCGCCATAAATCGACAGTTGACCCTCGCCGCCGGATCCCGCGCTGGTTGCATAAAGATACGTGTTGCCGAACGTGGAGTCGTTCCCGTCGTAGTTGCGGTACATCGCAAAGGCGTAGTTGCCCGGACCTTGAGTATTAAAGGCTTGCGTAGGCCAAAAGGCGCCCATATCGAGCCCCTGGCGCCCGAAGATTCCGAGTATGTCGGCCTGTACCACCGCGCCGTTGATCGACTCCAGAGCGCCGAAGTTGTATTCGTCGATGCCTGTCTTGGTCCCCGGGTAATCGTTCGCGACCCATTTCTGCAACATGGGAATCACTTGCGGTGCCTGCGCCGGCGGCGAGCAATTTGTGGTGTAGTTCGAGTCGGTGATGTAGTTCGGCTGCGGGTAATTGGGATCGGTGTAGGTCGGATCCCAGAAAACACGCGTTGCGTTCATGCGCGCTTCCTGCTCACCGGTGTCTCCGGCAGTTGTAAAGGCGACCGAGCTTCCGCCGCTGGCGGGATAGTCGGGCGCAAAGTACCCGTGAATATCGACGTAATCGAGCAGCCGGATGCCATACTGCTGCGAATAGTTTTTGAATTGCTGCAGGTAGTACTCGATCATGGGCACGCCGCCGTGCGCCTCGCGGTCAATGGGATTACTCCACGGCTGGTAACAGGGCGAACCGGAGCTCCAGCCGCTCTCAATGTCTTTCTTCGAGTAGAAGTATGCTTCCCAGTAATCAATCACCGGGCCGCTGACCAGAGCCGTCGGATCGGCGGTCTTGATTGCCAGTGCCGTGCCGAGGCCGTTGTCGGTTACCTCGTCGTAAGTGAACGGACTGGGATGAACGTCGCGGTGCACGGCGTCCCACCATGTCGGTTCGTTGTCCAGATCCCAGATGGCCACGCCCTTCCCGCTGGCGCCGTCGCCGTAACTCGGATTCGTCACCAGCGAGTTCACCCAGCTGCCAGACCAGGTCGCGTCGGCCCAGGTCATCAAGGTTGAGCTGGACGAGCCTGGCGCCGGTGTAGTCGTGCTGGTAATGTTCGGCGGCGGCTCGGAGAAGCTCGTGATATTCGGGATTTGGCTGGGCGAAGTGCCGCTATTGCCGTTCAGGTCAGTGCCGCCTGTCAAAACCCCGTTACCGCAACCACTTTCAAACGACTCCTGGCCAGGAAATTGCGATTGCGTAAAGCTGCAGGCGTATTCCGTATTGTTTGCCACCCACCCGTTTACGGGCACGGTGCCCAGTGCCGCTGCTCCAATGTTGTCCACGCCCTGGAAGAACTGCGGGAAATTGGAACTCGAGCTCGCGTTCGGAAACATGCTCCCCCCACCCAAGAAGTTCTCGAAGTAGTAGTCGGAAGCGGAGTTGGTCATGTTGTTCTGGTAGTTGTACCGGGACGTGGCATCGCCGCCCCAGCGGACAAGGCCGGGATTGGCGGTCTTCTCGGAGGTTGAATCCAAACCATAGCCATTCACCCCATATATGTACGGGCTGATGGTGTGCGGATTTTCGCTGCTGTTGCCGGGCGTGCCCACGTCCACCGCCAGTGCCGGCCCGCTCACGGTCGCCGGCGGGTTCAACGTGACGGTCGCGCTGCCACTCACATTTGTGAACCCCGTCATGGTGCTCGTGGCTGTAATGGTTACCGACGCCGGAGCCGGATACGGTGTGGTGTAGAGGCCGCTGGCACTTAGCGTGCCGAAACTCAGGCTGCCGCATGAGGAACAGGCTAGCGACCAGGTCACGCCGCTCGAGTAGCTACCTGTGCCGTGCACCGTCGCCGTGAACTGCTGTTGCGTGCCGATCGTTGCGGTGCCGGGCGCGACGGTAATCGACGAAATCGCCGCCTGGTTGTAGTTTGCCGTCACAGTCGTGCTGGCGCTGATCGTCACGTTGCAATTGATTCCGCCAGACCCGCTTGTCGAGCTGCATCCGCTCCAGGAAACGAAGGAATAGCTGTTATCGGAGAGCGGTGCGCTCAGCGTGACTTGAGTGCCGGAGTAATAGGTGCGCGTGAAGGGCGTTGTTCCCGAGCTTGCGCCGTTGTTGTCAGCGGGGGAGACGGGAGAAATCGCGATGCCGCTCGATGGTGCCGCGGAATCCACAGTTAGCGTATAAGTCACGGCTGGATTCACCGTCACTTGCCCGGTTCCAGTTGCGCTCTTATACGACGCGGTGCTTGTCGCGTCAGGAGTGTAGCTCGCCGTCAACGTGTCAGCGCCCGTCGCAAGCATACTCGCGGGAATATTAATCTGCGCGCCTCCGTTCGTCAGTGCTGTCGCAGAAGAAGTGTAGCCTCCGCCACTCAACGTCACCGAACCAGTCGGCGTCGCCGTTCCCGCTCCGCCGCTCACCGCAACAGTTACAGAAAGTGGGCTCGTGACGGTAATGCTCGAAGAGCCCGGAGTCACCGTCACCGTGGGAGCGGCCGGGTTCACAGTCACGTTCACGGAGCCGGTCACCGTGTTGTAGTCGGTCGTGTCAGCAGGCGTAAAGGTGACGCTTTCACTTGGTGTCCCTCCGCTGGGTACTATCGTGGGCGTGGTCCAGGTGAAGGTGCCTCCGGTCGAGCCTCCACTCAGTATCGAAGAGGCCAGCGTCTGACCGTAGGTGATTGCGCTCGCCGTCGGCCATGCCGACACCGTGGGCGTCGCCTTGTTTACCGTCACGCTGGCAGAGCCCGCAACCGTGTTGTAGTCATTCGCATCCGTGGCGGTGAAGGTCACGCCCTCGCTGGTCGTCCCCGTAGCGGGTGCCGTCGCGGACGTCGTCCAGGAGAAGCTACCGGGCACCGACGCCGTGCCGCCACTCAACATCGAAGAGGCGAGCGTTTGGCCGTAAGTGATCGCGCTCGCCGTCGGCCATGCCGACACTGTTGGCGTAGCCTTGCTCACCGCCACGCCGACGGAGCCGGTAACAGTGTTGTAGTCAGTCGTGTCAGCGGGCGTAAAAGTTACGCTCTCGCTGGCCGTCCCTGCACCGGGGGCCGTCGTCGACGTTGTCCAGGAGAAGGAGCCGGATACTGACGCCGTGCCGCCGCTCAGCATCGAGGAGGCCAGTGTTTGGCCGTAAGTGATCGAGCTCGCCGTCGGCCATGCCGTTACAGTCGGTGTGGTTTTTGAAGTTGTGCCTCCTCCACTGCTCCCCCCGCACCCCGCCGCCCAAAAACTCGCCAGAATACCGAGCCAAATGGCCGCCTGCCGCCCCGTCGTCTTCATGACCCAACCTCTTTTCTCTATCTCCGCTTCCTCTTTCGGCGTCCGGTCTCTTGTCGTCTGTCCGGCCAGATCTCCGACCCGCACAGTCGATGCCCGAAGCTGGGTCGGGGCGAGGAGCCTCGATGCGGGAGTGCCACCATTCAAAGCACTCCGCTTTGCCTCCAGGTCGAAAGGTACAGATAACGGTATCATGAATTTCGGTTCCGGGCCGACGCTGGCGTGCCTCGGCCGGGTCGGTCGAAATCCCAACCGGCCACTCCTCGGCTTCCATCGCCAAGGGGTAAAGGTAGGTTCTCCGCCTTCAGGCGAACCGGTGCTGGGCCGCATAACCCCATTTTTTCCACCTTCCTAGTTCGCTGTACTCAAACGTTTTTCACTTGACAATGGCAAATTTTGTCGAGTACGGTGTACCGTTACCAAATTTGTAGGATAATCCGCGCGCAGTTCCAGATAACCTTGCGTACCTGTTCTGTGTGTGGAGAAGCGCCGGATCTTACCGGCGGTTTTTCAGGACTCTTTTTCCTGCGTGTATTCACCCAGCTTCTCACGGGTCGATACGGAGACAGATCAATCGGCCTTCGTCGCCGAATCGTTTGTGAGATGGAATGGGACTTGCATCGGAACGGAAAATCAGGATGGGCCTCGAATCGCGAAAGCATCACGAGAAATGAAAACTCGAATGGTGCCGGCATTCAAGGGGCAATCGATGCCGAACCGATGGACGCGAGCTGTGACTCCCGGTTGGAATTGATGAGAACCCGGGAAGATGTTTAGTACCGAGCATGACGGAAGCTTGATTTTGGCAGAGGACGATACGGGACAAACCGGACCGTCACCGATTCCCCGGTTCGGGGATGGAAACAGATCGGAGGAGAAGGAATGCAAACTACTTTGAACGGATTGACGAGTCCAGTGCGGTCTCTTGCGGCAGGAACATGGGTAGCCCTGTTTGCGCTGCTGGCCCTTTGCCTTGGTGTACCGGCCCACGCGCAGAAACCACCCATCGTGGTCTCCGGCACGCCTGTGCAGTTAGGTGCGCTAACCGGCGGCGGTTGGGACGGTTCCCAGGAGCCCGTCGGAGGAACCTTTGTCATCGGCGTGAACGGTGACGTCCTCGTCGGCGATGGATATACATCCAACTTCCTCCAGATCACCCCGGCCGGGGTAGACACGACGTTGGCGTCCGGCGTCGGCGCCTCGAATGCCGCGCTCGACAGCTACGGCAATCTGTATTTTGGCGGCAATTACAACGCCAACGTTTACAAGGTTCCTTACAACTCAGCGACGGGCCAGTATGTGGGCTGGACAACGACTCCAACCACCAACTGTCTTGGCGGAAACAACGACACTGCGCCTTGTATCTTCGCGCCTGCCGTTTCGACATTCCTGGGCACCCTTGGTGGACAAGGCTACGCTGGCGTCGCCTTTGATGGACAGGGGAACTTCTTTTTCGAGACCAACACTCTTCCCACGACGACCCCCAACTCGATCTTCGAATGCAACCTGGCTTGCATCGCCAGCTCCTCAGCGACCCCGAAGCTGATCTATTCCGACGCTAACCCGGTTGGCGCGTTCGAGCTCGATCCGTGGGGCAATATCTTCTTTGTCGATGGCAACAACAGCAAAACCAAGGCGACCAACCTGAACGAAATCCCACTCACCTCGGGATCGTATGCCGCTTCGTCAACCGTCATTGAGAGCTACACCAACGCGGCCGGTTACGGCAACGGCATCAGCGGCCTCGCAATCGCCGGCAACGGCACGTTGTACATCTCAGTCAACGGCGACGGCCTTTTTGCCATTCCCAATACGCAATCGGGCGGCCCCGCGCCGAGCTTGATTTATCAGGTTTCCACCCAAGGCGGAAAGGGCGTTGCGATCGATTCCAAAGGCAACCTCTATGGAATCCCCTATAACAGCGGCGATGTTGTCTCTTTCATCCCGGTTGGCAAAGCGGCGCTGGGCGCCTCTCCCACTGGAACCGCCGCAACAGCAGTGAGTGCCACCATCTTCGACGCCGCGGCCTCTTGCACTACGCCTCCGACACTGGCGGTTTCCGTCACTGAATTTGGCGTACCCACCAGCGAATTCACCGCAGCTTCCGGCACCACCTGCTCCACCACATTCAGCGGAGGGAACGGCGTCTTCGCATCGGGACCACTGACCGCCGCCGCATTCGCGTCATTTCCTGTAACGGTCGGCTTCACGCCCACCGCGATCGGCGAACGCAGCGCGGCGCTATCCATCGCGGATGCCGCCAATAGCGCCAGCGGAATAGCAGCGCTCTCGGGCGTGGGACAGGGCCCCACTGGCAACGTCGATCCAGGCGTGGCAACGGCTTATACCACCGGATTCACCGACCCGACAGACGTCGTAGCGGATCTCGCAGGCAACGTATTTGTGGCCGACCCCGGCGCGGGCACGGTCTCCGAGTTCGCCGCGGGATCGACGACGGCGGTCGCGGTCGGCTCTGGACTTATCAACCCTGACGGCCTCGCCTTTGACGCCAACGGCGATTTGTTCATTGCCGATGACGGCGTGCCCGATGTTGTGGAGATTCCCAATACCGGCATGGCCGGCGCATTCGTGGCTGGAACGCAGAAGACCGTCATCTCCTCGTCCACCGTCTTCGGTGGCACGGCGTTGGCAAACGCGACCGCGCTTGCCGTGGGACCGAATGGCACACTGTACATCTCCGATAATGGAAACAAGCGAGTTGTTTTCTGGAACCCGATCGTCGGTCAGTCCGGCGTCACCCTTGCGACCGCGGCAAACGGCCTCAAATCTTCATGGGGAATTGCCGTTGATTCATCGAGCAACCTCTATGTTGCTGACTCGACGATGAACGATGTCCTCATCGTTTCGGCAGCAGGCAGCATTTCCACTATCTCTCCTCCCAATGTGACACAAGCTGTTGGCGTCGCGGTGGATGCTTCAGGCAGCGTGCTGGTCTCAGACGCTTCGACAGGCAACATCGTTCGCGTTCCCGATTTAAGCGGGACCTTGACTACTGCCTCTGCGATCACCATCGAAACGATTGCTCCACAAGCCTATGCGATGTCGTTGGACTCGCAGGGTGACTTGTATGTCGGCGGCGGCCACGGCAAAGCAGCCTACGCGATCCAACGCACCGCGGCCTCCATCAATCTCGGTACCGTCTCAGATGGCGTCACGAACTCCGCAACGGTCTACCTCATGAGCTCAGGTAACACAGCTGCGACCCTGGGAACTCCTGACGTTACTGAGCCTACCAATACCATGTTCACGCTCGTTCCGGCCGCGAGCAATGGATGCACCGCCGGATCGTCCGGGCCTCCCGGATCGTCATGCCAATTTACAGGCACCTTCGCTCCGCCGCCCGCGACCGCCAACGGACCGCAATCGGGCACGGCGATGATCGATATCGCAACTCCGGCTTTCACGTTCAACGTCAACATGAGCGGCACAGCCACCGTGTCGTCGATTCTGCCGCAGACCATCACCGGCTTCAGCCCGCCCACGTCGTTGCAAATCGGCCAACAGATCACGTTGTCGGCCACAGGTGGCGCATCCGGAAATCCGGTCGTCTTCACGATCGACCCGTCCTCTGGATGTCCCACTTGCGCAACCATCGTGGGCAGCTTGCTGACAGCGGTTTCAGTCGGCTCCGTGAAGGTTGACGCCAATCAGGCGGGCGGCGCAGCCAACGGCAATCAATATGCCGCGGCAACACAGGTTCAGGCGCCCATCGCCATCACGAACACCGTGGTTGCGTCCGACGTTCCTGCGTTGCTGATGAGCCAGATCTACTGGAGCTACCAGAGCGGCGCATTCACGGACGGACAGAATCCCGCGGGCGGAAGCTTCGCCATAACACAGAATGGCCTGATCGTCGTCGGAACCACTTACAACAACAAGACGGACTTCGTGAACGCAAGCACCGGCGCGTTGGTCCAACAGGTGTCGATGAGCGGTGGAGGCGTGTTCGCAATCGACAGCAAGAACAACCTCTACATGGGGCACCTTTACAACTCGGCGGTCTTCAAGATTCCGTTTGTGAATGGCGCGTATGTGACATTGAGCGATCTGTCGTCGGCGCCCAATTGCACCGGCACAGACGCCGCAATTTGCACCGTTGCAAATATTCCGGGCGGTGGAATGAAGGCGATTGCCTTCGATCCCTCGGGCAACCTCTACATGGTCACAGTTCCAGCATCGCCGGGCACCAGCGCAATCTATGAGTGCGCCGTGTCCTGTCAGACGGGCGGCACCGCAACCCTGGTTTACTCCGATGTGAATGCGGTCAGCCAGATTGCCTTCGATCCATGGGGCAATATGTTCTTCACCGAAGGTGTCTACACCAGCGGGACCAACTTCAGCAACCTTGAATCCTCGAGTTCTAACCTCTACGAACTGAAGTACACCGCGGGCACTGGCTTTGCTGCAACGCCTACCCTGCTGCAGACCTTAACCATTGCCTCTCCTGGCAACTACGACAACCAATTGGATGGCGTGGCCGTTACCTCCAATGGCACCATTTACTACGCGGACCAGAACGATGGAATGTTTGCCATCCCCAATACCCAGACGGGCGGTCCTGACACTGCGCATCAATATGTCGTATCGGCGCTTGGCGCAAAGGGCATGGAGCTCGACGCCAATGGCAACGAGTGGGTCGTCGTCTATCACTCCGGCGGCGATAACCTCGGCGAAGCACTCATCGGCGATTTGACGACGCCCAACGCTCAATATGATGGCGCCCCGGTCAACGCCCCGGCTACCGTCGTGGACAATGCCTTGCCATGCACAACGGCTGCAACCCTGGCCATTTCGTCCTCCAATCCGGAGTTCGGCGGTACGGTCGGCACCACGTGCTCCACGATTTCGGCGTCCACTTTCTCCACTCCGGTCTCCGGCTCTTCCTATACGGCGACTCTCACCTTCACGGCGACCAAGCCCAATTCTCAAACCGCAAACCTGACTGTCTCTGATACCACCAACGGTGGCGAAGGAACCGCAACGGTGACTGGCTTTGCCTTGACGACTCCGCAGACGCTCACCTTTACGGCGCCCACGGGAACTACCTTCACGTTCTCGCCCGGCGAGACGATCACGGTGAGCGTAACCAACGGCGGTTCCAACAACCCGGCCGCGTTTACAGTTGATACATCCAGCTCTGGCACAGGAACCTTCTCCGCCACAACCGTAACGGGCACAACCTCTTCGGCTACCCTTACGGTCACCCAGGCCGGCAGCATCGTCATCGACGCCAACGAAGCGGGTGGTCTGGCGGGCGGCACATATTACGACGCCGCGCCGCAGGTTCAATTGACACTTACCATCAACAAAGCAGCGGAGGCGATCACCTTTACGCCGCCGGCCTCGCCGATCGTGTATTCGCCTGGATTGACAGTTAATCTGAGCGCGCTCGGCGGCGGTGCCTCAACCCCGGTAGTCTTCTCGGTCGACGCGTCCAGCACCGGCGCCGGAACCGTCTCCACCACGACGGTAACCGGAAACACCTCCACGGCCACGCTGACGGTGACCACGGCGGGCACAATCGTGCTCGATGCCAACCAGGCGGCGGACGCCAACTATCTGGCAGCGCCGCAGGTTCAGGAGGTCTTGGTCGTCAACCAGGCGATCCAGACGATTACCTTCACTCCGGTCGCAACGCCATTGCATTACGTTGCTTCGTGCTCCCCGATCACCCTCTGCGCGACTGTCACCATTCAGGCCACGGGCGGTGCTACGAATAACCTGGTTGCGCTCAGCCCGGATCCGAGCAATGCCGTGATCTTCACTATCCTCAACAGTTCCGTCAAGAACGGAACCACGACAGCGACGCTCGCGCTCGTGCCAAACCAGTCCCTGAACTTCCCGGCGAGTTTGATCATCGACGGAAATCAGCAGGGCAACGCCAACTACGCAGCAGCCACGCAGGCCAAGATCACCATCAGCGTTCTTGGGGCGCTGCCGCTGCAAAGCATCACCTGGCCTAATCCGGGAACGCAGGTTGGGGCGAGTTCCACCACTCCGACCACGCTGACTTTGACCGCCACTGCCAGTTCCGGGTTCCCGGTCACTTACACTTCCGGCACTTCGTCGGTTTGCACGGTCACCGGTTCCACGGTCACGTTTGCCAAGGTCACATCGGCCAGCGCCTGCACCATAACGGCTACCCAGCCCGGCGACAACCTTACCTTCGCCGCAGCCGTGCCGTTAACGCAGACATTCGCGGTCAACCCGACTGGGCAGAGCCCGAACCTGAACATGAATCTCTCACTGTCCTCGCTTACGATTCAGCCGGGAACCGTGGGGTTGACGCAGGTCACCCTCACCTCCGTGAACAACTTCGCGGTTAGCTCGATCGCGTTTTCATGCGGCGGCTTGCCAACCGGCTACTCTTGCACTTTCAACCCCAACCCCGTAACGGTCTTTGCTCAGAGCTCGACAACCGGCTTGCCCCTGGGCACGACAGTAACGACGACGCTGACCATTACGCCGCCGACGACGGCAGCCGTTGTCCGTCAGGACTTCAGGCCCCTCTTCCCGGCCACCTTGGCAGTGGCGCTCTGCTTCCTGGGATTCAAGAAGCGCAACCGGCTCTACATGCTCGTGCTGCTGGTGGTCCTCTTCGTTGGCTTGGGCTTTGTCTCCGGCTGCGGAGGTTCGTCCACTACGTCGACGACCAAGCCGGTCACGTCCACAGCCACCATCACCGCGACTCCTGCAGCAGGCCTTGCCGGCGCGTCGGGATCGGTCAAATCAAGCTCAACCTTGACGGTCACCCTCGAGTAGGGCGATCCACTGGGTTGTTCGCTAACCGGGGACTCCTTACACAGTTCACTCGTGTAAGGGGGCCCCGAATCTTTTTGTGTTTCACTGCATTTTCTCCAAAGGCGCCGCGCCGCCAAATAAAAATGGCCCCTCGCGATCGAGAGGCCATTCCTTTACCCGTCCTGTCTTCGAATGGATTCTGGAGCCGACGGTCAGACTTGAACTGACGACCTGCTGATTACGAATCAGCTGCTCTACCAACTGAGCTACGTCGGCCTGCTTTTCAGTTGTCCTTCCTTTCGATTGTATCGTTGCGCCAGATCGAGGTAAAGCTGCGCAGCCCTCCCGCGCGCCTCAAATCAGCGCTACAATGCTGCCCATGCATGCCAACCCAATCGATGATTGGCAAAGACTGACCGCTCACTATCGTGAGCTGAGCGACGACGAACTCCGCGAGCTGGCCGCGGACTTCAACGATCTCACTGAAACTGCGCAGCAGGCGCTGCGCACCGAGATGAGGAGCCGTGGCCTCGGCGATCCTGAGGCTGCGAGCCCCTTGCCGCTCCCGTCGAATGCGCCGCCATCGAATGCGCCGTCAGTGCCAGCCGCTGCCCACGTTGAACCAGAGCCCGGCCCTGAATATCCCGGTTTTTACGCCGGGTACTTTGGCCGCATGCCCGAGCTCGTTCCGGATGCGCCCGACGGCGCGGACGACGAAGGCACGCACGACTACACGTGGAAGACCGTCCTCTGCGACTGCGATACCAATGAACAAGCGCGGGAACTCTCTGCAGCCTTGCTGCAGGCCGGAATCGAAAACTGGGTTCAACAGGCGCGCGAATTCGGCCGCCGCTATCCGCGCGTCCTGGTCGCCGCCGATCAGCTCGATCAGGCGCGTGCTATTGCGGCACGGCCCATTCCACCCGAGATCGTCGCAGAGTCTGAGGCCAAAGCCCCTGACTTCACGCCACCTTCATGCCCCGATTGTGGTGCGCCTGATCCGGTTCTTGAAGGCGTGGACCCCTTCAACTCCTGGGAATGTGAGCAATGCGGCCAGAAGTGGACCGATCCAGTCCCAGCAGAGTCCACAAAGGCGGGTTCTTCGCCCGTACAACCTGCATAAACGGAAAGAGCCGCCCGGCAACAGGGCAGCTCTCTCCTCAGGGAGAATAGTTCCAACGGAGCCAAACCCATTAGAACTTTCTGGCTGCATACTAGGAGCGGGGGAAGGCAGTGTCAAGAGAAAATGTTTGTGAAAATAAGTATTGATGTTTCAATACTTTAACAATGCAACCCGCCGTTCACGAGGCCTTATTTATTCGCCGACTATTCGCCTCAAATCCTTCGGCATTTCCCGTGATTTCGCGGTGTTTCTTCGGGTTTCAGTCTATTTTTCCACAGGCGCCGTGGGACGTTAACCTTTCGGATGCGGTCTCTCAATGACCTCGATCACTTCGATTCTTTCGTCCCATTTCTCCGCCAGATCGAGATGAATGAACTCTTCGTCGTAGACCGACGAGATCGGTCTGCCGCGCGCCATGCGGTAAAGCGCCCTAGCGCCCCCCAGGAACCCTCCCAGTACGATTGCCGCTGCTGCTCCGATGATCGTCAGAACCGCGATGCCCAAGAGCAGCTTGCTGGTTTTCTCCACCTCGGACTCCACCGGCTCCGGAACTCTGGTCAGGCTGTCCTCGTAGTGCACGGACTCCAGAAGCCTGTGACTATCGTCAGGCACCGCGTCACCACTCACCACGGCCACAAGCGGCCCGCTATGGCGGACTTCCAGCGATGCCTGGTCGGAATCGGTCAATGGCTTCGGCCACGGCGGCTGCGCTTGGCTACCGGCCTTCAGATAAGCTCGAATGGCCGCTTCCTGCGCCTCGGCAATCTGCGGCGTGGGATAGTCGATGATGGTCAGCGTCGCCGGGCCAGAAACAAGCGAGTAATTGGCCGTCACCGCTTCAGCACCCTTGTCGAACGCCACCAGCGATGGCGGCAGCACACCTCCCGATCCGGCGTATCCGGCTGGCCCCTCCGCGTAGTGCGTCGTCTGCCCGTCAAGCCTCTCTTGCGGCAGGTTCGCCAGGATCGGCGGGACCATCGCCCGGTTTCCCGTCGGCATGGGCAACTGGTGCGCGATTTCGCGCAGTTCCCCGGCTGTCATCGGCCCGATGCGCGAAAATGTCGCATCCACCATCGTCGTCCCATGCCAAAACAGAACGCGGTTGTTGTCTGACGCCGCTCCCGTGCCAATCTCTTCTTTGGGCCAGCCATTTTGGCGGTAGTACGTGTAGGCGCCGTAGGCCCCGCTCGCATCGTCAAAGCGCAGCGCGCGCATGCTCAGCGTGTCGCCCTCGCGCTTGTAATTCGCCAGCACCGCGGCGTTAAATCCGTATTCCTTTAGGGCTGCCGCATTCGCCGGGTCAACCTGGGCCGCGTCGGTCATTACCTTCGAGGGTCCCGTCGCAACCCATCCGTTGAAGGCGTCAGGGAGCAGCGCTTTCGGCGATGGTGGCAGAACGATTGTTGTCGCTGACTGTTTCTCCGCCGGCGTAGGCTGCTCACCCTGCGCCACGGCAAGAACTGCACCGCAGCCGAGCGTCGCCAGTCCCACCAGAATCGCTGCCTTGCCCATCAACCGGAATCCCCGCTCCCCGAGGCGCGTGCCGCATTTCCGCGACGCCCGCCCCAAGCTTCAGGGTACACGTTCACGCGCCGGCTTCGCCGCGCGCGTACCACCCCTTCTGTTCGACACTGAAGGATGCGGAAATGTTCCCGATTCTGTTTTCTTGTCGGCTGGTTAGATAGACCCGCTCGCTCCGCCGGCGACTGCCTGCGATGGGTACAGGATGTCTCCCAGCGCTTTGTACCGGCCACCGTAGAAGACCAGCGCGAACTCCCGGACGCCCGTGCTCAAAGGCCCTCCGATGCAGATGCTTGCGAGGAGCGCGAAGCCAAATGCAACCACGCCGAAGAACACTTCGAGAAGAATACCCACAAGCCATGAGCTCCCCGTCGCACCGGTAAACGCCGAATGAACGCCCCACTCGATCGCCGCCACGGACCCGGCAAGCATCAGCCCGGGAAGTGCGAGCACAATAAATGTCGCGATCGCCGCGATCGTAGGCAGAATCACGCGCAGGATCGCGTAAACAAGAAACTGTCTCTTCTCGGCCGTGATGCGCGTCCGCACTTGCCGCCATGCTTCACCAGCCGTGGCGTTATCCAGCGCGATGTGCGGCAGCATCCAGTCGCGCAAAATCAGATCGCTGAGTAACCCCGCGATCACAAGCAGAATGATGATCGGAATGAGGGGCAAAATCAGACCCAGGAAGAGACCAATATCGAAGTGTCCGCCTTGTTGATTCGCCTGGAATAGCCGCCAGAAACCGGCGGCAAACGGGATCGCAACCAGCACCAGCACCACGATGAAGCAGATTCCCACCACAATATTCAGCCAGAAGAACCGTGACGCCTGCGCTCGATAGAACCGCCAACCCGGTCCAATCTCCTTCATGTTGTGAATCAGGGAATAAAAGAATGCAAACCGCAACCGCGTGATCAGGTAGAAAATAAAAATCGACAAAACAATCGCCAGGAGCGCAATCGCCACGATCATCGCGACACATGCCGTTGTGCAGTGGAACGGCGGGAAGCTTGCCGGTCCATGCCATTCTCCATTCCCTCCTCCGTGATCCACGTGCGGCGACGAAGAATGGAAATTGCTCCCCAGCCCTTCCGTGAGGATTGCCACCAGCCCAAGTTTCAGATAAGTGCTCCATTTGAACGGCCTGAAGAGGAATTCCTTGGTGCGTTCCACGGCAGGCGCAACAGAATCGACGGCGGAGATCGGCTGCATAGCATTCCTTTCGGGGGAGGGCCCAGCGTACCACAGAGTTACGCATTTCCTACGCGCGAAGTTCCTTGGGCCGCCCGCCACCCTTCAAACGCCGCGAGCGCACGTTCGCACACAATCCGATGCCGCTCCTTCTTGTCCCGAATCTGCCGCCGCGTCTCTTCGTCCAACGGCTCCAAAAGATCAAAGGTAATGTTGGCCGGCTGAAAGTTCTTTGCTTCGGCGTGTGTGATGTAGTGAATGAGGGATCCGAGAGCCGTTGCGCGCGGCACGGGCCTGGGCTCTTCGCCTCGCACCAACGCCGCCGCATAAATACCCGCCAGCATGCCTGAAGCAATCGACTCGGTGTACCCTTCCACCCCGCAAATCTGCCCGGCAAACATGATGCGCTCCGGCGCTTTTCCCTTTAGGACGAGAGTTTCGTCCAGGAGGGCGGGCGCGCAGATGTACGTGTTTCGGTGAATCTGCCCGTAGCGCAGGAACCGAGCATTTTCCAGCCCCGGAATCAGCCTCAGCACGCGTGCCTGCTCGCCAAATTTCAAATGGTTCTGGAACCCGACGAGGTTGTAGCTATCGGCGCGCAAATTCTCCTTGCGCAGTTGCACCACCGCCCACGGTATCTTTCCCGTCCGCGGATCGCGCAGGCCCACTGGCTTCATTGGACCAAAGCGCAGCGTGTCGCGCCCTCGCCGCGCCAGCACCTCGATGGGCAGGCAGCTCTCAAAATAATCGAGCTTCTCCCACTCCTTTTCCTCAGCCGGCTCAGCCCCAAGCAGCGCATCCAGGAACCGGTCGTATTCATTTCGATCCATCGGGCAGTTGATGTAATCCGCGGTTCCCTTGTCCCAACGCGCCGCAAAATAAACGCGGCTCATCTCGATGGACTCCGCATCGACGATCGGCGAAATCGAATCGTAAAACGCCAAATGCCCAGCGCCGGTCAGCCGCTCAATTTCCCTGCCCAATGCATCCGAAGTCAACGGCCCGGTCGCGACAATCGTGCACTTCGTGCCGCTCTCGTCTCGGACGAGTGACATACCGAGTTGAGTCACTTCTTCGCGGATCACGCGAATCTTCGGCTCCGCTTCAATCGCCTCAGTAATGCGCCGCGAGAATTCCACGCGATCCACGGCGAGCGCGTGGCCAGCCGGAACCGCCGTGTCATCTGCGATTCTCAAAAGCGCCGATCCTCCCCGCCGCATCTCCTGCTTCAGCAGCCAGGGCGCAGTGTAGGGTGACTCGCTCTTCAACGAATTCGAGCAAACCAATTCACCGAACTCAGTGGTCTGGTGCGCGGGTGTCAACCTCGGTTTTCCGCCCACCATCGCGCGCATTTCATACAGATCCACCTCGCAGCCCAGCCGCGCGGCTGTCAGCGCCGCCTCTGGCCCGGCCAGCCCACCTCCGATTACGCGAATCCTCGTCATATCCCCCTCGGCCGCCGTCTCATCGCGACGCCTCGGCACTCGAATCGCCAATCCGTCATCCTCATGGCGCGCCAGTGCCGTCTGCCTCACCGCCCGAGGCCAGTCGCTCGAGCGCCTCGCCGTTCAGGCGTACATTTCGCCATTCATCCAGAAACTCGGCGCCCATAGCGCGATAGAAGTCGATCGCCGGCGTGTTCCAGTCCAAAACCTCCCACTGCAGGCGTTGGCAGCCGTTTTCCAGCGCAATCGCGGCAACCCGCTTTAACAGGTCCCTCCCGATGCCCAGCCGTCGAAACTGTGGCAGCACAAACAGGTCCTCGACGTAGATTCCGGGCCGTCCTACCCACGTTGAATAATTGAAGAAATAAAAGGCAAACCCGGCCGGCTCGCCGTCATATTCCGCGATCAGGCACTGGAAAAATGGATGCGAGCCAAAGCCGTCCCGGATCAGGCCCTCCTCGGTGGCCGTTACCGCGCCCGGCGCCCGCTCAAAGGCTGCCAGGGCTCGAATAAACCTCAAAATCTGCGCTGCATCCCCCGCCGTAGCCTTGCGAATCGAAGTCCTCATATCTGGATTCTATTGTGTGATACGCGCCACACGCGGCCTCGCGCCCGTCGCACTACCATTGCATTTGTTGATCGACAAGGCGCCGCCGAACGGCGTCCCTCTGGAACAGGCGGCTTGCGGCCTTAACCATCGTGTGCGAAGTTTGCGGCGGCCATGTCTTTGGCCGTAGTGGGACGATTGGGCTTAACCCCCTTGTGCGGGGCGCTGGGTTGGATTTAAGGTTTGTTTTGCTGGAATTGTGCCCTGCTCTATGACCTGCGCTTTTGCGCATGTCCACCCATCAGGGGAAAGCGGCGTTTGAACAGGAGCCATGGCTCCCAAGCATCGCACCGTAAGCACAGACACGTCGCGGCCTTGCACGTTTGTTCGCCGCTGGACACTTGGAATTCGAATTTTTTAGAGACAGCGGGTAGCAATCCTGCCGCTGCTCTCAAGGAGACGACATGAAACGCGCATTTTCACTTTTGCTGGGCCTAACCGCTGCGGCGGGCCTCCTCGCATTGGCTCTCCCGCCCGCTCAGGCACAGTCCCAGCCCGCCGCAAACATGGGTAAGATTCACGGTCGCGTCATTAATCCCACGGGACAACCGCAGGGAGGCGGCACAGAGAGCCTCTCCACCGACGGCGGCCATACGCTGGACTTCACTTTTCCCGTCGATTCCACGGGCGCCTATTCCGGCGAGGCAAAGCCCGGAACCTACACGTTGGTCTATCGTGCGCCTGATACCCCGGCCGGCCAAATGGTCGACTCCATCCGCGGTGTCAAGATTGTCGCCGGAGTGGACCTCGAGCAGGACGACGATATGTCGCGGCAGGAATACATCGACAAGATGACGCCCGAACAGAAGAAGCAGCTCGATGATCTGAAGAAAGTGAACGCAGAGGCCCTCAAGGCGAATGCGCTGATCAGCTCGTTAAACGCTGACCTGAAAGTCGTCGGCCAGGACAAGAAAGACATCGACACCGCCCCCGCAACCGCGGCACAGGCACTTGGCGCGAACGCTTCCAAACCCGACATCGCCGCCAAGGTCGAGGAAATCAAGACAGCCAAATACACCGATATCCAAAGCTTGATGACGAAAGACACTGCAGCCAAGCCGGATGAGGCCCTGCTGTGGAACAATCTCGCGTTCGCTCAGGCCGGGCTCAAGAACTATGACGATGCCATTACGTCATACAAGAAAGCGATCGACCTCGAAACCGCATCAAAGAAGCCGCGCATGCCTGTTATCGGCGCGGCCAACGAGGGTCTCGGTGAAATCTACGCGCGCACCGGCAAGGTTCCTGAAGCCAATGCGGCTTTTGACGCAGCCGCCAAGGCCGACCCCGCCAACGCTCCTCTTTTCTTGAGGAACGAAGCGGTCATCTTCTATCAGGAAAACAACAATGCCGCCGAGGCGGCTGCGGCCGATGAAGGCATCAAGATCGACCCGAACCAGGCCATCTTGTATTACATCAAGGGTCAGGGTCTGATCGCGAATGCCACGATCGATCCCAAGACCAACCGCATCGTTCTGCCGCCCGATTGCGTGGCGGCATATCAAAAGTACCTTGAGCTGGCGCCCGACGGCCCCTATGCCAGTGAAGTTGCCGGCATCCTGCAGCAGGCGGGAGAAAAAGTCAGCTCTTCCTACAAGGCGCCCAAGACCCACTAACCCGGCCGCCTTCACCTTTGCCTCAAGAGGCGTCCGCACTGCGGGCGCCTTTTGTGTCTGCTCGGCTCCCACTACAATCCATTGCATGTGTCCTGCGCTCCGTTTGCGCATTTCTGCCGGGGGCATATCGTCCCTGGCTGGCCTGCTTTTGGCCGCGATCACGACGTTGCCGGCGCAACCCGCCCCTGACACGGGTAGGATTCACGGCCGCGTCATCAATCCCGCTGGCGTACCTCAGAAAGACGGCACTGTCAGCCTCTCCGTGGACGGCGGCATAACTTTGAGCTACAACTTCGCCGTTTCTCCTTCCGGCGGCTACTCCGGTCAGACGCCTCCAGGCGAATACACAATCGTCTACCGAGCGCCGGATACGCCCGAAGGCAAGATCGTTGACTACATCAGCGGTGTCCAGGTTGTCGCCGGGCAGGATACTTCCCAAGACATCGACATGACCCGCCAGGAGTTCATCGCCAGGCTCTCTCCGGATCAGCAACTACAACTGCAGGAGTTGTCGGAGGCAAACGACGCCGCAGCCTCTGACGCCAAGCGCGATGCCTCCGCCATCGAAGCCGACCTGCAGATTGTGAATCTCGACTTCCAAGCCGCGGAGAATGCGCGAGTCACTGCGGCCCAGAACTTGATCATGGCGCCGGGCTCTGGCAACTTCGATGAAATGACCGCTGAAATCGAGAATGCCAAGCTGTCCGAAATCGAAACCCTCATGACCAAGGATGCGGCCGTCGATCCAACTGAACCTGTTGTTTGGATCGGCCTGGGGCGCGCCGAAATCGGCCTCAGGAATTATCTCGACGCTGAATCCAACTTCAAGAAGGCTCTTGACCTCGCGCTGAAAGCCGATCCACCGCGACCAGAGGTTGTGGGCGCTGCAGAAGCCGGCCTGGGCGAGGTCTATGCCCGGACTCTCATGGTCGACGAAGCGAACGACGCGTTTGACGCAGCGGCAAAGGCCGATCCGTCGAGCGCCGCGAGGTACCTTCGCAATCAGGCCGTGATCTTCTACGACGCGCGAAACTTTTCCGCGCAAATCGATTCCGCCGGCAAAGCCATTCAGGCCGATCCGAACGAGGCCATTCTTTACTACATCAAGGCTGCTGGGCTTGCCCAGGACGCCCGCATCGATCCTGAAACCAACAAGCTGATCCTGCCACCAGGATGTGCCGTTGCTTTCCGCAAGTACCTTCAGCTCGCTCCAAATGGCCCCCATGCAACCGAAGCGACCGCCATTCTCGAGCGGGCTGGCGAGGAGACAAACACTTCTAGCCCCACTGCTTCTGGTCCAGTGCCTCAGAAATGACGCGCCGCATCTCGGACCCTCTACAATCCATTCCATGAGTCCCCGTCCATGAGTCCCATGTCCCGCAGCTCCAAATCGACCAGCACCGCATTGCCCAGTTTTGACGAGGCCGCCGCGCTGGTCGCTGTTCATGCTGCCAAGGTTGCTCGTATTCGTCCCGGCGTTGAGCTGGTGCGGCTCAATCAGGCTCTCGGCCATGTGCTTGCTGAGCCGCTCCGAGCAGACGCTGACCACCCTCCCTTCGCGCGTTCCACTCGCGACGGCTTCGCCTGCCGGGCGGCTGAGGCCTCCATGCATCGCCCTCTCCCCGTCGTTAGCTCGACTCGAGCGGGGCAATCTCCATCCGGTTCGCTTCCGCGTGGTTCGGCTTGGGAGATCATGACTGGCGCACCCGTTCCCTCCGGTGCTGACGCCGTCGTTATGCTCGAGCACGTCGAGGAGGTAGGTTCCCCATCCGCCCGCGCCATTCGTCTCCTGCCGTCCCGCAAAATCCGGAAGGGCGAGAACATCGTGGCTCGCGGTTCGCAGGCGCGCAAAGGAGATAAAGTTCTTCTCGCCGGCACCCTGATTACCGCCGCTCAGATTGCGCTTGCCGCGTCCTGTGGATCGACCAAACTCGATGTCTTCCTGAAGCCACGGGTGGCCATCCTCTCCACCGGCGACGAACTCGTGTCCATCGCCTCTTCGCCCGGCCCCAGCCAGATTCGCAACTCGAGCAGCGCCATGCTGGCCGCAATGGTCTCTGCCGCCGGCGGCGATCCATGGATCCTGCCCATCGCACGCGACACCGCCCAATCCCTCGACGCCGCGCTCGCCCACGCCGCCTCCGCCGATCTTCTGCTCATCACGGGCGGCGTCTCCGCGGGCAAATTCGATCTGGTCGAGCCTGCTCTCATCCGCGCCGGAGCACATTTTCACTTCACAGGCGTTCGAATCCAGCCCGGCAAGCCTTTAGTCTTTGGCGAGATGCCGTCTCCGAGCATTAAGGCCGGTCCAAAACTCCGCCGCACGAATTGCTGCTGCTTTGGGCTGCCGGGCAATCCCGTTTCCTCCGCCGTCACGTTCTTGCTCTTCGCCGCGCCGGTAGTGGCGGCGCTTGCCGGAAGGCGAGAGTTGGGTCCGCGCTTCGCGCTCGCACGCCTCACCGAAGACGTCAAAACCAAAACTGGCTTGACCCGTTTTCTCCCCGCTGCCTGCACCTTTGCGGGCCCCATCCCTGAGGTCGCGCTTGTTCCATGGCAAGGCTCGGGTGATCTCGCCGCGATGGCTCGCGCCAACTGTTTCCTTGTCGTGCCCGAAGACGCCGCTCGACTTCGCGCAGACTCGACCGTCCGCATTTTGCTTTCCTGAGGATTCCTATGCCCAAGCCTACGCGCCACTCGCATCCCAAGCGCTCACGCCTTTCGCATTTCGCCGCATCCGGCCGGGCCTCGATGGTCGATGTCAGCGCCAAGCAGCCCACGCGCCGCACCGCAACCGCTTCCGCCTTCGTCGAGCTTTCCGCTGCTGTGCTCGCCGCCCTGCCCTCCAACCCCAAGGGCAATCCGCTTGAGGTCGCGCGCTTCGCCGGCATTCAGGCCGCCAAGCGCACCGCCGATCTCATTCCCATGTGCCATCCCCTTGCGCTCATGCACGTCGATGTTCAGGCCGCCATCGTCACCGGCGGCGTGCGCATCAAGTCGACCGCATCCACCACCGGCCCCACCGGCGTCGAAATGGAAGCTCTCACCGCCGCCGCAGTTGCGGCGCTCACCGTCTACGACATGACTAAAGCGCTCGACAAGGCTATCGTCATTCGCGAGATTCGCCTCGAATCCAAATCCGGCGGCAAGAGCGGAGATTTTTCAAGAGATAAGAAGTAGGGTGCGTCCCGGCACGCATATCACCGCAGCCGCATTGCCACCCACGTCGTTTTCACTCTAGACTTGAGATGGCCAGGCCCGTCCTGCGCTCGACTGTGCGGAAGTGGTGAAATGGCAAACACACCAGCCTTAGGAGCTGGCGCCCAAAAGGCTTGCGGGTTCAAGTCCCGCCTTCCGCACCAAAAATCAAGTAAATAATGCAAATAAAGAAGTTGTCGGCGATTTGGCCGGTTTTCGGGAGAGCGGTCGCTGATTCCACTCGGGATAGCACATTGCGAAGAGCTAACTATAGTAGCAAGTATGGTATAGGCTAAATAATTTCATGCTGAAACAGTGGTGAGTTCAACGCTGTATCCAGAAAAACATTGCTAAAAACTAACCAAGACTGACTACAGTACCTGCACCATGATGAAAACGTCGCCCAAAGATTATTGGGCGACTGTCGCTAAAAATCCTTCAGAACGACACTATTGATATAGAGGATTCAGTTGGCGTCCAGAATGGTCAGGCCGGTGGCATTGTCGGGGCTCCCGTTGAGGGCTCCCTAGGTTCCCGCCAGCAGCAAACTAAGGAGCGGTAGTGGGCTTTACCCATCCAAGCTGCTCCAAAGCTGCGGCCATCTGCGGATGCATGTGCAGTTCCCAGTCTCCGTTCCCATCACGTCTCGTGAACCATGAAATGACGTATGACTGTTGCCCCAGTCCCGTATAGTTCAACTCCCGCTTGAGAAGTTTGCCGAGGCGACCATAGCGGAGATTGACTGCTCCGTAGCTTTTAGCGCCGGTTACCTTTGCCAACTCAGAAGCTGTAGCGGCGTGTTTCGGGTACGACCAGTGTGCCGCGAGTAGCTCCCGGTCAGCGACAGTGAGTTCCTTCTCGATGGCTACCAATGCCCTGACGTACTGGGCGGCTTCGGGCAGGGCGGGTAAGTCTCTCTCCATCATCGTCCCCCACATTAAACTTCAGCTTGCTGGAGTATCCACTCGTGCAAGTATCTGCTATCCGCCAACCAGACCACTAACGTAAAATGCTGCATTCAGGAGAAAACTGAATTGAAGCCGCTATTCAGTACCGCTATCTACGTGAACCGTGCCAGTGCAAGCCTCCCTAGAGCGATTGAAGGGAAGGCCATCTCTGACCAACTGAAAGAGAATCGGCCTTGGACTAGTGGGGAGAGGCTCTTAGACAAGGCACGTGAGGGTGGCTGCGACTTGCCGCTCATCTTCGCCCAGTATGCGAAGTTGGAGTATTGGGCAGTGGCAGAGGAAATTATCGTGGCCGAAGAAGGCGGCGAAAAAGTGACCCGTTATCGTTTTTCGAATCTCCAACGAATTCCCGGTCGTACTCGGCAGAGGAATGACTTGACCGTCATCAGTACCGGCAAACCCCTGCCCAACGATTTCATTCGCTCCTATTCGCTCGTCAAGACTCCTGACTTTCTTCCCCCTGCATCCGGGAAGAAACGTCATTGAGGCTTGTGCGTGCCCCACTTCAACCGCTACATTGGCGTAGACTACTCAGGCGCAGAAACCGCAGACTCCAGTTGCAAGGGCATCCGCGTGTTCATGGCCGAAGGCTCCGACGAACCAACACAGGTTCAGCCGCCGCCTAGCCCACGTCGGTATTGGACTCGCCGTGGTCTCGCTGAGTGGCTTTGCGACAAGCTTGGCGACGACACACCGACCATCGTCGGCATCGACCATGCATTCTCGTTTCCTCTTGCCTACTTTGAGAAGTACCGGCTCCCAAGCGATTGGCAGGGCTTCCTCGAAGACTTCCATCACTTCTGGCCGACCGATGCTCCGCACATGTACGTGTGCTTCATCAGGGAAGACCCACATGGCCGGGGCAAGTGGCGAACCGGGGAGCGAAGTTGGCTCCGGGTGACAGAGAGATGGACGCCGACTGCAAAGTCGGTCTTCGGGTTCGGCGTTCAAGGTGAAGTCGCCACATCGACACACGCCGGTTTGCCGTGGCTACTCTACCTGAAGAAGCAATGCAAACGCCCTATCCATTTCTGGCCGTTTGATGGCTGGGAGATTCCCGAGGGCAAATCGGTCGTCGCCGAGGTCTACCCTTCACTGTGGATGCGGCGATTCCCAAGAGATGGCCGGGACGGCGATGAGCAAGCTGCGTATGCTGCGGCGGCATGGCTGCAACGTGCGGACCAGAATGGCTCACTGAGCGGGTTCTTCAGCCCGAGCCTCACGGCTGAGGAGCGTGGTATCGCCAAAATCGAGGGCTGGATATTGGGGGTCGTGTGAACCGGAGAACCAAGCGTTGAGAAAGGAAACTGCAATGTCCGTAGATAAGTACGAAAGGAAGTATCATCTCACTGCCGAAGGTTGGCATTTGGGCACCTTCTATTTCTATGGCAAGCCCATGAAGAAGATACCACCGCCGCCAAACAGAGTCCTCACCATCGTTAAGGAAGTTGTGCAATCCCACGCCTTTTCACCCGAAGAGATTTCGTGGCGGGAAGATTGGCGGTCTAAGGAAGCTGGCACCAAGACGATTAATCGCTTGCTCAAGAAATTCGGAGACCGCGCAACGCACGTCGAATAGCCCGGCGTACAATCATTGCAAACTTCGCGCATCTGAAAGGGGCAGTCCGAAATGTCAATTATGCCCGAAGGCGGTTGGGACGACCCGCCCAAGCAGGACTCAACCCAGCATGTAGCAGTTCCAGAGCAGCCGCGCTATCGAACTGGATACCCTACCTGCAAAGTTTGCGACCGTGGAACTCTCAGTGCGAAGACGGTATTTCGATTGAGTGGTCCGGCAGTTGCAATTGGTTTCATTCTGCTGATTCCATCAGTCATTGGAATGTTTTCTTGTGCAGTGATGCTTCTTGCGCTCAACACATCCATTGGGGTCACGCTGGGTATCAATGCAAACGGTTCCAGTCATCCTTATCAGAGTGCATTCGATGCCAGTTTTCGCCGGTCTTGCGCTCAGAGTACCCGACAGAGAAGTCAAGATGCGGGGCGACTCCCAACACAGCCTCAAATTGAAGAGTATTGCGAATGTGCGCTCTCCGCTTATAAAGAATCAGGAACGGTGGCGGAGACGGTTGAACTATGCACCCAACGAGTGAATGACGGCACACTCGATACGCCCAGTCGAGATGTCGATGCGTTTTATTCCGACACTTCCTCTCGAACCGCCGTTGCAGGAGCCGCTCTGCCAATAGCCTTCTTTGGAAACTCGTTTCTCATTGCTTTTGGTATCGCATTCTTCGTCTCAGGTTTGTTGGGTTGGCTTCTCGTTATGAAGAAGCAAGTTCTCCAATGTAACCTCTGCGGTGCCGTTCTAAATGCCTCCTAGTTTTGCTTGGTGTCCTAAAATCGTCTATGGGGCTTTCGCACAATGCACTATGAGTGCCGGAATTGCGACTACATGTACACGAATAACCCTTGCCCGAAGTTTGGCAAATGGGTGCGGAGAAGGACTGTCGCCAATAATGGAAATGAGAATTGCGAACATTGCGGTGAAAGAATGAGGGCGATACGGCCTCTCTCCAAACCTGATAGCTCTAAAACCCTGAGAAGAATAAATACACCGAGCGGTTTGGCTGGCAAATCCTCCATGAGAAAAAAGAGTGCCCGTAAGAAGGAACCGAGGAAGCTGGTGATTTCCAAGCGATGAACTCCAACGAGATTGAAGCTGCAAACCGTGCGGAAGCGACTGCCATTCTAATACGCGCCGGTTATCGAGTGTATCGCCCCGAGGCCGACGTATCTGGTGAGGATTTAGTCATCTGCGCTGTCAGGCTGTCTTGTCGGTGGTCTGCTTGAAGAGGGTCACATTATCCGCTTGCGGGCCTTTCGAACCTTGCACGATGTCGAACTCGACCGCATCGCCCTCTTTCAACTGCTTGTACCCATCAGATTGAATCGCAGAAAAATGGACGAATACATCCGGCGCATCATCTCGCCCAATGAATCCGTAGCCTTTGGAATTGTTAAACCACTTAACGATTCCTTGGTACTGAGCCACAAGTTCCTGCCTCTCTCGGGCTTCCGCAGGGTCTGAGGACGACCGTGCCGGTCTAATTTGCCGAACACTGTGGAGTTACACTCATTGCTATGAGCTTAGACGATATTCTCTCCTCAATCGACTCCGAAATTGCCCAACTTCGACAAGCCCGCGCACTATTAGGCGGTATCGCCACAGGAACACGCAGCAGGAAGGCTGGCGTTTCCTCCACCAAACCAAAACGTAAGCTAAGCGCGGCGTCTCGGGAGAAGATTGCTGCCGCGCAGCGGAAGCGTTGGGCAGCGACAAAGGGGGCTGTGAAAGCCGCCGCTGCCAAGCCAGAGGAGAAAGCCGCCGCTCCGACCAAGAAACATGCAACGCGGAAAATGAGTGCAGCCGCCCGTAAGCGGATTGCGGCGGCACAGAAGAAGCGTTGGGCTGCGATTAAGGCGATAAGAAAGGTTGCGAAAGCCGCTCCCGCGAAGAAGACGGCAAAGAAGGTTCAAGCGAAGAAGACAGCAGCCAAGAAGGCAACCGCTAAGAAGGCTCCTGCGGCAAAGGCGAAGAAGGCTGCACCGGAGAAGGCCACCCCTGCCGCAACGGAAGCCGCTTCAGCCTAGTTCACTCTGGAGATAAGGATGCGTCCACACGTATTCATGCTTGCTGGAGCGTGCTTTTTCCTATCTTCGTGTTTGTTGGCTCATGGACAGGCGTCCTCCGGTGCGTCTTGTGGTGTTCCCCATGAGGTCGGAGCCGATAAAGACCCAACGGCTATTCTTGAGCTTGGCGCGGCGACAAACTGGAACGTTAGCGGCGGTGCAGCGACCTTTGCACCGAACCTTGCGGCGGAGACCACGCCGATTCCGAACTGGCTCGAACTGGAGGCAGGTGTATCCCCCTTCTACACGCGGAAGTCCACGGAATGGGACACCGACCTGCTCTTCAAAAAGCCGTGGGACATGTCTCGGAAGTCGGAGTTTATGCTCGGCGTCGGCCCAGAATGGGTTTATCTGAGAATGAATGGGAAAACGAGCAACTCCATTGCCGGAGAACTGGCGGGGGACTTTATGTTCTGGCCTACCGGCAGACACAAATTCGGCTGGTATCTCGAACCCGCTTACGACTACAGCTTTGCGGGAGGTCACCAGCAGTCCATTGGGATGAGCGCGGGTTTGCTGATTGGCATCCCCTAGCTCTCATGCTTCGAGAAAACCCAGCGGAGGGAGCATCAGCATGTGTGGCCGATTCGCACCGGACTGCTGAGTGGATGCAGACGCACAATACGAACGTCTTCGATGATTTCTAAACCTGTCATCCACCCCTGTTCGTCCTCGGCCAGTCAATCCGCCAACGTCCTCCGGCCACGGGAACCCAAAAGAGCCGTTTGTACGGCGTCTCCCGCGCATGATGGTAGAGAGCGGCAGTGCGTTCGTAGAATCCTCTCGTGTGCCACGAATCGCTGAGCTTGAACAGGTGGTAATCGAGATGGTGAGAGAACTCGTGACATTATGTTGTCGACAACATAATGCCACTTATGTGGCGCAGAGATTTATGTGGCGTTCGCGGTCGGGCGTGGGTAGGAACGGGCGTTTGGCTGCGCACATGCACCACATAAGTTTT
>JBKQOX010000052.1:0-17378 GCA_052145255.1 Occallatibacter sp.
CTCCATTACCGCGGTGATGAGCTACAACGCATGGCAAGAGGATTATGCCGGCGATCCGAGCGTGGTAGGGAGCACGTTTTACATCAATACCAAGCCGGCCACGATCGTTGGTATTGCGCCGAAGGGATTCTACGGCGACCGCATCGATACCAATCCGCCCAAGTACTTCCTTCCCATGACTTCGATGGATGCAGTGATCGGCGCGCCGTACTTCAACGATCCTGACAGTGAGTGGGCGTACATTATCGGCCGCGTCAAGCCGGGAACTTCTCTGCCGGCTCTCCAGGCGAAGACCAGCGTGCTGCTCAAGCAGATCTATGCGCCGCTGAAGACATATACCGATCCGCGCGCCCAGCGGGTTCTTCCGCGCACGCATGTGGTGCTGACTCCCGGAGGCGGCGGTATCCAGAGCATGCAGGACGACTACAAGAACCACCTGAAGCTGCTGCAATGGATCGCCGCGCTGGTTCTTCTGGTTGCCTGCGCCAACATCGCCAACCTGCTCCTGGTGCGGGGAATGGGCCGCCGCGCGGAGCTTTCGATCCGGTCGGCTCTGGGCGCGCAGCGCAGCCGGATTGTGCGCCAGCTTCTGACGGAAAGCGTTCTTCTGTCGGGCCTGGGCGGGCTGCTCGGACTGGCCGTCTCCTACCTTGGAGCGCACGCGCTGCTGGCGCTTGCCTTTCCCAATCAGCACGACATGCCGGTCGCTGCTTCGCCTTCGCCGCTGGTCATCGGCTTTGCCTTTGCGCTTTCGCTGGTGACGGGCATCCTGTTTGGACTGGCGCCAGCGCTGATGGCCGCGCGTGCACAGCCGGCTGATGCACTGCGCTCCAATGCGCGTACGACCGCTCACGGAGCTTCCTGGTTGCAGCGTGCGCTGGTTGTGCTGCAGGCCGCAATCTCCCTGGTGCTGCTAGTGGCCGCGGGGCTGTTTGCGCAGAGCCTGAACAAGGCCGAGAACGTGGACATGAAACTGGATACGACGAACCGCTACATTGCCCACATCAACCCGCAAGCGGCCGGCTACAAGACCACCGAGGTCGAGCCGCTCTACCAGACCATCGTGGACAGCTTCCACGCCATTCGCGGCGTTCTAAAAGTCGGGCTCGCCACCTACACACCCATGGAGGCGAACAACTGGGGGTCTGGCGTAAAGGTTCGGGGGGAACCGGACCTGAACAAAGGCGCATCCTGGGTGAAAGCCACGCCGGAGTACTTCGACTCTGTCGGCACCCACCTCGTAATGGGCCGCGGCTTTACGTCGCAGGACACGCTGAATGCGCCGCCCGTCGCCGTCGTCAATCAGCAGTTCGTCAAGACGTTCTTCGGCAACCGCAATCCTATCGGCCATCGCTTTGGTTTTTCCGGTCCCGGGCAGGCCGGCAAAGATGGAGCGCATGAGATCGTCGGCGTGGTGGAGGACACCACCTACACGAGTGTCTACTGGAAGAATCACGCCATGTATTTTCTGCCGCTCACGCAGCCCGCCGGCATTGCCAACGACCCCAGCGACCCTCTCGATAAAGACGGATCCATGTACGCCGGAGCCATGGTGATCCAGACCAGCCGGCCTATTCCCGGTTTTGAAAAGATCGTCGGCGAGACCCTGGCGAGCATCAACCCGAACCTCACCATCGTAAAGTTCCAGACATTCCAGCAGCAGATTGACGATCGATTTATCGAAGAGCGGATGATCGCGCGGCTCACTTCCCTGTTCGGCGTACTGGCGCTTCTGCTCGCCGCCATCGGTCTTTATGGGGTGACGGCGTATACCGTAGTCCGCCGCACGCCGGAGATCGGCATCCGCATGGCGCTGGGAGCGCCGCGCAGCCGCGTTATCGGAATGGTGATGCGCGGAGCCATGCTGCAGGCCGTTGCCGGCCTCGCTATCGGCATCCCGGTGGCAATCTTCTGCGTGCGGTATGTGAAGTCGCAGCTTTATGAGGTCACCAGCGTGAATGTGCCGGTCATGGCCATCGCAGTTGGAGTGCTGGTGCTTGCGGCTGCGATTGCCGGCATCATTCCGGCTCAGCGCGCGGCGTCCATCGACCCTGTACAGGCCTTGCGTGTTGAGTGAGCCGCGGCGTGACCCAGCCGCGCCTGAACGATCTGCTGCGGGGGCGGATGGCGCGGTTCTCGCTGGATGCGCTGGTCAATATTGCGGCTGCGCTGGGACGCAGGCTCACAGTGGTCTCGTTGCAACCAACTTTTCCCAGTTCTCACCCTTTGCGAACATTTGCTTGATGCCGCGGAGGGCCTGGCGGGTGCGTTCTTCGTTTTCGATGAGGGCGAAGCGGACGTGGGCGTCGCCGTGGTCGCCGAAGCCGATGCCGGGGGAGACGGCGGTTTTGGCGTCCGTCAGCAGGCGTTTTGAAAACTCCAAAGAGCCGAGGGCCTGGAAGGCCTCGGGGATCCGGGCCCAGACGAACATGGTGGCCTTGGGCGAGGGGACGGGCCAGCCGAGCTTGTTGAGGCCTTCGACGAGAACATCGCGGCGGCGGCGGTAGTTTTCGCAGATTTCGGCGACGCACTCCTGGGGCCCCTCAAGCGCGGCGATGGAGGCGACCTGGATGGGGGTGAAGATGCCGTAGTCGAAGTAGCTCTTGAGACGGGCGAGGGCGCTGACCAGGACCGGGTTGCCGACCATGAAGCCGACACGCCAGCCGGGCATGTTGTAGCTCTTTGACATGGTGAAGAACTCGACGGCGACATCTTTTGCGCCGGGGACCTCGAGGACGCTGGGCGGTTTGTAGCCGTCGAAGGCGATGTCGGCGTAGGCGAGGTCCTGAATGAGATAGAAGCCGTGCTCGCGGGCGAGCGCGACGAGCCGCTCGAGGAAAGGCAGTTCAACGCACTCTGTAGTCGGGTTCGATGGGAAGTTGACGATCAGCGCCTTGGGGCGCGGCGTCATGCGCGGGATGATCTCTTCAAGCTGCGCGAGGAAACTCTCCTGGTTGTGGACGGGGACGCTGACGATGTGCGCGCCAGCGATGACCGGGCCGTAAATGTGGATGGGGTAGCTGGGATTGGGAACGAGGACGGTGTCCCGCGAATCAAGAATGGCGAGACAAAGGTGGGCGATGCCCTCCTTCGATCCAATCGTGACAATAGCCTCGGAGTCGGGGTCGAGATCGACGTCGTAGCGCGTCTTGTACCAGTTGCAGACGGCCTTGCGCAGGCGCGGAATGCCGCGGGAGACGGAGTAGCGGTGCGTGGAGGGCTTCCTGATCGCCTCAATGAGCTTATCCACTATATGGGGCGGCGTGGCGCCGTCGGGGTTGCCCATGCCAAAGTCGATAATGTCTTCGCCACGGCGGCGCGCGGCGGACTTCATCTCGCCGGTGATGTTGAAGACGTAGGCGGGGAGGCGCTGAATGCGGGAAAACTCGTCCATGATGACTCCAGAATACAAGGACCAGAGATCAGAGGTCAGGGGTCAGAGCGACAAGATCGTTGCTCAGACACCATAACTGTTAACTGCGATCGAAGAACTGAGATTTGGGGATGAGGTGAGGCGGAAGTCTAGGCGGCGCGAGCCGCCGCAGCCGCGGCTACGTGGGCGGCGATGGTACGGGCGCGATGAGTGGCAAGGTGCTGCATGGATTTGATTATAGCGAAAGGGTGCTGCGAGAAGAGCGGGTAGACAAGGTCAAGAGAATCCGGAGCAAAGGGTCGGGGGGGGCCGGGAACGGGGCGCGCAAGTAACCGGTTTGCCGCGCAACTGTTCACTTTTGACCAGTTTTTGAGACCTTTGGTGGGAAAATGGAAGCGGGACCAGTTTGCCGCTCCGAGCAGGGCCGCATTGCTTCCATGGGGGGAAGCACGGCCTGAATCTGCCGATTGCGCCCGTGCAGCCACTCTTCCTGCTGATACTTCTGAAAGATGGCCTATGAACGTCTTGCTCGTCTACCCGGAATTTCCCGAGACATTCTGGAGCTTCAAACACGCGCTCAAGTTTTTGGGCAAGCGGGCGGCACAGCCTCCGCTGGGCCTGATGACGGTGGCGGCGCTATTGCCGCTGACGTGGAAGAAGCGGCTGGTGGATACGAATGTGGAGCGGCTGCGCGATCGTGACCTGAAGTGGGCCGACGTGGTGTTCGTGAGCGGGATGCACATCCAGCTTGAGTCGATGGTGGAGATTGTGGAGCGTTGCCATGCGCGCGGACTGCGCACCGTGGTGGGTGGGCCGATCACCAGCAGCGTGCCGGCGGCGGAATTGAAGGCCGACCACGTTGTGATCGGCGAGGCGGAGAGCCTGATTGGCGAGCTGGCGCGGGAGCTGGAAGCAGGAACGGCGCGACCCGTTTATCAAGCTGCCGAGAGGCCGGAGATGGCCGAGAGCCCGTTGCCGGACCTGAGCCTGATCAAGATGAACCGCTATTCGACGATGACCGTGCAGTACTCGCGCGGGTGCCCGTTCAATTGCGAGTTCTGCGACATTATTGAAATCTACGGGCGGCGGCCGCGGACGAAGGCGGTAGCGCAAGTGTTGGCGGAGCTGGACCAGCTGCTCGCGGCGGGTTGGCGCGAGACCGTGTTTATCGTGGACGACAACTTTATCGGTAACAAGGCGCGGGCGAAGGAGTTGCTACGGGCAATGGCCGAGTGGCGCGAGGAGACCGGCGCACGATTCGACTTCATTACGGAGGCCTCGCTGAACCTGGCCGACGATGTGGAACTGATGCAGTTGATGAAGGAGGCGGGATTCAGATCGGTGTTTCTGGGCGTAGAGACGCCGGACGAGTCGGGGCTGATTGCAAGCAACAAGCTGCAGAACACGCGGCGGAGTCTGCTGGAGAGCGTGGGCACGATCCAGAGCTACGGGATGCAGGTGATGGGTGGATTCATTCTGGGTTTCGATACGGATAAGGAAGACATTTTCGATCGCATGGTGGAGTTCATCCAGAAAAGCGGGATTCCGATTGCGATGGTGGGTCTGCTGCAGGCGATGCCGGGGACGCAACTTTTCCGGCGGTTACGGACCGAGGGACGGATCGTGGACGCGGGCGGCGGCAACAATACGTTTTGCGACAAGCTGAACTTTCTACCGCGCATGGATTCGGCCAAGCTGATCGAAGGCTATCGCGACGTGATGAAGAGAATTTACAACTGCGAGGCCTACTACGAGCGGGTGAAGCTCTATCTGAACCGGGCGCATCCCAAGCCGGCGAAACGAGCGGCCGGAGCGCGCGCGAAGAAGCAGGCGAGTCCTCCATTTCTAACCAGCGCGAATATGCGCGCGCTGGCGAATTCGATTGTGCGGCAGGGAGTGTTTGGGCGACACCAGTGGAGCTATTGGAAGTTTCTTGCATCCGCTGCGACGAAATACCGGCGCTGTTTTAGTACGGCCATGACGCTGGCGGTGATGGGTTATCACTTCCAGGTGATGACGCGGAAGTTGGGGAAGGCAATGGACAGAGCGACGAAGGCAGCGAGTGCGGCAGAAGTGCTGGCAGCGCAAGCGAGCAGCGAATAGAGGGCGCGGACGGTGCTCGTCCCGGCGCGCCCGGCCCAGAAATTTATACTTGTTGGGACATGCAAGAACCTCAACGACAGAAATTCCTGCCGGTCGATGAACAGATGGACCTGCTCCAGAAGGGCGCGGCGGAGATTATCCGCGTGGCCGACCTGAGGGAGCGCCTAGAAGAAAGCCGCAAAACCGGACGGCCGCTACGAGTGAAGGCGGGGTTTGACCCGACTGCGCCCGACCTGCACCTAGGACACACGGTGCTGATGCGCAAGCTGCGGCACTTTCAGCAGCTCGGGCACACTGTGATTTTTCTGGTCGGCGATTTCACTTCGCTGATCGGCGACCCCACGGGGCGCAACGTGACGCGCAAGCCGCTGACACGCGCTCAGATTGACGAGAATGCAGTCACATACAAAGAGCAGGTGTTTCGGATTCTCGACGAGAAAGCGACCGAAGTGCGCTACAACTCGGAGTGGCTGGGCAAGCTGGGGTACGAGGAGACGATCCGGCTGACGGCGCATTTTACAGTGAGCCAGATGCTCGAACGCGACGAGTTTCATAAGCGCTTCCAGGAGGAGCAGCCGATCAGTCTGCACGAGCTGCTGTATCCGGTGATGCAGGGGTACGACTCCGTGTGCCTGGAGTGCGACGTGGAACTGGGCGGGACGGACCAGAAATTCAATCTCCTGTGCGGGCGCGAGCTGCAGCGGCACTACGGGCAAAAGCCGCAGATCGTGCTGATGACGCCGATTCTGGAGGGGCTGGACGGCGTTCAGAAGATGTCGAAATCGCTGGGCAATGCGATCGGGATCAACGAGCCGGCGAGCGAGATGTATGGGAAGCTAATGAGCATCTCGGACGAGCTGATGTGGAAATACTGGGTGCTGCTCACAGACCTGAAGCAAAGTGAGATTGATGCGATGCGGGCGGATGTGGCGGCTGGCAAGCTGCATCCGATGGAGGCCAAGAAGAAATTGGCGCGAACGATTACGGCGGGGTTCCACGGTGAGGCGGCGGCCGAGAGCGCAGACGAGAATTGGGCGCGGATGTTTCAGCAGAAGGGCGAGAGCGAGGATCTCGAAGAAGTTTCGATCGTTTTCGCCGATGTGACCGGCGCGGACGCGAATCAGATTCGGCTGCCGAAGCTGCTGGTGGCGATGGGCCTCGCGGCGAGCGGAGCCGAGGCCAATCGCAAAATTGCCGAGAAGGCCGTGAAGGTGGACGGCGAAGTGGCGAGCGGAGCGCTGATTTCGGTGGGAGCGCTGCCGGCGCGGCTAGTGGTGCGATTGGGGAAGCGGGCGAAGGTGGCAGTAATTGCCTGAGTTGGCAAGGCGAATTCATTTCGATGCGAGGATGTTTCGGTGAACTGGGGAGTGGGGATTAGTAGTTTCGCAGGCCTCAGAAGCGAGAGCCGGGACCCGGCCAGCAAAGATTAGTGTGGTGGAAATTCTTCAAGTTTGGCGCGACTATCAACGATTTCACCTGTATCCAAAACGGTTTTTGTGTCTCCTTTGAGGTACTTGTCGAAAAAAGCCAGCGTGTATTTCTCAGCAACGCGGAAGTTGTGAAGGCTCTGCTCGTGATCCAGCTTTGAAGGGAGCAGAGTCTGGTCAGTGAAACTTCTATGAATGAACCCAGGAAGATCGAATAGCATCAATCGATAGCTGCCGCCTGCGATTTCAGCCAACTGCTTCGTCTGATTCTGCTGTTGCTCTCTCATAATGGAGTTGAATTCAGGTCTTGTCAGCTTTTGTTGTGATAAATCTGCATCGGTCGGATTGAGCGCTTTCGAACTCCACACATCAGCAGATGAGACGACAAAAAGAAAGAATGGCTGCATCTCAGTGTGCTGGAGGTCAGAAACGACAAATGGAGACCCACGGTAATCGGTACTGTCCTGGTCCATGCATGCCTTTACACGCGGTTCGATCTGGCACGTCCTGGCTGCTGTAAGACCACCTATCGAATGCCCAAATGCGCCAATCTTCCCGGCGTCGATGCGTTTATAAAAAGGCGCATTAAGTTCGCGCTTTGCTGCGTATTTTAGAAGCTGCGTCAATGCATACTGATTGTCCTGCGCCATCACCTCCACGCGCTCTTTTGTATAGGCGCTAAGCCCGTGCGGCTGCTTCGCTACTTCTCTGTTGAACCTGTCTTGCGCGAAAAATGCTGCATTGCCGTCTGGAAACAAAGTGTAAGTGGTGTCGTACGGATGGTCGATGGCTGCAACTATATAGCCGTGGCTAACAATGTCCTCAAGTTCGGCTGTATACAGAAAAGTGGGATTACCCCAACCGTGTGCAAAGAGGAGCAATGGAAACTTTTGCCGTCCGGGAACAATCGGAGCGCCTTCAACAACGTCAGTCTCGGGCATAGATTGCGGTCCTTCATAAGTTGCTGGGCGGAACATGTCGGAAATGTCACCGGGCCCGATTTTGGATTGAACCACGTCAAATCCAGGTAGGTAGGGAGCGGTAGCCTTTCCATCCATTGCTTTCGGTTCTACGGGATACCAGACGTACATCATCATTCTGCGGTGCGCATTGGGCTTAGACGAGAGCGGTTCTGGCCGACTCGCGTCCGTCAACTCATAGTTGACGCGCCCTACCCCGTATGGACCACTTGGCAGCGGCAGCGACGGTCTGTCCGAAGCAGAAAGGCTCCTCGTGCAAATGAGCAGTGCCCAGAATGCGGCAATTAAGGACGCCTTCTTCATCGGGATCATGATAATGGATTCTCACTCGCCGAGCGCGAATGCGCGTGCGGAGTCGAGGAGTTTGGCGACGGATTCCTTGGAGCAGGACTCGGCGTAGATGCGCAGGAGGGGCTCGGTGCCGCTGGCGCGCAGCAGGAGCCAGGTTTCGGCGGCTTTGGGCTTGGTGGTCGCTTCGGGGTTGTCGAGGAAGAACTTCACACCATCGAGATCTTCCTGGTCGTAGATGGCCATGCCGGCGAAGACGGGATCGCCGGGCTTGAGGGCGTGGGCGCGTGCGATGACGGCGTCCCTTTGTGCTTCGGGCAAGTGGAGGTCGATGCGGCCGTACTGGTGCTCGCCGTACTCGGCCTGGAGATCGGCGACAAGTTGGCCCAGAGTCTTCTTTTCTTCGGCCATCACATTGGCAAGGAGCAGGCAGTTTAGCAGGCCGTCGCGCTCGGGCAGGTGACGCTGAAAGCCGATGCCGCCCGACTCCTCGCCGCCCATGACGATCTCCCGCTCGAGCATGAGGTCAACGACATACTTGAAGCCGATGCCATGCTCGATGAGCTCGCGGCCGTATTTCATGGCGATGCGATCGAGCATCTTGGTGGTGTTGAAGGCGCGGGTGACGGCGCCGGGCCAGCCCTTGTACTTCAAGACCCAGTTCAGGAGCACGGAGTAAATTTTGTGCGGGTCGACGAAGTTGCCATGCTCGTCGATTGCGCCGATGCGGTCGGCGTCGCCGTCGGTGCATAGGCCGGCCTGGCAGCCGTTAGCCACGACGGCTTCGCCAAGGGCGCGAATGTTCGGCTCGATGGGCTCCGGATTGATGCCGGGAAAAAGCGGGTCGGGTCTGGAGCGAATCTGCACGTGAGCCACACCGATACGGGCAAAGATGTCGGCGAGAATTGTGCCGCCGGCGCCGTACATGGAGTCGATGCAGAACTTCATGCCGGATTTCGAGATGAGGTCGAGGTCGGCGAAGTCTTCAATGGATTTGAGATAGGTGGGCAGGAAGTCGACTTCTGTAATGGGCGCGGGTTGGGAGGCGCGGGCGACGGGCTTGCCGAGAAACGACTCGATGGCCGTGATCATGGAGGGCTTGCCCGAGCCGCCATACCAACCCTTGTACTTAACGCCGTTCCACTGCGCGGGATTATGCGAAGAAGTGATCATGATGCCGCCGGCTGCGCCGCGTTCGCGCACGCCGAAACTGAGAGCCGGCGTGGGCGTGATGGCTTTCGCCAGCATAACGGGAATGCCGGTGGCCGAGACGACCTCAGCGCAGGCCTGTGCAAATGCTTTTGAGCCGAAGCGCGTGTCGTAGCCGATGCAGAGGCCTTTCGAGGGATCTTCCTGCGTCGAGCCTTTCTGAGAATCGAGGTAGGCGGCGATGGCTTCGGCGGCCGTGCGGACGTTCGCGAAGGTGAAGTCGTCGGCGATGAGGCCGCGCCACCCGTCGGTGCCGAATTTGATCACGGAATTGGGCATGGTTGGTTTTGGGTGCTCCCAGGGAAGCAAATGAAAACAATAACAGGCACAGCGGGGCATGTACACGGGGGAGTGCGGTTTGGAAAGGCTTTGCGCCGGATCGAAAGAAATGGCCAAACTCCAATAATGCAAAGGTGTGTCTCCTTCCGAGCCTTGTGGACGAAATTGAAGGCCGAACACGCCGAAAAACTGAAGGTGGAAAGTGGACAGCAGAGAGCGGTCAGACTACGGCACGACTTGCGACGGGGAGTATTCTTATGAAAACCATGAAAGTTGCGATTATTGGCGGCGGCATTGTGGGGCTGGCGACGGCGCACCAGCTTCTGGAGCGGCACCCTTCGGTGAAGGTGATTCTGCTGGAGAAGGAAAGCGGGCCGGGCCGTCACCAGACTGGACACAACAGCGGAGTGCTGCACTGCGGCCTCTATTACAAACCGGGCTCGACAAAGGCGCGGCTGGCGGTGGAGGGGCTGCGCAGAATGACGGCGTTCTGCGAGCAGCACGGCGTGCCCTACGAACTGTGCGGCAAGACCGTGGTGGCCACGGAGGCGGAGGAAATTCCGCGATTGCACGCGCTGATGGAGCGCGGGAAAGCCAACGGCGTGCAAGGGCTCGAACTACTCAGTGCCGAGCAGATTCGCGAGTATGAGCCGCACGCGGCGGGATTGGAGGGAATCCGCGTTCCGCAGGAAGGGATCGTGGACTACGGCGCAGTTTGCGCGGAGATGGTGAAGGAGATTGGCGCGAGAGGCGGTGAACTCAGGTTTTCATCGGAGGTGACGCGGATGAAGAGGGCCGCCGCGTGGACGATCCAAACAGAGAGCGGCGATTACGAGGCCGACTTCCTGATCAATTGCGCCGGATTGCAATGCGACAGGGTGGGCCGCATCGCGGGCAGCGGCGACCGAGCGAAGATCGTGCCGTTCCGCGGCGAATATTACAAGCTGCGGCCGGAGCGACAACATCTGGTGAAGAATTTGATTTACCCAGTGCCGGATCCAAGTTTTCCGTTTCTCGGAGTGCACTTTACGCTGCAGATTCAAGGCGGGGTGGAGTGCGGACTCAACGCGGTGCTGGCCTTTAAGCGCGAAGGTTACCGGCATACGGATTTTTCGCTGCGCGACACGCTGGAGACGTTGACCTATCCCGGGTTCTGGAGATTTTTTGTACGCTACCCGCGCATGTGCTGGGAGGAATTCAAGCGGTCGTACAGCAAGAAGCTGTTTTGCCGGTCGCTGCAGCGGCTGGTGCCTGAGCTGACGATGGATGATCTGGCGCAGGGAGGTGCAGGAGTGCGCGCGCAAGCGCTTTCACCTTCGGGCGAGCTGATGCAGGACTTCTATTTGTGCAGCGCGAGGGCGCATTGCACGTTTTGAACGCGCCGAGCCCGGCGGCGACAGCGGCGCTGGCGATCGCAGACGCGATTCTGGACCAGGCGCGAGAGGCATTTGAGTCGTGATTCGGGCCAGGATGCGCGGCGGTGTAAAATAGCAGAGACCCCAAAGCCGGTTCGCGATGGCGGACCGGCTGCATTATGTCGGGACGTGGCTCAGCCTGGTAGAGCACTCGCTTGGGGTGCGAGGGGTCGGCAGTTCGAATCTGCCCGTCCCGACCATTAAGTCTTTATGTTTAGACATCTTGTGCCGACGTTCATCGTCGGCATTTTTCTTCCACTTGTCCAATTGTGACGTGATTTGCTCATTGTCTAGGGTCGCCACGGCCTTCCGTTTGGCGTCCTGCCGTATGTGCGAGTAGTAGCGGAGCATCTCGATTGAAACGTGACCCGCAATGCTCATGATGGTCTGCTCTGAGTTCGCCGACGACTCTGCCAGCTTCGTTATCGCGTGGTGCCTGAGGTCGTGTGGCCTGAGCCCTTTCAACCCGCACTCAGCGGTTAGCTTTCTCCATCCCGTTCGCCAGCCCCATCGGCTCGGTGGTTGCGTTGGGTCGTACTCCGTGCCCGAAGTCCGAGCCGGTATGAGGTAATGCCCCTGCTCCGTTGAACCCAGTTCCTTGGCACGTTCGAGTAGTCGCTCGACTGCCCACATCGCTGTCACATTGAGCGGGAGGATTCTCGTGCGAAATCTGTTTTTCCCAACTCTCACGGTCAGGGTGCGGTTCCTCAGGTCAATGTCGCCGAGGCGGACGTTCCGCAGTTCAATCCCGCCAGCGGTTGTGTTCACCGCGACGAGTGAAATCCAGAAAACGACCGACCACTCGGCACGCGAACTCGCTGTCTCGAAAAGCTTGAGTTCCTCTTCTGGCGTCAGCGCACGTCCGATGCCAGTGGGTTCCGGCAGTGGCTTGTAGTCCCCGCCGAGTCGGCTCCAGAGTTTGAACATCTTGAGAACACGCCTCAGGACGCCGACTTCAATGTTGATTGTGCGGTTCTGGATTCCTTCGGCCTTCCGCTTCTTTGAGTAGTCGGCCAGCGATTTAAGGGTGATGGAGCCGAGTTTGGTTGAGCCAAGATGCCGCTTCACCTGCTTGTACGCATCCATCTCTAGGCGAATCGTGGATGGAGAGACCCCCGAAGCCCGTGCAGAAAAATATGAGTCCCCTACATCCGCCACAGTCAGCTTTATTACCTGAGTCGGCAGAATGCCGTCAGGGCTTTGCGCCTCGGCGATTTTCAACTTCTCAAGGTTGGCTGCTTCCTGTTTGTGCGTGGCTTTTAGCGGTAGTCGAAATCGCTGACCGTTCACGGTGAAATCTGCCCAGTAGTATTTGCCTCGCTTGTAGACGACCATCCTCTGACTCCCCTCCTTCATCGGTGCGGCACCTGTCGTCGGGATAAAACGCGCGGCGGGCAGTCGCACGCGGACTCATCATCGAGATGCCACTCAACCTGAAGTGAACGTATTCTGACCCTAGGTCCGATTATAGTCGAGTACGCCTGAGATGAAAAGCACGTTCTGACCCGAGGTCAGAACGCTATAATTGGAAGCCATGGGCTGGAAGACGATGAAGGTCTGTGTCTGTGATATCTGTGGTCACTGCTGGTTGCCGCAGGTCAAGGACCCACCTCTGTGCCCGCGCAAATCCTGCCGCAGCACCTTATGGAACAAGGGTGGGATTGACGGCAGGACAAGAGCGGCGCGGGATAGGGCTGGAAGGAAGCGCCGGCGGAACTTGGGGCTCAAATCTCGCAAAGGCGATTAGAGCGCGCTTCAGAGGTCAGCGCATGTAGAGCCGTTTACTTCTTGCCCTGCCCCTGCACAGCCATCATCCGCAGCCGGTGGTAATACAAGGCTACTGCCTTATCACGCTGCTGCGACAGCGCGCCCTGCAACTCATAGGCAGCAATCTCATCGACAGAGTCCCGTAAGAATTCATCGCTGGGTTGGCCGCCTCCTTTGATGAGCTTGATGAACAGTTTCAAGTCAGCGTTCTGTTCTGGCGTAAGCATGCGGTATTTCCTTTCTCATTCCCATAGCCGAATACGGATACAATCATTCGACGGATGTCAGAGCAGCGAGTCTGCCCCATCGTCACTTCTCAATTCATAGTTGACCGGCATCGGAACGCCATCCTCCCGAATCACCATAACGTTGGGCACGACCACATTCTTCCACTTCTCCTCGTCCTCCGGCGGCGGGATGCTCAGCCGCACTGCTCCGACTTCCAAATCGACCCGCAGGTCGAACAGGTCGGCCAGTACCTGAACGAACGTCATTCGGGAGCGCGGTGAAACCAGGAACTTGGTGAGGCGCTCCGCGGTTCTGTGGGCTCTCTGGCAGATGTGACCCTCGAGTGGGTCCGCAGTTGTACGGTGCTCCAGTTCATGGGCCACGCCATAGTGCTCAGCGAATTCGAGCGCAAGCCGGTCTGCGACTGAGCGTGAAATGCGGTTCTCCTTGAGCCACTGATGCCAGCCACCGCCGCGGCCAAGGCGGCATAGTTTGCGCTTTTGTCTGAAGAACAGTTCTCCAAGCACCTCGTCAGACTTCAACATGTCGTCCTTGTTGATATTCATCAGATATTTTGAGTGCTCCCGTGCCTGCCAAAGGAAGACGATCTGGCCGGAGAGATACTCACCTGTCACCGTGGTTGGGAACGAGTTGAGACCGTGGGGATTGGAGAAGGACGGGGGGATGGCGTTTGAATCTTTCATGTTGAACCTCAATCTGAATTGCGCGCCGTGAGCATGAACGGCTACACCGAAGAATTTTGAAGTTCAATTACGCTTGACCGGCGTGTGTTGAGGCCGTTAGTTGGTTCAGATGGGGAGCCGAGAGGGACCGGGGGTTGAGGACCGCCCTGGTGCCGGCGCCGATCCCGCCGGTCAACGCTCTGGAACAAAAGGTCGTTGACGGCAGGAACCAGGAAGCCAAAGAAATGGATGCGGATCGGCGCCCTCCGAAGAAGGCCAAGAAGTAGACCTCAGCCCTGGTCATGCTGCGGTACCGGCCCGACTTGATGACGGCCTTCCCCGCTGACATGACCGTCCCAGCCGAAGTACCGACAGACGATGTCCCAAATCTCCTTGCCGTCATCATCTTGATAGTGGTCCGGGTAGTAGGTGATGTCTGCGTGGACCGGAGTGGGAACTGCGGAAGGCCTATGACCGTGTGGCCGGCCTGAATGAACGCCTGTTCAACAACTTCCTTGCACTCCTCGGCCCGCGCCGCCTCGCAGTGCATGTACAGCGCATCGTGGTGCGGCGCCGCGAGAGCGTAGCCCCAGCCCGCATCGACCAGGAGGTTGCAAGCACACCGAAGAAGCTCTGCACAGCCGGCCTGCTGTGGAAAGTTCAGAATGCTCCGCTGGCTCATGTGCTGCGTCGATTCCCGCCATCCGAAATCCGTCTCAACAAATCCACGGTACTCGGCCAGCGTGGCCTGGTCTTCCACCCACTGCCAGTAGACACCGTACCCTTCCTTGTGGGCGTTGATGATCTGCCCCGCCCTCCACGTGGGAACATTGAGGTACTCGGCCAGCGTGGCTGGACCGACACCGTACTGGATAGCAAGCTTCGCGGTCTTGTGCATCGCACGCACGGTTTCCATGCCCCGATTGGTTTTGTCGCGCTGGGTGCCTGGTGCGACGGCGCCGGTCACGGCCGCAAACTCCATGTAGCTGTCCGCGCCGCTCGCATAGATCCGCATGAGTTCCGGGTCCCCACTGAACCCGGCCGCCAGCCAGTCTTCGGCGCCCGTCACATCACAGGAAACCAACGCCATGCCGTCACGAGGCGTAATCAGGTTGCGCACCCAGTGCGGCCTGGACAACATGAAGGACTTGGCCTTGGGATTGTTCCGGCTGGTCACGGTGCCAAACATCCAAAGCGGTGCCCGGTTGAATCCATCCTGGCCGAGGATGGTCCCGAACCGGCTGAGATTGTTGATCGACTTCCGGCACTGACGAAGAGGCTCAAGGTCAGGGTAGACCTTACACATATCAGTAAAGTAGTCGTCCTCCAGAACCGGCGAGCCTGTCGGTGTGGCCTTCCATGTTCCGCGCCGGCCACCAACGATGATGCCCTTAGACGAAAGCAGGCTCTGGAACTTTTCCATCTTGAACACCGGGTGTGGTTTCTCCTTCTTTCCCTCGGCGCCCTCGATCACATACACCCCGTAGCCATGCGCGCATTCGATCTCATTTGCGATGCTGATTTTCAACCTGTCAGCCTGCTGCTCCACCGCCCGGAACCTGTCGAGGTCCACTGGGAGACCGCGGTGCTGGAACCAGGCGTTGGCTTTCGTGTACCGTCCCCTCCAAAGGGCCTGGTCAAGGTCGAACTCACTCAGCATTCGCTGGCCGAGCCAGATGGTTGCCTCGACATCTTCATGACAGTAATCCAGAATCCGCCGGCGGTGCGCTTCCAGTGACACGCCCGCCGGCGGCACCGTTCCATTGTTGATGACGTACTGGCGCTCTGCGTCCTTGTCGGCTTTCCAGAATTCAAACGGGTTGCCGCCAAAGTGTGCGATCGCGTCTGGTAGCCCTGTCCCAAGTTCCCGAAGGCTTTGTGCCCCGCGCCAGACGCCGTTGATGATGTTGAGGAACTCGACATACAAGTCAATGCAGTGTTCGGGGAGTGCCCAGCCAAGAGACAACATAGTCTGGAACTCCGCGCTGAGATTGTAACCAAGAAAGAGCGTGTTGGCTGGATCGGCGAATGGGCTCTGGGCCGGCTTGTCGAAGAACATCTCGACATTCCGGCCCTGGTTGAAACCCCGAGCTACGAGGCACACCGGGCGCTGTTGCTCGCCCGGCTGTGCCACGAACTCCGTGTCCAGTACGTAGACGTACCGAAAACGTTCAGGGGACAAACTACTCGCCATATTCCTCCCCATCTTCGGTGGCCGCAACGCCGCCGCTCATGTAGTCGTTGACCACCTTGTCATCAGCTACGGTTACCGACGAGTCGAACGCGTCGAGCAACATCTGTTCGAAGGCCGGCAAGGATTCCCACTTCGGTGCCGGAATCGCTTCGACTGCAGCTTCGATGGCATAGGTCTGGCGCGCCTTGATGCTCGTGACAATGACCCATGCACGGCGCGCGGCGTCGACTGCCTTCACAGCCGCCTTGCGCCACTTCGAGGCCGAGACGAAGACGTACCAAAGGATGTAGGTTCCGTCGGCCAGTGCTGCCGTGTGAACATCCATGACCTTGCAGGCGGCCTGAAAGCGCGCCGGCAGGTTACCCGACTCGAACAAAGCCGGGTTGATGTAGTGGAAAGTCCCCTCGTTCTCGTTCACGAAGACCGGAAGGCTGTGTACGTGATAGGAAGGCGAGGGGTGAACGGTAACGTAGATTCCCTTGGGTGGCTTGGCGAACTCGTACGTGACCTGCTTTGCGCGACCAGTGCGGCTGTTGGAAGTGCCGCCCTTCTTTGCAGCCTGAGCCGCCCGGAAGGACAAGGGGCTGAACGTTGTCTGTGAGGTTCCATGCTTCGCGGCGTTACCGACTACCTCGTTGGTCGGCGTACCGGTTCCTGTTTGCGCTGAATCGAACGGGATGTTCGGCAGCGAATCCGATTGATTTTCCATCATTGACTTCGGGTTTTTGAGATTTGCGGCAGAACGAAGCGGGCGAGCGAAATGCAAGACCTAGGTTCGAGTTGGGCGGCGGAACCTAGAACCGCCGCCCTCGGACTCTACGGCGGGTGCCTTCGAATCCGTGCGCTGTATGGCAATACCAGGTATTCAGGGAGTTCTGCGGTCCAGGAATCGTCTTTTTTGCGCCGCGTGGGTTGGCTCTTTTGGACTGCTACGGCGCATTCAATCCATTCAATGCAGTCAATCCAATCCATCATGGACTAATAAATATATTGTTTATCTTCAACAACATTGAATGGATTTGATGGATTGAATGGTTTGACTGGAATGATTGGATTACGGCATCCTCCCGCCGACCTAGGTCGTGCAGCTGGCAGAGCAAAGGCCAGCATGCGGTGCCTCCATGCGATATTCAGGCCACTGGGGCTTGAACTATGGTATCGGTTCCTGACCTATGGTAGAAAACTTCTCTGGCGCTGGCAGGATGGAAGACCAAAGCGGAAAACTCGAAGAAGCGGAACCCCAATAAAATTGATGAGAAATTGGTCGGGACGGGCAGATTCGAACTGCCGACCCCTCGCACCCCAAGTGGAAACGACTCTTGATTTTGTGGTTTTTTGCCCGAAAACTGCGGCTCCGCAGTCCTCGGAATGCCGGTTTTGAGCCGCGTCACGTCACGTTTTCGTCACAAGTTTTGCGCCGGCGATTGCAGCT
>JBKQOX010000053.1:0-5768 GCA_052145255.1 Occallatibacter sp.
TTACCCCATGGATTTTATCGAGCGAATCTTTTCCGATTTCAGCGAGATTCACGGGGATCGCGCCTTTGGCGACGATGAAGCTGTGGCGTGCGGAATGGCCCGGCTGGGCGACGACGAAGTCATGGTGATTGGCAACCGCAAGGGCGGCAGCACCAAGGAGCGCGTGCGCCGCAATTTCGGCATGCCGCATCCCGAGGGCTACCGCAAGGCGCTGCGCGCCATGAAGCTGGCGGAGAAATTCCGCCGCCCAGTAATCACTTTCATCGATCTGCCTGGCGCCTATCCCGGTGTGGGAGCCGAGGAGCGCGGTCAGGCTGAGGCGATCGCCCGCAACCTGCGCGAGATGGCGCGGCTGCGCGTACCCACGATTTCGGTCATCAGCGGTGAAGGCGGATCGGGCGGAGCGCTGGCGCTGGCCGTGAGCGACCGCGTGCTGATCCTCGAAAACGCGCTGTACTTTGTCATCACCCCCGAGTCCTGCGCCGCCATCATGTGGCGCGACGCGGCACATAAACAAGCGGCCGCCGAGGCCATGCGCATCTCAGCGCCCGAAGTTGCTGCCATGGGTTGCGTGGATGAGATCGTTGTCGAGCCGCCGCAAGGCATCCACCTCGATCGCGAGGCCGGAACCGGAATGTTGGGATCGGCGCTCAAAAAGCACCTAGCAGAATTGAAAGCGATGCCCGTCGACGCGATGGTGTCCGCGCGGCAGCAAAAGTTCCGCAACATTGCCCAGTTTTATACGCAAAGCTGATCTGCACGCAGAGCTGACTCTCCGATTCCCCTGCAGCCGGCAGGACAGTCGACACGGTAACCATGAAGCATGATCGAGTGAATGTGAGCGCTACACGCTGCGCGGCCTGTCGAGCCGGTCGTTGCGGCTCGATCCCGCCCCGGAGGCCCGCATGAGCCAACCCGGCTACACCGGCGGCCGCTTGCGCGCTTACCTGCAATTCCTCGCCGCGATCCTCTACTTTTTCTTGGCGCGGTCGTTGGCCTTTCATGGCGCTCAAGGATTCGTCAGCGATGCCTGGTTTCCGCTCGTCGAGCAGGCCATGCTGGCGTTTCTGCTCCTGGTGGGGTTTGCCACCATGGGCTTCTGGCTCGACCATCAGGCCCACCCCATCAGCGAGCAGGGCTTGCCGCGCCGCGAAGGCTGGCCGCACGAAATGGGTTTGGGGCTGGCCATCGGCTGGGGAGCGGCGCTGGTTTGCGTGCTGCCGATGCTGGTTGCCGGCGGCATTGCCATCTCTCTCTTCACGCGGGCCTCGTCCTGGGGCTGGCTCGTAGCCGACGCCGCATTTTTCGCTGCTGCCGCCCTGGCTGAAGAGCTTGCCTATCGCGGCTACGCGTTCCAGTGCTTTATCCGCGCCGTTGGGCCGGCCGGCGCCGTGCTTGGCTTTGCCGCAATCTACGCCATCATGCAGGCGCTCAATCCCGCCGCCAGCCGCGTGAGCTTCATCGTCTCGCTTGCCTTCAGCTTTCTGCTCTCCACCGCCTATCTCCGCACGCGCGCGCTGTGGGTCAGCTGGGGCCTCAACTTTGGCTGGAAGGCGAGCCAGGCGCTCGTCTTCGGCCTCGCAGTCAACGGTGTCAGCAGCCATTCGCCCGTCATTCAGGGCGACCCCATGGGGCCCCTCTGGCTCTCGGGCGGAGCCTTCGGGCTCAACGGCAGTTGGCTGGCATGCGTCGTTCTGCTCGCCGCCATCCCCGTGGTCTATCGCGTCACGCGCGATCTTGACTTCCGCTATAACGCCCCGGTGATTGTGCCCGGCGGAATCCCGGTCGACCTGGATGCCGCCGCGCGAGCGCAGCATGAGGCAGCCATGGGCCCTGCCGCGCCACCCGCAGCTCCCGGCCTGGTTCAGCTCGTAGGAAGCGGAACTACGATCAAGGAACAGGAAACAGAAAAACCCACCACACCCGACTCGCCCCGATAGTCCCTCAGTCCCTAGTCCCTAGTCCCTGATCCCTGATCCCTGGTCCCTTAGTCCCTGTCTTCCCTTATTTGCCTTTTCTCCCCGATTGGAGCTAACGTTTGCCTATTAATGTTCGTCGCAGCCATGGGAGGTTCCCATGAACCGGCGTTTGCCCGCCCCCGAAATTCTCCCCATCCGCCGATCCGGCAGATTCGGCCGGACCCCATTCGGCCTCCTGCGCACAAGCTGGCTCGGCACTGCGGCCTGCGCATGTGCCGCGATGCTCATAGCTGTAGCATCCAGTACCCAGGTCGTCACCGCCCAGGTCATCACCGTCGATACCGGCGGCGGCAAAGGCCCAGTCGCGGCTCCCGGTCAGGTCGACCGGCAGTTTTCGCAGATCACGCCCACCCATGTTGACTTGCCCAAGACCGAGCTCGACCCCAAGTCGCGGATTCTGCTTGAACGTGACATGCAGTCAGACCAGGGATTCGCCAATCGCCCGTTTCCCCGTGGCCACAAGGGGCTCACTCTCCAGGCCAACGGCAAGCTTGAGCCCGCCGGAGTCAGCTATCTCAACATGGTGGTCAATGAGGGGCTTTCCGCCAAGCCCGGCACGCGCGTCGTGGTCTCCAATATCAAGATCGACAAATCCCGCATCATCCTCGATTTCGACGGAGGCCCCGACGCCAAGCATCGCTTCCTGCGGCATATCCAGATCTCGGCCGGAGGACCGATGGACGACCCGGACATGGACCCCACTCTGATTGACCAGCGGGGCGACCCGGCCGGCTCGCGCGTCACGCTCGTCTTTCCCAACTATGTTCCCGATCTCACATCGGCCCAGGTCAAAGCATTGCTGGCCCCGCTCATCTCGTTCGATGTGAAGTCGCCCATCCAGGCCTACACTGACACGCTGCCCAATGCCCTCAAAGACGCCATCCTCAGCCACAAGGTGCTGGTCGGAATGAATACCGACATGGTGATGTTCGCCAAGGGACAGCCCAACTCCAAGTCGCGCGAGATGGATGGCCAGATGCCGTTCGAGGAGTGGATCTACGGCACCGCGCCCGAGGAAGTCGACTTTGTTCGCATCAATGGCAACCGCGTCATCCGCGTTGAGATTGCCAAGGACGGGCGGCCCTTGCAAGTCTTCACCACGGACGTGGTCTCGCCCATGCTGATGGCCGCCGGAACCCCTGAGCTGGCCGAAACAAAAACGCGCACCATCAAGGAAGGCGACGTAGCGATCGATCCCGACAAGCAAGAGGCGCCTGCGCCGCCCAGCCTGCGCAAGCCCGGCGAAACATTGCCCGCGCAGGACAACAGCGCAGGCGAAATGCGCCCCGTGCAATTCCCCAAGCCGCATACGGCCGACACGCCGGGCGCCGATCCCGACGAGCAGTCCAGCACGCCGCAGCCGAGCGCGGCCCCATCTCCCAACCAGACCACATCCGCTTCGCCCCGCCACCCCGCGTCGCAACCGAACGCGCAGTCTAGCCCGCAGCCAAACGGGACCAGCACGCAGCCGCCTCCGTCCAGCACCACGCCCCCTGCCAGCACCGCACCCACCGATGGCAAGCAGCAGCCGCCAGCCGGGTCGAATCAGTTGGTTTCGGCGGGCACGACGGGCGCCGTGACGAACTAGCAAGACGTGCAGCGGAGTTAACCGACAATCCGTCGACGGAGGGAGCAGGGGCCTTCAGGCTCCTGGAAGCTAGCTGGCGAAGAGATTGGCTTTAGCCCCTGCCCGTCCTGATCCCCACCGTCTCATCGGCCGCACCGACGCAGATGCCTTGGATCACCGTGCAGTTTCGTGGATGTGTTTCTGTCTCATGTGGAGATCGAATTGAATTGCGAACCATCTACTGCTTTCCGCCGACGAAGCCCCCTTCGATTCCATGAGAGGCATTTGAGCGTTGCAGGCCGAACACTTCGCGGCGACTGGATGTGAATTCGCGCTATAGTCGATTTGCAATTCCGGTCTCTGTGCCATACGCGCAGTCTACGCCGAACTCCGGGTGCCGGTACGGTGTCACGAAGTCATATTCTGAGGCTACGAGAGCCATGTGAGCAATACGATACAGAATTCGGTTGTTAACCAGGAGTACATAACCCGTATGACAGCCACAACGATACGGATACTAACCACCGAACTCGATGGCGATGATGGGCTGATTGTGACGTTCTCAGACGGGACAACCGGCGCGTATGTAATTGAAGAACTACTTGAGTTGAGGCCCATTCGACAGCGTGTAAACACCGGGACGACGCCGAAACCCTCCAAGAGTTAAGCGCGACGGTGACAGTTAACGGATATATGACAACCCCGCCCGCCAGGGCGGAGCTTTGCATCAGGGCATCGGGCAAGCAGCAGCCACCAACCGGTTCGAACCAGCTGGGCTCGGCGGGTCCGGCTGGAGATGAAACGAATTAGCGCGATTGAGGTGTCAGCGCGAGGGGATGCGGGAGATATCGGCGTTTCCGGCGAGTAATCCTGCCTACCGCTCGTAACTGGAGGTCGATGAATGGTTTAGCCTGCTGGCAACCGTTGAGAAGTTGAGATCGGGAACGCGCTCAGAGCTTGCTGGAGACTTGCCGAGCTTTGAGAAACGTGATCTCTTCGATCGAAGTCTATGTGCTTGCCAGGATCACAAAACCGAGACCCTGCGAGCCCTGATGGGGCGCCCGTTTGATTTCCGCCAGATATGCGCCACACGTGTGTAGCGCTCCGGGCGTATACTTTTCGGCGAAAAACCAATTCGGAAACCCGGTTACTTCAGTCAATCTGCTTTCGCAGTCCGCCAAAGGGCAGACGGTGAGAATCCCAATTCATTCGAAATGGAGGTTCGGACAACATGTTGAGCAGACGTGATCTTTTGAGTATCATTCCCGCCGGCGCGGCGACCTGCATGGGCTGTACAGGTCTAGCTCTGTGCGCGCAGAGATCCACAGATCAACAAACCACCTCACCGGGTCCTTCGACGGGCCCTGATGCGAGCGCGGACATGACCTGGGAACAGGCCTTCAGGTTTCGCTACAAGGGATACATCCACCTGATGAAAAAACTCTCGTCGCTAATCGGCAACGATAAGTTTCCAGCGTTGTTAAGCGAAGCGACATCGGAGGCGGCCTCGGAAACACCCATGAAGGTAAAGCCGGAACCCGGCCGGGATATGGATAACTTCATCCGGTACTTCCTCAACGAGCTGATGCCCGCTCCGATTTACCGTGCTGCTCTCATATGGGATATCGTCGAAAAGAATTCAACGGCCCTCGAATTCCGTTTTTCGCAATGCCTCTGGGCCAGCACGTTTCGCGCCGAGGACGCTGCCCAGATCGGGTATGCGACTGTGTGCTATGGAGACTACGCATATACGAAGGCGATCAGCCCTCACATTAAGTTGATCCGCACAAAGACGCTCATGCAGGGCGACGATTTCTGCAACCATCGTTTTGTCGTGGAGAGCTGAGGCAACTTGCGCTGATCAGCAAGGATCGCCCGGAGAGCGGTATCAGGCAGGTCCGTTGCGCTCAAAGGTTGGTACCGGGTGCCGTAGAGCCGCGTGGAGCATTCCGGCTGCATCACGCTCCTTGGTGCGTCGCTCTCGCCTAACCCTTAGAATTCATTCCGACTGAGCGGAACCTGCCCCCTCGACCTTCCGAAGCGTCAACGAGTACAAAATCGCCGAGTCACTCATCAACACCTGATTAGTCCCCCTATGTCCTAGTGTTGTATCTGGAGCGCCCACGACACAACGATGCGCAGTCGGATGATCTTGGATGGGGCGCTTCGGATACAACGACTTGAAGGAAGCCGCCCCGATGTGGAGCTATGTACTTTGAATG
>JBKQOX010000054.1:0-14706 GCA_052145255.1 Occallatibacter sp.
GCGCCGGATTCTTCAGGCAATCGCCGGCGGAAAAGAGTCCTCGTTTGCGAATATCCGCACACAAATCAATTCATCTGTGGCTGACCGCACGTTACGCGACGATCTGCTTCATTTGAAAAGACTTGGCCTGATTGACTCTCGCGGACACGGTCGGGGGGCTGTGTGGTTCCTTGCCGCAGCGCCAAAGCCCGAGGACGGGAACTCGAATAAGGCGGAATAAGGCGGTCGAATAAGGCGGAATAAGGCGGAATAAGGCGGCCGACCGCAACCCCGTGAATGAATTGCTCACAGATTTCGACTATCGAGCGGCTCGTGCCAGACCATTCGATCAACGAATCTGTGCCCTGCATTCTCTAATCAGGGTTCGGCTACCGTAGACAGCCCAGAACGAGCTAGTCGGTGAGCGCTTTGGCGGAAATAACCGGCCAAAAAGCTGATCCAGGTCTCTGAGAGCTTCCTGTCAACAATCCGGTTGACCTGCATGCCTGCTCGGGTTTGTGCTTCACCGGTTTTGGCATCTGTCCACCTGAACGCAGAACGGAACCAAGCGCGATCGCCTTAGAACGATCGTCAACACAACGCTTCAGACGGCCTGCAAGGTTACCGCGAATGTGCAACCTCGCTCAGCTCGCTCAAAGGAGAGATCGCCACCGAAACTCCTCATCATCGCACGAGAAACGTAGAGTCCCAAGCCGCTGGCTTCCGCATCCCGCTGGAAAGCGCGAAACAGGGTTTGTGGATCGGAGATTCCCGGACCAGTGTCCTCGAAACGAATGATCACGGACCTTTCATCGTGCACGGAGCTGACTTTGATTCGTTTTTCCTTAGAGGACTCCAAGGCGCGACGGCTGTTCTTTACCAGATTCAGAAAGACCTGGACTAGACCGTAGTGATCAGCCCACACGGAGCGCGATTGGTCGGTTGCCGTCCATTCAAGGTCAATGTCCGAGTCTCGGCAGACGGTTTCGATCAGCACTCTCAATTCATCCAGGACCGGAGCCAACTCGACCGCTTGCCGCTCCTGCTCCGAGGGGCTCGGTGTCAATTCCATCGAAGATAGCTTTTCAAGGCCGTGAATCAATGTGCCCAGGGCCTCAAAATCTTCGTTCCCTTTCAATGCTTCAATCCGGCTCAGATTCTGATGAAACACAAGGGCCGCCCCGGCAAGATTCCTTATTTCATGCGAGACGGCGCTCATCAGAATCCGCGCGTTTTTCAACAGGAAATCGAGGCTCAAATCTTCGCGGCTGGTCAGTTCCTCGGAAAGGTCTACGACGATGGCGGCAAGCTTGCTCCCGCCAGACTCAGCACGATACGTTGAAAACCAGGTACCGGCCAGGAAGGGTTTTCCGTCGGCGCGTTGCGCCCGGCACTGTATGGCGGTGCGGTAGTGACGCGATTGACCAGACTGCAATGCCGTATAGAGAGCCGGAATGAATTTGCCGATAGATTGCCCGCGCAAATCGCCATCCTCTGAGTTGAACAAGTCCTGCGCAGCTTCGTTGACCAACAGAATCTCGCCAGAAGGCCCCACAGTCAAAATGGCGGCAGGGCTGCTATTCACAAGTATCCGAAGCTGTTCCTCCGCCTCCCGGCGCTGCCGGTTCTGATTCTCGATTTCGTCCATGTGAGCCAGCACAATACGGCGGTTTCGCAGAAGCTCAAAGAGAAACAGGCCCGTACCAGCAAATCCAACGAATGAGAAGGCAAGCCGGGGGATTGCGTTATCGAGCGGAAGGTTGCTGAAAAGTTCCTGCAATGCCGCAAAGGCGATGGACGAAGCGACTATTTGCCACCGCTTTAAAATGCCGCTGATCAAGATGATTGGGAAGAGGTACAGGAATCCGATAGAAATGAACGGCCTGGTGTACCAATCCACGAGCCCGATCACGCACGTCAACCCGGAAGCCGCGAAAAGCAGAACATTCCGATTCATCCGGGAATAAATTGTGAGAAGGTCCATACGTTGTGTCTCATCGTTATCGAGGAGTAGCCGTTCCCATTATTGCGCTTATCTGTGCGCCACATTCAAGGAGACGAAGGACTAGCTTGTGCTGCCCGAAAGATTGACCGATCGGACAATAGTGCTTGATCGGGACGGCCCGAGCGTTCCGGTTTATGATGCAAAGATGACAGCGGAACTTGAAGACAGGCAGGGCCGCGGCCTCTGGTCCGGCAAACTTCAGCCGCGCTTCTGGGGTTCGCGCTACGTTTCCGGTAGCATTGTGAACCAGGCCGCCCCCGCACATTGTAGCCGTTTTGCGTGACAGAGAATGAGCAGCGAAATTCGTCTTTTGATTATTGACGACCACAGCCTCTTTCGCGAAGGTCTCGCCCGGTTGTTGGCCGCGGAGCCTGGCTTTCAGATCGTCGGTGCCTGCGCACATCTGGCGGACTCACAGGAGTTTCTAAATAGAGAACAGGTCGATCTCGTGTTGCTCGACTACGATCTCGAAACGGAACAAGGCACACAGTTCCTCACTGCCATAGGAAGCACAACGACGAAGCCCAAGGTGCTGATGGTAACGGCCGGAATGAACAGCACAGAGATGCTGAACGTGATGGAGTCGGGAGCCTCTGGAATATTCCTCAAACACAGTCCACCCGCTCAATTGGCCGAGGCGATTCGCAGGGTCATGGAGGGCGAGATGTGGCTCGATCCGCGAGCGGTCAAGCCGGTTGTTCAGGGCGTCGCACGCAGCGCGGAGCAAAGCCAGCTTGAGTCTTCGCTGAGCCAAAGAGAAAAGGCCGTATTGAAGGGCGTTCTTGAAGGCGCCAGCAATAAAAGAATCGGAGCAGCTTTGCACATGTCTGAGAGTTCGGTGAAAGCTGCGTTGCAGCAACTTTATGGCAAAACGGGAGTACGCACACGAAGCCAGTTGGTGCGCCTGGCGTTTGAACGGCATTCCCATGATTGGCTCGCCGACGATACTGAGACGGGGTGAGTTCGATATTTCTCTGCCCTTCAATTGGCGAGCATCGATACGCAAGGCTGTTTAGTGCGTCGTCGAAAGTCGATGCTGAAGCGGGCGGCTCAAGCCTTTCCAAACCAATTCATTGCTCCTAACGTGTGGTCGATTGAGGTCAGTCCATCCTCGCGTCGAAGCGCCAAGAATCGATCCGCCTGTCCCTGTCCAAGACTTAGAAGAAGAATGCTATTCATGCTTGACCGAGAAAGACAGATTGCACTTCCGTCTTCTGCCAGACGCATCAGTATAGCGGAGGTAAACGTAATAAAAGGCAGGGTCGTAATACTGTTTACCCAAATCAACATTGCCACAAAAGTGTCCGAGATCACTTTCTGTGACTTGCGCGCGAACAGGTCTCTCTCGAATCTTTCCGACTTGTTGTGCAAATTCTATTTTTACATTTGTTACCGAAGCCGGCTCTGCACTCGATGATTTGGTGAACACCACACAGAAAGCGTTGTTGCCGGCTACGAATTTCTCGGGGTCGTTCACGATAGAAATTGAGAGGATATGATTATGTGCTGAGGCTACCGAATCTTTCTTTTTTTCGCTCGCGCGAAGATCTTGAAGCGCAATCAGCACAATTACCACGCAAAGGACGGAACGCGTCATTAGGGTCATTGGGTTCCTCATACACCACCTCTCTGGCCGGTTTGAACGAAGGGCGTAGCGGCCCGAGTTCTATTCTTCGGCACTCTGTTTCCTTTGTGGGAAGACATTCTGCGGCACGATTCGCTCCTTTGTAACGCGACTATTGGCCTTTCATGCCGACTAGTGATCGTTTGCAGTTTCAGCAGCCGGCAGAACGTCGTCTTCACGAGCCATCCAAACATAAAGCGTAGGCAAGAGGAAGATACTCATCAACAGATCTGCAATCAGCCCGCCCACAATAACAGTGGCGAATGGACGCTGTGTGTCGGAACCGATGCCATGGGACAAAGCCGCCGGAAGAAGCCCCAGGGTGGCGACAAGCATCGTCATCATAATGGGGCGCAACCGCAGGACCGCACCTTCTGTGGCTGCGTCTTCGATGGAATTACCGCGTGCACGAAGTTGATTGATGTACTCCAGCATGATGACGCCGGTCTGTACGGATACGCCGAAGAGAGCCAGGAAGCCCACTTCCGACGAGACGCTGAAGTTGGTGTGGGTAATGAGAAGGACCAGCAATCCGCCGATGCTGGCCATCGCGACGGTGGCAAGGATCAGAATCGCCCATTTGAACGACTTGTACATCGAATAGAGGATGATGAAGATGAGCAGCACCGTGAGGGGCACGATGATTGCCAGCCGTTTATCGGCGCGCACTTCGCTCTGGTACTCCCCCTCCCACGAGATGTGATAGCCGCGGGGCAGTTTGACCTGCGCGTTGACCTTCTGGATGGCCTCTCGTACGGCGTCGCCCAGGGCGCGCCCACGGACACTGTACTTGATGGCGACATAGCGCTGGTTGTTCTCGCGATAGATCTCGGAGCCTTCATCCGCTTCCTTGACGGTGCAGAGTTGATCCAGTGAAACCCGCTCGCCCGAAGGTGAAAGTAAACGGATATTGTCGATCGCTTGCCGGGTATCTCGGAATTGCGGCAAGTAGCGCAATGTGAGGTTGTAAACCTGTTCTCCGCGCAGAACCTGCGTAAGAGCGGTGCCTCCGACCGCGGTCTGAATAGCGTCCTGAATATCCGCCACGTTGATCTGCCAGCGTGCGGCCGCCTGACGGTTCACCACATAATCGAGATCGGGCTGCCCGGTCACATTTAGGACCCCCAGGTCCGCGATGCCTCTAACGTGGCTCATGACAGCAGCGACCCGGTTGGCCTCGTCCTCAAGCACGTGCAGGTCGTCGCCATAGACCTTGGTGGCGAGCTCGCCCTTGACTCCGCTGACCGCTTCCTCCATGTTGTCCTCGATGGGCTGCGAGAAACCCCAACTAACTCCGGGAAATTTCTCCGTAAGCTCAAGGTTCATGGCCGAAATCAGGTTGTCCTTATCCTGGTGAAAGATCGGACGCCATTCTTCTTTTGGTTTCAGACCCACGAAGAATTCCGTATTGAAGAAGCCGGTATGGTCGGTCCCGTCGTCGGGTCGGCCCGTCTGGCTGGTGCAGTCAGTGGCTTCAGGAAAGGAGCAAAGGATAAGCCTTGCTTCATTGGCAACCCGGATGCCGTCGGCGGGCCCGGCGCTTTGGTTGAGTTCGCCGCGCACCCAGAGCGAGCCCTCATCCAAATGAGGCAGAAACTCGGAACCGATGACGCCGCTCGCCGCGAGGTAAATACCGACGGCTAAACCCACGACTCCCACGCCGATGGTGAGGCCGTGATGATGAATGGCCCACCGGACGCCGCGTCGGTAATGGTCGCGCAGGAACTCCATCACCGGGTTTTTCCACTCCCTTGCGCCTTTGCTAAAGAACATGCTGCAAAGGACCGGAGCCAGGACGATGGAAAAAGTTAGCGCGCCAAGCAGCGCAAATGCCACCGTCCACGCCATGGGCCGAAACAAGCGACCCTCTACTGCCTGCAGGGTGAAGATAGGCAGGTAGGCGGTAATGATGATGCCGATGGCATAAAAAACCGGGCGCTGGACTTCGTGGGCGGCTTCGGCGATTCTTACTTGGATCGGGCTCCCGTTTTCTTCCTTGCGTCCGAGATGGCGGACAATGTTTTCGACCATGACGACTGCGCCGTCCACCACCATGCCGAAGTCCAGTGCCCCGAGCGAGAGCAGGTTGGCCGGAATCTGCTTCAGGTCGAGACACGTGGCGGCGAACAGCAGCGAAAAGGGGATCGTAAGTACAACGATGATTGCGCCGCGCGCGTTTCCAAGAAAGAGAAAGAGGATGACCGCGACCAGGACCATGCCCTCAGTGAGGTTGTGCAGAACAGTGTGTGTGGTGAAGTGGAGCAGGTCGCTTCTATCGATGAAGGGAGCGATCTTCACTCCCTTGGGCAGGATCAGATCGTTCAGTTCTCTGACTTTTTGATGGATGCCGTTCAGCGTAGGCTGCGCATTCGCCCCCTTTTGTAGAGCAGCGATGCCCGAGACCACATCGTCGTTGTCGATGATTCTCCCGTCCGGCAGATGCGTGGACCGGCCGAACTGGCCGAGGCGAATCTGCGGCCCCTGAGTGACCTCGCCAAGATCCTTGATGCGAACCGGAGTGCCGCCTTTTGTGGTGACGACCGTATTTCCGATGTCCTGAATGTCTTTGACCAGGCCGACCTCGCGCACGTTGACCTGTTGCTCGCCCTCCTGGATGAAACTGCCTCCCGCATTGGCATTGTTATTGGCGAGCTGCTGTTCCACCTGACCGATGCTCAGTCCGTAGTCGATGAGCTTGTCGGGATCGAGGCGAACCTGGTATTCGCGGGTAGGTCCGCCGAAGGGGTTGATATCCACAACGCCGGGCACAGACTTCAGATTCTTTTCCACCACCCAGGTTTCGAGCGACTTCAGATTCATCGCGTCGTACTCTGGATTGGCACTCTGCATCGTGTAGAAATAAATCTGGCCGACGGGGCTCCAGTCAGTTCCCATCTGCGGAATGACGCCAGCGGGCAAGGATACTTGCGAGAGTCGCTCCAGAACCCGCTCGCGGTTTTCGAAGTCCGTCGTATCCTCGCCGAAGACCATTTCCACGGTCGAGAGCCCGAAGATGGACCACGAGCGGACATGTGCTACTCCCGGAATGCCGTTCATTACGGTTTCCAGAGGAATCGTGACCTGCTGCTCGACCTGCTCGGCGGAGATGCCGGGCCACTGTGCGATCACGTCGACATAGTTGTTGGCCACGTCTGGATATGCCTCGACGGGCAGGCGCTCAAACGAGATAATGCCCCAGCCAAAAAGCAGGATGCCGATCGCCAGTACGAGAAGCCGGTTCTGCAGCGCAAAATCGACCAGCTTGCGGATCATTGCGCCTCCGCCGTTGCTTCCAGTTCCAGCACGTCTCGCACCACCTGCTGGCCGGGGGCAATGCCGGAGAGAATCTCCTGCTGGTCTCCGGGTAACACGCCGTCTGCGGTCACTTCAATGCGCTTGAACTGCTTCCCCCCAGCTTGCACAAACACCCACTGACGGTCGTGAAGGTGCAGGATGGCGCTGGCCGGCACCACGGCGTGCGCCTCCTTGGTGCGGCCGAGGAAGGTCGCAGTGACAAACATCCCCAACTTGAGAATGCCGGGGTTGGAAACCTCAAGACGAACCTTGGCGGTTCGAATCGTGGGATCGAGGACAGGGCCAATGTCGCTGATGCGGCCGGTCAGCACTTTGCCGGGATACGCATCGAGCTGAATTTGCGCTTCCTGTCCAAGATGTACTTTGGGGAGATCGTTTTCATACACGTCGCAGACGATCCAGACCACCGACAGGTCGGCAATGGTGAAAGCAGTGGATGTTCCTGAGTAGGTCACTCCGGCCGCGGCTGCGTTGGTGACGTTCTGCGCGACAATTACTCCGGAAATCGGCGCGTAGACATTCACGATGCTGGACGGGTGATCTTTAGGGACACCGAGCGTGTTGAGTTGCTGCTCAGCTGCGTTCAGATCGGCCTTCGCATCGTTCTCTGTATCTTCAGCCTGCTCCAGCATGGATTGCGAGATAGCGCCGTGCGTGAAGAGGTCCTTGGCGCGGACATACGCCTTGTTCGCGAGCTGCTCATCGTTCACTGCCTTCAGATACGTATCGTAGGCATTTGTAATGTCGGGGCTTTGTACCTTGAGAAGTAGTTGTCCCTTCCTCACGTTGTCGTCAAGCCGCGCCCGGATATCAACGACCCGACCGCTGGCCAGCGAGATGACGGGAACCTCGCGGTCGATGTCGGGAAAAACCGAGCCAGTGACTTCAAGCCTGCTCGGCGTTTCCACGCGGCCCGCTGTCACTAGGGAAAACTGCTCCGGCTTCTCGACCGAGATAAGGGCGGCATTACCGGCCTCGACGACCTGCGCCTGTGACACCTCGCCGCTCGCTGGATTGAACTTTTTTCCGCATCCTGCCAGCGCAAGACATGCGGCGACGCAGCCGACGGCCTTCAATATGGAAGCGTTCGTCATGGGATCACCTCGCGTCCGACGGCGAGATTGAGTTGAGCGGCGGCCGTCAGGTAGGCGCCGATTAGTTGTGCGTAGGCCAGTTGCACCTGACGGTAGTCGCTTTGCGCATTGAGAAAGTCCATTAGAGAAGCGCCGCCATGTTCGTAGGAATATGTCACGGTGTCGCGCACGCGCAGGGCCTGCGCGTTGTATTGTGCCTTGTAAGGCTTGAGCAGCTCGATGTTGCTCTCCACCTCCGCGTAAGCCGTGTCCGCGTCGGAGAACACCTGCGCGCGCACAGCCTCGGAGGCCTCCAGGCTGCGGTCGATGTCGATCTGTGTGCGCTGCTTCTCGCCCTGATTGCGGTCGAAGATGCGCAGGGGAATGTTCACGCTGCCGCCTAGAGTTTGCAGGCCGATGGGGTTCGAGTTATTGACCGCTGAATTCCACGTGTACCACACGCCGAAGGTTGGGTCGGTCGATCCGTTCGCTACTGCAAGCTTGTGATTGGTTTGAGATTGTTGGATAGATTCGAGCGCGGCCTGAAGGTCGGGCCGATTGGCCAGGGCGATCTGGCGGAAGTCGGCTAGCGGCTGAAGCGCGTCGGAAAAGTCGAACGGCCCGGTTACGTCGAATTGTGCCACGGGAGTGTGATCGTTCATCAGTTCCAGCAGTTGGATCTTGGCTGTGCGCAAATTGACGATGGCTGTTTGCAGCTCAGACTCATACTGCACGCGCAACAGCTCGATGCGATCCAAGTCAATCTGCGCAATGTCGCCGGCCTTGAAGCGATCACGGCTGATGGCGATGATCTTGTCGTAGTAGGCGAGGTCATCTTGCGCCAGCTTCACCACGGCCTTGGCTTCGATGGTCTGGATAAAAACAGCGCGCAGCGTGAACTCAAGAGTGCGCTTCAGATCCTCGTGTTGCGATGCGGTGATTTGCGTGCCTTCCTGTGCGCTCTTCAATCTCAGCTCGCGCTTGTGGTCGCGCTCGTGCAGGTAGCTGATACCGGGTTCGACGAAGGTTCCCTGCAGCGGCTGCCAATGGCCGTTATTCGGTGCGATCTCTGTCCCATCGACGGTTGTGTTGAACTGCGGATTGGGCCGCAGAAAGGCCGTAATCTCCTCGGCCCGCATCTCATCCACGTTGTCGGCGTCGGCCTTCAACGCAGGGTTGGTGGCTTCAAACCTCGCTTTGACTTGGTCCCAGGAATAGCTGGTTTGTGCGAATGCGCCTGGAACAGTGGCTGCCATGAAAAGAGTGCCGAAAACCGATCTGGCCAGATACCTTTTCGCAGTACGAGATCGAGGAATCATTCTGCTCCGAGTTTTTTCCGCTGGCCTGAACAAAACAGTAGCCTTGAGTGGATTTTTCTCGGGCGCTGTTGCGCCCAAAACGGATTCCCGTGTCATCAATGGATCGTTGAATTGCTTCTAGAAAGAAAGTGAACTCTCAATGTGAAAGTGTATTTTCTGGCGTTGACTCGGCGAGCCTATCTTCCGGGCATTTCTTCAGCATCGTTAGAGAACACATTTTCTATCGTGGGATAGGCGTAAGTATCTTTCGTATAAACCTGATTTGCAATGGAAGCAGAAGTTATTGGACGGCCTGATAGTCCTTGTTATGCAGGCCCGACGTTCACCGAGAATGCAGCGGCGCCATCACCGCTCCCGGCACGCCGGAGTTCGCACATTTGTCGAATGGCTGACTATGATATTCGTCATCGCTTGTCTACTCAGCACAGTAGTCTTGCTCATCCTCTACGAATGGCACGCCATCCATCCACATCCCAATTGATCTGGAGCACAAAACAGTATCCAGATGTCATCGAGAATGCTGAAGGGAAGGGCTCTGCGAATCTGCCTCTTACCATCAGCCTTGGTCGCGATTCCGGCCTCTTAGCTCCCAAAACCAATACCCCACTTTCGACGAGCGGAGCTGGTGAGTCTGCTGATTGGTCCGATCTTCGTGCCCGGTGCAGTCAACGACTTTCCATTGTCCAGGGGTCTGCTTAACCGGCTAGGTTCATATTGTGTCTCCGAAACCGTCACGTTTGTTCTTAACTGTTGCCAACAGGGCGAGTCGCTCTTCGACATATCGCACGTGGAGCTTTCCGCGCATCGGTCCTCTCCGCAGCGCCAAAGCCCGAGGACGGGAACCCGAATAGGGCGGAACTAGACGGGCCGACAGCAAGGTCTTGAACGAACCGCTCACAGATTCCAACTGTCGAGCGGCTCGTGCCAGACCACTCGATCTACGAATCGGTGGCCTGCATCCTCTAACCAGGGTTCGGCTATCAAAAACGCTGCAATGAGGATCGAAAGCAAGAGGCTCCCACAAAGGGCCGACACAGCCATCTCACTCAACGACATTCGGGACGAAAGAATCGGGGTGCCGCAGCGCGGGCAAAGCTCATGCTTCGCCGTTTCCCGGGTCTCCCTCTGAGCTACCCCTCTCTGCCATCTCGATGCGATACCGCCCGTCCATGTCCGAATCGATCTCATCGCTATCGTCCTCCTCTTCGTTATCAGTAGCCTGGTCACCCAACGCCGCAAAAGCCGCCCGTTCACGTTTGTCTCGCCGGACGACTAGCAGTTGCTCCCCAACCGTGTGTTTGGGGACGAAGCAGTATTCAACGTAAGCCTCAAATAACGCCTGGTTCCGAATGCCACGATTCGTGAGATCCCCGTGATGATGCTTGTAAAGGACCTTGAGCGCTTCGGGAGTGATGATGTAGAAACGCCGCTTGCCTTGAGTGGCGACTGAAGCCTGCAGCCAGTTCTGTTGAATCCAGAAGACGACCTCTGCCTTGCGAACATGAAGCGCGCTGGCCAGACTTTCTACCGAGAACAAATCGCATCGGATTTCTCGCAGGCTGAGTTGGTTCCTCCTGAGCATGTTGCGGATCGCCTTTGGTGTTCGATCGATTTTTTTCGCCACCTCTTCGATAGATCGCTTCACCAGTTCCTCCCGGACGACCTCCATTTCTGACTCCGTCCATCGTCGGTGATCCTTCCGCCCCTTGATCCCGTGCTGGATGATCAGGCGCCAGCACGCCTCCTTGGGACGCCCCGTAAAGCGCTGCAGGCGCATAACAAGCTGTTCGAGTTTGTTTCCTGAAAGCACCTTCTTCCACTCAACGCCTTGTCGCCTGGCTTCCTGCCTGATCTTCTTGATGAGCTCGGACCGCCTCACACGCCTCCTCTAGTGCGGGATTGAACCTCTATTTCAAGTACACTCTAGAATACGCGAGCGTCGGTTACCGGTCGCCACGGCCGCTGATCGTGCTCACCGCTCGATCACGAAGTAGCGCGTGGGAGCGTTCTGCGCAGGCCGTCGCTGCCTGCGGTGGTTCTCCCGCTGAAGCCCTGCCCGGCGCGCTCGGCCCATTCCGCATCGGTGATCGCGTCTGGTTCAGCCGGAAGATAATGGCTCAGGATGAGCTCGCCGACTCCGGCGCGTTCGGCGACGCGGCCGACCTGGGTGACATCGGTGTGCAGCGCGGCCATCCGCTCCAACGCGGGACCGGTGAAGCCGTGCCGCTCGAGGTAGCCGAGGTCGGCAACTTGGTGGACGAGGATGTCGGCGCCCTGGGCCAGCGCGATCAGATCGTCGTTCACGGTGGTGTCGCCAGAGAACACCACCGAGCCGTCCGCGGTGTCAAAACGGTACCCGAGAGCCGGGATTGCCCGGCCGTGCGTCACCGCGACAGCGGTGACGCGGACAACGCCATCGTTGGAGACAGCAACCGGAACCTGGGGCGTGCCCTCAGTCCTGGCCGGGACCGGGATGTCAATGCCCCGCGCGAGCGCGCCCGCGTCCGGCATGCGGGCGTCCAGCGGCATGACGTTCAGATGGTAGGCGTAGCCGGCCAGGATGCTCTCGACCAGGTCCGTTGTGCCGGGGGCCGGCAGTTCTGGGTGGATCGTCGTTTCACGATGGAAGACGGCATCACCTGCTGGCACCATGTCGGGGCGCGGCGGCCCGTAGACGCGGATTGGTGCCAGCGGGCCGTGAGCGCCCACCCGCACGCCCCACCCGTAGAGCAGCATGCCAGCCAGATCACCGGTGTGGTCGGCATGCAGGTGGGTAAGGAACACCGCTTCCAGACGGGAGAAGCCGAGTCCCGCGCCGGCGAACCCGGACGGCGACCCGCGGCCGCAGTCGATGACGAAGACCCGATCGTCAACGATCAGCGCTGAGGAGATCCCCGCCCGGCCGGCGACAGGCAACGGAGCGCCCGCCGTGCCGAGCAGCACCAACTCGGTTGCCATGCTCACCTCTTCATCTCCGACGTTAGCCAGAACAACGGGCTGATGTCTGTTACGGCCATGCGCCACCGACGGCGCATCTGCCGGGTCCTTATCGTTTCCGGCCTTAAGTGGGTGGGCCTGTAAGTTCGTCGGGGGTTGTCATGCGGCCTGTGTGTAGGTTCTCAAAAACATGACCTCTTCTCACAATGGTTGTCCATGATTTGTCCTTTCGGACAACTCGGTGAGAAAGAACCTCCTTCGGCACCCCGTGGAAGACACGGGCTCGGGCTCCACGCCGAGCACCGGGCGTGACCACTTCCGGTGCGGCGCTCACCTCGGCGCTTGTCCGTGATCACCCCTGGTGGCGCCCGCGTGGTGCGCGACTCCTGGCTGTCTTCTGATCACTGGGCCCTGCCGGTTCGCTGGCAGCCTCGCCTGGTCCGGCGGGCAGGCGATCGCCGCGGTGGTGGCGGCGGCGACCGTGCCGACGGCATCTGATCTTGTGCCGGGCGTCCTGCTCGCCGTCATGTGCCAGGCGGCCCTAGCCGCGATCGCGGCGAGTTCGCTTCTGGGCGGCGGTTCACCGGGCGGCGGCGATGAACGAGGCCGCTGGGGTGCCCAGGGCGCGAAGGCCTTCCGGCTCTCGAAGTCGCACACTTCCTTGTCGCAGCATGGTGCGCTGTGCGACGCTGCAATGCATGATACGAGCTCTTGTGAGCATTCTCGTGATTTTGACCGTGCTCACCGTAATACCGATCTTTATCGCAGTGCAGTTGCGCTGAGCGAGAGCGCGGTGACTACACGAAGGGCGATACGCGGGGCGTGGCGAACGCGTGCGCGATCGCGTAGCCGATGCCGCCCGGCACGCCGGTCACCACGACAGCCTCCGGTTCTCGGTTGCTGACAGGTGCTAGCCCGGCTACCACTGACTCTCCGTGACGACCACCGGTCCCAGTCGGCTGACCGCCGCCGGGCAGATCGGGCGGCGCCCGGCGCTGAGGAAAATGACAGATCGGTGAGAAAAAGCCGGTGACAGATCGATGAGACAGCCCGCCGCATCCCAGGTCAGGGCGGTCGGTGCCCGCGGAGATGCGTGAGCATTTCCGTGTCACGCTGGCCGTCCTGCGGCTTTACCTCGCCCGTCAGCGCGGCGATCTCCGGGCTGTCGCCGAGGAGGTGGAGCAGCTGCAGTCGGCCGGCGCTCTGGACGTGGCGCAGCTCGGGCTCGGCGAGGAACTGCGCGCGCTCGCGCTGATCAGTCTTGGCGTCGCCGAGCTCTGGTCTTCGCGTCTCCACGAAGCCGTAGGGCACCTTGAGCGGGGTGTCGCTTTGGCGCGCCGGATCGGGCGGCCCTTCCTGGAGATCAACGGCCTGGCGCACTGGGGGGTGGCCGCGAGCTTCCGGTCGCCCGCACTGGCGGTGGAGCGCGGCCGGCAAGCGATCGAGCTGGCGCGGCGGCACGGCTGGGGCGGGGAGCCGTTCGTCGCGATCGCCTATCCGATGCTGGCTGGCTCGTTGATCTGGCAGGGAGAACTGGAGGAGGCGGAACGGTGGCTCATGGAGGGGGAATGTGCGCTCCGGTCCGAGGTCGAGCCGGCGACAGGAATGCTGTTCCATCTGGTTCGAGGGGTTCTCGAGATCGCCCGCGGCCGTGTCGAGGCGGCGCCAGCCGCCCTGCGTGCCGCCGGGCGCCTGCCCGGACGGCTGCTTATCGCAGCGCACCCACTCACGGCGGAGCTGCGCGCGTTCCTCCTGCAGGTCCTCGTTCGGCTGGGGGAGACCGCACAAGCCGATGCCGCCTTGACCGAGACGGCCGAAGAGGAACGCGAAAGGCCAGGTATCCGCGGCGCTGCGGCTCGCTCAGGACAACCCGCGAGCGGCGACCGCCGCGCTCGCGCCCGTCCTCGACAGCCCGGCCCCGGGATCCCATCAGGTGTGGCTGATCGAGGCTTTCTTGCTGGAGGCGAGCGCTCGGGACGCGCTCGGTGAGCGGGAGGCTGCCGGACGCGCCCTCGAGCGAGGGCTCGATCTCGCCGAGCCTGATGGCCTGCTCTTCCCGTTCCTGCTGCACCCGGTGCCGGACCTGCTTGAACGCCACGCGCGGCAGCGCACCGCGCACCCCGCGCTGATCCGGAAGATCATCAGCATGCTAGGCGGGAGGACCCCGGCGGCGCCGGCCGCGGGCTCACCAGAGCACCTGCCCGAGCCGCTCAGCCGGGCCGAGGCCCGCGTCCTGGCGCCCGCCGCGGGCCCGCCACAGCACCTGCCCGTGCCGCTCAGCCAGGCCGAGACCCGCGTCCTGGGCCTCCTGCAGACCAGCCTTTCCACGCCGGAGATCGCCCGCGAGCTTTATGTGTCGGTGAACACGATCCGGACGCACATGCGGCACCTGTACGACAAGCTCGGCGCCCACCGCCGACTGGAGGCCATCGACCGGGCCCGTGCTCTTGGCCT
>JBKQOX010000055.1:0-51512 GCA_052145255.1 Occallatibacter sp.
GTCGTTGACGAAGCCAAAAAAGAGCTGCGCGTGAAGGGCAAAACCTTCAAGCAGGGCGACTATATTTCTCTCGACGGAACCACCGGCCGCGTCATTGCCGGCCGGCTCAAGACGCTCGATGCGCAGCCCAACGATCCAGATCTCGTCAAGTTCATGAGCTGGGTCGATCCGGTTCGCCGCCTGCGTGTTCGCGCCAACGCCGACATTCCGCGCGACGCCAAGAATGCCATCGCATTCGGAGCTGAAGGCATCGGTCTGTGCCGCACCGAGCACATGTTCTTTGCTGAGGACCGCATCGAGCACATGCGCACCATGATTCTGGCCGACAATGAAAAGGATCGCCGCGCCGCGCTCAAGAAACTGCTGCCCATGCAACGCGCCGACTTCGTCGGCCTCTTCAAGGCGATGGGGTCGCTCCCGGTCACCATCCGCACCATCGATCCGCCGCTGCACGAGTTCCTGCCCAAGCGTGAGGATCTGCTGGTCGAAATTCAACACCTTGAAGACACCAAGCCTCGCTCGCCCAAACTCAAGGAGCTGCGCCCGCTGCTGGCCCGCGTTGAAGAGCTGCACGAGCAGAACCCGATGCTCGGGTTGCGCGGATGCCGTCTCGGCATCACGTTCCCCGAGATTACCGAGATGCAGGCACGCGCCATCATCGAAGCCGCGGTCGTCGTCAAGGCCAAGGGAGGCAATCCGCATCCCGAGATCATGATCCCGCTCGTTGGGTCGATCGAGGAAATGCGCAACCAGGCCGCCATTGTTCGCCGCGTGGCCGACGAAGTCTTCGCGGAGAAGAAGACCAAGGTCGACTACATGGTGGGCACCATGATCGAGCTGCCGCGCGCCGCATTGACTGCCGATCAGATCGCCGAGGAAGCCGAGTTCTTCTCGTTTGGCACCAACGACCTGACGCAGACCACGTTCGGCATCTCGCGCGACGACATCAACAACTTCCTTCCGGCCTATCTCAAGCTCGGCATCTTCAAGCAGGACCCCTTCGCCACCCTCGATCAGGCGGGCGTCGGGCAACTGGTGAAGATGGCCGTCGCCAAGGGACGCAATACGCGCCCGAAGCTCAAGGTGGGCATCTGCGGCGAACATGGCGGCGATCCTGAATCCGTCAAGTTCTGCCACAAAATCGACCTCAACTACGTCTCCTGCTCTCCCTTCCGCCTGCTCACTGCGCGGCTCGCAGCGGCACAGGCAGCGCTCGAGGACAAGCTCGGCGCTCAGGGCGGCAGCAAGTAATCGGAATCCTCTCCCAGACAACAGGGGCGTCCGCAGCGGCGGGCGCCCTCGCTGTTTTTGGTAACGCCGGCGTTTCGCCCCGGGTCCCCAACGACAAGTCGTCGTCGTTGGGGTGGCTCGCCGGCTGTCGTGCGAGAGCCTGCCCTGAGCGGAGTCGAAGGGTCCTCGCCCGCACCCGTTCGTTCCCCTCCCTGAATCTGTCATCCTGAGGTCGCTGCCACGACCGAAGGATCTGCGGTTGCTTTTCAGGTCTTCATCTCCCTGGAAATGGGTGCCCCGGTCCCTCGTCCGCCGAGGCGGAGGGACCGGGGTTCGAAGCGCGGAAAATTGTCTTCGGCCCCTCTTGACAAACCATAACCATTTGGTTATGGTTGTCCTGTGGCAACCTTGAACCCCAATCCCGTCTTCCGCGCTCTCGCCGATCCCACGCGCCGCGCCATCTTCCAGCAACTATCCCGCCACGGCGAGCAAACCGTCCATGGATTAACCCGCCACGCCGGCGTCTCCCAGCCCGCCGTCTCCAAGCATCTGACCGTATTGAAGCGGGCAAAGCTGGTGCGTCATCGCCGCGACGGGCGCGAGACGCACTATCGCGCGCAGCCTGAGGCCCTTGCGCCCATGGTCGACTGGCTCAACCTCTACGGAGCATTCTGGCGCGAGAGGTTCGATCGTCTTGAAACTCTTTTGGGGAGGATGGATTCATGAGCAACCCTGCAGAGGCTTCTCGTTCCCTCGTAGTCGAAAGGGTATTTCCCCATCCGCCGCAGAAGCTGTGGCGCGCGCTCACGGATGGTTCCCTCCTCGCCCAATGGCTGTTGAACAACGATTTCGAGCCGGTCGTCGGGCGCAGGTTCCAATTTCGCCGCGAGCCCATGCCGAACTGGAATGGAGTCATCGACTGCGAGGTGTCCGTCGTCGAGCCATTCAAAGAGCTTTCCTATAGCTGGGTGGCTATGGGCCTTGAAACGGTGGTGCGCTGGACCTTGACTCCGGCCGAGAGCGGCACTCATTTGCGCATGGAACAGTCCGGCTTCGGTCCCGGCAGGGAAGCCAACTATAAGGGTGCGAAGTACGGTTGGCAGAGTTTCTTCAATGCCCTCGAGCGTACGCTCACAGATCTTGATTGAAAGCAAAATGTAAGAAACTGCGCGGTGCCATCCGCGAAACCAACTGAGGAGGATCACTATGAAAATAAAACTCACCAGCGTCTATGTCGACGACCAGGAGAAAGCACTGCGCTTCTATACCGAAGTGCTCGGCTTCGTGAAGAAGGCCGACTTCAGCAACGGGCCCTATCGCTGGCTCACCGTGGCCTCGGCCGAAGATCCCGACGGCACGGAACTGCAACTGGCGCTCAACAACAATCCTGCGGCCAAAACTTATCAGCAGGCTTTGTTCCAGCAAAAACAGCCGGCGGCCATGTTCTTCACCGATGACGTGCAGGCCGATTACGAGCGCATGAAGGCGCTCGGCGCCGAGTTCGCAACGCCGCCAACCGACGTGACCGCTTCAAAGATCGCCACGGTCAACGACACTTGCGGCAATCTTCTTCAGCTCACGCAGCTGATGAAATGGTAGTCTCGCCCTGTCGGGTGCCCAGGTCCCGCTTCTGGGACCTGGGATTGCACCGGATCTCATCCCTTAACGCCCGGTTTCCGCCCTTCTCTTGATTCCGTTGAGCCACTCTCGCCTGAGCAGCCCGCTTCCGGGAACAATCAACCTCCAATAGATCGCGGGGCCCCGCGTTGAGTCCGAATACACCATCATGCGCGTCTCCGCGGTCAGGGTCGACCACCCGCCCCCCGCGTCTTCCACATTGAAGGCGTACGCCGTTTTGATCCCGCCCTGCATCCGGTAATCGACAAACTCCTGCAAGGTGTGCACCCCGGAGGGCCGTCTCTCCCGCATATTCACGGCGTTGAACGTCACCAGCTCGTGCTCACTCGTGTCGATGAGAGATCCTGACGCCGCAAACGCATCCAGAATCCGCTTGTCCGGCGAAAAAGCGCCGGTGTCATGAAAAGGCGCGCGCGTCACCGCTCCGCGGATCTTCAGGAGCGTAATCAGCGATTTCATGTCGCTCCACGTTGCATCGCGGGTCGCCTGCAGCACCTGCTCAGGCCGTGCGTGGATGCGGATCAGGTGTTTCTCCGAGAATTGGTACTCCGGCATAATCGCGTCGAGGCGGGATCCCGGTTGAGCCACCCGGACGGTCGCAGCCGGCCACAACAATGCCGTAACGGCTAGGCCCACACCGCCCGCTAGAACCAGCGCGCCGGTGGTTCGTTTGCGAACTCCCAGAAACCTGAAGGGAAACACCAGGTTCGCCAGGCCAGCGAGTGCAACAACAAAACCGGAGTAAACCAGTGTGCTCAGCGGCTGAAACGAAGCCCAGTAGTTGAGCAGCGCAACGCCGGCAACGGCGAGGACGGCAAGCAAAATCCACGACAGAGTTTTCACTTTCATACACCTTCTCTCTTGTCGGCAGCTTGTTGTTTATAGCTTGAGATTTGTCACGGTATACGCAGTCCCAGAGACCCGGGTTCCGGCATTCGAAGGAAGTATGGGATCGCGTGAGCATTGGTATCGCCATAACCCTCCCAGAGGGAGAGCGAAACATCTCAACGCGCCGCGCTCCACCATCGTTGTCAACATCCTCAATCCCAGCACTAACCCTTATCGCTCTGATTCCAAAGAGAATATATTTCTCCGCAAGTTTGCCGATCATTTCGGATCTTTGGCGCACAATCGTTCCAGAAGCTCAGGAAAAGGCGGGCTTCTGGCATCCGTCTAAACGGCTCTCTAACTCCTTTAGTTACAGTAATTTGCGATGTAACTCCTTTGAAATGAAGAGGTTAGGAGAAATGATTGGAGGTATAAGTGCCTGAAAATAAACCACTTAACTCCAAAATGGGTGGGGAGGGGAGGGGGAGGGTACTGAAAGGTAAACAGGCTCGCTGACTTGCTAACTCGCCGACTTGCTGCCCTCGAAGTGCGCTTCAATCTCTTCCAGCGTTTTGCCCTTTGTCTCCGGCAGGAAGAACGCGGCCACCACGAAATACACCACCGTGAAGCCGGCAAAGAGGAAGAACATTGACGAGTAGCCGTGCTTGCTCACGAAGGGTAGAAAGATCGCGGCCAGCGTTGTTGAAACGAGTTGGTTGATGACGAGCGCGATGCTCATTCCATTCGACCGTATGCGGGTCGGCATCAGCTCGCTCAATGCCAGCCACACCACCACGCCCGGGCCCAAAGCGAAAAACGCCATGAAGACATAAAGCCCCAGCGCCACGAGCCACCCGTTTCGGACGTCGGGCACGCGGCCCACAAGTGCTTTTTGAATCACGAGCGGCGCGGTCCGCGCGGCAGCGAGATCGGCGAATGGATTCCGGAATAGTGCTTCAATTCTGTTTGCAGGCACGCAGCGTGCGCGCGTGATTTCGATCGGCGTGGCCGCCGCATCGTCTGATCGCACAAAGTTCGTTGCAGCCGTAAAGTCGCCGTAGGAGTAAATGATCGCCAGTGACGCTCGGCTGCTGTCGATTCCGCGGCCCGCATCGATCTCGCCCGCGTCGACCTGGCCCGCATCCCCCTGCGCTACCAACAAATTCCTCGCGGTAGCCGGATCGAAGCGCAGCCTTAAATCCTGGCTGGGCGCAACCAGCGCCTGCACGGCTTCGCGGCAATCCACGCTTAGCTTTTCCGTCGATCTGAAGAGCAATGCCACACACACCAATGCAACGATTACGCCGCTCGTGCCTATCACCAGCAGAAATTTTCTCCCCCTTCGGTCGACCAGCGTGATGCCGACCATGGTCGCCAGAAAGTTCACCACCGTGAAGATCACGTAGCCCCAGTGCGCGCGCAGGTCGCTCAACCCGCTTTGCAGCAGGATTCCCGTGTTGTAGCCGATGATCGAATTCACGCCTGTAGCCGTGTTGCAGAACAGGATTACGCAGGCCAGCAAAAAGGGAATCACGTATTTGTGCCGAAGCAGTGAATCGCGAACCTGTTGCTCCGTCTTTGCACGAACCGCGTACGCCGTGGACTCCATCTCGGTAAATTCCAGCGCGGCCTGCTCGGGGCTACGCGACTTGAGCAACGCGGCTTGTGCCCGGTCTTTTTCCCCCTTCCGAAACAGCCAGCGCGGGGACTCCGTAACGAACAAGCTCCCCAGCGCAAACACAACTCCCGGCGGCAACGACACCCAGAAGATGCTCCGCCACGCGTGATCCTTGAAGCGGAAGAGCGCCGCGGCATCGCCCAACTTCGCCACGGCGTCCACGCGATAGCTGAAGTACATGCCCATCAGCGCAGCGGCCACGATGCCAAGCGTCAGCATCCACTGGAAGACCGCCGTGCCCTTGCCCCGGCTCGACGCGGGCAGGCACTCGGCCAGGTAGAGCGGAACCACCACGCCAATCAATCCGCCGCTCGCACCTTGCAGCAGCCGCCCGGAGAGCAGCGGCCCGTATCCAGATGACATCGCAATCACCGGAATACTCACCACGAACGCACAGCCGCTTGCGATCATCAGCGGCTTGCGGCCCATCCAGTCAGCCAACAACCCTGAGAACAGCGTGGAGAACACGCTGCCCAGCAGCACCGCGGCCACGATGAACGAAAGCTGCGAAGGGCTCAGCCCCGATGTAGCCTGCAGGTAGGGCACGGCCCCGCCGATGATCCCGACGTCGATGCCGTAAAGCAACCCGCCCAATCCTGCCACCAAAAGCAGGAACGCGTTATAGCGGCGCATTGCGGCGGAAATATCCGTTGCAGCTTCGCGCGGCGATCCGGCGGAATTCACTTGAAGCTTTTCCTTTCGCTCATCCTCATTTGTCTGTTCGGCTCCAACTCGCGTCATGCTAGTTCGTTCGACGCACCAGTCTACAATGGTCGCATCGTATACGAGAGTTCCATGACCCGAGCCGGAGGCAGACATAGTTGCAGAGCTTCGTTCGATTGACCTCATCCACTTTGCCGCGCGTCGCCCTCGCTGCGCTTTTTGCCGTTTGCGCTCTGGCATCCGCGCAAACCAAGCCTGCCTTGCTTCCCTCTCCGCGCGAGGTGAATCTTGGGCAGACCACTCCGCTGCCCGACAAGATTCTCGTCGCCGTTCCCGCCCACGACGCGGAAGACGAATTTGCCGCGCGCGATCTTGAGGGTGCACTGAAGCGCATCGCACCCGCCGGCAATGAAACCCACTCCGCACAACCGCCCTATCGCATCACGCTTCTCCGTAGCGGATCCGAGGCAGCGAAGGCTGGCCTAGCGGGCAACAACCTCAAATTCGATCCCGCCATGGAATCGGAAGGCTATATCCTGGTGATCGGTCCAAACGAAGCGGCAATCATTGGTGCAACCGGCTCCGGCGTATTTTATGGCGTGCAGACCTTGAAGCAAATGCTCCCATTGCCCGGAGCGCCGCGCGTCCTTTTCACGGGCACCGTGCGCGACTGGCCGGCCATGCAATATCGCGGCATCAGCGACGATCTCTCCCGCGGCCCTTTTCCCACGCTCGACTTTCAGAAGCACCAGATTCGCGTCTTTGCGTCGTTCAAGATCAATATCTACTCGCCATATTTCGAGAACACGCTCCTTTATCCGGATCATCCGCTGGCAGCGCCGCCGGGCGGCTCGCTCACGCCTGCGCAGGTCGCGGACCTCATCGACTTCGCCCGCCAGTATCACATCACCATCGTGCCTGATCAGGAGTCCTTCGGCCATCTGCACAACGTGGTCAAGTGGGAGCTCTACCAGGATGAGGCTGAGACTCCTCACGGATATATGCTCGCGCCAGGCCCAGACGGCACGCTGCTCCTCATCAAGGATTGGTTCACAGACGTCGCCCGGGAATTCCCTTCACCCTTTATCCACATTGGCGCCGACGAAACCTTCGACCTGGGCCTAGGCCGGACGCGCGACGCGGTCGCGCAGCAAGGCTACGGCATGGTATACGTTGCTTTTCTCAAGGAGATTCACGATACGCTTGCGCCAGCCAATCGCCGCCTGCTTTTCTGGGGAGACATTGGTGATGCGAATCCTGACGCCGTGGCTGGCCTGCCCAAGGACATGATCGCCGTGCCCTGGAACTATTTGGCTCAGACAGACTTCGGCAAGCTCATCCAGCCATTCGCCAAAAACGGCATTGAAACCTGGGTTGCTCCCGGCGACTCGAACTGGAATGAAGTTTACCCGCGCAACAAAACGGCCTTGTGGAACATTCAGGGCTTCATCGCCGCCGGGCAGAGTCTTAATTCGACGGGTGCGCTCACCACTGTATGGAACGATGATGGAGAAGGCCTCTTCAACATGGACTGGTACGGGGTACTTTTTGGCGCGGTCGCCGCGTGGCAGCCGGGCCAAAGTTCTATCGCCGACTACCAGGACGCATATGGTCCGGCCTTTCATCTCGACCCGAGCGGTAAAACTGACGCCGCTGAAAAAGAGTTGATGGCCGCACAAGGGGATCTGGTCGACGCGAAGACGGGCATGACCAGCGACCAGCTTTTCTGGCTCGATCCGTGGAGCGCGGAAGGACAAGCAGTCTCGGCCAGGGTCTTGCCTATTGCGCATGATCTGCGCATCCACGCCGAGCAAGCCATGATTCTGCTGGCCGATGCGCGCCGCGATAACCCGAAGCTCGCCGAACCTGATGCCATCGCCGCCATGGATTTGGGCGCGCGCCGCCTCGACCTCATCGGCCTCAAATTCCAGCTTGCGCAGGAGATTCCCGCGGCGTACGCCCAGGCGATCGCGCAGCAGCACGACAAGGCGCAAAGCAATGCCACCTACAATCTGCTCAGCGAGATCAGCGGCATGAACGGCCGGTGCCAGGATCTGCGCGATGCCTACTCCGCCTTGAAGAGCGAGTACAGCCAGGTGTGGCTCAGTGAAAACCGTCCTTACTGGCTCAACAACGTGACCGTCCGCTATGACCTGGAGACTGAACGGTGGCAGCGGCGCGCCGACCAGTTTGCGGCGGCTACTTACGACTGGCAGAACGGGCAGGACTTGCCTGCGGCAACAGCGCTGGATCTACCAGCGTCAGTCGCAAGTGGACACTAGAAAGGTCCACGTGCATCTCGGCCGCGCCGAGCTTCCCCAATCGGCGACTGAACCAAACCGATTACCGGCACGCAGATTTCTCTCCTCACCCGCGCGTGACAGATGCAAACTAGAAGCATGCTGGACCGCTCCACCGAAAGGCGCCTGCCCGTCGTTCTCCTAGTTGACGATGACCTGGTCAGCCGCGAAGTAGCAGCCACCGTGCTCACCATGGCTGGATTCACCGTCCACACAGCCGTGGACGGAAATGATGCGTTGGAGATGCTCGCCAGAGAAGTGTGCCGGCCGGGCGCAATCCTCATGGACGCGCAGATGCCCGGCCTGAGCGGAATAAAGTTGATCGCGGAGCTGCGCAGGCGCACCGATGCTCGCATCTACGCTATTAGCGGCAGCAACGCGCCGCCTGAAGTGGCCGGTGCGGCAGACGGTTTTCTGCTCAAACCATTCAATGCTGAAGGTCTGAGTAGGCTGATCGAGGGCAGTCAGCCGGCAGCTGCTCATTCGCTCCTCGATCCCACTGAGCCCGTGGTCAGCGTGGAGGTTCTCTCCCAATTGCGTAAAGTCATGCCCGAGTCCGCTGTTCGGCAAATATACTCTGCTGTCGTTGCCGATCTCAGCCGTCGGATTGAAGCGTTGGGAGTGGCGATCGCGAAAGGCGACGCAGCGGAGATTCGCCGCATTGGGCACGCCATCAAAGGCGGCTGCGGCATGGCCGGCGCCCTTCAGGCTGCCCGCCTGGGCGCGCTTTTGGAGGCGACGCCGCTTAACTTCAAGGATAACCAACTGGATAACAGCGCCGATCTGCTGAGCGATTTGCGCGCCGCTGCCCAAGGGTTGGAGCGTATGCTGGATGCTGAATTGCCTGCCTGATCTGACGCGTCTCTGTGCGCGCGGATCTGGAACAGCGGAGGCGTGTGGCTGAAATGGAACGAACCATTCGAATCGTGCTGGCGGACGACCACCCGGTTGTGCGCATTGGCGTGCGCAATATGCTTTCAAAAAACGACGGCTTTGATGTAGTCGGAGACGCCACGGACGGGGACGAGGCCATCACGCAGACCCTCGAGCTTCAGCCCGATGTTCTCCTTCTCGACGTCGCTATGCCGCGCATGCCCGGCCTTGAGGCCATGCGCGCCATCATGAGCGGCCCTTCCACGGCCAAGATTCTTCTTCTCACTTCCACCATCACCACGCAGCAGATCATTGAGGCCCTCCAGATCGGCGCGCGCGGCATCGTGCTCAAAGACGCTCTCGCCAGTCATCTGCAGACCGCTATTCGCACGGTGCATGCCGGCGATTATTGGATCGGCGGAAAGCGTGTCGTCAATCTGGTCTCCGCGCTTCACGAGCTCATGCAGCAGGCCGCTGTGCCGCAGCGCAAAACCTACGGCCTCACGCCGCGCGAGCTTGAAGTCGTCGGCTGCATCGTCGAGGGTTGCAGCAATCGCGACATCGCCAAGCAGTTCTCGCTGAGCGAAGAAACGGTCAAGCGCCATCTCTCGAATATCTTCGACAAGACGGGTGTTTCCACGCGTCTCGAGCTGGCGCTGTTCGCCATCGCCCACCACTTGATCGCGCCGCAGTAGTTGGATCCGCCGCCGCGCGCTATTCTAGGGATGCAAATCAGAATCGCAGGTTGGCGGGAGCCCGCATGGGAGAGCTAAGCAGAATCGGCATTGCCCTCGATTCCGAGCTGTTGAAGCGGTTCGACCTTTCCATTGAAAAGAGCGGATACACGAATCGCTCCGAAGCTTTTCGCGACCTGATTCGCGATCGGCTGGTGCGGGAGCAGACTGCCGCGCCCGATGCTATCGTGGTCGGTACGGTCACCCTGATTTACAACCATCATGCCTTCGGGATCACCGAGAAACTGACTGAAGCGCAGCACGAGCACGCCGACTTGGTCGTGTCGACGAGCCACGCACATCTTGACCATGATTCCTGCCTCGAAGTGCTGATCGTCCACGGCAAAGCCGGCCGCGTGCAGCAGTTCGCCGACCTGATCATCGGCCTCAAGGGCGTCGAACACGGCCGCCTCGTGATGAGCGTGCCTACCCATGCGCTCGATGTGGGCAGGAAGCCGGCACATAAACATACACACCCGCGCTGAATCCGCGCTCCATCATTTGTTAAAAGCTTCTCCCCAATGCGAATCGCACCAGAAACGGTTCCGTGGGGTGGGTAACACGTCCGAATCCCGGCGGCGTGGCTAATCCGTTTGGAGTGATCTGGTAGACATAGGCGTAGTCAATGTCGGCATCTTTGCGGTTCAGCATATTCAGGAATTCGGTCGTAATGTGCCACTTCTTGAAAAACTGATAACGGACCTCGCCGTTAAGTAACACTGTTTGACTTGACTGATAAAGTCCGTCCGACGTCAGGTAGCGTGGGCCGAAATAGCGCAGGCGCAGACTCGACGAAAAGCCTTTGTAATCGTGCAATGCGATGCCCGATGAGATCACTACCTTGACCGCTTCCGGCACAAGCTTGCCGCCGGGACCGCTCTCCTGCCAGTTAACGGAGCCATCCGGAGTGCCATTTACCGTCAGCGCCGCCTTGACCACTCTCTGCGCCGCATCGTCGCGATCGATCTGGGTGAACTGGGCCCTGGAATCGGCAAGATCGAAATCGACAGCCAGGTTTTCCGTTGGTGTGTAGTAGTTCGCCCATTCGAGGCCGTAGCGGTTGCTCGACTGTTCCGAAGCAGTCGTGCCCCCGGTGTCGCCATCCTGCATCAGTTCGGAATTACTGCGGAGATACCAGAGCGAAAGAGTGCTTTGCAGATGGGAGATGGCCACAGTGCGCACGCCGATTTCTCCACCTTTGGTTTGGACCAGCGGGGGGATTTTCGTGGCCGGCGTATCGGGGTAAGGATTATCCGGCGAAACGGGTTCCACCTGTTGCGTGGCGCCGCGCCCGTCGTTCGAGTGAAAACTGAATCCGCCCTGTAAATAGAATTCAGTATTGGCCCAGGGGCCGAAAATCAAGCTCGATTTTGGGCTGGGCAGGAACTTGGTGGCTGAGCCAGTATTGGCCGCATTCACATCTGTGGAGTAAGCCAGGCTGGTGACGGCAAATTTTTCATCGTCGCCGCGCAGGGCCACAACGGAGCGGAATTTGCTTGCCCACTGGATTTTATTTTCCAGATAGGCGCTGCCAATCATGTCCGTAAAGTTATCCCGCTCCGTAGTCGCGGGCAAAGTCGGGCAGGTGGTGTTGGGAACAGTGGCCGAATCGCTGGTGCCATCGGGCAAAGTAACGGCAAGAGTGATGTTGGAGTTGGGGATCGTGACGCAGGTGGGTCCACTGGAACTGCCGGCGGGGAAGAAACTGGCGCCGGTGGCGGAGTAGTCGGTTTTGGTCGTGCGAACGCGATTTTCGGAACGGTAAAGGCCGTTGTTGATCCAGTCGTTTCGGAGCTGAAGGCCGAACGTGTTTGACATCTCGCGGCCAAACCACTTGCTGAAAATCGTGTGGTGTGCGTCGAATCCAGCCTCCCAGCGCCTGTCCTGCTGATCGAATTGGTCACCTTTGATGTAATCCACCAGGTAGTAAGTAAAATCGGAAAATAAATTGAGATCGTAATAAAACACATAAGCTGAGATCTTCGACTCGGAGTCCGTGCCTTGGCGATGCCACTCGCCTTGCAGGCTATAACGCTGGCTGTGGCCGCCGTCAGATGGATTAAGCGTGCCGAAGAAGCCAACGACGGATTGGGCGGCAATCGGGATCTGATCGCTCGAGTTCCATTTTCCGTGGTAAGCGTGGGCAGTGATGCTGGCACCACGGGTATCGTCGCCCTGGCTGTAGGTTAGGATGCCGTTGATTTTGTTAAAGCCATCCGGATGCACCCATGGGCCGTTATAGTAATACTCTTCTCCGCCGTACAGCAGATTGCCCGGACCGAGTTTTTGCGATGCACCGAAGACAGCCCGCCCATAAGTATGCGTGCCGCCTTCCACCGTGAAGAAGTTCTCGGGCAGCGTCTTGAAGAATTCCACATGGGCATTCGCAGCCGAGCTAAAGTTGCCTACGTTCGCGTAATAAGGGCCCTTCTCGAAATTCACCCGCTTCACAAACTCCGGGATGACGATGTTCATGTCAGAGTAGCCCTCGCCGTGCGCGTGCGACGGCAGGTTAAGCGGCATGTCGTCGAGGAAGATGGCGATATCCGTGCCATGGTCGAGATTGAAGCCGCGAAGGAAATACTGGTTGGCCTTGCCGCCGCCGGCGTGTTGCGTGATGATGAGCCCTGGAACTGTCTCCAGGACTTCTCCAGAACGAAGAATCGGGCGATCCTGGATTTCCGTTGCGCCCACTGTTCCCTGCGTGCCGGACTCGGCAATTCCGATAAGGTTATCCTCCCGGCCTTGCACGTTCACGGTAGTGCTCACCGCGCCCACAACCAAGGAGATGCGCAGCGGGGCCGGCGCTCCGCTCGTCCCTATAGCGACAAGGATCTCCTTGGTTTCAAAACCGGGATTCGATACGACGAGTCGATAATTGCCCGCCGCGAGTCCAGTGAACAGGAAGGCTCCATTCGCGTCTGAATGTACCGTTCTCAGAACCGTTCCGGTTGCGGTCAGAACACGCACATCCGCCCCAGCAATCACCGCCCCGGACGTGTCAACGACAGTTCCCGATAGCTGAGGTGCGTTGCTTGAAGCAGCGGCGCTTGCACACGCCAGCGATCCGGCGAGCGCCGCCAGCACGCACAGCCGTCGAATTAGCGCCGTTCTCCCGGGCATATAAGCAAACTATTTGCGAACGCACGTGGTTGCCTGTGACTCGCGTCACACGATTTAAGAATTCGTGCTACTCTTGCGACTATATTCGCACGAATTTAAAATTCATGCTACTTCGTTGTCTGAATTGGAGATGCAGGCGCGTACGCCGATTCTTGATTTTGATTTTTCGAAATAGGAGCTACTTCGCCGGCGCCGTGGGCCGTCCTGCGCCGGCACTCTGCTCTCCCAGGGCTGGCAACGTGCCCCGTGGAAAGCTCGTAGACCGGCGCACCGAAAGCCGCGTCGCGATCGGCCATTCCTTCTGCGCGGATTGCGGATGGTGCGGCTCAATGCTGGCGCGCAACGCCTGCACAGCCGCCTGAGCCAGGTCCGCGCACGACATCCGCACCGTCGTCAACGGTGGCAGCATGAACTGCGCCAGGCGAATGTCGTCGAATCCCACCACGGAGATGTCCGCGGGCACCTTGTGCGTGGTCTCGTCGAGTGCATGCAAAACGCCAATTGCCGTCATGTCGTTGGAACAAATCACCGCGGTAAGAAGTTCCGCTTGCTCGATCAGCTTCTCCATGGCCGCCTTGCCTCCCTCCATGGTGTGATCGCCCTCAACAATATAGGCGCCGGAAACGGTGAGGCCCATCTCGGACATTGACTTTCGAAATGCATCGCGCCGGGTTACGGCGGTGCGCATGCGCAACGGTCCGCTGATAAATGCAATCCGGCGATGGCCAAGCGCCGCCAGATGCTGCACTGCCTCGCGAATTCCCTCGCCGTAATTAACCTTCAACACGCGAACGTTTGGCAAGTCGGGTCCCGCATCGGCAAAGACCAGCGGAAATTCATGCTCCACCAGTTTCTGCACCTGCGCCTCTTCAATGCCGAAGGTCATCACGGCCACTCCGTCCACGTTGCGCTGCAGCATGCGGCGAATCAGAGCCTCGGTGCGCGCGGTATCGTAGTTTGTCGATCCGATCATTACCTCGTAGCCCTGCGCCACGGCCAGGTTCTCGAACTGCTGCACCAGCTCAGGAAAGAACGGGTTGGTGATCTCGGAAACGATCAGGCCGAGGATGTGGCTGCGCCCCGAGACTAGCGCTCGCGCCTGGGTATTCGGCAGATAGCCCACTTCATCTACGGCCTTCCAAACTCTCTTCGCCAGATCTGGATCGACGGTGGAGATGCGGTTGACGACGCGCGACACGGTGGCGATGGAGACGCGGGCGCGCCTGGCCACGTCGTGAATATTTGCGCTGATGTGGCGGCGTTTTTTGCGTGCTCTGACGGGCTGGCTCATGGGCAAGAGAATTGTACCCTTTTCCTGGTTTTTCTCACGAGCGGCGAAGGGGAAAAGCGCGTAGAACCCGTCTGAATTCCGCACTTTGGGTTTATTGCGCGTCGGCTTGCCGTTCGGTCAGGGCAGGGAAGATCGCGATTTTTGGAAAATGTTTACTCGGGGTTCTCATTCGCGTCAGATATATGGTGTTCCTTGACTCGCGCCGAATCTTAGTTACGGATGATCCTGCGTTCCGGCAACGACCTCGAGCCCGTGACGCAACAATTTCAGAATCGCCTCCAGGCTCTCCGATGCGCCGCGCTTGCTGCCGGGCAGGTTCACAATCAGCGTCGTTCCTCGCATTCCCGCCACGCCGCGCGAAAGCCACGCGTAGGGGTTGCGCTCCGCGCCCTTCATGCGCATCGCCTCGGCCAGCCCCGGCGCTTCGCGGTCGATCACCCGCCGCGCCGCTTCCGGAGTCCGGTCGCGCGGACCTAAGCCCGTGCCTCCGACGGTCAGCACAAGCTTCGCGTCCTGCCGAATGAACTCTTCGAGCGCCACAGCAATCGCGTCCTCATCGTCATTCAGGAGCGCTGTCTGAATCTCCGCCTGCGGCCACTCGCGCGCGAGCAGCTCCGCCACCGCAGGGCCGGCGGTATCGGCCATCAGTCCCTGCGAACAGCGATCGGAAATGGTGAGAACGGCGAACAGCATGCACTGATTCTATTTCCTCAATCGGCGGGCAGCACTTTGATCGTGTGCAGCCACATCTCCACCAGCTTGGGCCAGCCCATGATGGGCAAATCTCTGGGCCGCAGCCCGTAGCCGTGCCCGCCCAGCGCATAGATGTGCAGCTCGGCTGGTACCTTGGCATTCTTCAGCGCCAGAAAGTAGACCAGCGAGTTCTCCACGTGCACGGGATCGTCTTCCGCCTGAAGAATGAACGTGGGCGGCGTTTCGGCAGTGGGCTGAATTGCGGGATTGGCTGCGAAATTCTGCTCCGCGATCGCCAGGTAGCCAGGATAAATCACCGCCGAAAAATCCGGCTTGCAGCTCAACAGGTCGGCGGCATCTACGGGCGAATATGAGCGCTTGTCATAGATATTGCTGACGGCAGCCGAAAGATGCGCGCCGGCTGAAAAGCCGAGCACGCCAATGCGATGCGGATCGATGCCCCACTCGGACGCGTGTTGCCGAACGAGGCCCATCGCGCGTTGTGCATCCTGCAGAGCTGCTGCCGACTTCGGATACGGCCCGCTGTCTGGCACGCGATATTTCAGCAGCACGCACGTCACGCCGATCGAATTAAGCCAGTCACAGACTTCCGAGCCCTCCAGATCCATGGAAAGAATCTGATAACCGCCGCCGGGAAACACCACAACCGCCACGCCTGAATTCTTTCCCTCGGGCTTGAAAAGCGTAATGGTTGGCGTGGAGACATTGGTGAGGCGGACATATGGCCTGCCGCCTGCCTGCTTGGTCCCAGCCGCATTTACATTGATCTCTGGCGGCAGATTTGCGGTCGCTCCGGGCGGCGTGCCGGGCCAAATCGGCACGGTGAGATGACCAGCGGGCGGAATCCACGTGGGCAGAGACGCCTGAGCGGGCGCTGGAGCCTGCCCCCATCCACAGGCGCCAAATGCCGCAGACGCGGCGAGCATCATCATCCATTGTTTCATTCGCTAATCTCCCGAGTTAAACTTCGCTCGAATCTTCTCAGCCCGGCCGCCGACGGTGCAAATCCCGCCCTAAGTGATTTAAATCACTTTCCGCGGTGCGCTCTGGCACATCCCGGCCCTTCCCCCGGTGACACGCTTGCGGGTGTGAGGTGTTCGCCATGCGGGATTCCGATATCGGCCGCTGGACGCATCCGGCCACGATTCTTGTCGCTACAGACTTGAGCGATCTGGACCATCTCATCCCCTTTGCCCTTGAGCAGGCAGGCGAAACCGGTGCACGGCTGATCCTTCTCCATGTTCTTCCCGCTTCCGTCGCGGTCATCGCCGCCGATGCGTCCGGAATGCCTTACTACAACACCTCCAGCGCGCTGGAAACCGCAGGAGAGATGCTGCGCCCATGGTGTGAAGTCGCCGCCAGGCGCGGGATCCGTTGCGAAGAGCAGGTGCGCGAGGGCCACCCCACTCAGCAGATTGCAGCCGCCGTCCGCCAATTTCAGGCCGACCTCGTGCTGCTAGGGACGCGGAGCCGGAGCAAGCTGGGTAAGTTGCTCCTTGGCTCTGTAGCAGAACAAGTGCTGCGCTCGGTCTACCTCCCGGTCATGACCGTGGGACCCGAGGCTCATCTCCCGGTGGCAAGCGGCGAGGAACGCGTCGTCTTGCATGCCACCACACTTCGAGAGACCTCTCGCCCGAGCGCAGCGCTTGCCTGCCATGTGGCCGCCACACGAAATGCCAACCTGGTCCTGCTTCATGTGCTTCCGCCCATCGACGTGATGCAGAGCAAAGGCATGCCCACTGGCCTGGATTCGAAGGCTATGGTTGAGCTGCGCATCCTCGCTGAGCAAACGGGTGCAGGTTGCTGCTCTGCTGTCGAGCCAGTCGTCGCCCATGGCAATCCGTTCATCGAGATTCTGGCTTTGGCCGCAGCGCGCCATGCCAGCCTGATCGTTCTCGGAGCGACGCGTCGCCTGGCCTTCGAACACCTGACGCGCGAACGCACCGTCTATCGCGTTCTCTCTCACGCCCGGTGCCCCGTTCTCACGTTGCGCGAGCCGCAGGCCATGCCCGAAGAGGTTCGGGCCGAGACAGCCTTCGCCCATCATCAATGAATGCACGGGTGGCTCCTTGAGCGGCAAGTGTAGGCGGCTTGGCAAATCAGATTGTGCGCCGACAAACCATCAAGCAAAGGTCTTCAAGCGCTTCAGGCACTTGTCCTGCAGGTAGTGAAGTTGCCGTAGACGAGTCAGCCCCTCGGGATTAGGGCCATCGGCCTGGGATGCAACAATTCCTTCAGCCAATTCGTGTAATTGCCGATGCAGTGACTCAATTGCCAGTACCGCGGAGTCTGTGCCGCGAGACGACCGCTTTTCATCTTCGAGCCACATACCCACGCGGCACACGCTGGCATCGAGTGGCGGCGGAACGGCCCGCTTGCCTTGCAGACTCGCTTCCAGTGCTCCCAGCCATGCGCGATGCTCGACGGTGGCGAGCAGCACCGGCCGGTTCTCCGCGCGTACCACGGGTACTTCGGCCCAGCGCGGATCTGGACGCCATGTTGCCGCCCAGGCTCGCAGCTCCCGAGCCGGCATTGAGGCGGCAATGCCGAAACCCTGGGCCAGATCGCAACCCATTTGCAGCAGCATCGAGCCGTGCTCCGCGGTCTCAACTCCCTCCGCGATCACCGTCCTGTGAAACGCGGCAGCCAGGCCCAGAACTCCCTCCAGGATGGTCAGGTTCTCCGGCTCTTCAAGCATGTCCCGCACAAAGCTCTGGTCGATCTTCAGAACGTTGGCGGGAAGACGTTTCAGGTAGGTCAGCGACGAGTAGCCGGTGCCGAAATCGTCCAGGCCGATGGCCACACCGATTTCCCGGCAGGCCGTGAGCACCTGGGATGTTCGCATGACATCCTGCACGGCATTCGTCTCCACCACTTCCAATTCAAGGTTCGCGGGCTTCACCTGGGGATGTGCCGCGAGGTGTGCGCGGACGCGATCGGCGAAATCCGCCTGTTGCAACTCGATTGCGCTCACATTCACGCTTACGGGAAGCTCGAAACCCTCGCCCAGCCACGATTCCATTTGCGTGAGCGCACTCTCAATCACCCACTCGCCGAGTTGGACCGCCAAAGGGTGGTCTTCAATCACGGGAAGGAACATGCCCGGCGGCAATAGTCCACGCTCCGGATGCTGCCAGCGAATCAGGGCTTCGGCGCCGATCACCTTGCCGGTGCGCATGTTCACTTTGGGCTGGTAATAGAGGACGAATTGGTGGGCAGCAAGGGCTTGGCGAATGTGCTCGATATTCTCGAGGCGCCCGCGGACGATCTGGTCCTGATTCGGATCGAACATGCGGAAGCAGTTGCGGCCTGCCAGCTTGGCCTGGTACATCGCTTGTCCCGCCTGGCGCAGCAGCACATCGGCGTCCACATCTTCGTTCTGCGGATAAAAGGTCACGCCCGCGCTGGCTGAAACGCGCAGCATGACCTCGCCAATCTGCGCTTCTTCGCCGGCGGCTGCAAGCAAACGGTTCAGCGTTGCCAGGCACGCATTACTGTCGTCGAGATCGAGGATCACGGCGGCGAACTCATCTCCGCCCAGCCGGGCCAACATATCGCCTTCCCGCAGGGCCCGCTTCATCCGGAATGCCAGGGCCGTCAGCAGCCCGTCGCCGGTTGCGTGGCCATAGCGGTCGTTGATGGCCTTGAAGCCGTCGACGTCGAAGCAGGCTACGGCCAGCAATCCCTTCTTCCAATGCGCATGAACCATGGCTTGGCGCAGCCGGTCCCCGAGCAACGTCCGGTTGGGAACCCCGGTCAGCGCATCGTAACGCGCGATGTGCTCCAGCCGCTGTTCCTGTTCTTTCAGTTCCGTAATGTCCGTGAACATGCCAACATATTGCTCCACTTCCCCCTTGGCGTTGTGGATGGCATTGATGGTGAGCATTTCGGCATAAATGTCTCCGCTTTTGGTGCGGTTCCAAATCTCCCCTGACCAATGCCCGTCGCGATTCAGCGAGCTCCACATGTTCTCGTAGAACTCTCCGCTGTGCAGTCCTGACTGGAGCATGCGCGGATTGAGCCCGAGCACCTCTTCGCGCGTGTACCCGGTGATCCGTGTAAAGGCGTCGTTCACCTCGAGAATTGTCCCCGAGCGATCGGTGATCGTGATGCCTTCGCGCGCGCCGGTAAACACCGTAGCGCCCAGGCGCAGCCGGTCTTCGACCGCCTTTCGTTCAGTAATGTCCTCGGCGAAAAGGACGATTCCGCCCACGGAGCCATCGCCGGTCCGCCAGGGGATTACCTCCCAGCGGCTCCATTCCACCTTGCCATCCGCGCGATCGAATCGGTCTTCTTCGACGTGCACCCGCTCCCCTGCCAGTCCGCGACGGTGGCCTTCCTTCCACCGTTCCGGCATGTCCGGAACCACTTCGTAATGCGATCGCCCGATCACCTCGCGCCCCACCAGCCCATAGTCCTCCAGCCATTTCCGGCTCACAGACACATAGCTCATCTCGCGGTCGAACATCGCCAGTGCCACTGGCGCGTTCTCAATGAAGAGTTGCAGAAGATGCTGGCTCTCTCGGAGCGCCTCCTGGGCCTGCTTGGCTTCGGTAATGTCCTGGATGGTGCCAGGCATCTTCACCGGGAGCCCCTGAGCGTCGAACTCTAGCCGTCCTATGCCGTGCACCCAACGCACTGCCCCGTCTTTCTTACGAATTACCCGATACTCCCGGTCAAAGGGCTTGCAACCGCCAAGCACCTCATCCTTGAAATAGGTAAGCATCGACGATCGTTCGTCGGGATGGATCAGGGCCGCCCAACCCTCAACGGTGTGCTCGTACTCCTTGTCGATTCCGAATATCTGGTCCATGACATCCGAACTCGTCCATCTCCCGGTGTCGATATCGAGCAGATAGCTGCCCAGACCGGCGATTCTCTGTGCCTCCCTGAGCGATTCCTCGCTGTCGCGGAGCGCCGTATCCGCGCGCTTGCGCTCGGTGATGTCCTCGGTGAAGATGATGATCCCACCCACCTGGCCGTCGCCGGTTAACCAGGGTCGAATCTCTCTTCGCATCCACTGCTCGCTGCCGTCTGCTCTCGGCAGAGCGATTTCGCCCAGCGTTACCACTTCACCCGATAGCGCGATGCGATGCATTTGCTTAAAACTTTCGGGAAGCTCCGGGAAGATCTCGTAATGAGAGCGCCCGATCAGTTCCAGGCCATCGAGATTGTGGATCTTTTGCCATCTGCTGCTTACGGCAGCGTAGCGCATCTCCCGATCGAGCATGGCGAGCGCAACGGGCGCGTGATCAATGAACAATTGCTGCAGAGCCTCGCTTTCGCGGAGCTTGATCCTTCCCTCAATCTGGGCGGTGATGTCGGGAGCCACGCCGAAGATGCCGGCAACCCCGCCGTCTGGCCCTGTAATCGGATACTTGCGGTCGTCGATCCAGTGGTCCGATCCATCCTGCGCCGTCGCCTGCTGCACTCGGTTTACCCGCCGGTTTTCGGCGATCGCCTGGTTCTCCAGTTGGTACGACAGATCGGCGACTGCTTCGGGGTAAATGTCGTAATCCGTCTTTCCCACGAGCTCGGCTGCGTCCTTCGCTGTCTCCGTCAGAAAAGGCATGGCGCGGCTTGCCGCGAGGATCACATGATTGCGGTTCTTGACATAGATGTAGTCGTCGGTGTGTTCGACAAGGGCGTTGAAGCTTTTCAACAGAAATGCGTCGCCGGGTTCGGCCGCGTTCCGAGGGTCCTCGAGGGTCAGCTCCAGAATCACGTTGTCTCCGGTGCGGGCCGGTTTTTTCTTAAAGCACCCCCTGACGCAGCGGATGCGCCCATTGGCGTGGCGCAGCCGGATGTTGACGCAGCCGGACCGGATTTCGAGACCGTTCGAGAAAATGTTCTCCGCAACCCCGGCGTCGTCTGGGTGGATCAAGTCCTTCAGATTGACCTTGGATGTGAAAAGTTCGTGCTGGCTATAACCAAGCAAGGCTTCCGTACCACCCCGGACAGATACCAGCCGCGGCGGGTCGCTTGATGCGAAGCAGAAGGTTGGGTTCGACATAAGGCCCGGTGCCTCTGCGTCCGTACATGCTCGCGTCCAGGAGCCTAACATATCGTAAATTCCACAAGCAATGAAAATCGTAGAACTTAACTGGAGGCAATGCATGGCGTCATCTACGCACTGCGGTACAACTTTCCGGCAGTGGTACATGGCGGATGAACACTGGCCATTTTGGGCAACATCTGCACATTCGATTCGTGCCCGTTGTCACACGGCTTCTCGTGCCCAATTCACACTTTCCGGTGCGGTCGCAAAATCCACCGGATTTCGAGCGCTTCCCAGCTCCCGCAAGCGCCGCTTGAACCAAATCATGTACTCGTTATCCACGAGTTTTTAGTTACTGCATCGGTTCCAGTGCGTTTATTCGCGCGCAGTCTTGGCATAATCGCAATGGGAAAGATTCCTCCGCAACTGTTCCAGGAACCGTCGTCCGGGTTTGACCTGCGGTCGGGATCTTGGTTGGAATTCTGAGTTCAGCATCCGCATTCTGGATCTGAGTGCGCAACCGAGTTCGAAAGGTTCACCTGGGGGAGCATCCAAGCGTGACCAGTTATCGCCGTCAGGACGTTCTGCGCATCCTTGAAATCAGCGCCCGCCAACTGCAAGCCTGGGAACGAGCTGGGCTGATTCCTCAACAAGAGCTTTATACATTTCAGGATCTCGGGCAACTGCGCACGCTGCACTCGCTGCGGGAAGACGAAGTGCCTGCGGCTTCGATTCGCGAATCCATTCTGGCCATGAAAGCCGTCGCCGGCATGAGCAATCCTCTGCTTGAGGCCTGCGTGGTGCGCACGGGGACGCGCCTTGCTTTTCGTCATCGCGGCGCGATGGTCGACCCCATCCGGCGCCAGTTGCTCTTCGACTTCGACCGCATGGGCGGCGCGCAAAACGACGCTGCAGGTCCCTCCGCGATGCGCCGCATCGGGACGCCCGATCTGCGCGGTCTGCAGGAGTGCTTCCATGCTGCGGTTCAGGCCGAGGAAGCCGGCGAGAAGCAACGCGCCATCAATCTTTATCAGGAGATTCTGTCCATCGATCCGCAGTATGCGGCAGCCTGCATCAACCTGGGCACGCTGTTCTTCCACTTGCGCCAATTCGGCCGCGCAGAGGAACTCTACCGCCGTGCCACCGAGGCCGACCCCGGATATGTGCTGGCCTACTTCGATCTCGGCAACGTGCTCGACGAACTTGAGCGCATCGACGAATCCATCGCCGCCTACCTGAAGGCGGTCACCCTCTCGCCCCGCTACGCCGACGCCCACTACAACCTGGCCCTCGCCTACGAGCGCATCGGTGAGCATCGCAACGCTCTGCGCCATTGGCGCGCCTACGTCAAGCTCGACAATCGCGGACCCTGGGCCGACCACGCCCGCGGCCAGATTCGCAAGCTCCTTGCCCGCGAAGGCATCGCCATCGCCTCCCGCGCCGACCGCTTCATCGCGCCCCGCAAGGGAAGAGCCGCGCTGGAGCTCGTTTCCTAGCGCCTCCCCGGATTCTTCTGGCGCGCCGTCTCGCCGAACCCGATGCGGTCTCGGATTGCGCCTTTCTTGACAATCTTCTGCTGGCTCGGCGCTATACTGCGGCCATGAAAAACATGGCACTCGTATTGCTCTCTGGATTGGTGGGCATTCACAGTGCCGTGTCGCAGCAGCAAGAAGACCCTGCGATCGATGGCTACGTTACCCGCGTTGAATCGAACGCCGATTTCGATGTCAACGGATATCACGTGCTCTGTGGTCCAGACACTCTAACCCCATCTCATTCCGGCTCCGGCGAAACCCTGAGCAACTTCGGCTGCCCCGCGTATGCTCTCTATCTTGGGGAACCATTGATTGTTTACGGCGCAAAGAAGAAATTGGCGGTGCGAGCGGAGAAAATCGAGACACGGCGGTCTCCACTCGGTCCGGTCCAGGGCTCCGCAGTCATTGATGCGGTGCCCTCCGGCAGTCCCGAAGACGCGACTTCCGGCGAATTTCTGGTCCGCGCCGACGGCTACCAGATCCTTTTCGGGGGTAATACTCACCTAAGCTGGATCCCGCCGCTCCGTGCGTTAGCCGACTTGAAGCCCGGTGATTGGATTGAGTACAAGGGCAGGCTCGGCGGCGATGGAGTGGTGCGGACCGAAGAGGTTAGGCTCAGTCCGAATATCGTTTCCAAGGCTGAAGTCTATGCGCGAAGCGACCTCGTTCACATTGCTGCGATCGCCGATCCTCTTCAGCCTGACAAAATCGTGCTGAAATATGTCTCACTTGACAGTCCCGCGCCCTCGTTTTACTCCGATCCCGCGATGCAGGCTCGCGTAGATGGCATCTTGAAGACTCTGGTTCCGTCCTTCCAGAGGAACTTGCCCGACGATGACCCGAGAAAGATCAATTTTCGGGTTGAACTCACCGCGGACAAAAAATGGAACCGGGTCACACCTCTGCCCAGCGGAGTCATCCTGATTCCCCATCAGGTTGTCGAGCGCCTGAACGACGATTCCCAACTCGCGGCCGTGGTTGCCGACGCCATCGCCTTCACGATAGAAAACGAGGCTTTCCGGATGCGTGGCGTTGTCCCTGGTGTTGCGGTGGCCTCCTTTGCCTACCTCAACCCTCTCACCGCCCCCCTCATCGCGTGGGGCGCCGCAGACATTGCGAAATCGCAGGTCGAGCGGATACGTGATGAGCAAAGCGACCGCGTCGGCCTTGGCTTGTTGCGCGACGCCGGATATGACATCGACCAGGCGCCGGTTGCGTGGTGGCTCCTGGCTTCGAGAAAGCCCCAACCAATCAACAGGATTCCGATGCCCGAGCGTGCTGCGTACCTCTATCGCATCCTTGGAGAAGTCTGGTACAACCCTGTGGCCCATCGAGCCCATGCTAATTAGCCGACCGGAATCGCCCGAGCCACTTCACGAATATGCGCGGGCCGCGTGCGGCAGCGCCTGCCCGTCCACCGATTTTCGGCGGTGCTATATACTGCGGCCATGAAAAACACGGCACTCATGTTGCTCTTTGGATGGGTGGGCATACCCGGTGCTGTATCTCAGCAACAAGAGTCGCCCGTGATCGATGGCTACGTGACGCGCGTCGCGTCCAGTTCAGATTTCGACGTCAATGGGTACCGCGTAATCTGTGGGACCCGTACCCAAACAACCATTGGCCAGCCCCAATCGAAGGAAGTCCTGAGCAACCAGGGCTGCCCGCAAGATCGGCTCTATCTGGGCGAGCCCGTGAAGATTTACGGCTCTGTGAAAAAGAAGGAGCACGCGGTAGAAGCCGAACAGATCGAAGCCCAACCCGTGGTCCGCGGCGAAATAACCGGCTCCGCGGTCATCGATGCGCTGCCGGCGCACGATTCCGCCGGCGCGCAACCGGAAAGTCTTATCGTGCGCGCCGATGGTTACCGGATTTTGATCGGAAGCGCAACCACGGTCGCATGGGATCCGCCGCCAAATTCGGTCGCCGCCGTTGTGCCCGGCGATTGGATCGAATACAAGGGCAAGCAGCGGGCCGACGGCATTATCGTTGCGGAGTCGGCAAAGCTCAGCCGCACCTACGTCAGTAACGGCGATGAAAAGCTGCACAAAAAGTACGACTTCGTCGACCCGAACGACCCCACCAAGGGTGTGCGGGTCCTCACTGGGACCATTCGGCCGTATCAGGACGCCGCGATGCAGGCGAGGGTCAACACAATCGGCGACAGGCTGGTTCCCGCTTACCAGCGAGCTCTGCCCGATACCGAACCGGCCAGAATCAACTTTCGCTTTCTCGTGGTCGACAAGAAACACTGGCACGACGCGCTCACGTTGCCCGGAGGTATCATTCTGGTGCCGCGTCAGGTGGTTGAGCGCATGCAGAATGACTCGCAACTCGCTACAGTACTGGCCGACAACATCTCCTGCTTGCTTGAGAAGCAACCCGACAGGGACATACCCGCGTCAGTGGAGTTGACTGCCGTTGGCGTTGGCGCGGATGTTGTGGGCATCTTCGTCCCTGGCGTGGGGCTCGCCGCAACGGCAGCGGGCGTTAGCGAAGAGGAGATGATGATAAAGGCAGAGCAGCAGAGCGGGCGCGTCAGCCTCGGCCTGCTCCGCGATGCCGGATACGACATCAATCAGGCCCCCGTGGCTTGGTGGCTTCTCGCAGCAAGTAAGCCAGAGCCTACTTCCAAAATCTTGCTGCCCTACCGCGCCGCCTATGTCTATCGCGCGCTTGGTGAAAACTGGCAAACCTCCAACGCCGATCTGCAGAAACCCTGACTTCGTCAGACTTTGACGCGCAACTCTGCCACCATCCGGCAAGAGGAATTCGATATGCCTTGCCGCAGGTGATGATCCTTGCTAGCTGGCGGCGTCTTTCTGGCGCGTCGCCTTCACAGCCGACAACAGGCCAATGCCGATCATCACAATCGCGCCCACAAGAATCCAGTGCGAGGGCATATGCACCAGGTGGGCGGCGTAGACCAGCCCGGCAATTACGATTGCATAGCCGGCAGCATAAAGTCCGAACGACATAGGATCTCCTTGGCCAGTTCCTGCGCAGTCTCGCGGAATCTCGCACTCTATTCCAGCCTTGCACGGCAATCGGCAAGAGTCTGAGCAGTACAGACCAGCACTTGCGTTTCTGATGGAAGCCCATCGCCGTATCAGCCCGATCCGACGACTGCGACGCTGAATTGCTTTGAGCATGCTTTTTCCGGCTGGAGGTCAATTGTTCGTTAACCAAGCTGGGAGCTAGACGCTAGCGGCTAGCAGCTGCTCTTACACTTTCTGCGTCCGCAACACTTGCCGCACGCCCTCTACGCGCCGCAGTCCCAGCACCATTCGGTTCAGGTGGCGCACGTCCTCGGCTTCCACCACGAACTCGATGATCGCTTCGCCCTCTTCGTCGCGGCTTAAGTCTACGGCACGAATGTCGGTGTTCTCGTCGGAGATGACGGCGGTCAATTCCTTCAGCATGCCAGTGCGGTCCTCGCAGTGGACGATGATCTTGACCGGGTAGCGCAGCGGCTGTCCGGCTCCCTCCGCCGCGCGCGACCATTCCACGTTGATGCGTCGGTCGCTCTCGTAGAGCAGGTTCTGCACATTGGGGCAACTGCGCGCGTGCACGGCCACGCCCTTGCCGCGCGTCACGTAGCCCACAATCTCCTCGCCTCGAATGGGGTTGCAACATCGCGCGCGATAGACGAGCAGGTCGTTCTGGCCCTCCACCTGCAGCGAATCTGAACCGGTGAGGTGCAACCTGCGCACCGCATCCGTCATGCCTGCTTCGCCCGATTTTGGTGCCGTGCCCGGCTCTGCTTCAGGCGGAGCGGCGAATCCCGGCGAAAGCTTGCTCAGCAACTGGTGCGCGGTATTTTTCCCTTGCCCCAGCGTGGCCAGCAGATCGGCGGCCGTGGCCACGCCGAATTCGTTCGCGATGCGCCCCAGATCCTGGTCGCCGATCTGCGCCATCGGCACTTTGAATTTGCGCGCCTCGCGCTCCAGAAGTTTCCTGCCGATATCCACCGCTCGCAGCCGCTGATCTTCATTCAGCCAGTGCTTGATCTTGTTGCGTGCGCGGGGGCTCTTGACGAACGTGAGCCAGTCGCGGCTTGGCTTGTGATCCTTCTGCGTGACAATCTCAACAATGTCGCCTGTGCGCAGCTTGGTGCGCAGCGGCACCATGCGGCCGTTGACCTTTGCGCCCACGCACGAGTGGCCAACGTCGGTGTGAATCGTGTAAGCAAAGTCCACTGGCGTAGCGCCCGCGGGAACCACCACTACCTTCCCCTTTGGCGTAAATGTGTAAACCTCGTCGGGGTAGAGGTCCATCTTCAGACTGGAGAGAAATTCGTTGGGATCCGTCATTTCCTTCTGCCACTCGACAAGCTGACGAATCCAGTTCAATCGCTCCTCGTCGCGAGCTGTCACCACGCCGCCGCCCGCCTTGTACTTCCAGTGCGCCGCAATGCCTTCTTCGGCGATGCGGTGCATCTCTTCGGTACGAATCTGTACTTCGAACTGGTGTCCGCTCGCGCTCATCACCGTGGTGTGCAGCGACTGGTACCGATTGGCGCGCGGAATGGCGATGAAGTCCTTGATGCGCCCTGGCACCGGCCGCCACAGCGTGTGAATCAAACCGAAGACTGCGTAACACGATGCGACGTCCTCGGTGATGACGCGAATCGCAAGCAGGTCGTATACCTGGTCGAACGAAACTTTGGTGCGCTCGATCTTCTGGTGGATGGAGTAAAGCCGCTTGATGCGCCACTCCACGCGCGCCTTGATGCCGTTTTCCCTCAGCTGCTCCGCCAGCGTGTCCTCCACGGTGCGCAGGAACTGCTCGCCATCCACGCGCCGCGCTTCCACCGCCGCCGAAACCTGCTCATAGCTCACCGGGTCGGTGTAGCGGAAGGCCAGATCCTCGAGCTCGCCGCGTACCTTGCCCATGCCCAGCCGGTGCGCCAGCGGAGCGTAGATGTCCAGCGTCTCGCGCGCAATCGCCTCCTGCCGGTCCGCCTTCAGATGTTCCAGGGTGCGCATGTTGTGCAGCCGGTCGGCCAACTTGATCAGCACTACGCGCACGTCCGACACCATGGCCAGCAGCATCTTGCGCACATTCTCGGCCTGGCGGTCCTCGCGGTTGGCAAACTGGATCTTGTCGATCTTGGTTACGCCTTCAACGATGTGCGCTACCTGGTCGCCGAACTTGTCCCCAATCTCCTCGCTGGTCGCCGGCGTGTCTTCCACCGCGTCGTGGAGAAGCGCCGCAGCCACGGCGGTTGCATCCAGCTTCATCTCCACCAGCACCTCCGCCACTTCGAGCGGGTGCACAATGTATGGCTCTCCTGAGGCGCGCGTTTGTCCTCTGTGATGGGAGACGCAGAACTCCCACGCCTTTCGAATCAATGAGATATCTTCACTCGGTCGGTTGGCCTGCGCCTGCTTCAGCAGCGCTTCGATGCGCTCGTCGATGGAGTGTTCGTCTATCGGTCGGGACAATATTTTTGGGGTGGGAACAACTGTCTGCGCAGGGGGCACCCGTGTGCTCGAATCCTCTGCCGGAATGGTCTGCCGGACAGTCGCCATGCTTTATTATAGGCCGCTTCATTTCGGCGACAATGAATCGGTCCACCAACTGGCCTCGTAGCCGGTCCTGGCATGCCACCCATCCCATAGAGACGGTTCAATTTGGTCAGGACGATGTCCCGGAAGCACTCTGGTAATCAATCCTGTCATCCAATGTGCCGCACGTCACATCCCGGCACGCAAAAAAGGTGGAAATTAAACTCCCCCGGAGGTTAAGAACCGAGGAAAACATGGTGAGAAACCTCTTTTTCGCCGCTTTGGCCGTGGCCCTTCTCGCTGGCATTGGATATGCGAATCAATCGGCCTCTAGCAAGGTCGTCATTCCCGTCAGCAGGACTTCCGCCACCAACGGCAAGCAGATGTATGTGAACTATTGCGCCCCATGTCACGGAGTGGACGGCAGGGGACAAGGCCCTGTCGCCGCAGCTTTGAAGAAACAACCCGCGAACCTTGCGCTTCTGAGCAAGAACAACGGAGGGAAGTTTCCCTCGACTCATATCATGTCGGTGCTCGAATTTGGCGCGGCCAACTCGTCGCACGGAACGGCCGAAATGCCCGTCTGGGGCCCAATGCTTGGCAAGATGGATACGACCATCGCCGAGCCCAACGTTAGGGTTCTCAGGATTAGCAATCTGAGCCAGTACGTGCAGTCGTTGCAGGCAAAATAGGAGCCTCGCCATTAGCTCCCGTTCCCAGGCCCAGTTCGAGGATTGATACTTGGAAGAGAGCCGATGGCGAAACGGGACAATTCGAAAGCCGACGCAAAGCCAAGAGCGCGCCGCGAAAAAGCGCCTTCCGCGTTTACCTCAACGCGTGGGAGCGTTGCTGTGTCCGTCGTGCGCCCGCCACGAGGCGATGGACCGCTTTCCCGATCCCACCCCGCTTCGCAGAAGGCCGCAAGCGAGCAGTCTCATCCCGCTCCGCCCGGCGCCACCATAAGCCGCCGCGCCTCGGATCGGCTCCGTGCCGGCCATCTTTGGGTCTACGCGTCCGACGTTGTCTCAGTGACACTGCCAAATCCGGAAGAATCGCTAATCCCTGTCGCCGACAACCGCGGTCTGCTTTTGGGCACGGCGCTTTACAGCCCATTTTCTCAAATCGCGCTACGCCTCGTTTCGCGCGAATTCCTCGATGAGCCCTCGTGGCTCAAATTGCTAGCATCGCGTCTTCGCGCAGCCATCGCACGCCGGAAGCCGCTCCTTGACGCCGCCAACGATGCCTGCCGCCTCTGTTTCAGTGAGGCCGACGAGTTGCCCGGCCTCGTCGTCGACAAGTACGGCGACCTCGTGATCCTGCAGTTCCTGGCCAAGGGCCTTTTGACCGACGGGGTTAAAGAGGCCTGTGTGCGCGTTCTGCGCGACGAGCTTGCGCCCGCAGCTATTCTTGAGCGCCCCGATCCGCGCATTCGCGAGTTGGAGAGCCTGCCCGCGCCCAGCCTCGATCCGCTATGGCTCGCCGACCCTGAAACGCCAATCACCGTCACGGAGTTCCACCTAAACGGCCTCGCCTTCAACCACGACGCCAACGCAGGACAGAAAACCGGTGCATTCCTCGACCAGCGCACCAACTATGCCGCCGCGCGTGACTGGGCGCAGCGTATAAGCGGGCAGAAGTCCGCATCAGGCGGCCGCGCGCTCGATGTTTGCTGCTATCAGGGCGGTTTCGCTCTTCATCTAGCCCAAGTTTGCCGCCATGTAACGGGCATCGACGTCTCGCGTGCCTCGCTCGAAGTGGCGGAGCGCAATCTCCAGGCCAATCGCTCGCTGATCTCTGCCGAAGTCGACTGGATCGAGGCCGACGCGTTTGAGATTCTCCGCGACTGGTCGCAGGCGGGCGAGCAATTTGACGTCATCGTCCTCGATCCACCGGCCTTCGCAAAGACCAAGCGGGCAGTTGAAGGCGCATTGCGCGGGTATAAGGAACTGAATCTGCGCGCGCTGAAGATGCTGCGCCCAGGTGGCCTGCTCGTGACCTGCTCCTGCTCGCATCATGTAACCGGGCCCGATCTCGAAGGGGCAGTCGCCGCCGCTGCCGCCGATGCATCGCGGCGCATGCGCCTGCTCGAGCGCCGCGGGGCCGCCCCCGACCATCCCGTCGTGCTCAATCTGCCTGAAACCGAATACCTCAAATGCCTGGTGCTCGAAGCCGAATAATGGGGCGCGTAGTCGACGGCCAGACACCCCCCGGCTTTCGCTTCAGCGGGCTCCACTCGCTAGGCGCGGCTCGCTGAATGTCTCCGTGGAAGAAACGACGCCAACCATCCAAACGCCACCCGTGCCCAAAATGTCCGCCGTTCTTTCACGGGCGTTGAAAGCTTATCTTTCATTCCAGCCGACCGCAACTCCGCCAGCGCCGCCTTCACCTGCGCGCGGAGCGCCTCAGCCTCAATCGTGCACGAACGCAGATACGCCGAAACCGTTAGTCCCGCTTCCGCGGCACGCTGATGCAGGCTTGCGCACTCACTCTTACTCAGGCGTACTGTAACGCTTGCCGTGCGAAGATCGCGATCAAATACGTCCTGTGGCGCCCGGCTTGCCTGCGGCGTCAAGCTTTCGTCAACTCGCGGCGCAGGCTCCGGCTGCCAATCGCGGCGCTCTACCGGCTGATAGCGGGCATGCGCACGCAACGCACGATCGTAGCTTAGCGTCACGACATCGTCGCCCAGATCACTCTCACTCGATGTTCTCGCCAAGGCCGGATCTTCACGGGCAGGCGAAGCGAGTGCGGCCAGTAATCCGGCAAAGTTCGCGGTTGCGGTAGAAGGCCGACGCTGCACCGGTTGCTGCATGAAACGGAGCATACGCCGTCGCACACGTACAGATCTGAGAATCCTCTCATTCAACGGTTACGCAATTCCAGGTTCAGGAACGATTTTCCGGCAATCCCGTTTCGGCACGCACCCGCGACGCTTCCGGCTTACCCTCAGGCTGGACCGCCTGCGGAATCCACCGGCTCAGGCAGAATGCGTCCAGGCAGCCGCAGCATCTGGCTGATGGCTTCCGCCGTGACGGGACGGGAGAAAAGAAATCCCTGTCCGAATCGGCAGCCCAGCTCCCGCAACAGCGCATATTGCTCGCGCGTCTCGATTCCTTCCGCAACGACGTCCATACCGAGTACGCGTGCCAATTCCACGATGGTGCGCACAATCTGAAGCGGCTGCTCACTTCCGCCCGTCATGCGCGAAACAAACGAGCGATCGATCTTGAGCACGTCGAAGGGCAGCGAGTGCAGGTGGTGCAGCGAGCTGTAACCTGTTCCCAAGTCGTCCATCAGCAGCGAAACTCCGAGCCGCCGCAAGCTGATCAGCACCTCTTGCGGCGTGCCATTGTCCGAGATGAGGCTGGACTCGGTCATCTCCAGGCCAAGGAGCCGGCTTGGGACCCCAGACTGCCGCAACAGCGCTTCTACGTGGTCGGCCAGCCCTTCGCGCGCGAACTGCCGAGCGGAGAGGTTAACGCAAACCCGCGGCGCGCAATTCTCCGGATCCTCTCGGCACCACCTCTGAATCTGGCCGCATGCCTCTGAAAGCCCCCAATCACCGATGGGCAGGATCAGCCCGCTCTCTTCCGCCAGAGGAATGAAGTCCATTGGCGGAATCAATCCCCGCTCGGGATGCTGCCAACGGATCAACGCCTCCAGCCCTACAACTCTACGCGTGGATAAGTCGACTTCCGGTTGGTAGAAAAGCACAAATTGCCGCTTGTCTAGAGCCTGCCGCAGGTCTGACTTGCGCGGCCAGATTCCAGTCACTTGCTTGGCGTGGTGCGTCTGTTGCCCGCGGCCTTCCCGGAAGTTCCTGCGCATTCTGCGCAGTTCCAGCTGGCTGGCTGCAATGTCAGCCAGGCTCTCCAGCATGCGCAGTTCCTCCAACGCCATTTGGCGCCGCGGTTGACACGAGAAGACAGCCAGCGCGCCCAGAATCCTGCCGTCGCCCGAACGGATGGGAGCACCGGCAAACGAAGCCACCTCGAGCCGCCGAATTGTCAGCCGGCTGCCGGCAAAGAGAGCATGCTTCGACACGTCGGGCACCACCACCGGTCCATCCTTGGACAGTACCATTTCAAAAACGCTTCGCTTGCGAGGAAGTTCGCAAATGGGTTCGCCCCAATAGGACTTGATCCACACGCGGCTTTCGTCCGCAAATTCCAGCAGCACGGTGTCGGCTTTAAAGTATTCAGCGGTCAGGCGCGTGATGGCGTCGAAGCTTGGCTCCGACGCCGAGTCAAGAATTCCCGTTGAAGCCAACGCCGAAAGCCGGGCGCCTTCTCCTGTGCAATCGATTTTGCCGTTCTGCAATTCTGCTTGCGGCATTCTTGCTCCAGGCCCCTTTGTGCCTCCGGCGAAGCCTTTGCCGGCTCGCGGCAACCCGCGGATGATGGTTTCCGAAAACTGGCGATGCCGGCTCCAGCACTTCCCCAGATTCGCCCTCAACGATCCTCTGTGGGCGAAGCCAGAGTGAGCGTGCCTCTGGGCATACTTTTCCGGTTCTGTACTTCATTTATCGGAGGGTAGCCCTGTGACATGAGGTTACGCGCGCACAATTACCGCTCGCGTCCCACGTTGTCTCGGTGCATCAAAACGACTACTTCTGCGCGGAAGGCTGTCCCGTTTCCGTCCACAGAAACGTCAACTGGTCGGTGACGTCTTGAATCTTCTGTTCCACTCCAACCCCGGCCGAGTGCCCGCCCGAAACGCTGTAGTGCAACAGCACCGGCCGTCCGCTGGATGAGTCCGCCTGTAAAAGTGCGGTCATCTTCCGCGCATGCAGTGGATCCACCCGCGTGTCGCTCGCACCGGTAAAAAACAGAACCGCCGGGTATGCCGTGCCCTTTTTCACGTTCTGGTAGGGCGAGTATTTGAGCAGATACTTAAACTGATCCTCTTTATCCGCCGACCCGTACTCCGTCATCCAGTGCGGGCCCTGCTCAAATTTCTGGTATCGCAGCATATCCAGCAGCGGATATGCGCAATCCACTGCCGAAAACAGATCCGGCCGCTGTGTAATCGCCGCGCCCATCAGCAACCCGCCGTTCGATCCGCCATAAATGGCGAAATGTTCCGGAGAAGTGTATTTGTTGGCGATCAGGTACTCCGCCGCGGCGTAGAAGTCGTCGAATACGTTCTGCTTTTTCTCGAACATCCCCTGTCCGTGCCAGCGCTCGCCGTATTCTCCGCCGCCGCGCAAATTCGGAAGCGTAAACCAGCCCCCATTCGCGATCCACCACGCGTACATCGGTCGCCACTCCGGAAGCATGCTTAAGTTGAAGCCACCGTAGGCGGTCATCAGCAACCGTTCCGTGCCGTCCTGCTTCAGTCCCTTTTTCCCGGCAATGAACATCGGAACCCTGGTGCCGTCTTTCGACGTGTAGAACACCTGCTTCAGTTCGTACTGACTGGAATCGAACGGGACTTTGGGTTGCGCAAAGATCTCCTGCTTGCCCGTCTGCGTGTCCAGCCGGTAGATGGTGGGCGGAGCAATGAACGACTCAAAGCTATAAAAGCCGAAACGGTCCGTGGCGCGCCCCGCGAGAGTGGTCGCCATCCCGATGCCTTCGTGTTCCACACTGCCCGCCGGTTTCCCGTCGAGCGTGTAGATATCGGTTTCCATCTTCGCGTCGTGCGGATGATCGACGTAGATCTTGTCACCCACAATGTTGAAGCTATCGATTGCATCCGGCCCCTCGGGTACGATCGTCGTCCACGCGTCGGGCATGATGCCGGGATCGGCCTTCATGATTCTCCAGTTGGGCGATTTGTAGTCCGTGCTCACATACCATGCACCCTTTACATAGTCGGCTGAGAACCGCGAGTCCACACCCCAGATCAGAACTTCAAAGTACGAGCCCGGCTTCGTCAGGTCGCGATAAACGATATCCACGCGCTTCGGCGGCACTCCTCGGTCGATCTGGACCACCAGATAGCGATAGTCGTCCGACAAGAAAGCCTCCATCAAATCGTTCGGTCCTAACTCCTCACCGCGAAACTCCTTCCCGAAGACCAGCGTGTCGTGCGAAACTCTTGCTCCCAATTCGTGCTCGTAGATCAGCGTGCCCTTCTGGTCCATCCGCGAGTAGTAAAGACCCCTGCCATCCGGTGTGAAAGCAACGCTCAGGTAGATCCCGCTGGGCAACTCGTCCTCGAGCGTCTTTCCCGTTTTCACATTGAAGACCCGTACGGTGCTCTCATCTGCGCCGCCCTGTCGCACGTCGTAGGCCACCAGTGTTCCGTCGCGCGATACATCGTACAGGTTTACCGACGTGTTGGGATCGCGGCTGAACTGAGCCGGATCGATAAGCCGCTTGTCTTTCTCCGCCCATCCATGGCGCACATAGATCGAGGATTGCTCCTCGCCCGCCAGCATCTTTTCGAAGAACAAATCGTTCCCGCGTTCAATCGGCACCTTCCACCCGCTCACGTGCTCCAGCGCGTCCATGTCGTCGCTAATCTGCGGTCGGATGCGAGCCTGCTCCATGTAGCGCTGCGTATAGGCGTTCTCGGCGTCGATAAACGTCTTAGTCTCGGGGCTGCCGGCGTTCTCCAGCCAGCGGTAATTGTCTTGAATCTTTGTCCCGAAATAGTCGTCCCTTACCGGAACGGCCTCGACATCTGGCGAAGGCGGAAGAGTGAATCCGCCGCGTGAGTGAATCGCCTGGCTTGTAGCGATCACTCCGGAAAGCGCCCCGAGCAGGGCGCAGGCAAAAACCCGGCGCACGCAGTAGCACATGTGAACAGGATACTCGCGCCGTCTCGCCATCCGAATCGCGTCGCCCGCACCCAAGCCGCGAAGTGTTTGCTAATGGAGTTCTCAATGATGTTTTCCGAAGCCGAATTCAGTTGTCCTCGATACCTGAGTTCTCCGACAATGAGCGGGATGGCCACGCAAACTGGGTTCGCAACGGCGAGGGCGAAACGCCTTGCAGAGTTCCGCCTGATTCCGCGCATCGAGACCTTTCCTGCGGTGGTGTCCTTCGCACAAACCCCTCTGGGCAAAGTCGCCTTGCTGGCGGTGTTTGGCTTAGGTATGCGTGTCTTCATCCCGGATTTGTGGTCCGTGTTGACGTTGATGGTGCCTCTCGCACTGATCACCTTTTTGCCCGAGTATCGGCGGTTCGTCCTGGCCATCAGTCCCATCGCTTTTGTCGTTGTGCAGACCAACAGTGATCCCCTTCTGCTTGGCCTCACTTTGGCCGTAATAGCCTCGGCGGTGTTTTTGTACTGGTGCGCTATGCGTTGGCCTCGCTCGCGCTTCGGACAAAGGCCGGTTTTGTTTCTTCTCACCGGCTTTGTCGCGCTGATCCTACTGGCTCGCGCAGCTGCTCCACGTTCATTGCCATACTTGGTTCTTTGGGGTCTGGTCGGCGCATTGGCAAGTTATCTTTGGTTCATCGCCTACGCTCTTACCGACAGGAATTCGAAACCCGCCAAAGAGCTCACTCTGGAGCTCACTGCTTTACGTCCGCTGTGGGGGTCCACGAATACGCCTTTTCCAAAGGGCGCCGCATACCTTCGCCGCATTGAAGCAAAAACGCCGGAGCAACTCGCAATTGTCCAGTTGAAAGGTTTGAAGCTTCTCCTGTGGGCCATCCTTTTGAAAGTCTGCCAGACTTTGTGGAACCGCTTCTTTCACCAATACCTGCTGATTCCAACTCCCGACCAGTCGCTGGCGATGAGTGTGCATGGAACCCCGGTAGCCTGGCACCTGCGCTGGGCATGCCAGTTGCTGGCGTATTTTGAACTCATTTTCACCTTCTCTATCTTCGGACACAGAATCATCGCCTGTTGCCGTATGGCCGGTTTCAACGCCTTGCGCAACACTTATCGTCCGCTGTCTTCGACAACCATCATGGAGTTTTTCAATCGTTTCTACTACTACTTTAAGGAATTGCTCGTAGATTTCTTCTTCTACCCCGCGTTCCTCCGGTACTGGAAGAAACACAAAAGGCTGCGCATGGTTTTTGCCACGGTCGCCGCAGCTTTCTTCGGCAATTCCTTCTATCACTTGGCGCGGGACTGGCAGATCGTTCGGGACGATGGGCTTTGGAGGGTCGTTTCGAGTTACCAGGTATTGTTTTTCTACAACGCATTTCTCGCCGCCGGACTATGTGTTTCTCAACTGCGCAAGCGAGATTCGATGCCTGTCGGATTCGTCCGCGGACGCCTGTTGCCCGCAGTTGGTGTTGGATTCTTTTACTGTATTCTGAACGTATTTGATGCCGATGAGCGAGTGTTTCCGCTCATCGAGCATTTGAAGTATCTGGCGAGCTTATTCTTCATTCATTTCTAGGAGCGCAATGAAGGGCAGAGCTGAGATACACGAGTTCGTGCAGGGCCTATTGACCGCGAGCGGCGATGACGGCCCTCTCGCCGATAGCGATTCCCTGTTGTTTAGCGGACGTCTGCAGTCGATCGATGCTGTGGAGATCGTCGTGTTCCTCGAAGAGAATTTCGGAATCGATTTTGCGCAGGTGGGTTTCGACAAGGAGCAGATCGACAGCGTCGATGCGATCTGCACTCTCACGGAGACAGTCACGAAATCCAATTGAGGCCAGCGAAATGCGTGACCAGCAAGAATCATGAATGGACCCTTTAACCAACAACTCTATTGATGCCGGCCCAAACCGGGAGGCGCAGCGAGCCGAACGGGTAGCCGCAATTGAACGCGCGTTACTCACGCATCCGGGCGTGCGCGAAGCCGCGGTCATTCAAATGAGTGGCAATCATGTTGCCGCGTTTGTCGTACCTGACAACAAGTTCATCGACAATGACCTTGGCCGCGCGGCGGCAGGGTCGGCGATCGTCGGCAAGTGGCGGAAGATCTTTGACCTGAGCCAGCTATCGAAGCAGGCCTCCGCCGCGTCTGTTGGTTTCAACACCATGGGATGGGATAGCAGTTATACGCGGGGCGCAATTCCCGACGAAGAGATGCGCGAGTGGGTCGAGAATACCGTTGGCGATATTCTCAGGCTGAAGCCAAGGTTCCTCTGCGAGATTGGCTGCGGAACTGGCATGCTGGTCATGCGAGTTGCCCCGCACTGCGAGCGGTACGTCGCAGTGGATCAATCTCCAGCCGTGCTCGGACGGCTCAGAGAGCAACTACGGACAGCACCTGATGTGGCGGCGCGAGTTGAAGTGGTGGAGAGCCAGGCGGCCCAATTGGATCGTTTCAACGAGAACACCTTCGATACGCTCGTACTTAGTTCCGTCGTGCAGTTCTTCCCCAATGTCGACTATCTCTCCAAAGTGCTGGAAAACGCCATCAACATCGTGAGGCCCGGAGGCCATGTCTACGTCGGCGATGTCAGAAGCCTGCCGCTCTTTCGGCTTTTTGCCAACTCGGTGGAACTGTTTCAGTCCGCCGATCAGTTGAGTGCCGCAGAGCTGCGTGACCGAATTCGCCGGCGGGTCGACAGGGAGCCGGAACTGGTCCTCTCTCCCGCGTACTTCCTCTCATTGCCGCGCAGATTTCCGAAAGTATCGAGAGTGGACATAAGGCCGCTCCGTGGCCGCGCGGACAATGAGATGACTCGCTTTCGCTATGGGGCAATTCTGCATGTCGGCCACGACAACGCGCCAGTCTTCGACGGTGAATTTCTTGACTGGGCTGAGCGCCGGCGGGAACTGGATGAGATTCGCTCCATGTTGAGGCAGCATCCGAACCAGCCCATCGGCATCAAAGGCATCCGGAACGCCCGGATAGAAAAGGATCTCGCGGCCATGGCGATGCTTGATGCCGCCCACCCCGGTTACACAGTTGGGGAGCTGCGCCACAGACTCGCACAGAATGCCGACGATGGAATTCATCCTCAGGCGCTTTTCGATCTCGGAAACGAGGACCTTGGATTCGCGGTTTTTCTCAGCTGGGTAGCATGCCGGAATGACGGGACGTTCGATGCCTTTTTTATCCCCAAACAAAACCTGCAAGAATCAACGTTCCCCGCAATCAACTGGCCGCCCCCTGATGCTTCAGCGTTCCTCCACCACGCCAATGCGCCGGGGCAAGACAAAATGCGCAAAGACCTGACCGATCAGCTGATGGAGTTTTGCAAGCAAAACCTGCCGCAAGAATCAATCCCTCGCGAAATCATTCTCGTCGACTCGCTGGAGCACGCCTCCTAACTTTGATTTGTGGGTAGTAACTCGACGCATTCCGTCATTGTGCGGCGGGCCATCGCGATGCAAATGAGGAGCCTTATAATTCCTCCTGATGAATCGTGAAACAAGAGATAACAGCAACAATTCACAGGTAGAACCAGAATCTCCCCGATCGCCGGCCCCGCAAGGGAGCCCGATCACAACCGGTGGAGACCTGGGCAAAAGCGACGGCATTATCGGCAGCGCATCGCCCGCAGCGGACCCACAGGCGGAGAAGAACACAGGCTCTAGACCGTCAAGCTCCAATTCTCTCCCCGGCGCTGGGAAAACTCCTTTATGGGATCGGCCAATGACCCAAAACGATCCCATCCTCCTCGCATTCTCAGCTTGGATTGTTGCCTTGGCGTTAATTTTGATCTTTGGTTCTGACTGGGTCAACATTGCGCTTTTGACGAGTATCTATTTGCAGTTTCGGTCTCGGGCCTCGGTAAACCATTGGCTCCTTTCTGTTCTCCTGGGCTTGCCGATCCTCCTGATAAGCCCAAAATCGAATGCATTCTTTGTGCTGGCTGCTGGCTGCATTACAGTAACCGCATATCGCGCCGCAAAAAGAGCAATTCCCTTAAACAATCTCCTTCCCCTACCCTTGGCGTTCTTTACTCTCTGCGTTGCCATCGTGGATGCTATCGTGTTGCACTTCACGCCGCACACGATCGACGCGCGTATGTTGGCTTTCGACAATCGATGGTTCTTTAATACCAGTACTGCGACTTGGCACTGGGCACAGATGCATCTGCTGGTGGGGGACTTCTTCTATTTCATTTATTTATCGCTGCCTTGCGTGGTCGTTTTGATATTGGTCGACCTTGACGCGAAGAACTGCTGGCGGTTGGTGCTCGTCCTGCTGATGACGTCTGTTTGCGCCGTCCCGTTCTATCTGCTCTTTCCCGCAGTTGGCCCCCTCCATATCGGGGCTCCGAATGCCCACCGTAATTGCCTGCCATCTTTGCATATTACCTGGGCAATTCTGCTCTGGCGCGCCGCAAAGCCCGGATGGAAGAGTTGGGCGATGGCCTTGTTTGTTCTATTGACTGCAATTTCGACTCTCACTACCGGAGAGCATTATTTGATTGATCTGATTGTTGCGCTTCCATATGCGGCTTGCTGGTCTTTGGCAATCCGGCGGAAACCAGAAGCGCAGAATCTTGAGAGCCGGTTGCGGATGAGTGAACTGTGACCCAGTTCCGCTTGAAAAGTCGGTTCCGGCTTTCACGTCGACCGATGTGCTTGCATGGCTTTGGCGCGCAGCCCGATTCGGGCCCTCATTTGCCGGCTGTCGGCAATCGGTCTTCGTCGAGCATACGGTAGAGCGCTTTTCGATCGACCTTGCCAGTCGCTCCCAGTGGCATATCGTCCAGGTAGTGGATCCGTTGCGGAACCATGTAATCGGGCACGCGCTTTTTCATCGCATCGCGGGCTGTGTCGCGGGTCACTCCAGCTGCGCAGTGGAAAGCGACAATGCCTGATGCGCGGCTATCGACCAGGGGCCAGGCCACTGCCGCTACCATGTCTGTTCCCAGAATCTCGCGTAAGTGAGCTTCAACTTCCTCAAGCTCGACCCGGTTGCCGAGTATCTTCACTTGGTTGTCGATTCGGCCCAGGTGATGAAAAGTCCCGGAAGCATCCTCGAAAGCCAGGTCCCCTGTGCGATACCATCGCTCTCCGTTCAGCATCGGAAATCGCGCCGCCGTAAGTTCCGGATCCTCGAGATACCCGCGCGCCGCTTGCCGCGTGGATACCACCAATTCACCCTTTTCACCCCGCGGCAGAAACTTGAGATCCGCATCCACAATCCCTGCGCGCACACCCGGGAAGACCGTTCCAATGGCCATCGTTCCGCGGTTCGGAGTGACATAGGGAGGATCTTCGAGAGTCTGTGCGATGCAGTCGACCGTTAACTCCGTCGGTCCGTAGAAATTCTCAACGATGCTGTTGGGTGCGGCGATCTGCCATGCCTGCGCGGTACTCACAGCGAGCGCCTCCCCGGCAAAAATGGAAATCCTCAAGGATGGAAATGCGCCCGGCTTCAACATCTTCATGCGCCCCATAAACGAAGCGGTTGAGGGCACTGAGAACCATAGCGTCAATTCATGGTCGCGGATGAACTTCGCCGGAGCCATCAGTTGCGAGGCAGGCACCACGTAGAGCGACGCGCCTGTGCTCCATGCCATGAACATATCGAAGACAGAGGCATCGAAGGTCAGCTCCGATGCTTCAGCCACGCGATCGTCGGCTCGAAGCGAGAATCGTTGGTGCATAATCTCGATGAACTGGCATACGCTTTCGTTTTCAATCATCACGCCCTTTGGCGTGCCAGTCGTGCCGGAAGTAAAGATAATGTACGCGAGCGCATCTCCCGCCCGGGTCACAGGCTGATCGGGCCCCTCGCCGGGTAAATCGGCGAAGCTCTCAAAGCTGATGCCCGGGAATCGCAAAGCACTTTGCGGCGGTTTTGCGTTTGGCCCGAAGAGTATCCGCTTCGGAGCGTTCTCGAGCACGCGATCCGAAAGCATGTTCAAACCAGCTTGGTCGGCGATCAGCGCGTCCAGTTTTGTCTGCTGCAAAATGCGGATCACGCGGTCTTCGGGGGTGTCAGGCTTGATGGGCACGTACGCCGCGCCCGACCAAAGAGTTCCCAGCACTCCCGCATATGCTTCTATGGTTCTGGACGCCAGAACTCCGACCTTGCCCGAGCGCTCTCCGGCTTTCCTGTCGAGCCAACCCGAGATTCGGCACGCGAGATTCGCGAGCTCGCCGTAGGAATATCGTGAATCACCGACAAATAAAGCCAGCGCTCGCGGGTTTCGAACGGCACTCTCGTAAAACGGCAACGCAAGATTGTAGTTGTCTCTCCGTGTTGCAATCGCGTCCATTGGCCGAGGGTCTCCGTTGACCAGCATACAACCTAGAAAGCAGATTGCGGGATTGGCCAACTAAGTTCCCCTGCGAACAGCCGCCGCATAAAATCCCAGTAGAATCGACAGCAGTGACCACCGAGCCTTCAGATCGTGATCCCGAGCAGTTGGAGCTCGCCGCTGAGGTTGAAACCCAGCCGGCGCCGCGCTCATCGTGGCAGCGCGTGCGCGGCCTCCTCCATCCTTCTCACAGGCACAGCGTCTTCTCCGCAACCGTCGTGCTCATGGTGTCCACTTTTCTCTCGCGCATCATTGGCCTTGTGCGGGTCAAATATATCGTCTGGCTCTTCGGCCGCGGCATCGAGGCCGATGCTCTCAACGCCGCCTTCGTCCTGCCCGACATGATTTCCTACTTCCTCGTCGGTGGCGCCGCATCCATCACCTTCGTCACCATCCTTACCCGCTATCACGAGCAGGGCCGCGATGCCGAAGGCGAGCGCTCGCTCTCGGTCATCCTTACCACCATGTACCTGGTGCTGGGCGCGGCTATTATCCTGGCCGAAGTCTTTGCTCCCTGGTACGTGCACTGGTGGTTCAACGGCTTCGATCCACAGAAGGCCGCGATCTGCGTGCTACTCACGCGGATTCTTCTGCCCGCGCAGTTGTGCTTCTTCGCCGGCGGCGTCTTCGGTGCAGTGCTCCTGGTGCGCAAGCAGTTCAACGTGCAGGCCGTCGCGCCGCTTATCTACGGTCTCGGTACCATCGTTGGCGGGCTGTTGCTCGTTAGAAAAATAGGCGTCCCATCGCTTGCCATCGGCACTGTGGGCGGCGCCGTCTGCGGTCCCTTTCTCCTCAACTGGTTCTACGCGCACCGCGCCGGCACGCGCTACCACTTCATTCTCGACTGGCACGACCAGGGCCTGCGCGAATGGGTGCGCCTCTCCCTGCCGCTCATGGCCGGCGTCTCGCTAGTCACTGCCGACAACTGGATCATCGCCCACTTCGCGTCGCGGATCGGCGGAGCTGTCTCCCTGATGAGCTACGCAAAGCAGGTTTTCACCGCGCCCATGTCCGTTTTGGCGCAGGCCGCCGGCGCCGCCTCCATGCCTTTCTTCGCGAGCCTGTGGACACGCGAACGCCGCTTCGAGTTCGCCACCGGCGTCGCCGATTCCGTCTCTCGAGTGGCCGCGCTCGGTCTTCTCTCGGCCTCCGTCATGGTGGCGCTCGGCTGGCCGGCCATCGATCTGGTCTTTACCGGAGGGCGCTTCTCGCCAGACGATGCGCGGCTGTGTTCCGCCTATTTCGCGGTCTTCTCGGTTTCGTTGTTTCTCTGGTCGGCGCAGGCAATTTACTCGCGCGCCTTTTACGCCGCTGGAAACACCTTTGTGCCCATGGTCGCCAGCACCATCGTCACGGTTGTCTCACTGCCCATCTATGACTTGCTCTTCCACTGGCGTGGCGCCATGGGTCTGGCGCTCGCCTCCGACGTCGGCATCGCGCTCCAAACCCTTACCATTGCATTGCTCCTGCATAAGCGCCGCATGGTCTCTCTCGCCAGTCTCGATTACGTCGAGCTGGCCCGCTGTTTGCTGAGCGCTTTTGCCGGTGGCGCGGCTGCGTGGTTCGTTGCCTGGTTCCTCGCCGGTCTGTTCCACCAACTGCCCCGCCTGGCCGAGCTTCATCATGCGCGGTCTCTCGCCGACACCGCGATTCTCATCGGCGGCATCGCCGTCTGGACCGCCGTCACCATGTGGGTCCTCGACAAATCGGGGTCGGCGCTGCCCCGCGTCGCTATGCGCCGCTTGCGGCTCATTTGAATTCTCGACCCTCAGAATCCCGTTGCATTTGGCGCCACGCTCCAGACCTCGACCTGTACAAAAAACGCAAGCGCTTCCATTGGCGCGGAAGCGCTTGTGCTCGATGCGGAGATTTGCGGCTGCGCGGGTAACTGCTAGTTGTTGTGCGCCTCGTGAATCGACGGCGCCGGACTCGCCACTGCTACAGGCCCTGATGTCCCTGTCGCCTGCAACGGTTTTGAGTCAGGCTTGCGAATATCGATGCCCCCTTTGAAGAACGCGCCGTCTTCAATGCTGATGCGCGCCGCCGACACGTCGCCGTGCAGCGACCCTTCCGCGCGAATGTCCACGCGATCGGTGGCCGAGACATTGCCCTTCACCTTGCCGAGCACCACAACCTCGCGTGCCGTAATGTTGGCCCCAACCTGGCCGTTGCGGCCCACGGTCACGCGGTTACCGGGAAGGTTGATTGAGCCCTCCACTTTGCCGTCAATATATAAAGATTCCGAACCTGTAATCTCGCCCTTGATGAACAGGCTCTTGCCGAGCGTGGCTTGTTCGGCGTTTCCAGCCTGCACTCTGGCTGGTGTTTCAGGTACGTGTGCCGGGGGCGCCGCATGCTGCGGCTCCGGCGTGGGATTCGGGATCGAAGATCCAGTCTGGCTTGGTTTCCACATTGCGCTCAAGGTTCTCTTCCTATTCTGTCCGCTTCTGGACTGGGGATTCCAAGGCAAGGCCAATGGCTCGAACCCACAAGTGATAAGTCCGCTTGCCGCCGCCGTCGCCGCGGCCATCTCCTGCGCGGCCGGGAATCGGTCGAATCAATCTTCCGGCTCCGCCAAGATGATGCGCAAACCCATTCTACGGCAACTCCGTATTTTCTGTGCAAGCGCCGCACTCCAAAGTCATCTTGAAGCCGCCGCTTGCCTTAGAGCATGCCATTCACTTTGGGGACAGGCAGCGCTACGAGCCGACACCCGGCCAAGCGAGGCGGAGCCAGCAGGCTATGGCGGGCCCACCGCCGAGGGCGAGAACGAAGCATGGCCGGATATCCGCCGCAGCCCGAAGGGACGGGGCCAGTATTTCCGATTTCCGCGTTGCTCGTCGCTAGCAGACACCAGGTATGCGTCGCTCCTCGCTCCTTGACCTCGGGAATACTGGCTTCCGACGCCGCCCCCAAAGTGAATGGCATGCTCTAGTCTTGGCGTATGACCGATCGCGAGTTGCTCGCCCGGATTGCCGCCTCCCCCGGGCAAAAGGCCGGATATAAGCAGTTGGTCCGCGAGCTCTCGCTCCCTGGCGGCCGCGCGCGCCGTCTCCTGCTCGAGCAACTGGCCCGACTCACCGTCCGCGGCCAGCTCATCCAACCCGACCGCGGGCACTGGACCCTACCGAGAGCGGCGTCGCGCGAGAATCTCGTCGCGGGCCGCCTCGATCTGCACCGTGACGGCTACGGCTTTGTCCGCCCTAATCGCAAACCCTCTCCTGCAGACTCCAAGGTCTCATCGGCCGTGCAAGACATCTTCATTCCGCCCAGTGAGATCAATGCCGCTATGCAGGGCGATCAGGTTCTGGTCGAGGTTGAGCCTCCCAAGGCCGATAGCCGGCAGCAGGGCCGCATCGTGCAGATTCTCGAGCGCCGCAACCCCACCGTCGTCGGCACGTTTCGTGTCGCCCGTCCAGATCGTGGGCGTAACAACGTCGTCATTCCCTTTGACGACCGCATGACTCAGCCCATCGTGATTCCTCCCGGCGCGGAATTCCCGCTAGCCAACGGGTCCTCCACGCCGCATCGCGTTCTTGGCCGCGAGGCGCTCTCTACCCCAAGACCTGAAAGCCCGGAGGGCCGCCTGGAGGACGCGGAGAGCTTGGAAGGCCTGGTCGTCGATGTGGAGATCACGAGCTGGCCCACCCCCACCCGACCTCCCATCGGTCGCGTCATTGAAGTCCTCGGCTCGCCCGATGACTTTGGCGTCGACGTGGAGATGATGATCCGCAAGCATCAGCTCCCGCGCATCTTTCCCGAGGCTGTGCTGGCGGAAGCCCGCCGCGTCGCGCACCTCGACCAGAACGTCGCCGCCCGCAGGGCCGACTTCCGCTCGCTCCCCATCGTCACCATCGACGGCGAAACTGCGCGTGACTTCGACGACGCGGTCCTCGTCCGCGATCGCGCCGACGGCGGCTACGAGCTCCAGGTCCACATCGCCGACGTATCCGAGTACGTCCTTCCCGGCTCGGCTCTCGATCTCGAGGCCCGCATCCGCGGCACCAGCGTCTACTTTCCCGATCGCGCCATCCCCATGTTGCCCCAGGAACTTTCGACCGATATCTGCAGCCTTCGACCCCACGAAGACCGGCTCGTTCTCAGCTGCATCATGCAGCTTGACGCAGCAGGCAATATCGAGAGCTTCGAGGTCGTCGAAGGCGTTATCCGCTCCGCCGCGCGCATGACCTATACGGCCGCGCACGCAATTCTTGAGGGTGACGAAGAGGCACGTTCGCGCCACACCGCACTCGTCCCCGAATTTGAAAGAATGAAGAAACTCGCCGTCCTCATGAATCAGCGTCGAGAGGAGCGAGGCTCGATCGATTTCGATTTACCCGAGCCGGTCATAGAATTTGACGAGAATGGCCAGATGCGCGGAGTCACTCGCGCGGAGCGCACCTGGGCCAATCGTCTCATTGAAGAATTCATGCTCGCCGCCAATGAATGCGTGGCCACTTGGCTGGAAGACCTCGGCGTCCCTTCGCTCTATCGCATTCACGAAAAACCCGATCCGCGCCGCGTCGTTCAATTCGAGGAGCTCGCCGCCGGCTTCGGTTATTCGCTTGGTCTTGGGCCACTTCCTGTGAAGCGCGTCGTCACCCGCGCCGAGCGCCGGGAATCGCATGGCCAGGGCCGCAATCCCCGCCAGCACGAAGTGCCCGAGGACATCGCCGTCACTCCCCGAATGTATCAAAAGCTGGCCGCGCGCATTGAAGGTAAACCGGAAGAGCGCATCCTCAGCTACCTCATGCTCCGTTCGCTCTCGCAGGCCCGCTACTCCGAGGTCAACGAAGGCCACTTCGCGCTCGCCGCACCCACCTACACCCACTTCACCTCGCCCATCCGCCGTTATCCCGACCTCATCGTGCACCGCATCGCCAAAGCGCTTTTGCGCGCCGGCGTCCCCGGCCATCGCACCATCACGGCCTCGCGCCTCAGCTCGCCCTGGTCGCACCCCAACGAAGGTCGAGCACAGCATGGGGTGCCCCCGGTCCCTCGCACTTGGGGACCGGGAAAGGGAAGCCCCTCCGTCATCGATCCCCCCATCCCCGAACCCGAACTCGCGGAGATCGCCGAAGAAACCAGCTATACCGAGCGTCGCGCAGCCGAAGCTGAGCGCGAACTGGTTGAATGGAAAAAGGTTCGCTTCATGCAGGACCGCGTGGGTGACGAGTTCGCCGCTCTCGTCCTGAACCCCGCCAAATTTGGCCTCTTTATCGAGCTCACCGATCTCTTCGTCGAGGGCCTTGTCCCCATCGACACACTGCGCGCCGACCGCTACTCCTGGCGTGAGAACACGCACGAAATCATCGGCGAGCGCACCGGCCGCCGCTTCCGCGCAGGCGATCACGTCCAGGTCATCCTCGACCGCGTTCTCGCGCAGGAACGCAAACTTCAATTCGCTTTGGTGGAAGAAGAATTGCCGCTCACCGGCAAAAAGACTCCGCCGTCCCCTTCAAAGTCGAAGAAAAACAAACGGAAAAACGCATCGCCGCAGCCCCCGGGAGGAAGCAAGCGGCGATTCAAAAAAGGCAAAAGGCGATGAAACCAGCACCCTGCGGGCTTATGCGCCCGTTTGCGGCTGCTTACACGCCCGCTTGTTTCGCTGCGAGAGGCCCAATCACCGGGATGACGAATCTCTTCCCCTGGAACGCCTGGATGATGGCGATGAGCCAGACAATGAACAATCCAAGGGCCAGGACCAACATCAGAATCCATCCGATAATCGGGATAAACGCGAGCACGATATTGAGGACCCACAACACGATCCACGTGCACCCCAAAAAGATCGACTGCCATGCGTGAAACTTGACCTTCGGATTTGTGTTGTACGGCGCCACCACCAGAAAGATGATCGCCGGGATAATCGTCAGGTAGGCAAGGCCGCTGGCGGCATCCTCTGACAGTCCAGAGCTAGCTGGTGCTGCTGTGTTGGGTTCATCGGCCATCGCAACTTCTCCTTTTCAAGGAAAACGGTTGAAGGGGAGGGATTCTTCGCTTCTGTACACGCCCAGCGCACCGGCAGATTCAGCTCAAGAGGCCTTGGGCGTCAAGCGAGGTGGAGATAGAACAACCTGCCGCCCATCCCCTTGTCAAGAGAATTTACGCGCAATCAAGCAGAGTTTGGACCGCTTAAGGGGGTGGGGTGGGGCGGAAAGGGCTGCCGCACAGACAAAAACGGCCTCCTTGCGAAGGCCGTTTCTGCAATCGGTGCTGTTGGGGGGCAGCTACCGGTTACCCTGCTTCTCGGCCAGTCCGCCAATGATGGGAAGCATAAACCGCTTGCCGTTAAAAGCGCTGACAAACACGATCACCAGCACGACAAAGAAGGCGAGATCCACAAATTGCCACAAGGACAAGGTGAGGAAGACGACCGTCGGAACAAGGTTTTGTACGATCTCGACCAGAATGTGCACCGCGGCCCAGGCAACATAAAAAAAGATCGACTGCCAGGCGTTAAACCGGACAAAGGCGCTTTTCTTGTAGGGCTCAAGGATCAGGAACACAATTGCCGGGATGATCGTGATGTAGGAAAGGCCGCCGGCGGCGTTGTCAGAGAGGCCAGATACATTGGCGCCAGACACATTTACATCGGACATGGAAGCTCCTTTTTGATCGGGCCGCTCGTTCTCAGATTGCCGCTTCCGGGGGCAGATCAAGCGCCAAGATGATTGTGCTTCGAATCAAGAGCGTCGGTCTGGTCAGATTTGCTCAGGCTGAAATGCGTTTCGAGAAGCCGGAACGCCGGCCAGGGGCAAGGGAAGCCAACCGCCGCAAGCCGGGACCCTCCCGGCCATCCAATTACAATGGCATCTGGGAGCGATTTCGATGGCGCACATGGTTTTTTGCGTTCGCAATAAAAAGGAAATGGAGGGCCTCGACGAGCCGCCTTTCGACTCGGAGTTTGGCCAGAAGATCTATAAAAATGTCTCCAAAGCGGCCTGGGACGAGTGGCTCGCCCGCCAAAAGATGCTGCTCAACGAGTACCGCCTACAGCCCTGGCTGCCCCAGGCGCAGCAGTTCCTCGTCGACCAAATGGAGGAGTTTTTCTTCGGCTCCGGCTCAGCCCTGCCCGCCGACTACGTTCCCCCCGCGCACTAATCTCCGAAAAGCTCGCGTGGTCGAGCGACCCTAGGGGCTTGTCGCAGCGCTGTCTCCGTCTTGCGCCAAGACGATTCAATTTCGATCAGTCACCATCGTATTTGACGTCTTTTCGACCAATAGCCGTCATTACCATAAAGAAAACGAATACTGAAAATCCAACAATGCCGATCAACCACCTCGGCACATAGCCAAATAGCTTATAAACCAGCAGGAACACAGTCCCCACTACAAGCAGCGTGACGAAGAAGATGATCGCCCCTAACACTTGCATTCGCGGGGAGACCGTGCCGCCAAGACGAAAGTATGCCATTGCAGATATCCTATTCGCCGACGTGGCCATCGCCTCAGTGGTTCGTCGCCCCACTGTCGTTCGAAACCATCAGGCTTGACACATTCACTGGCTCAAAGTCCGATAGAATCAGGCTCGTCAGGCACAAAAGGTCTGCGTCGTTCCAGCGCGCGTCCGGTGTCCCGATCAACCCTCCGCTGTCTCCGTTGTCGGCCAGAATGATTCCGTAATTCCGGAACCCGGTAATAATGATTGCAGCCTGCGGGCTCGTTGCCGCGCAAGCCGGAGTCGCCACTGACGCCTTGAGCCGATAAATCTCGCCCGCCGCTCCGCTCATCGTGCAGCTTGACGGCGGTGTAGCCTGCGAAATCTCGCTCTCCGTGGAAATTGACGCGCCGCTGCTGTCCTTGCAGCTCCCCACGCCAGCCGTTTGCGTTGCCGGCCACACCCAGTAATTGAGCATGTGATTGAGCGTGAATCGAATGGGATGCTGTACGGTCCCGTTTGGCGCGGTTGGCGTGCCTGTCCCGATCACCTCATCGGCATTGGCCAGGAGCGGTCCCACCGGCAAGCCCGCGGCATCCGACGTTCCCTGCCCCTGCGGCGTCAGCGCATCCGTCGCCACATTCGGCCACTCCGCGTTCGAGGAATCGGTCCACGGCCCGTCCTGATAAATCCCCTGCCACATTTCGTAGAGCGCCGGATTGCTTCCGTTGCCCGGCTCGAGATACACCAGCACGTGCCGGTCACCCGTCGAGTTGCTCGTGCCCTCCACCGGTGCGTAGGCCGGAATCGGTCCCGAACTAAAGTACTGCTGATACACCGTCGTCGAAACCGAAACATCAGGCTGGTTCGCCGGAACCTCGATTGCAGGAATTCCATTCGGAAACGGTGCATTTGAATTGTTCCCGAAGAACGGCTTGATCGTCTCCGGCAAATAGCCGCTGTACATCGGCGCCGCGGGTGACGTATCGACGGGCAGATTCGTTGTCGCCGCATCCACGCGATGGTGGAAGATCGAAGCGGACGTGAAGACGTTTGCCAAAAAAGCGTTGCTCCCGTTCATCGCAAACGCAATCTGCGCCTTCGCTGTCGCGCCCGTTGCATCCGCCACGATGATCTGGGGCGCGTATGTTCCCTGGCCGCCAATCAGCGGGCTCGTGATCTCACCCGACGACGCATCCAGCGCCAATCCTTCCGGCAGCGGAGGATAGTTGCCGCTATCGTCGACCGAGAAAGTGTACGGCGGATTCCCGCCGGTTGCCGCGATCGTGCAGCCCGCGTAAGCCGTGTTCTGCGTTCCTCCCGGGCAACTTGTCGTCGTAATGGATAATGCCCCGCCCGACGACGTCAGCGTTACCGTGGCCGACGATGTCACTGATCCCGCCCCATTTGTCGCTGTCAGAACGTAGGTGGTCGTCGTCTCAGGGCTTACGTTAACGGATCCGGTCGCAGAGGTCGACGCAAGATTTCCCGGTGCAATGTTCAGCGTCGTCGCGCCTGAAGTTGTCCAGCTCAGCGAGCTGATCCCGCCCAGCGAAATGCTCGTCGGGCTTGCCGTGAATGAGCTGATTGTGGGCGGCGTCGGCTGGGTGACGGTCACCACCAGCGTCGCGGTTGCTGAGCCTGTGGTATTCGTCGCTGTCAGGGTATATGTAGTCGTCGCCGTCGGGCTCAGAATCACCGATCCGCTTGCGGATGTCGATGCAAAAGTTCCCGGCGTAATGGCAATGCTTGTCGCTCCCGCAGTGGTCCAGCTCAGCGTGGTCGTTGAGCCATTAATGATCGACGCCGGGCCCGCGGAAAAGGAGCTGATAGCGGGCGCGGCAACCTGTTTAAGCGTCGGAAGCTTCTGCGTACAACCCGCAAGTCCCGCGAAAACTGATAGAAGTACGAACGCGCGGACAACAATCCGCGATCCTTGCCGCTGGGTGAAACGCGATTGCCCTGTGTAATTCGAGTGGGGAGAGTTCATACGCTGCCTTTCCCTCAATGATCCCGTCGCCGATCCAGGTGCCCGCTCGTCGCCGCGGTTCATTTGCGGTAGCGGCTCTTAAGACCATTCGAGGATGCGCAGCCCTGGGGGTAAATCTTTCGCTTCAGTGTTTTAAAATGCTTGATGAACCGGCCAAACGCGGCCACAAGTCCATGTCGGGTTCTTTTGCCCTGTCTCTTCACAATGCGCGAAGAATCTGCTTTTGGGTACATGACAAAAGTCATGTTGGTGCCATGGTCAACACCTCGCGCGGTGCGTGGGGGACCTCGATTGGGTCGTCCCGGGAAGGGCGGATTTGGAGTGTCGACACCCCGCATCCGAAGCGGCCTATCGCGTTCGTGACTGAATGGGCCACTGTTCCCGGTCCTGTTGAGCCTTCACATGAGAATCTGAGAATCTCTCTCGAGAACACGAGGTCGTTTGCTATGGCGTTTGTGCAACACGCCGCAACCGGAGCCTACGATCTATTTGATGGTGAACGCCGGTCGCCCCATTCCCCATGCCCGGTTGCTGCGATCGGTCTGGGGGCCGGAATACGGAAACGAGCTGGAGTACTTGCGCACCTTTATTCGCCAGATTCGCATGAAGATTGAAGATGATCCGGCGAACCCGACGTATCTGCTGACCGATTCCCACATCGGCTATCGGTTTGCCGAATCGATGGATGCCGATCAGAACCAGAGTGTTCTGCAATAGCCCGAAGCGCTTCTCTCGATCGAGAGTTTTTGGATTGCTGATTTGAATGGTCGGGACGGGCAGATTTGAACTGCCGACCCCTCGCACCCCCAGTGGAAACGACTCTTGATTTTGTGGTTTTTTGCCCGAAAACTGCGGCTCCGCAGTCCTCGGAATGCCGGTTTTGAGCCGCGTCACGTCACGTTTTCGTCACAAGTTTTGCGCCGGCGATTGCAGCT
>JBKQOX010000056.1:0-2810 GCA_052145255.1 Occallatibacter sp.
GTCGAGCATGGCGTTGAAATCTTCGGTCAGCAGGCCGAGCTCGTCTTGGGAATCTCTTCTGGCGCGGATCGCGTAGTTGCGCAGGAGGGTGACCGCCTTGGCGGTTTGGGCGAGGTGCAGGATGGGCCTCTAAATCAGCTTTTGCAGGCGGACGGAGAGCAGGAACGCGGCTGATCCGGCCGCCGCCAGCACTATGGCGTCGATTAGGGCCGATTGCGCGATCTGGCGGTGCATGTCGCGCAGATCCGATTCCAGCCACACTTGGCCGAGGGGCTGCCCATCGAGGGTCACGGTGCGAAAGGCGATCAAGCGGCCGCCTTCGAACGCGGTGCCGTCCCCGGCCGGCCGCGGAAAATCGAATTCGCCGTCCTGATCGGCGCGCAGATAACGGGCCAGAATGGCGCCGCTGCCGGTGTAGAGCGCCGCCGCCACCACGTCCGGTTTGGCCATCAGGCTTCGTAACAGGGCCTCGGCCGCTCCAGCATCGTTGAACCGGAGCACGGCGGTGGAGTTTTGGGCCAGGATATCGGCGGCCAGGTCGATCTCACTGCGCGCCGAATCGTGCTTGGCTATGATGCCGCGAGTCAACTGCAGTCCGCCGGACATCAATAACGCCGCCGTCACGGTGGTCATGGTGATGGCGCAAAGCTTGCGTTTGAGCGACAGGTGCGTCAGGTGACGGTTGAGGCAGAATCTCACCTTGGCCCCCCTGGCACGGGACCCGCCACGGCCGGCGGTTTGGAGCTTATCACTGGTGTCCGGTTAGAAGTCGAATAGAATCAGTTGGTTGCCGGCGTCGGCTAAATCGTTCTCGGAGTCGGACGCCTGAAGTGCCTGTAAAATGGGCGTTTTCTCGAAGAGCGTGACGCTCAGAATCTGTAGCATTTGGTAGAGGCTCGTTTCCAGGGCCAGCCTCTTTCGGACGATGGCCACCAGCACGTAGACCGAGACCGCGATCCAGATTTGCGTCTTCACCGCGTTCTCGCTGGTGCCGTAGAAGGCCTTGATCCGCAAGTGCTGCTTGATCCACTTGAAGAACAATTCCACCTGCCATCGCGACTTGTAGATCTGGGCGATGGTAAGTGCCGGCAGCGTGAAATTGTTGGTGAGGAACTTGAATCGCTTCCTCGTTTTCACATCGAGATAACTCACGCGCCGGAGGGTGTCCGGGTACGCTTTGGCGGAGTCGATGGCGGTCAGAATGACAGTGTGATCGGAGCGCACACCGGTGGTCTTGTCCACCGGATGCGAGTAGCGGCGCTGGAGCACAATGTTGGACTTGGTACGGACGACGAAGAAGGCCGCGCTCAACGTGAAGACGTAGAGGCGTTCAAAGTCCACGTAGCCGCGGTCCATGACGTAGAACGCGCCGGCCTCCGGGAGAACCTCGTCGAGGATGTTGACATCATGCACTTTGCCGTTGGTAATGCTGATAAACGTGGGGATATTGCCGTGCAGGTCCAGCAACGTGTGCATTTTGACGGCGGCTTTGTGCTTGCGGAATTTCGCCCACGGAAACAGATTGAGGCACAGATCAATGGTGGTCGAATCCAAAGCATAAAGGCTTTGGTCGAGATCCACGCCGAGCGGATCGTCGGCGTAGAGCGGCCGTGCGATGCGGATTAAGACATGGGCGAAGTCGGCAAAGATCCGCCAGTCGCGTAACTCGTTGGCATCGGCCAGAGTGGTGCGCACCACCGTGCCGCGAAAGCCCAGGTGATAGAGTTTGCCGCTCACCGAGCGCAGACAGGCTTCGATGTCCCGGAGACTCTCGCGATAGGTCAGTTGGGCGAAGGCCATCGCCAAATATTGATCCCAATAAGAGAACCTCCTCCACCTCGGATCGTTATCGTAACGCGCCACGCATTTCTGGAACTCCTTGTGAGGGAGATGTGCAATCAACTCCGAGAAGACGAACCTGCCAACATGCATCCCCCATTGTCGAGGAAGGCGGGGAGAGAGGCGCGGACGGCATTCTCATCGGCTCAGCGTTCAAATCGTTCCCGGCCAGAATTCCCGCTACCCGCTAGCAAGGATGAGACTTATTGAATTTCGCAAAGTACTTTACCGGACACTAGTGGGAGCTTATCTTCCACCGCGCCCATGCGGAGGCAACCACCAGCGGGCCGGCGGCGACAGTCACACCCCGAGTGACGAGGCATTGCACGTCCAACTTATCGGCTGCAACCGCGGGAAGCTTGAGGGGTACGGTTTACTTGACCGCCAGCCAGGCGATGAACAGGCCGTCGGGAGCGACGTCTTCCCAATACGAAATCGAGCGGCTGTCCGCCTGGCGGCAGTGCCGCCGCAGCAGGCGTTCCAACTCCTTAGGGCGAAACCAGCGCTCCCATTCCGGCGTCCGCAGCCGGCCCCATTGCTCGGCGTTTTTGTCGATGATCGCGATCCGTCCGCCGGGTTTCACGACCCGGCAGATTTCCGCCACCGCCCGCTCGATTTCCACCGCGTGCTCCAGCGATTCGGTGGCGTAGGCCGCGTCGAAAAAAGCGTCGTCGAACGGCAACTCGGTCATGGAACCGGCGCGGGTGTGAATCCCGGCCGGCACATAGCGCAGCATTTCTTCGGACAGGTCCAGGCCCCAGAACTCGGCGTCCGGCTCCTGTGCCTGGAGCACGCGCGCGAAGCGGCCTTTGCCGCAGCCCACGTCCAGCACCCGCTTCCCCGCCAGCGGCCCAAGGTGCTGGTGGATCAGCTTGACATGGTAGATGCGCGGATCGATGGTGGAGGGGAAATGCTCCTCGTCGGCGGAGGCCTCGTCGAAAGAGGCCTGGATGCGCGCGCGCAGCTCGGGC